>DAOULV010000001.1:0-260973 GCA_034416335.1 Dehalococcoidales bacterium
GTTTCACCCCTCTCTCTTATTTACTCCCCCTTTCTGGCCAGGAAAGTCTTCCGGTCACCTTCGATGGTACTGGCCGGAAAGGGGGCAGGGGGTAAGGTGTATAGAAACAACCAGATGCAAACGGCAACCATTACTTCCGGTATTGATACTTTCGACTCACCGAGGTTGATACTTAAAGCTATAAAAAACTATACTAACATTTGGTATAATGCTCCGAGTTGATATACTCATGTGTGGTAATAACGCTGCTGCCCTTATGGCCTGGAACAGAAACCTATGCAACAGGAAACAAGCCGAAAAAAAACAATTCTCGTAGTAGATGACGAACCTCGTCTGGTACTGATGATTCAGAGGACTCTCCTGGATGAAGGGTATGAAGTATTCACAGCAGGTGACGGAGAACTGGCTCTCTCGCTTGTAAAAGAACATAATCCCGACCTGATATTACTGGATATTATGATGCCCGGACATGATGGGATATTCACCCTCGAAAGAATTCGGGAAATTTCTTCTGCACCGGTAATTATGATAACCGGGGCGCGAGATGAAAAATTACTCGAAAGAACCCTGGACAGCGGTGCGGATGACTTTCTCAGGAAACCCTTCAGGACTAACGAACTAATCGCGCGGATTCAGGCTAAATTCAGAAGACTTTAGTCTGCACGGGATTTCAGAACTGGGATACCTGTCCCTTTAATGCCTCCGGTACACCGGCAGTTCGACAATAAAAACAGCCCCGCCATTTTTTGAGTTCTCAGCCCATATCCTGCCTTTATGCTCGGTTACTATCCCGTGACATATGCTGAGGCCGAGTCCGGTGCCTTTTCCTACTTCCTTGGTAGTAAAAAACGGATTGAAGATACGCTCCGTGTTCTCCCTGGGAATACCCGGACCGTCATCGGTAAAAGAAATGCGGACCGAATCGTCCGAATTCTTCGTTGCGATAGTCAATACTCCCTTCCCGTGGGTTTCAGCCATAAAGTACTCTGCGTTGATGATAATATTTATGAAGACCTGCTGCAGTTGAAATTCATTCGCCATCACGCGGGACAAATCGGTAGCGAGGTTGGTAATCGTCTCGATACCCCTGCTCTCCTGTTCGTACCTGCGCAGTTCGAGGGTTTTTTCGATGATGTTATTGACATTTACCGGCTGTTTTTCATCTGGTTGTTCCCGGGCGAATGTAAGAAGATTGTCGATTATTTTTGAAGCTCGCTCTACCTCGCTGCTGATGACACTGAGGTCGCTGGTTGTCTCCGGATCGTGCTCTTTCTTGAGTAGAAGTTCCGAATACCCTTTAACGATTGTAAGTGGATTGTTCATCTCATGTGCCACCCCCGCGGTCAACTCCCCTATCGATGCCAGTCTGTCCTGAGCTATCAACTGCGACTGCATCCTGTTACGCTCCGTAACATCCCTGACGAATACGAACATTCTCTCACCGCCTATGGTAAGATAATTGGCACTGACTTCCACGTCGATTATTGTGCCGTCTTTACAGCGGTGGCGTGTCTCGAACCTTTCCTGGCCGATTTTTTTAATCCTTTCTATGCGGCTGATTGTTTCTTCCGGAACCTCAATTGCTTCGATATCCATGATACGCATATTCAGCAGTTCTTCGAGGCCGTATCCCACCATTTTACAGTAAGCCTCGTTTACATCCAGGAAACGACCGCCCATATCGGTTATCCAGAAGCCGTCAACCATTGTCCGTATAATAATCCTGTACTCCAGTTCCTGGCGCTTACGCTCCGTGATATCGCGAAAAAGTATCAGCCATCCTACCTGTTGACGCTGGTCATCATGCATCGGAATGTTCCGGGTCTCATATATCCGCACTTCACCGGAAACGGTTAATGACAATTCGATGTCGCCAGGATCTTTTCTTTCCAGTAACTCAAGTAAACCCGATAGTTGAGAAATATCATCGATTTTTCGTCCAATGACGCTTTCACTTATCCCGAAAATTCCCAGAGCTGCGAGATTCGCTTCCAGTAAACTGTTCTGCATATCGATAGCAATAACACCCTCGCTTAGCTGCTGGACCAGGAATTTACGCGCGAAGGGTATCGCCGTAAAAAGTTGAAAACGCATCAGACCGAAGACGATGGCGGTACCGGATATTGCAAAAGCAACCGGGGTCAGGTCTTTACGGGGGATAGGTAAGAGATTGAAAACATATATGATATTCCAGATAAGGGGAACACTTACTGCAACCAGTAATGAAACGACCTGTCCTTTGTATAAATTCACGCCGGTAAAAAGCTGCCTTATCAGTATAACCGCCCCGGATATAATCAAAATATAGTTGTAGGCCATCGCTATCCAGAAAAATGTCCCGTAAGTCTTGGTTGTTACGGTAAAGGGCCCCGATCCGACAAGATGCTCGTTGGACCACATGAGATGATGCCAATTATTACTCCAGACAAGGATTATTGTCGCCAGGGGTATTATGCAGAACGACAGCACCTTCGAGGGCGTTCTTAATTTATCGCCGGTGGTATAGTGAACGGCAAAAATAAACCAGGCAACCGGTACGCTCATCGAACCTATGTAACCTACGTTGTTAAATAACAACTGCCGTTCGAGTGTCTGGCTGTTGGCTTCCAGGAAAAAACCAAGCGTCCAGATAAAAGTCGAGAAGGCCAGTGCTATCATCGCTTTCGTTCCGGGAGCCTGGCGGCGCTGCCACGTTAAGACGATAACCAGCAGCGAAGTCAAAAGCGATAAGACCATCGCTACATAGTAGAATATCAAGTATGGGTCGTTCATATCGTCTCCCGCCCGTCGAAAATTATAATATTATTAGTTTGATTCCTGTGATTAGCCTGAGTCCGTTTTACCGGAGTATATATAGATACCAGTATAAAGAATAACCGGAATGAATTCTAGACGCTGTATTATTCCAGGCGAATTGCTACTCCCGTGAATTCTCCGGCTGAAGTATAACGACCAGAAATGTTATGACTATCATCGCCGCCGCTGCCAGTATGAAAGCTATTGAATAACTCCCTCTGGTATCGTATATGAAACCTCCGACTAACGGTCCGACAGCGGCGCCCAGACCCCACCCTACCTCCAGCAGTCCCAGTATCGTACCGAGTCGTTTCAACCCGAAGGTATCTCCGAGCAAAGCTGTTACTCCCGAGAACAGCCCCCCGTTTGCCAGACCGTAGACAACGGCAAACAGGTAAAACATCCATAGTTCCTGCGCCCATATCAGCCAGACCATGGCTCCCGATTGTACCAGAGTGGAAATAATCGCCACTTTCTTTCTACCTGCTCTATCGGCAACGACACCCAGTCCTATCATCCCTATCATCCTTGCTGCGCCCATCAGACTGATGACTGTCGCGGCATCGCCAGCTGATATACCCACATCGGTAATGTGCGGAACGATATGCGTCAGTATCATCGACATGCAAAATGAGAAAAACATCCATATACCGGCAACGGTCCAGAATCCACGTGTTTTCAGGGTATCTGCCAGCGAACCTTCCGGTTTCTCGGGCGTTATAGCCTCTGTCCGGGTTATCACCGTTTCATGAGTCACCGGTTGTACTCCGTCCGGTAAAACACCGATTTCTCCCGGCTCCTTTTTCAGCAGGCGGGAAAGAGGAAGAACGACCGCCCACGTAATCAGACCGAGAACCAGATAAGCTGTTTTCCAGTTGAACCTGGCTATAAGAAAGGTCGAGAGAGGTGCCATTATCATCGTACCGATTCCCTCACCCGAGCCGGAAACCCCCACGGCAAGACCGCGTTTCTTATCGAACCATCTCGAAACGGTGGAGACGGATACGGCGTATATTGCTCCGGTGCCGATAATCAGCAGAACACCGTAAGTAAGAAAAAGCTGCCAGACAGCGTTTGTCCGGCTGGTAAGTACGAGACTGAGTCCGGTAATAAGCCCCATAAAGAAAAGGACTTTCCTCGGACCGTACCTGTCCAGCGCCCAGCCACCGGCAAACGCCGTCAACGGGAGCAGGACCATCGAGACCGAAGAAATCGCCGATGTAACGGTGCGGGTTAATTCGAATTCTGCTTCGATTGATTTAAAAAAGATGGTGAAAGAAGACATGATGCCCATCAGAACGACCTGTATCAATAGAAAAACAATTACCACCACCCAGCCGTAAAATATGCCGTTTTTCAATTTCACAGGCACTGATAAATTCCTCCGGACAGTAAAACCGGCAATATATTATTGCCGATCCTCCTTACCATTATTAAGGGGGAGGATTAAATCCTCCCCCTGATTTTATCACAAGACCGACCGGTTAAATATCAGGATTCCGGTATTTGCGATATGTCGAAATCCTAGGGTGCCTCATCGGGAAATTCTCCCCATCCCGGAAATTCGAAGTCTTCCGGTAACTCTCCATCGGAAGGGAGAGACGGGATAAACGGAATTCCCGTACCGTCTGCCATCGAGCCGGCTATCTCTGCAAGTTCCGCCAGTGATATCTCGTAATTCAGATATACGCGCGAACCGCCGGTGGTTATTTTTATTCGGTCCAGAAGCTCGGCCATCTCCTCGTCCTGGCTCATCATTTCGAAAAAGCCGATCATGGTATCTATCGATTCCGCCGCTTTCGGGGCGGATTCCGCTGGGGAAAATTCGATATTTACGTTAACCGTCAGCGCCTGGGTTCCCAGGTCGGCCGCCAGGCCCAGCGACTGCATATCCTCGAACGCTTCGAACCCTACCGGCATCATTTCTCCTCCCGGTTGTTCGGCGAAGGTTTCCTTCGTTTCCTGGGGGATGTGCATGGCAAGCTTGATCATTACATCTCCCAGGTCGTTGTAAGTATCCAGTACCGTGCCGCTCAGGGGACCTATATTCTCTTCAATTACGTCGATGCAGTCCTTAACGGCCTGGATCGAGCCTATAATCATCATAGTATTACTGATACGCACGGCTGCAAAGTTACTATCATCATCTATGTATACAGTGATTTTACAATATAGTTCTTCGGTAAACGTATGCCCGGTATTTTTTTCAATCCTGTCTATAACATCCCTGTCCGCGAAATTTCCGGTCATAATAAATCCGGCATATTCCGGCGCTTCAAGTGACTGTTCTTTACCGAATATTACAGCCTCAGAGATATCATTCATATCGATACCCGTTTCGTCCAGGAATTGTTCCTTTATCTCATCGAACTGCCGGGTAGCATTTTCACTTCCTTGCAGTTCTGCGTACAACTGCCAGTTTCTTAAAGCTTCGCTTACCTTCATTCCTGCTACGATTTCGGCACCCTCCGGTACAATTTCTATCGCCTCGTATTGAATACCCCCTCCGCAGCTTGCCGCCGGCATCAACATTGTTGCTGACATCAGGCATACCAGAATCAGTTTTTTTATCATGGCTTTTCCTCCAGTTAAACCGGTTACAACAGAGTATATCATACAGGTACGTTATCGGAAACAGAAAATGTCTAAATCTTCTTAGCTTTCGGGCTCATTCCCGGATATGCTCCGGCAGAGATTAGACTGTACTCTAAGAAACAGCTACTCGTTTTCTCCGGATATCAGTTTCTCACCGTACTCGAGAAGTATTTCAGCTCGTTCGGGAGAGAAATTAGCTTCGAGGTATGCCTTGAGTGCTTCTAGCGGCGCTACTTCCTCGACCGACTCCCCTCCCAGTCTGATCCGGCTCTCGCGTGATATATCCTTGGATACGGTCGAATAATACGCACCTTTCAGGGCTTCGCGTATTTCAGCGTCCCTTATCTGCCCCTCTGCTTCCTCGGGGAGGCTTATCTGCAGTCTGACGACAGAGTTGTTTACTGCGTCTTCAGCCCTGTGAATCTCTTCCAGAATAGTAGCGGTAGGGTCTTCATCCTCCGGTTGTATATCGACATCAATGGTTCGGAATGTGCGTCCGGTCACCTGATGAAACTGATATGATGCCCTTCTTTTATCCGACTCTGGTTCCTGTTCGATATCAACGACATAGAAGCCCTTTTCATCCTTCTCCTCGCCGAAGTCGACCCTCTCCAGGCTCCCGGAGTATATCACGGGAGGATTCTCGGAAAGTACCTGGTGTTTGTGGATATGACCCAGTGCGATATAGTCAAAGGCAGGATTGGCAATGTTGCTTATCAGGAGGAAATGCTCCTGTCCTATCGCCATCAGCCTCTCCGAACCTATTGTCGCACTGGCTACTCCGACGTGGGCTGCCAGGACCGATGGTAATGCCGGGTCCAGTTCCGCGGCATGGGCCCTGATTATATTCGATAGCGCCTGCTGCATTCTTTCATTAATCTGTTCGAAGTTCAGGTTCTTTGTTTCTTCCCGGCTTAAAAGGACGCTCCGCCGCAGCCAGGGCAGCGATGCAACCTGTATGGGACCGCTCTTTGTCTCTATCCGGTATACGTCGGGGCGATTTGATACGTAGACGTTTTTGACTGCCAGTGTATCGAATATCTCGGTGGCAGTCGCCTTCCCCACCGCATTCGGCAGGTCATGGTTCCCCGTTACCATGAATATGGGAACGTTATTTGTAACCAGGCGGTTGATACGCCTGGCGAATTCTCTCTGCTGCGTCTGGCTCGGATCACGGCTTTTATAGGCATCACCGCAGAATATTACTATATCGACGGCATTATCTATGGCATAGTCGACAACCTGGTCCAGGGCGTTTAGAAAGTCCAGCAGCCGCGACGATATGCCGGTTGTCGAGTCGACTCGTCCGTAACTCTCTACTCCCAGATGAAGGTCGGCAAAGTGGATTATTTTCATACTCTATTATAATAACCGAAAAACCCGACGCCTTAAACTCAAGATATTACTCGTCAATCACTTATGGCAGCCTTCAAAAAAGCGGTAATAATCGGGTGAGGTTTGTTTTCCTCGGACGCAAGCTGGGGCACGAAACCGGTAACCATGTAAAATCGGTGACCGGGCAGTTCTACAATCCTGGCTCCTCCATCCTCTGTCACCCCGCTGACTCTGAGCCCGCTCGATTCAAGTCTTTCCCGGTATTCGGGATTCAGTTCGTAATTGCAGGTGAACGGCTCATCGACATCCAACTTCTTATAGATGTCGTAAGCCATTGTGTCCCGGCTCAACCGAATTTGCAGCTTGCCCCATAACCTGGGTGCGCCGTCGGGTCGGTTTTCGACCGGACACGATGCAAGGATAAACAGCGGGTTGGTCGCATCGGGGTCCAGTTCCAGGTGTCCGGCATCTTCGATTCCAGTTACGTTCCTTGCGTACTCTAACAGAGCGTGCTGAAACCCCCCTCAGGTTCCGATAAACGGTTTACCTGTCTCCCGGGCAATCCTGATTGCTGATAGCGCACCCTCGGCACTCCGGTACGGACTGCCCGAAGACGCCCAATAGGCATCGAAGTCCTTCAGCTTTTCCATGCCCTCAGGCGTAAGAAAGGACTCAGTCGGCAGCCAGGTTACATCCGCTTCCACCGATAGAACATCTGCCGATTGTTCTATAGCTGAATTAGTTACCGGATGTGAAATTTTCCCGGCATCATAATCGCCGATTATACCTATTCTGACTGTCCGATCCATTACCAGCCTCCCTGTGTTATATTAATCACTGTGCCAGATTCAGCACTTCATCCAATGAGGAAATCACCGGACCATCCCACTCATCCCCTTCGAAGTCAACTCTGTGAGTGCCGGGACTGTCTTCTGTGGGATCAATTACCAGTACGGGGTGCATGCCGGCTGCCGCTGCCCCGGTAAGTTCATTGCTGCTGCCGTCGCCGACGTACAGGCAGTCTCCAGGTTTCACGCCCAGCCTGTCCACAGCAAGGTTATAAATCCGGGGGTCTGGTTTCTTTATTCCTTCCACGCAGGAAAATACAGTTATGTCAAATAATCGACCGAAAGGCGTATCCGGCCAGATGTTCGGGACCTCCGAAGAGCAGTCGGATATCAGGCCGATTTTCATACCCTGTCCTTTCAGCGTTGAAAGCATCTCTATAACGCCGGGTAACGGCACCATGGTGTCCCTGGTCAACGCATATCGAATCCGGGCAGCTTCCGCTGCTTTGGCGGCACTGACTGCCGCACCGAGTTCCCTGCATACATGTTCGACGTTTTCTTCGGGCGTTTTCAGTTCACCGATACAGCGCATATTGAACGTACCGTACCACAACCGGATAAATTCTTCCTTTGGCACGGAAAGGATTTCAGCCATCTGCTCAAGAGTTCCTTCATGCTGCTGGACCGTGAAATTCTTCACCAGCGTCCCGAACAAGTCGAATATAACTGCCTTATACTTCACTGTTCTTCCACCAGGGATAATACTTCAGTCAATGAACCGATAACGGGGCCATCCCACTCCTGCCGGTTATAAACGTACAGGGCGGATTCCTTTTCATAATCGACCCGAATCATAACAGGCTGCATTCCCATCTCCAGCGCTCCCGAAAGCTCGTTGCTGTCACCGTCACCGACATACATGCAGTCTTCCGCCCTGACACCAAGCCCGTCTATCACCAGTTTGTATATTCCCGGGTCTGGTTTTCTAAGCCCGGTAGAACAGGAAAGGATGGTAACATCAAACAGGGATGAGATTGGAATGCTGTCCCAGAGTTCTGCGGTGACGGGTGAACAGTTACTTAACAGGGCTGTTTTCAGCCCCTTATTTCGCAGTTGTTCCAGCACATATCCCGCATCACTCCGCGGCGTCATTTCTCTTTTAACGAACTTATGCCTGATATCCTTCGCATTGTCCAGTCGCTCGTCACTAACCTGAATATTCAGCCTCTCGCATATATTTTTCATCACTGCCCTGGTTGTCGGGAAAACACCCGTATTACGGTCGAAGCCGGTCTCATACCAGACCCGCCTGAAATCATCATAGGGAGTCCCGAGAGCTAAAGCGGTACGTTTGAGCGACTCTTCATAACCTTCAACCGTGATACTGTCGACAAGCGTTCCGAACAGGTCGAATATCACCGCTTTACATTTCATAACTCTATCTCGTGCCCTCCGAATCGACAGCAATATCTGTTTTCAATAACTTCGGCAAATTCCAGAAGTGAACCAACCTCGATTTCAGGCTTGATTTCGTAAGGCCATTTCCGCCCGTTCCTGTTAAGCCAGCAGGTTGTCAGCCCGGCTTCGGATGCTCCGGCAATATCGGAAATCATGTCGCCGATATGGATAATCGATTCCGGTTCAATCCCGTAATAGTCCACAACTGCTTTGAAGAATCTTCCCCCCGAACCCGTCTTGTAAGCGCCGATATCTTCCGACGTGAATACGTTATCGAAGGGGTACATGGTACGCAGCGGGCCAAGCATGTCCTCATCGGTATCGCTGGAGAGACATATCCTGTATTCCTCCCCGACGGAACGAAGGAAAGGTTCAACGTCGTCGAATATTTTGCACTGTGTGTGATGCCTGGCATGTATTCCGGCTGCTTTCTGAGGATCGAAATCAATGCCAGCTTCATTAAAAAACACTGAATAGCATTCTTCAAACACTACTTTTGGAGGAATATACCGTCCCTCTTTGAATATCTTATCCTCAAAGAATTTTGATAATATTGCCGAAGCCCTGTCTGTGTATTCTTCAGCTAAAGAGGAGTTGTATTTTCCCCCGAGAATTTCCCGCCACACCAGGTGGTGGACGTTGGACAGGTCTGCCAGCGTCCCGAACATATCTACGCTTATAACATTAAATTTTCTCACTGAATAATCCCTTTTATCTCACTTAGCCTTGAAATAGTCGGGCCATTCCATTTTTCACGATTCGGGGCGTTATCGTTCTCTTCCGGAACAAATATCTGAACGGCATGCATTCCAAGTTTCGCGGCGTTCGCCAGTTCATCTCTCATCCCGTCGGCAACGTAAACACATCTCTCCGGGTTAACGTTCAATTTATCGATTGCTATATGGAATATCCTGGTATCGGCCTTGTTCATTCCAACATGGCAGGAAAAGACAGGCACATCGATTAATGGGGCAAACGGTGTTTCATCCCATAACTCAGGAATATCGGTGAAGCAATCACTTATCAGGCCGGTTTTATAGTCATGGGATTTCAACCATGAAAGTAACTCAACGGCATCCGGGCGTATATCCTCCACCATTTTCCGGGTACTTTTAAAGAGGTTTTCTGCGGCATTTTCGATTTTCCGGTCTGTTGGGGTTATTTCAAGTAGATTGGCGATATACCGGAAATAATCCTGGTAACTGGTAAATTCACCTTTTCCGGGTCTCTCGGCATGTTGAAAGTACAGTCGTACGAATTCATCGCGGGGCACAGATAAAATCTCTGCTATCTCTCCTGCTGTTTCTTCGTACTCCGTCCATGGTAAACTCCTGACAAGAGTTCCCCCAAAATCGAAAATTACTGCTTCGAATTTCATACCGAACCTCCAGTAATACTTCAGCTCTCTCGACTTATCCGTGAAACTTTAAAGAGAAATTCTATGCTGTGTCGGTATCTTCTACTTTACCACCTGTCCACCCGCAGGAAGTATTGAAAAATCCTCACCGGCGAGCTTCGCGGAGAGCGTATCCTGCAGCGCGGCAACCGGAACACGTATCTGGCTCATACTGTCGCGTTCCCGTATCGTAACCTGGTTGTCTTCCAGTGACTGGAAGTCTACGGTAACGCAGAAAGGCGTCCCCAGTTCGTCCTGACGACGGTAGCGGCGCCCGATACTCTGGGTATCATCGTACTGCGTCATGAAGCAGGGCGCCAGGCCGGAATAGACATCCTTCGCCATCGCCGCCAGGTTTTCCTTGCGGCTGAGAGGAAGTACGGCAACCTTTATCGGTGCTATGTCGGGGTGAAGGCGGAACAACACCCTGACTTCATCTTTGTCCGGCTCTTCGTCGTAAGCGTCACATAGAAACGCCAGTACACAGCGGCCTACTCCGACCGACGGTTCTACGACATACGGTATGTAATGCTCGTTAGTCTCGCTGTCGAAGTAGTCCATTGATTTGCCGCTTGATTTCTGGTGCTCGGTAAGGTCGAAATCGGTACGATTTGCCATACCTTCCAGCTCTTCGAAACCCATCGGGAAGCGGTACATGATATCGCAGGTACGCTTGGAGTAATGTGATAATTGTTCTTTGGAGTGCTCGTGGATATCCAGGTTCTCACGCCGGATACCGTATTTAACATACCAGTTTATACGTTCCTGGAGCCACTTCTCGAACCACTCTTCGTCAGTTCCCGGTTTTACGAAATATTCCATCTCCATTTGCTCGAATTCACGGGTACGGAAGAGGAAATTTCCGGTAGTGATTTCGTTACGGAATGTTTTTCCGATTTGTGCGATTCCAAAAGGAATCCGCTTCCGGCTTGTATTGAGAACATTCTGGAAGTTCACGAATATTCCCTGGCAGGTCTCAGGCCGCAAGTATACAACTGCAGCGTCTTCTTCCACCGGACCAATAAAGGTCTTGAACATTGTGTTAAACCTGCGTTCTTCGGTGAACTCACCGCCGCACTCTGGGCATCTGTCGGATTCAAGGTTATCCGCCCGGAACCGTTTGTGGCAGCTCTTGCATTCGACCAGAGGGTCGGTAAATTCCGTAAGGTGGCCGCTGGCTTCCCAGACACGTGTATTCATAAGAATACTGGCATCCAGTCCCACCACATCATCGCGTTCCCTGACCATTGAACGCCACCATATTTCCTTAATATTCCTTATAAGTTCTACGCCAACAGGACCGAAATCATAGCAACCGGATAGCCCCCCGTATATATCGCTGCTGGGAAAGATAAAGCCCCGCCGTTGACACAACGAAACCAGCTTGTCCATATCTACTTTTGACGTGTTTTCAGCCAATGTATTACTCCTTATTTGCTCTCCAGACCTGCAATGCAGCCCGGAGGAAAAATATTCCGAGAATTATGCCGCCGGCAAGAAGTACGATAATGGCATTCAACCACAGCGGCAGGAAGTGTGTCTGGTAAGAATTGTAGCTGAAAATATCTATCATTGCAAAGAAAATAATAACCTGGGGCAGTACTACCATATTCCCCATCAGGCCCAGTACCGTACCAGGTTTTACGACGTTGTTGTCCGAATCCGTGTACCGGTTGTACATCCCCGCTATCCCCCGCGTTATTCCTGTGGCAATAAGTAAAAATAATACCTGAAGCCCCAGTATCCAGAAGACCAGCGTTCCTCTGTCAATCCACCTTTCCGGTGAACCGTCGCTGCGGAACAACCAGACGGCGTTTACCGGCAGCCTGCCGTAAAATACTGCGGTAAGTATCACGGATAACGCCAGGATAGCTGCCGGTAGAATAATATGGGGCCAGCGTAATTTTATAGCTTTCTTCTCTTCTTTCATCAGAAAACCCGTGCTTACATTGTAAAGTAAAGCAGAGCATTTGCGAAGACCTGAGTTTTAGTACAATTCGGTTTTGGTTGTTTATTTTCTCACACCCCCTTTATCCCCCTCAAACAGTTACCGTATTCAGCAGAAATATTACGGTTATTTGATGGGGAAAGAGTTTGAGAGAGGGGCTTCGCCCCTCTCTCTTTTTTGCTCCCCCTTTCTGACCAGGAGAGTCTTCCGGTCACCGTCAAAGGTACTGGTCGGAAAGGGGGTCAGGGGGTAAGGTGTATATAAATAACCAAATGCAAAATGCAAACAGAACTGAATGCATTACCGGTGTACTCTAAGTACCGAAATATGCTATATTTTAGTATGAATAACACAGACGTTTTACTGCAGTCGGACCTTCCCATTCCCTCCTTTATCAAGGGTAAAGTCAGAGATACCTACGAACTGGGAAACAATCTGCTGATTATAGCCACCGACCGTATATCGGTTTTCGATGTCATCCTGCCCTCCGGCATCCCCGATAAAGGCAGGGTGCTGAACCAGGTCTCCGCTTTCTGGTTCGAAAAAACAGCGAATATCATACCCAACCACGTCATCGAGGTGGTGAACGAGGTCAAATGCCTTGATTCGTACCTGCAGGCTGAAGATAGATTCGACTATCCCGGCTACCTTTCGGGTCGTTCGATGGTTGTCAGGAAAGCGGAGCGGATAAACATCGAGTGGGTACTCCGCGGATATATTTCCGGTTCGGCATGGGCAGAATATAAGAAGTCCGGTACCGTATTCGGACAATCGGCGCCGTCCGGTATGCAGGAAAGCCAGGAGCTTCCCGAGGTGCTTTTCACTCCCACCACCAAGGCCGAGGGAGGTCATGATTTGCCGATGACAATGGATGACGTGAAAAATATGGTCGGTGAAAAGACCGCCGGAGAGATGATGGAGAAGAGCCTGGCGATATATACTCTGGCCAGGGAATACGCCAAGGAAAGAGGGATAATAATCGCCGATACCAAGATGGAATTCGGACTCGATAACGGTAACCTGATCCTTATAGACGAACTCCTTACCCCGGACTCGTCACGCTTCTGGGATGCTTCCCTCTATAAAGTGGGTCGGCCCCAGCCAAGCTACGACAAGCAGCCGGTCCGCGACTGGACAGCGGCTACCGGCTGGAATAAGGAATACCCCGGTCCGGAGCTGATGCCCGAAGTAATCGCACAGACCTCACAGAGATATCGGGATGCTTACGAAAGACTGACAGGTAAAAAGCTGAAGTAACTTTCGGAGCTAGTCTCTTTCCAACAGGATTCCCTTCATATACTCTTCATAGGTACTCATCTACACAGAAAACATGCTTATTTTTGTGTTTTTACGGGACTTGACAAAAGCGATTAATTAATTTACACTAATTATTGATTTATCAACTGATTGCTCAGGTGATTAAGTGACCCAAAGACGACAAAAACCGATTCCTGTAACCAACATAGAGCGTGAATTCTTAGACGAACAAAAACATCGTTATGAGAATGCTAGTGGTGATAATGGTGATTGGGGTAAATTTCTTGGTACCATCGTACTTTTAGGGTTAGCAGCAGCAGGCATATATTCTCTAGTTAAGGCAACAGAAAGGACAAAGCAATCAGTCGATGTAAATTGTCCTAACTGCGGAAGGACTTTTATTATGGCTGTTCCCGATGGTGTAAATAAAGCAACATACATAAAGTGTCCTATTTGCCAAACCGAGTTGGTAGTAGATCTTGGTATTTAAAAACATCTTGGAAAGGAGGAAAGCATAATGGAAAATACAAATAAATGGCTAAATAGAGTACAAGCGGCACTTATCCAAGATGGTTTCGTCAATACACCATTCCAAACAATGAAGCCGGGACAAGTTTTTGGACTTATTAAGAAATTAGATAATATCTGGGAAATGCATGTTAGAGGATTTAATAATGGCACATTAGAAGCCGAAATAGAGATTTCTAGAGAATATGTGGAGCATTTCAATGATAATTATAGAAAAGACGCAACTCCCGAATTACTAAAATTTTTAGACGCTTATCAAATTCCTTATCAAACAACCGGGAACCTTCCTCAAATGAAAATAATACTCCAACCACCAGAACAATTAACTCCTTGGAAAAGTGTTATCGCTGTAGGAGCTTTGGTAGCTTTTCTAATATGGCTGGGTAATAAATGATAAATTCTAAAAATCTTACAATGCATCAGTTACTATCAATATTTTTCAGAAGAAGATAAGGATAAAAAGTAAACTTAAATCAAGACTTTAGTTATTAGAGTAGCTTATCAAGTTACTCTCTTTCCAGCAGGATTCCCTTCATGTACTCGCTGTTATTGTGAAATTCCAGTATCTTCCCTTTTTCTTCCGTAGTACAGCCGATAAGCAGCTTTATCTCCGAGTCCCTTTTCATCAGGTCGATGGTGCATATGATGGCATCCACATTCTTTGATGCAGTGCCCCGCCAGACATCTATTTCATTTCCATCGGGTGACACTGTATTTTCCAGGTATCCGTAATCGACCGGGTAGACAATCGAGGGGAATCGTGGATGGCTGGAACCTCTGGGTCTGTCTATTACGACACGTGACTCGCTGACCAGCTTATCTACAGCTTCCCAGAATGACTCGTTATAGTCCGGACGCATCTATATTCACCATGAATTTTTCTGCCTGACAGCCGCTTATTCTTTGCTCCTTTCCAGCATACCTTTGGTGCTGGGCGACACACCCCTGGTGCGTTCGTCGATTGCTGTCGCCATATCCAGCGCCCTGCCCAGTGCCTTGAAAAGCGCTTCAGCTTTGTGATGGTCGTTTGTCCCGTACAGGATATGAGCATGAAGGTTTATCCTCGCTTCCATCGCAAATGTCTCCAAAAAGTGTCGGATAAGATCGGCCGGAAATCCTGCCATATCATTGTTGTTGAAGGTCATTTCGAGCACGGAATACGCCCTCCCGCTGATGTCTATCACCACCATGGCAAGAGCGTCGTCCAGCGGCACCATAGCGTTCGCCATGCGTATTATTCCTGTCTTCTCACCGAGCGCGCCGGAAAACGCCCTGCCGAGGCAGATAGCCACGTCCTCGATAAGGTGGTGCGGGTCGTCACCGGCAGCCTTCAACGTAAAGTCGAACCTGCCGTGTTTCATTATCTGCGACAGCAGATGGTCGAACATGTATATCCCGGTATCGATATCCCATTCGCCGGTACCGTCGATATTCAGTTGCATTGTGATGTCCGTTTCTTTTGTCTCTCGCTGAACTTCAGCAGTCCTTCCACTGGCTTTTATTTTCGATTGAATTATATTAATTAATTTCAGCTCGAAAGACTTACTTCTTTCTCGATAGTGATTCAACATTTGATAAACATATTGTTCATTCAGCCCAGCCATTTCAGCTATTTTTTTATATCCAAACTCATCTTTCAGTTGGTTTATCTCTCCCTCAAGAAGCTCCATTCTTACCTCCATTCTACTATTCACTACTATTATTATAACTTTTTTGTACTTTTTGTCAATATCATAGTTAATTTTATTGACTATTTAGTACCAATCATAGCAAAATACGTATCACAACTAGTAACAATTAACACTTGGTTTTTCGGAATAACACACTCTTTGTTTCCTCTCCCTTGAAGGGAGAGGATTAAGGTGAGGGTGAAAATTGGATTTGTATCACCCTCATCCTAACCTTCCCCCATCAAGGGGGAAGGGACTTGTTCCAGAACCAGCTTCAGACAGTTGTTATTATTACAGCTTACTAGTGTTATTGCGAAACAAACAATTCGGTGTCAATCGTGAATTTGCATAGGATATAGTTAGTAAAATAACCTATCGAAACAACAAATTCCTATATTTGACGAAGAACACCTATCAGAGCGTCGGTATGTTCGGGCTTGCCGACGCTGATGCGGACGTAATCGCGAAGAAGCATGTCATCGTAGTAGCGAATAAGTATTCCTTTTTCCTGGAGTTTCTGCCTCAATTGCACCGCGTTTCCCCTCTCCACACGGCAGAGAATGAAATTGGCCTTTGAGGGATAAGGTCTCAGCGATGGAATTTTCCCGAGTTCGGTGAATAATCTCTCTCTTTCATCTATTATCGCCTGTACGGTGGCCTGCAGCCGGTCGATGTCTTTCAGCGATTCTTCCACCGCCACCAGCGCGGCAGCATTAACGTTATAGGGTATCTTGATTTTCAGGATATAGTCGGCTATCTCCGGCGGGAACATTCCGTAGCCTACCCTGAGTCCGGCAAGCCCCGCCCATTTGCTGAACGTTCTCAGCACGATAAGATTTTCGTATTTCTGAATCAGCGGAACGACCGTCTGGCGGCTGAACTCATAATACGCTTCGTCGACCACAACCACCACGCCGGTTTCCAGGATTTCGTGTATATCCTGTTCCGGGATATTATTCCCGGTCGGGTTATTCGGATTGGCCAGAAAAATTATCTTTGTTTTATCGGTGACGGCTGCCTTCACGGCGGAAACGTCGATACTGAAATCATCTTTCCTCATAATGTCAACGAGTTTGCCGCCGCATAAATCCGTGCTGAACCTGTATATCCCGAAGGTAGGAACGCAGTTTATCACTTCCTCACCCGGATTCAGGAAAAGTCGCAGTATCAGGTCGATAAGCTGATTGCTGCCGCCGCCGGCAACTATGTATTTCTCGTCTACTCTGCAGTATCCCGCCAGCAGCTTTTTTAGCCTCGTCTGTCCGTCATCGGGGTAGATATTATATTCCGTATAAGATGCCAGTGCCCTGTTTACCGCTGGCGAACATCCGTAAGGGTTCTCGTTGGCATCAAGCTTAATGATACTATCGACCGGCACCTCAACCTTGCCTTCCAGCGTATCCGGCGATATCCGTGCCGAATATCCACCGAAAGCGGCCAGGTCCGGTCGTATGAATTTTTTTATTCCTTCATCAGGGGACATAAGGTACTCCAATTAGACTAATAAGAACAATCCACATTGTAACACCGAATCGACTGGCCGACAATTCAATGGGCAAATAATATCGTCATTCTGGACTCGATCCAGAATCCAGAAAACCTACTTTATTAAACATACTTTTATGAAAAAAACGAACTTCATCCGCGAAATTAATAAGCTTGTACAACACGGCAGAAACATATATAAATATACCGGATACTGATACGGGGGGATCCTATTGACAACCGGACCACGTCCAACTATTTTCTGGGATTTCGACGGTACGCTGGTAGTATATGCAAAATGGAGTGAAGTACTGCTCAAGGCGCTGGATATCGTCCACCCCGGCCATATTGTTACCCGGAATCAACTCCTTGAGTTTCTCCACGAAGGTTTCCCCTGGCATGACTATGATAAACCTCACCCCAGGCTATCTTCGTCAGAAGCATGGTGGGCGCTGGTTAGACCTATTCTTGCGGGAGCTTGCCAGGGTGTGGGATTCGGCAGCAGAGAATCGGACCTCCTGGCAAAGATGGCGCAGGAAATGATGCTCCGACCCGATAACTACCGTCTTTTCGATGACACCCTACCGGTCCTGGAAGGACTGAATAACAGGGGCTGGAGGCATTTTATTCTCTCTAACAACTTCCCTGAACTTCCAGATATAATACGCCAAACGCCCTTTTACAACCTTATAGCCGAATGCATCACCTCCGGTCTCGTCGGCTATGACAAACCCAACCCTGGCATTTTCCGGTACGCCCTGGACCTCGCCGGACACCCAGAAAGGGTGTGGATGGTAGGTGACAACATTAAAGCCGATGTCAGGGGCGCCGAAGCGGTCGGCATCCCGGCAATACTGGTACGAGCTCCGGCAAATGAGCCGGTAACGTATTTCGCCACTGATCTGTATGAAGCGGCGGCGATAATAGAAGAAAATGAGTAATATACAGGAAAAACAGTCAGTGACTAAACCGCGAATATCAATCTCTACCTGCTTTGATTACGCAGTGCCTGTTGAAACACAGATACCGCTCATCGCAGAAGCGGGATTCACTCATATTTCCCTGGGCAAGGACGTTAACCACTCCGGAATCCTCGACAGACAAAAACGCCGTAAACTCAGGGACCTTCTTGATCATCATAATCTCGAAATCGACACCATCCACGGTCCTCAATTGTGCAGCCCCGGCAGCACCGGACAACTCAGGGAAACCATAAACGCCGCAGCCGACCTCGGAGCACCCGTGATAGTCGTCCATCCCGGACCTTTCGAATTAAACGAAGCCGATCTCAGTCAGTCCCTGGCGACAGTCCTTCACACGCTCGAAAAAACTACACCGGAGATAGAACAAGCCGGGATAAAAATAGCCCTTGAAAATGTAATGCCCGGCCCTGCCACCGAACTGGCCGTTCGGGCACTCGGGCAACTTGATTCCGGTTTATTCGGGTTCTGTTACGATTCGTCGCACGAGCAGATCGACGGGCCCAGACCACACGAATTACTGGAAATGCTGAAAGACAGGGTCATCGCCGTGCACCTGTCAGACCGTATAAAAGAATTCGTCGACCATGTTCCGCCGGGAGACGGATTCATCGACTGGCCGAAGGTTGTCGCATTGCTGAAAGATACGGCGTTCGCCGCTCCCCTTCTCTTCGAGGTTATGATAGAACACACTTCGGTAAAGGAGACCATACCGTTCCTGAAACTGGTCTACGAAAGAGCCTGCTGGGTGCATTCGATGATGCGATAGTGCTTGATATATAGCAATACTTCCCAGAAAATTCCAGACCATACCGTTGTAAAACGGTATCCAGATTAGCTACCGGGGGCAAAATTTAGTAACTATTAGACGTAATAATCCTAGTTCATCCGCTTTTTCAGTGCCCTGGCGTGCGCGTCAAGGCCTTCTGTTTCAGCGATTACCTGCGCCGCTTTTCCAATTTCACCGATATCAATTTCATCGGTATCTATAAGGCTGGTCAGCTTCACGAAATCGGTCACGTTCAGGGGAGAACCGAACCTTGCCGTGCCACCGGTGGGCAGTATGTGGGCAGGTCCCGCAATATAGTCACCCAGGGCTACCGTACCTTTTTCACCCGTAATAACGCATCCAGCAGCGGATATTCTATCAAGATAAACCGTGGGATTTTCCACGAGCAGCAGCAGGTGTTCCGGCGCATACAAATTGGCAAGTTCCACCGCTTCCTCGATGCTGGTTATCAGGCCTATCATTCCCCGGTCTTCCAGGTTCTTCGCCGCTTCTTCACGGTTGCTTAGACTTTTCAGCTGTTCTTCGACCTCGTTACGGACCTGATGCGCCGTATTCTTTGACGTCGTCAGCATTATCGCCGAACCGGAGGTATGCTCCGCCTGGGCCAGCAGGTCCGAAGCACAGTACGCGGGATTTGCTCTCTCATCAGCGATAATTACCACCTCTGAAGGACCAAACAGCCCGTCTATCCCCACCACTCCGTACAGCAGCTTCTTTGCCAGAGTCACGTAAATGTTGCCGGGACCGAATATCTTGTCTACCGCCGGAATCGTTTCCGTGCCGTAAGCAAGCGCCGCTACTGCCTGGGCTCCGCCTGCCGAAAAAACTCTGTCCACACCGGCAATATCTGCCGCGGCAAGCGTCGCCGGGTGTACCGAACCGCTCTTCTGCGGCGGCGTAGCCAGTATTATCTCTTCCACTCCCGCGACCTTTGCCGGAACGACTGCCATCAGCAGGGAAGAAGGCAGAGGTGATGTAAATCCCGGAGTTATAATCCCAACTCTTTTCAGAGGCCTGACAAGCCAGCCCAGCCCGTCTCTAACGCTCTCATTCAGCAAATTGTCCCTCTGGGCGGTATGATAGGTAGAAATCCTTTCAGCAGCCAGTTTCAGGGCTGAAAGAAGCTCTGGACTCACGCTGTCACCGGCTTCTTTAATCTGCTCCCGGCTTACTTCCAGCGAGTCCAGTTTCACACCGTCGAACTTCTGCGTATAGTCAAGCAGGGCGGCATCGCCGCGGCGTGAAACGTCCGCGATTATTTCTCTCACAGCCTGCTCGCGGTCGTCGGTCTCAAATCCGCTCGACGGCCCCTGCCGTGACATTATGCTTTTTAACGGTTCGAATCCTTCTATTATCTTCATCTTCCGGGTTACTCGACGATACCTTTTTTCAGCTTTTTGACTATCGACTTTATTCTATCACTCTTTTCTTCGCTGGCAATACTGGCCTTGTTGCCGATTAACCGCGCCGTCGATTCGAAAAGTGTATCGATGATTTTCAGGTTGTGCCTGGCTAGCGTCCCGCCCGTTTGGGTATTCTCGATAAGCAGATCGGCATCTTCTGGCAGAAACACCTCGGTTGCTCCCCAGGTGGGTATTACCCGGTACATTCCCAGGTGATTCTCTCTGGCACATTTATCGGCGATATTCACGTATTCAGAAGCTACTCTTACCGGAAGTGAATGCTCAGCATAATAGTCCCTCAATTCCTGTATGTCATTCACCGGGAGTTTAGTATCTGTTACGACAACTATCTTAACCCAGCTCGATTTCAGGTCGAGTAACTCCGTAACCGGGCTGGACGGGAACTGGTACAGGTGATCGAGGACCCAGTCCCGACCGGTTATCGCAAGGTCGAAGTTACCGTTCGCTACCTGCATCGGCATATCCTGCGGCCGTATCACTTTTATGCTGACGCCGTCCAGGTCCGATACCGGTCTCCTGTTCCCCGCCTCCGAGGGATAGTCCGGCACGTTTATTCCCGACCGGCGCAGTAAGTCCACTGCAGGCGGCTGCTGGTGCCCGTCCGGTAAAGCCAGCCTGACCGTACCGTTATCCGGCCTCTGCCCTGTATATCCACCGGCAATCCTGCTGGTTTTTGTTTCGGAAGATGACTGCCTTTTTCCTGCAGCGCGCAGCGCTTTATCTATTGAACCCAGCAGCTCGCTCAGGTCTTCTCTTTCCCAGCTGTTCCTGTTGGCAATCAGGCAGGCATTGAAATCCAGGACGTTCCTTACCGGCACGAGGTCAGAGTCCGGTACTTCTTCACCTCCCCGGATAAGCGCCAGTTCTGCGCTCTCCGGAGGGTAGGCGCCGGCTGCTCCCCATAGCGGAAAAACCCTGAACCGTCGCAGGCGGTTCTCCAGGGCGAATGACTCAGCCAGGTTCGGATACTCGCTGGCTATCCTTATCGTCCCATCGACTCCATGTACTGCTTTAATATCGGTAAGTCCGCCAGAACTGCCGGCAGCTATATACAGTCTGCCTTCACCGTAACCGAGGTTCCGTAGCTCAATAAGGTCGACGCTGGGAAACTTGGACATAAGCTCTTCCACCCAGTCCAGCCCACATATACCCAGGTCGTAGTTCCCTATCGCTACCTGGATCGGGATATCCTTTTCGTGGAATATTTTGGCCAGGAGCCCGGGAAACCTGCCCGACTTCAGGCGGTACGACCGCGCCCCTTCCATGTAACCGTCTATCGCCCATTCCGCCCGGTCGAGCAGTTCAGTGGTATCGGGTAATAGACGACCCTTTGGTAAAGCTATTTTAAGATTACTGATTTCTAATACTCCTGTGTGTTCGTAAGATTTCAGGTATTAATCACACCCATAACAACTTATGCTGACTTAAATCCCCCCTGAATCTAAAATATAGGAAGAATAGAAACGTCTCCCTTTTGTAAAGGGAGAAACAGAGGGATTTATTATATTCCAGACTCGCTCTGTGCCAGTTTCTTAATTACTTCAGCCCTGGTAGCGGCTTCAGACTTCTCCCGGCTACCAGCTTGGGTGAGTATATAATGCGGAGCTCCCCCGTGCACTTCTACTATCCATCCGGCGTCTTCCGGTTCTTTCCCTCCCAGATAGACCTCTGCGGTATAACCTGCATCGTGCAGTCCCTCAGCCAGCTTGAAGGCTTCTTTCATATTTGTATCCGCATTCTTGACCAGCACCTTCACACCGCCTGTACCCTCGGTCGATTCCGGTTTTACCATTTCCATTAGCCGGTCGAGGTACAGGGCAAATCCAGACGCAGGTATATTATTTCCGCCCATCAGGGGTATCAGGGCGTCATATCTTCCGCCGCCGCCGATGTGCTGTCCTCCGGCAACTATCTGGTAGGTAATGCCGGTGTAGTACTCGAAGCCCCTTCCCGACGCTATATCGATGCGGTACTTTATCCCCGTCTCTTCCAGCCTTTCAACCACACTCACGAAATTGTCCAGCGATTGTCCGAGCTCCGGTATGTCATGATTGAACAGGGCTTTCACGTTTTTCAGGAAACCGGACGACTTTCCTTTCAGGTCGAGCAGAGGGGTCAGTATCCGGCTCAACTTCGGTTTCTCCGCCTTCATTCTCGCCAGTACCTTTTCATCTCCGTCCAGGATGTCATCGAAAGCTTTCGCCTGTTCTTCTTCACTCAGTCCGAATTTCTCCAGTAACGCCTTTATCAACCCCGCGTGCGACAGCCTCAACTGCACATTCTTGATTCCGGCTTTTTTCAGCACTTCCAGCGCCAGCGATATCAACTCGACGTCGGCAACCACCGAACCTGCTCCGATAAGTTCTACGCCGCACTGCCATTTTTCACGGGTTTCCTTACCTGTTTCCTCGAAGATAAACACGTTCGTCACGTAGAACAACTTGGCCGGTTTATCCCCTTCTTCCGTATCTATATACAGTCTGGCAATGGGGATAGTACCGTCCGGTCTCATCACAACTCTCTCCCCGCTCCAACCGTCCCAGTCCAGGAAAGAATATACTCTGCTCAATCTGCCCGGGGTAAGAGTACCTGTAGCCGTGAACAGATGCAGGTACTCGAGGGTCGGAGTCCTGACCTCTTCGTATCCCCATTTGACACAGCAGTCCCTGAAAATTCCCTCGATATAACGGAATTTTCCCATTTCCGCCGGAGTTAGATCCTGGGTACCTTTGCACCTGTCGATTTTCATAAAAATACCTGCGTTTCAGCCAGTAAAGTTTACAATACTGCGCACTTCTAATCAAATCTGAGATTGCTTGCTTCGTATTTGATTAACATTTGCATTAGGTACACTTCCACTATACAATTAAATCACAGCCCGGTCTGGAAAATTATTGATATGTTTAAGTTGTTCCGTATTCTGTTTTTCTCCGCCCTGATAGTCACTGGTCTTGCCGCCACCACCGCGCAGGCTGCGGCGCCGGCGGTGCATGTCCTGACCGTGGACGGTACTATCGTCCCTGTCATTGCAGACTACATTGACCGGGGGATAGGCGATGCGGAGGACGCGAATGCGGACGTTTGTATTATCGAGCTAAATACTCCCGGCGGACTGCTGGATACCACCGAAGAGATAGTACAAAGGATAATGAATGCTCATGTACCGGTAGTCGTCTATGTTTCCCCGAAAGGGTCCTGGGCAGCCTCGGCGGGGACATTTATTACCCTTTCCGCACACATAGCCGCAATGACTCCGGGCACTACCATCGGGGCTGCCCATCCGGTAACCGGCGGAGGTGAAGATATTTCGGAAGACCAGATGAAGAAGGTTACCGAGTTCTCCGCCAAGTGGATAGGCACAATTGCCGAAGAACGTAACCGGAATATAGAAGAAGCCCGGCTTGCCGTTACCGAAAGTAAATCTTTCTCGGATACGGACGCGCTGGCGGCTAACCTTATCGACCTTCGAGCGACCAATCTTGAAGACCTTATCTCGCAGATTGACGGAATGAAAGTAACCCTGGCAAGCGGCGCCGAGGTAACCGTGAACACCGGGGGGCATTCGACCACCAGGAACGAAATGAGTTTGATTGAAAGGTTCCTCCATGCCATCAGCGACCCTAATATTGCCTATATCCTGATGAGTATCGGTTCCATCGGCATTATGGCTGAGATATATAATCCCGGAGCCCTCTTTCCCGGAATTATCGGCGCTATCTGTCTGCTGATGGCATTTTATTCACTCGGGGTGCTCGACGCCAATATCGGCGGGATACTGCTGATGCTGCTGGCTATCGGTTTGTTTGTAGCGGAATTCTTTACTCCCACGTTCGGCATCCTGACTGCAGGAGGGGTTACTGCGCTTGTCCTGGGTTCGCTGCTGCTCTTCCCCGACAGACCTCCCGTGTTCCGGGTCAGTCCCTGGCTTATCGGCGTAGTCTCGGCATTGTTTGTCGGCTTCTTCCTTTTCGTTATACAGAGGGTCATTAAGATACACCGCCGGCAGGCAACCACCGGATGGGAAGAACTGATTGGCAAACCGGCTACAGTAATGTCGGCTCTATCTCCTGAGGGACAGGTACTGTTCAGGGGTGAACACTGGAAAGCCGTATCCGAAGAGGGGAATATGGATGTCGGAGAGCAGGTGATAATTAACAAGGTCGAGAACCTGAAACTATACGTATCCAGGAATGAAACGGAGAATAAAGATAAATGAACCAAACCTTAGGTGATATTTCAATAAGTCCATGGGCAATAGTCGTAATAGTTCTCGCTATTATAGCCTTCCTGGTAATCACCATCGTCTGGGGTGTACGTGCCCACCGTCTCAAGGTAGGAGCCGGCAGAGAAGAAATGATAGACAAAATCGCGGTGGTAAAAACGGCCCTTGATCCTAAAGGATCGGTTTTTGTTGAAGGCGAACAATGGACGGCTATCTCGGAAGAAGGCCGGATAGAACCCGGGGAGGAGGTGACAATTACCAGGGTCGATGGATTAAAAATGTACGTAACAAAAAAACAGTAAAGGAGTAATATCAGTGGACATTGTTATTATCGTTATAATTGCTTTAGTCGTACTCATGATACTTTCGATGGCGATTAAGATCGTCCCCGAGTACGAACGCGGAGTGCTCTTCCGTCTTGGCCGGCTGGTAGGCCAGAGAGGACCGGGGCTCTTCCTTATTATCCCGTTTGTCGACCGTATGATGAAGGTCGACCTGCGTGTCATTACGATGGACGTCCCTTCCCAGGAAGTAATCACCAGGGATAACGTTACCGTGCGTGTCAACGCGGTGGTATACTTCAGAGTAGTTAATCCGGAAGATTCCGTTGTCAAGGTACTCGACCACATCAGGGCTACCTCACAGATATCGCAGACGACGCTGCGAAACGTGTTAGGTCAGTCAGAACTCGATGAACTGCTGACCCAGAGAGAAATGCTTAACCAGAGACTTACCCAGATAATCGACGAACATACCGACCCCTGGGGAGTCAAGGTCAGCACTGTCGAGATAAAAGAAGTAGAACTTCCCGAACAGATGAAGAGAAGCATGGCAGCCCAGGCGGAAGCCGAAAGAGAAAGGCGTGCCAAGATCATCCATGCCGATGGCGAATTCCAGGCATCGGAGAGACTGGCTCAAGCCGGGTCTATCATAGCGAGAGAGCCAACTACACTTCAACTCCGCTATCTGCAGACCCTGGTCGAGGTAGCATCCGAGAAAAACAGCACGATTATATTCCCACTACCGGTAGACCTGATTAACGTATTTATGAAACGCTTCTCACCCGAGCCCGAGGAAGAACAGGAATAATCCCGATCCGTCATTGCGAGGAATCCGCCGAAGGTCCGCCGGAGGCGGATGGCAATCTATATAAATAATGGAGAGTACCGACGATATCGGTACTCTCCATGGCAATATGAAAATAATACCGCCGGTTATTATCTCCGCAGCGTTACATCTCCGGCTACAACCCTGTTCAGACTGCCGTCGGGGCTCCTTACCAGGAGGCTGCCATCCTTATCCACGGACTCCGCAATACCCTCGAATACTTCATCTCCCGCGGTCACCCGGACCTCTTCACCCAGCGTAATCAGCCTGTCACGCCACTCCTCGTAAACAGTCCCTCCCGATAACAGGGTAAAATACATCCTGTCCATATCCGCCAGTAATTCCATTATTACCTGCAAACGGGATATTTCTTTGCCGGCCTCGATAGAAAGGCTCGTTGCGGGAGCTAGTACTCCTGAGATAGCTTCTTTTCCGACATTTACATTAATACCGATGCCGACAATGTCATAATTCACTTTGTCGTTCCTGATATCACTCTCTATCAGTATCCCGCACACTTTTTTACCGTCGATAAGCACATCGTTGGGCCATTTTATCTCCGTTTTCAGTCCGGTAACCGATTCTATGCTGTGACATACGGCCAGTGAAGCCATCATAATTATCGAAGGCAGGACTGATTTATCCGGATACAGGATAACTGAAAGCGCGATATTTCCCGCCGGCGTCACCCAGGTGCGTTTCAGCCTTCCTCTCCCCGCGGTCTGCTCACCGGCAACGACGGCTGTGCCTTCCGGAGCACCCTGCCCTGCTCTTTCTCTGGCTGCATCGTTCGTAGAAGTAATGCTGGGATAATACAGGACATTCCGCCCGATAACCTGCATTTCGAGTCCATCCATAATCGATTCAGCCGATAGTTCATCGTTCATCGAACAGTCTCCGCACTGGTATACAAACTAAATATACCACACAAAGTCTTGCCCTAATTTACTCAGGAAACCTCTGAAAAGGTTCCCTCTCCCCACCGCGGGAGAGGGTTAGGGTGAGGGAGCTACGCACAAATCGTTACTTTTCACCCTCACCTAACCTCTCCCATCAAGGGAGAGGAATGTCCTGATCGATATTAAATGATGCTAATCAGAGGTTTCTTAGTACATTTGTCAAAACCTGAATTATCGCCTAAAATATTATGGTCTCAAAAATGCGGAGGGATCGCATAGTGGCCTAGTGCGGGCGCCTGCTAAGTGCTTACCTCAGGTAACTGGGGTCGTGGGTTCGAATCCCACTCCCTCCGCCAGAAACATCAACAGGACAAACAAAAAAGTTTGTCCTGTTTTTATTTCAGTCTGAAAAAAGAGGGTTTAAGGAATACTTGTCTTACGAGCTGGCATTGTGTGTATACACATGCCACCTATGCAAGTGTAATAAAAATATGGACATTTGTTCTAATTATATGCTATCGTAAATACACGATAAATTGGAATGTCAGTATGAACAGCACTGATATATTTTTATTGAAACTTAATGACTACTTAAAACGCGAAGAACTCCACGTTAATGCATTTGTATTAAAGGAAAATGGCGAGATAAAACATGAAGAATATAGACAACCCTACAAAAAAGGTGAAATCTATCTACAATATTCAGTATGTAAATTATTAACCTCTATTATAACAGGCATAGCAATCGACAAAGGCTATTTTTTCTTAAACGACAGCGTTATTTCATTTTTCCCTGATAAAGCCCCGGCAATTGTTTCAGATAACCTGAATAAAATGAAAATTCATCATTTGTTGTCCATGACTACGGGTAGAACTGAAATAGACTACTATGATATATATCCGCATTCAGACTGGGTGGAAGCATTCCTGGCGCTGGATGTTCCTAGTCCTCCCGGTAGTGTGTATCAATACAGTTCGCACGTTTCACACGTGCTATCAGCCATTATTCATAAAACAACAGGAATAGTAATGTCAGAATTTGCTGCTGATAATCTGTTTAAACCAATGGGTATCGATAAATATGAGTTTGAAACATGGAAGGATGGTGAAACAGTTGGCGGGATGGGTATCAGCATTTCTACAATAAGTCTGTCAAAAATAGGGGAGATGCTGCTTAATCGCGGACAATATAAAGGCAGGAGAATCCTGTCAGAAGACTTTTTTGAGAAAATGACTACAAATTATGCCAAAGACGAAAAATATGGATATGCTATTCATATTGCTGATGACGGGTCTTTTTATCATCCCGGCGGTTTCGGCCAGTTAATTTATATTATTCCTGAACTTAATATAGTCATTGCGGTCAACTCTGCAGCACAGGTACATAGACAAATAATAGAATTTATTCAAAATAATGTTTCAGTAAATGACAATTCGGATTATGCTGTTACGAACAATAATTTAAAGTCTTTATTGCTTGAAAATAAAACTCCTGCAAACAATGATTTTTCTTATAAGTTTTCAACCGGTAATAATCCACATAACATCGAGACTATACACTTATCTCATAACAGTGGCAGGATAAAAATGAAATTGATTGGTATTGAAGGTAGGGAGATTGAACGATACTATCCGTTTGAAGTCCCTTTATATTGGAAAACAGAATTTGTTAAAGACACTTGTTGCTCAATACAAGAAGCAGTATCATCGGCATATTGGGAGGATGACAATACTCTGATATTACAGACAATATATCCGCAAACACCATACTGTGAAAGATATATATTCAACTTAGGTAAAAAATCAACGCTACAATATATGCTTAATCCAACCCTCGGACCCCTCAGCCCCCTAACTCCCATGAATTTTAAAACGGCAATATACAAGTTGGGTTTCTAATCCTCTCGCTCCGCCAGAAACAAAACGCTAAGGCTTGAACTGTGAAGGTCCAAGCCTTTTTTAATGTTCGGATTACTTAATAATTGATTTCAACAGTCATTGCGAGGAGTCCGCCTAAGGTCCGCCGGAGGCGGATGGCAATCTAAACATATTTGATCATCAGCATTCGAACAACATTTAGCAGCGAATTTACAGTAAGGTATAATAGAGCTATGCCAGGTTATTACATATGGACGATCGGCTGCCAGATGAACAAGGCGGAATCGGAAAGACTTGCCGGATATTTCGAACAGGCGGGATATGGTGTTTCGTCCGGACTTAACGAAACGGACCTCATCGTTCTGAATTCCTGCGTGGTACGGCAGAGCGCTGAAAACCGCGTCACCAATAAAATAAACTCTCTCAAAGCTTTGAAAAAAGGCCGTCCTGAGTTGGCTATTGCAGTTACCGGCTGTTATGTAAACTCCGATATCGACAGTCTGAAAAAGAAACACCCTCATATCGACTACTTCTTCAAGCCGGGAGAATCTCCTCAATGGCTAGAACAGCCGGGATGGAGCATTACCCTGCATAGTGGAGTCGGCCCGACCGCTTATGTTCCCATCACTCAGGGCTGTAACAATTTCTGTACCTACTGCATCGTCCCCTACCGCCGGGGTCGCGAAAGAAGCCGCCCCTTAGAAGATATCGTCAGTGAGGTTCGAGAGCTGGCGGACAGAGGCGTCAGGGAAGTTACTCTCCTTGGGCAGAATGTCGACTCTTACGGGCAGGACCTTCCCGGCAGGCCCGACCTTGCCGACCTGCTTGAAGAATTGAACGGATTGGAAGGACTGGCCAGGCTGAGGTTCCTGACAAACCACCCCAAGGATATGAGCGATAAACTGATAAACGCGATATCATCTCTGGACAAGGTCTGCGAACAGATAAATCTTCCGGTACAGGCCGGTGATAATGAAATACTCAGGTTGATGAGACGTGATTACACCGTCGAACACTACCGCAGGTTGATAGAGAAAATTCGCAGTAAAATACCCGGCATTGCCCTGAGCACCGATATAATCGTCGGCTTCCCATCCGAGACCGAAGAGCAGTTCCGGCATACCTCCGACCTGCTGGCGGAAATCAGGTTCGATACTGTTCACGTTGCGGCTTATTCACCCCGGGAAGGCACTATCGCCGCCAGAGAACTGGAGGATGATATACCTGCTGTCGAAAAGAAACGCCGGCTGAACCTGGTGGAAGAACTGCAGGAGGGCATCGCCGCCGGGATTAACTCCTCACTCAAAGGTAAAACGGTGGAGATACTGGTCGAAGGCAGGAAAAAAGGCAAGTGGCAGGGACGAACAAGAAGTGATAAACTGGTATTCTTCAACGATAACGATAATCACCTCGGTAAACTGGTAAATATAAGTATTGAAAAAACAAGTCCCTGGTCGCTCCAGGGCAGAATAAACAGGGGTAATAGTAACCTGAATGGGGAGGAATAATGGCTAATTACTGGCCTCTTATTGTAGTGGCGACATTGTTTATTGCAGTCTCGTACTTCTTCGGAATAAGGCCTTTGAGACAGAGAGAGAAACAGCACGACCAGATGGTGATTGACCTGGAAATTGGAGATACGGTTATCACGGCCGGCGGTATGTACGGTAAAGTAGATGCCATTTACGAAGACTGTATCATAATCGAGGTTGAATCAGGCGCTAAAATTAAAATGACGAAGGGCGGGGTAGTCAGGAGAGAGGGAGGATATATTGACACCGAACGGGAACTTTGACCTGTCGGATAAACAGGTTGAAGATATTATCACCCTCGCTCTCGCCGAGGACCTGGCCAAAGGTGATGCCACCAGCGAAGCCCTGATCCCTCCCCAGCTCCAGGGTAAAGCATCAGTAATAATTGTTGAAGAAGGTGTGCTTGCCGGCGGAGACATAATGGCGAGAGTCTTCAGGAAAGTAGACCCGTCGCTCGAATTCACCCGGCATATAAAAGACGGCACTCCCGTCAAGCCCGGAGATATCGCCGCGACTGTGTCCGGCAGTATCCTCAGCATCCTCAAGGCGGAAAGAGTTGCCCTTAATTTTCTGCAGCGACTCAGCGGTGTTGCCACTGAAACCGCCCGGTACGTGGCGGAAATCCGGGGATGCAAAGGTAAAATATACGACACCCGCAAAACCACGCCCGGAATGAGGCTGCTCGAAAAGTACGCCGTAAAAATGGGCGGCGGAGAGAACCACCGCCTCCACCTCGACGACGCCGTCCTTATCAAGGACAATCACATCGCCGCCTTGCACGCCGAAGGAATGAGCCTGGCGGATATAATAACCAGGGTCAAACAGAACACCCGTGAAGGAATTACTATTGAGATTGAAGTCACCACCGCTGAAGAAGCCGCCGAAGCGGCTGAAGCCGGAGTGGACATTATTATGCTCGATAACATGAGTCCCGAAGAAATGAAAAAGATTGTAGATACGATGCCCGCCGGTATCAGGACGGAAGCTTCGGGAGGTATTACCCTGGATACCGTCAGGGCAGCGGCGATGTCAGGGGTGGACATTATCTCCGTAGGCGCACTTACGCATTCGCCGAAAGCCCTGGATATCAGTATCGAATACGATTCGTAAACAGTCGGTTTTACACAGGTTTTTCTCCGACGGCGAGGTAACTTCCCTTGTCTTCCTCCACCTTAATGACCATAAACCCCGCATCCGAGAACAGACTAAGCATCTCATCGACATTGGGAAGCAGGTCCTTCTCCATACCGGGAATTCCGGAGTGAATCCCGTTGATGTGTTCGCGGCTGGACGTGTGGCAGATGAACAACCTGCCGCCGGGTTTCATTACCCTCTTTATTTCCGAAAATGCTTTCTGTTTATCCCGGAAGTGCGGAAAACTGGAATAGCAGACCACTGAATCGAACATCTCTTCATATATGGGAATATCCATAATGTCGGCGTGAAGGAATTTAATATTATTACCGGGGTTCTTTTCCCTTGCCCTAGCCAGCATGTCTTCAGCCAGGTCTAACGCGATAATCTTTCCCTCTTCACCGATACTTTTCAGCAGGTATGGCAGAAACACGCCTGTGCCGGTACCGACATCCAGGACAACGTAACCTTGCTTTAGTTCCAGCCTCCCAGCCATCTGTATCAGCTTATTCGTATCTTTCTCGGCGATATTTTCATCCCAGATATCGGCCCTGCTGTTAAAATATTCTCTGAGCATCGGTGCCCTCTCTCGAAAATATATTATTCGCCTGGTTCCCGCTTTTCTTCTTCTATCCCGGATTGCCCGTTTACCGGCAGCATCCCCTTCCAGCCCTTGACTTTTCTCTTGGGTGAGAAAATCGCAGCCACCATGAATATCAGCGACGATGTTATAACTATAGTAGCCCCGCTGGGAATATCGAAAAGGTAAGAGAAAAGCAGCCCCGACCAGCCGGAAAGGACTCCGAATACCGCCGCCAGCAGAAACATCTTCTTCATACTGTAGGTAAGCTGATAGGCAGCGGCAGCGGGGTTGAGAATAAGACTGAATATCAGCAGGCCGCCGATCGAACGCAGGCTGGCTGTAACTGTCGCCCCGGTAAGAAAAAGTATTCCGTACAATATCAATGTCGCCGGAAGTCCTACGGACAGGGCGATACCCCGGTTAAACACTGTAGCCTGTATCTCCTTGTAAAATACGATGACGAGCCCCACGACTACTACGGTCACGATTGCCAGGATAACTATATCGCCCGTCGTGTTCGTCAGGATACTTCCCCAGAGGAGTTCCATCGCTCCTGCTCTCGCGTATGGCATCAACCCCATAAAGAGAAAAGCCAGGCCGAGCATCAGCGAGAAAATCACCCCGAGTGAAGTCTCGGGACTGAGTTCTCCCCGGTCGGCAAGCGGGCCGACGACCGCCGCCGCTGCCAGGCTTAATATAAGCGCGGTCAGCAGGGGATTTATGCCGAGCCATAACCCTATCAGCGCTCCGGCAAAAGCCGCGTGTGACATCGCCACGCCGATAAACGGCATATGCATCAATACCACGAAGACACCGATAACCGAGCAGGCAATACCTCCCAGGAATGCGGATAACACCGCATTCTGCATAAACTGGTATCCGAATATCGAAAAGTCCACGTTAAGGCTCCTCTTCGTGTGTATGCCCGTCCTTGTGTATATGCGGCTGGCGTTCTTTTATGACCGACGTGGTAATTCCGAACAGGTCGCTTATCTTATCCGCGGATATCATTTTCTCCGGAGAGCCGTCGCCAACTATAAGGCCGTCCTTCATCAGCACTACCCGGTCGCAGGTGTGCGGCATCGCGTCGAGGTCGTGGGTAACGAAAAGGGTGGTCAGTTTACGCGTATCGTGTATGCGTTTCACCAGCTCCAGTAATTCCGTCTGGGCTTTCCAGTCCAGTGAAGCGGTCGGTTCGTCCAGCAGAAATAATTCGGGCTCCTGCGCCAGGCATCTGGCTATGGCAACCCGCTGCTGCTCGCCACCGGAGAGATGTCCTATCGGTCTGTCGGCAAGATGGGACATCCCTACCAGCTCCAGCATCTCGTCGACTATTTTCCAGTCTTTACTATCCGGTCGCTTGAATAGTCCCAGGACGCCGTACCGCCCTATCATCGCCACTTCGCGTACCCGCATCGGCATCCTTGGGTCGATGTTCTCCAGCTGGGCGACGTAACCGACTCTTTTTCGCAGCGAATGTCCGTTACCGGAAGATACGGGATTACCCAGTACCGTCACTCTGCCGCTGACGAGTTTTCCAAGTCCGTTCACTATTGTCAGCAGCGTTGTTTTTCCGGCACCGTTGGGACCGATTACTCCAACGAATTCTCCCGCGTATATTTCAATCGATACGCCGCGCAGGGCGACGTCTTCGCGGTAGGACACCACCGCATCTTCAATTTTTATGACGGCATCTGCCATAATGTTCCTGCTGCGTATATCCGGCGGATTTACTTTCCGGACACGGCTTCCAGTAAAAGGCTGATATCCTTCTTGAAAGTATCTATCCAGGTTTTAGTGGACTCATCCACGCCCGGGAAATTATATAATACCACTCTTTCGCAGCCGAGTTCATCGGCTATCGGTTTTCCCGCGTCCGGGTTATCGTGCAGATTGTCGACAACCAGTGACACCCCTTCTTCTTTACCCAGGATAATAAGCTCTTCGATTTCACTGAGCGTCGGCGGCACGGGTAAGCCGTACGTTTTCACGATATTGAATCCCGCCCATCCGACGAGACCGGCCTGCCACCCGGCACAGATTACATTTATATCAGACAGATTTTTCCCGGAAAGCATTTCCTTTACGTCCTCTTCCGCAGCCTGGACTTCCTTTCTGTATTCTTCGGCATTTCTCTGATACTCCGCTGCATTCTCACTGTCAGCCTGACTCAGGACGTCGGTTACTTTATCTATCGCTTGAAGGTGTACCGGAGGTGTCATCCAGCTTCCGGTTATTTCAATAGCTATGACTTCCATGTTCTCATTATCGGCCGACTCTATCAATGCCGGTACGTAAACTTCGCCCGGCCAGTTATGCCAGAGGAATAAATCAGCATCAGCCAGCTTCTTGATATCTCCGGGACTGGCGTCGAAATCTCCCGGATGTGAAGCCGGCGGCACGATGTTTATCACATCTACTTTTTCTCCTCCGATTCTCTCCACAAGCTGCTCAAGGTGTGACGTGCTCGTGACCACCTTCAGTTTGGCAGTCTCCGTTTTATCGCAGCTAGTAACGAAAATACCCGCTGCGATAAGTGCTGCTGCTAATACAAGAAATATCTTTTTTACGTTCATATTAACCTCCCGAACAAAATCTTTAACAGATACTTTTTCCGAGTATTCAAACCAGCCCTTGATAGGCTATCGTGCTTATTGCAACTATTTGCATTTAATAAGGGCAAAAAATTATCCCTTTTTACATTTTTGACACAGTCCGAACAGAGCGAGGTGCTTCAAATCGGCATCGAAATCGAAGGCCTGGAGCAGGACGGCTTTTACCGAAAACAGCGCCGATTCGTTGATATCGATAACCGAATTACATTTCCGGCAGATCAGGTGATGATGGTGGCCTTTATTCTCGGGGTGATAGCCGACCTTTCCTTCTCCGAGATCTATTTCGTATATCAGCCCGAGATGTTTCAACAGATCCAGCGTCCTGTATACCGTGGATATATTTACCCTGGGATATTTCTCGATTACCTGGGCGTAAATCTCCTCTGCGGTTATATGCGCGTTGCTGTTTTCGATACTGTCCAGTATCATCATTCGCTGGGGTGTTATTCTGTATCCCTGACGGCTTAACTGACCAGCGGTATCCCTGTGAAATTCCACCTGAACTTACCTTTATCAGGAAATTTGGAATAACTATATCAGAACCCGCAGACTATTGCAAGGGGTTGCAATAAACTTATTTGTCAGCCAGCACACACCAGCTTGAACTGAACTGCATAACGCCGTTGTTATCCCAGTAGTGTTCCTCTACATCGAGTGAATAGCTGTTGAAGTCTCTAAGAAAATCTGCGATATCACCTTCATCGGCGAAATAGTGAATATCTCCGGGATGAACACTGTTCAAAGGCCTGTACGTATTTTCAGCCATTTTCTCGCCGTTTTCATATTTCGCGTCACGCCGGGTCGGACAGGTGAAAAAGAACAGCCCCGCCGGTCTGAGGTATTTATGAACAAGCCCTGCCCCTTTGTTAAAATCATTCCGGTATCCATGATAAAGAACATTATAAGCCATTACCAGGTCGAACGAATCTTTAGGAAATATTTCTTCGGTAAAAGAGCCCCTGATACAGTCGATGTGGAGTTCCTTTTCAGATGCTTTCCGGCTGAGTATATCCAGGGCATTTTGTGAATCGTCTACCGCCGTTACGTTAAAACCCGATTCTGCAAATAATATGGTATGTCTTCCGATGCCGCACCCGAGATCGAGAACATCATGTATTTTCCGGCTGTCCAGCCTATCTTTAAGCCTGATAACCTCTTTAGCCGGCTCCTGCCAGTAGTCCCGCTGTGATTCCTGTTCCCAGTGAGAATCCCAGTTCGATCGACTATTTGTCACGTCTGCTCCGCAGCCTGTCCCGGCTGTCCAGCATCACCGTTACCGGCCCGTCGTTATGTATCTCAACCTGCATATACTGCTGGAAACGCCCGGTCTCCACCTTGAGACCCGCAGCCCGGGTCTTTTCAACGAACTGTTCGAACAGGAGTTCGGCCTGCTCCGGCGGTGCCGCCTCGGTGAAACTCGGACGCTTTCCCTTTCTGGTATCGGCAAGAAGCGTAAACTGACTTATCAATAACAGTTCGCCGCCGACATCGGTAACCGAAATGTTAAACCTTCCTTCTTCATCGGCAAATATACGCAGCCCCATCATCTTCGGTACCAGATAATCGATATCGCTTTCCGAATCTCCTTCGGCAACCCCGACAAAAGCAACCAGCCCCTGCCCTATCCTGCCGACTTCTTCACCGTCGATACTTACCGATGCCCCGGTTACTCGCTGTAATAGAACCTTCAATTTCTAATCTCCACTCAACATTCTACCGTAACATTATTGATAGAACAATTTACACGCAAAAACGAATAATCTTTTTCTCAAAATAAGAGATACTAAGAGACTGCATACTTGACAAATTTATACGATTTATATAAAATATTTAACTAGTATAACAATCATATATATGGAGAAATCATGGGCGATTATAAAAATTATTTCCTCTCAATATTTCCAGAAGATGGTTGCGAAGATCTTCTTCGCCAAGTGTTGTTAGGGTATAAGAAGAACTCTGATTTTATGAGAGCACAGGAATTACAATCCGGCCCTCAGAGTAACGTTTACCCCCATAATCGTATTGCTCATATTGATAACGCACTGCTATCACTTCATAATAAATACCAAGGACTAGCTGCATCTACTCATGTAAATAGTACAGGTGGCTGGAAATATACTCTAGTATCGTACGGTAATATTAGAATGACAGCGTCATCCGTGAATACTCCCTCAACCACACCGAGAGACTCATTATTCCGCAATAGATATGCAAGCAGTCAGATTAGTTTTAGTGAAAACATTGAAAAGGGTGTTTTTGAACTTGATCAATTAATGACAATTGAAGAAGGCATCATATATGCACTTATCATTCACGGACCAGCTGTCGACAATCCCAAATTACCCGCTTTTGTACACATTGCATTCCCTAATCACAATTGTTCGGAATATCTCGACAGGATAAACCTATTTGATGAATATCCACATGTTGTAAGTTCATTTTATAGTAAAGGTATTGAAATTATACCTGATATGGCTACTACTCAATTGAAACTTAATATTGAGGAGCAATCTAAATGAAGGGAACACCAGGATTTGTTGGTGACCGTCTTAAGGAAGCCCGGGAAGCTAGAGGATTAACTGCGACTGCTTTATCTGATTTACTAGCTGTTACTAGGCAAGCCGTATCTTTGTATGAATCATGCGATGCGAGTCCCCAACCTGACGTAATGCAGAGGATAGCTAATATATTAAACTTACCAGTGTCATTTTTCCTTAGACCGATTAATCAAACGAATAATAACGCTATATTCTTTAGGGCTCAGAATGCTGCAACTAAATTAGATAGGGGACGCGGAAGAAGCCGAATGAAATGGCTTTATGAAATTGTTGTTCCCTACTTGCGGCAGTTTGTTACATTACCAGAGGTTAATTTACCTAAAATAGATATTCCTCAAAATCCACTTCAACTTTCCGATGATGATATCGAAAATATTGCGATCCAAGTAAGAAGAGAGTGGGGATTAGGTGATGGGCCGATAAGTAACGTTGTACTCCTACTTGAAAATAACGGGTTTATTGTTACGAGAATAAACCTTGAGTCACCCACTTTAGATGCTTTCAGTAACTTTCCTGTGTGTTTTGATGGAACCCCATATATCATTCTTGGTGCTGATAAGCAATCAGCTGTTCGCTCAAGATTTGATGCAGGACATGAACTTGGTCACATAATATTACATCGAAATGTTAATGAGCGTAAATTAAGAAATAATTCAGAATTTAAAATACTCGAGCAACAAGCTAATCGTTTTTCATCGGCATTTTTAGTACCCATGAATAAATTCGCGGAAGATTTCAGTTTACCAACATTAAATGCATTTCAGACTATGAAACCCAAATGGCTGGTATCAATCGGAGTGTTAATAAAAAGAACCTATGATCTAGGATTTATCCCTGATGAACACTATCGCAAATTGTGGATTAACTATAACCAAAGAGGTTGGCGAAAGGAAGAGCCTTTAGACGACAAATTACCAGTTGAACGCCCGCTTGTATTACGTAGGATATTTAACCTTATAACCGAAGAAAAGGTACGAACTCCAGAACAAATAATTGCTGAATTGCCTCTGTCACGAAAAGACATTGAGGATTTAATGTATTTACAAAAAGGTCAATTGACCATGACATTACCAAACATCGAATTGAAGGATGATACAGATTACAAATCTGCTGTTGAAGAAGCAGAACGTATTATTAAGGGAGAATAAATAATATAGGAAATTTCTATTTGTGTATCTCCACGATAGGTGAGTCATGGAGTTGGTTATTGATTATATCTATGGAAGGTCGAGCAATATATCCGTTCGATGAATCAAAAAAGGAGGTGCCTGATGGGTACCAAAAGACCTTATCAAAGGTATAAAGTTCACGTAAAGGGTAAGGTAGTACATGGAGGTATTACAACCAATTTTGAGAGACGTAAACAAGAACACAAACTAAATTACCCCAAAAGTATTATCAGGAAAGTTGGCGTGAAGGTATCAGAGGAAGTGGCACGTGAGTGGGAGAGGGAAAAAGGCTTTTGCTGAACTATCCTTTCTCCTATGAATTCTTATCATATTTCACCCCTTTTTATAATACTAAGTTTTTCTGCCGATTTAGTCTCGAAGTAAGAAGATGTTTCGTCTATAAGCACCTTCTTACTTATTATTTCAGTTTAATACCAAGTTTCCCATACATTAACACGTATTTGTTTTTCTTTCCTCAAACTAATCCCACTACCGCCCCTCCGGTAAAGTTCAATCGTGGTTTCATGCATTAGGCACTACTACTCAACATCGTTATTATTTTTAATTATTTCCATTGCGTTGTTTACTTTGTCTGCCAACTCTTCAAGGTTTTTTACTTTACTTACAAGAACATCAATAGAGATTTCAGATATATCTGCGGGAATACATTCTCGTTTTCTAAATGAACTAAAGAAAACCCAAAGTAAACTACAGAAAGAAAATACCGATAATAGAATAAAGATTGACGCAACAACCCACCAAAATACAATAAATTCAATAATACGATTATCCATTAAAAATAATACGCCGTTCCTGATATCAAATATTAATGTAAATATAAAAAGTATAAATGCGAGAACTGCGAGCCAAATTTGTAGATTATGTGTAGTAGGGTTGTATAATTCAAAAAAACGGGATATTGGTCTTTTATACATTTAGTCTTTCCCTCCGTATATTTTTTCATGCAATGGCGTTAATGTTACGGCAGTCGGATTTGAGTGTTTAGTAACCTGATACTCTGTTTCCGGTATAACGTTTGTATCACGTACCACGTCCCGCCAGTCCTTGAATGGTACAGTCTTACTCATAGCCTGTGCAGGCGGGATGTTACCGATACTCTCGTGTTGTTTGAAGAAGTTGTAGTTTATCAGCCAACCGCCTGTTAATAGCCTGATATGTTTCAGGTCTTGATACTTCTGGAATACCCGTGTCCTTTGTTCGAGTGTCTTATGGAATCTCTCTATCAGGTTTGTATTGGCTTCCACCTTAAAGGGACCGCCAGCCTTATGCGTGGTATCAGCCCCGAACGCTTCTTCTATGCCCACCAGATAAGATTTTAGCCTGTCAGTTACGACTACCTTTGGAGTTTTACCGGCTCTCGATTCAGCCTTCTTCATTAACGCCTTAGCGTCTCTCCCACTACGTGAAAATGATACGTGTGTGGCAAGTAAGTATCGGGTATCAGCGTCTATGATGTCCCAAAAGTAAACTTTACTCTTACCCAATTTCATATAGGTTTCATCGGCTATCCACGTATTACCGACTACAGGCTTAAAATTAGCACTCTGTTTTACAGCTTCTTTAGTGAATCTATCTACCCAATTCCAGAAGTTACTTTCACTCATATCCAGGTCATAGTCTTGCCTGAATTGTTGCTGGATAGCGTCTAACGGCATACCGCCGTAATACATACCCATTGCGGAAGCTATCTGTTTGGCAGGTGTTTTCATATTCGGGATCGAACCATCATTAGAGAATTTACGTTTACAGTCATTGCACCAATAACGCTGTTCACCATTATATGTCCCGTATTTTCGAGTATGGTCATTACCACAATGTACACAGGTAACTTTTGACTCTGCACCTGTAACAATACCATCACCCTTAACGATTACCGGTAAGACATTCATTCTACCAGTAGTCTTACCGGATTTACCAATATACCGGATATGTTCCTGAATCACTTTATTACCACGTCTAACGCTTCTTACTTCGTAGTCATACCAGTTTCCTGAACGTGGTGGTATTTCTTTAGCACGAATGAAACTCATTTAATTTTCCCCTTATGCTGAACATCAAAATCATGGAAATATTTAATTAAAGCTACTCGCCTTAATACCGTTTTTGTTAGGTCATTCATTCTATCTTTATATTTTCTTTCAAAGTCTTGTGTTTTAGCTATAAAACGTTTATAGAGATAGAATAAGTATTTATCTTCTTCATATACCCGTGAATACGTTTTATATAGAGTAAATGATGCTATCACGTAAGAAGTTACAATATGTCTATCGATAATTCCATCAAGTCTTGTATCGTAATAAGCCCTTTTCAATCGAAGTAACTTATTGAAATTATTATTCCAATTCTTATCTTTATCTCGTTCTTCCTCAACCCCAATATGTACGCTGTCCAGGCAGCCAGCAACGATTTTCACATCATCAAATGTCCACTGTTTATCTACATCTACGAGATTCTTATAATTAGCTAAAAGTCCTGCTATTCTTTCGACTTCGTATTCATCTTCTGGAAGACTGGGGGCTTCCAGTCCAAGTTTCTTTCTAAAATCATCAATAAATTTCCCCCAATCTCCAAATTTTACTATGTTTAGTTCGTTAGCTATTAGTTTCGTAGCAGTTTGTATTTCTTCAATGCTTACTTCTCTTTTTTCGGCTCTTTTTTCTATCTGCATCATTCTTGTGTTCATACTATCGAGTGTTATTTCTATTTGCTTTGAAAAATCATCCCAATAGTTTTTCTTGGTTTTATATGCTATCCAACTTAATATTAAAACCAATAATATTAGTGGTATATAGCTTATGAATTCTGCCATAGTCCACCCCTGAATAAGCTTATCGAAAAACAATTCTTCGAGTAGACCAAAGGCAACAAAACGAATAACTGTAATGACAAAAAGAATTGATGATGGAATAGAATAGACAGGATTTTTAAGGCGTTCCCAAAATAATAGTAGAAAAGTAGGAGTACGCATTGTTCACCCCTGTACCTTAGAGTCAGTAAAGGCATTATACCCTTACTAGGCACTACGCACAACCAAGAGTGAACTTTAGGGCCCCTCCTTTTTTCTGGACTTTCAGGTAAAAATGGGGTAGAATTATATTAGTCAAGGATATTCAGAGGGGTAGTATATAGGATGACTCTGAAGACGTTTTTTAAAGCTGGATTAGAAAATTACGCCGGGCTGGAATAGTCGGCGTTTTTTATTTACAGGAGGTGCGTTGATGCAGTCAAGCCTGATAGGCAAAATAGAGAAAGCCAAGCGGTATGCAGAGGAAAAAGACAGGATAACCTTCTCCGAATTAACGGTCAGTTTCCGCGGGGAAAACGACAATTATGAGACTTCTTATCGCAACGGCGCGTGGCATTGCACCTGCCATTTCTTCTCCACCTGGGAAACCTGCAGCCACACCATGGCTATGGAGAAAATCCTGGGTAACATGCTCCCCGAAGAAGCCAGGTCCACTCAGTTCGACCTCATACCCTGATAACTGACTGCAGCTGCCGAATATCACCGGAGGAAAAATCCTTCGGTGATATTCTTCGTATCTTCTATACCCTTTTCCGCTTCCACCGCCCCATCTTGAAGTAAATCGTCAGTACTATCGCCGGTACCACTACACCGGAAACCATTGCCCACCGCACGCCGTATACACCCAGTTCAGGTATCCACTTCGGCAGGAAGAATGCCAGTGGCACAGTTATCAGCCAGGTCGTTATTATTGCAGTAATCATAACAGGCATAGTATCTCCCGCACCGGTCAGAGAATTCGCAGTAACCGCCTGAAATCCCAGTACGAAATATCCCGCCGCGGCGATACGCAGAAACATCGAAGCCATTTCAACCACTTCAGGCTCCGAATTGAATATACTGACGATATTTTCCGCCCAGAACAGTATAATCAAGGAGGCAATAATCACCCATACTTCCACCATCCCAATAGCAAGCCAGGCACTTTTCCCAGCCCTTTCCGGTTTGCCTGCTCCCAGGTTCTGCCCCATCAGTACACCGCTGGTCATCCCGAAAGCCATCGCCGGCATCATCATAATCATTTCTATTCGCTGGTTTATGGTATGGGATGCAACCGCTACAGTGCCGAAAGGTGCCACCAGGTACATAACGACAAACTGGCTGAGATTCCGCTGAAGACCGGACATGAGAGCCGGAAATCCTATCCTGACTATCCGCCATATCATCCTGAAATCGATGCGGAAATCCTTCAAGTCCAGTTTAAGTCGGGTACGACCGCTGAAGAGGAACCATAAATTTAAAGCAGTGCCGATAGTCTGAGAAGCAACGTTGGTTACCGCCGCGCCACTCACACCCATTTTCGGGAATATCCACAGGCCGAAAACGAGAAAAGGACATAAGGCGATATGAAAAAGCCTGAATCCTATGGTGATTTTCATCGGACTTACTGTATCACCGGAAGCCTGCATAATACCCTCGGCAATTGTCCGGAATGACATCGCAATCATACCGACGAACAGTATCCGCATATATGCCGCGCCTTCTGAAACAACTTCGGGTTCAAGCCCGAAGATAAGCAATATCTTTTCGGCGAGGAATATACCGATCAGCGCCATGGTTACGGCAAAACTGGCGCTTAAGGTGAAGCCCTGCCGGGCTGCATGAACGGCACCGCGGATATCGCCAGCGCCGATATAACGGGAAACTACCGCTCTCATTCCCATAGCCAGCCCCATCATCGCTCCACCTACCATCATCACCGCTATGCCGGAAACACCTACGCCGGCTACTGACGCGGAACCAAGTTTACCGACCCATATCATATCTATGGTGGGGCCCAGCATCATGAAACTGTTGGTTATGACCATCGGCCAGGAAAGAGACCATAGATTGCGGAATACACTACCCTGCGTCCAGTCCCTGTCGGCCCTACTCTGCCCGATATCACCGCCTTCATCATCCATACCCTAAGGTTACTCCTTCTCGGCCAGCAAATCCAAAATCAACCGTGTCTATACATACTTGGTTTTCCATTTTCCGGTCCTGAAATATATCGTGAAAATAATCGCCTGGACAACCATTTCGGACGCCATCGCCCACCTGACTCCGAAGACACCGAGAGATGTATATTTCGAGAGGAAAAATGCCATCGGCAGTGTCACGAGTAAAACGGTCGACACAGCAACTATCATCGGCGGCATAGTATCACCGGAACCTGACAGGGAATTCATCAGCACCGCCACGAAACCGAGAACTATATATCCCGCAATACCAATCCTCAGGTAGGTAGATGCAATTCGGACTACTTCGGGTTCGATACTGAAAATCTGCACTATATACTCCGCCGCAAATATAATCACCAGGCAGAACACAAGCATAATTCCTTCGACCATCGCCACCGCCATCCAGCTGCTCTTTGCCGCCCGGTCCGGCTGATCCGCGCCGAGATTCTGTCCCGAAAGCACACCGCTCGCCATTCCCAGCGCGAATGAAGGCATTAGCATCATTATCTCTATTCGCTGGTTCAGCGAATGGGCTGCGACCGCTGCTGTACCGAATGGCACGACGAACCACATAATTATCATCTGCGTGGCACCTCTCTGCAGACCCGAAATACATGCCGGTAGTCCTATCCTGATGATCCGCCATATCATCGACAAATCAAGCCTGAAATCCTTCAATGATATCTGTACCCTGGTGCGGCCGCTGAACAGGTACCACATACCAATTGCCATACCGATAGTCTGGGCAAGCACATTTGTCAAAGCGGCGCCGCTGACTCCCATCTCCGGGAATATCCACCAGCCGAAGATTAGGAAAGGGCAGAGTATAACATGTATAATTCTGAATGCCACCGTCATCTTCATCGGGCTGACGGTATCGCCCGAAGCCTGCATAATACCTTCGATCATCATACGGAAAGACATTGAAATCGAAGCCACGAACAGTATTCGAAGGTACACCGCCCCTTCGGCAACTACGTCGGCTTCCAGGCCCAGCATTACCAATATCGATTCGGCGAAAAACATACCGATTATCGCCATTACGGAAGAAAAAGCTGCACATATGACGAAAGCCTGACGGGCTGCGTGACCGGCACCCTCGAAATTTCGTGCTCCCACAAATCTGGCAATGACGGCACGCATCCCCTGCGCCAGACCCATCATCATCGAGTTCAGCAGCATTACCGCCATACCGGAGACACCGACACCGGCAATAGCTGCCGAACCCAGTTTACCAACCCATATCATATCGATGGTAGGGCCCAGCATCATAAAGGTGTTGGTAACTATCATAGGCCACGACAGCGAGAGCAAGTTCTTTACCAGACTGCCCTGTGTCCAGTCTCTGTCGAACCTGCCGCCGGTGAATTGCAGACCCCTTGTATCTTCGGTTAAATCAATATCGTCGTAGTTTTCCGTCACTAAACCTGCTTTCTTTTCCACCTTCCTGTCTTGAAATACACGCCCATAAAGATAGCGGAAGCCAGCATACCGATAACCATTCCCCACCTGACACCGTAAACACCGAATCCGGTATATTTCGATAATACGAAAGCAAGCGGAATCTGGAATACCCAGAAAGTTCCCACCGTAACTATCATCGGTGGTATGGTATCACCGACGCCCGATAAGACCGACATCATTACGGGTTCGAGCCCGAACAGCAGCATCCCGGCAGTCCCGATCCTAAGGAAATCGGCGCCCATCGCCACTACATCCGGCTCCGGTCCGAATATGCCTATCAGTTTTTCCGCCCAGATAAGGATTACCAGGGCAAAAAGTAACATCCACGCCTGGACGATTCCCGCCGCCATCCAGCCGCTTTTTTCGGCACGGTCAGGCTGGTTTGCGCCGAGGTTCTGTCCCGCCAGCACGGCGGCACCAGTACCGAATCCCATCGCCGGCATCATCGCAAACATCATAATACGCTGCCATACCGTATGCCCGGCAACGGCGACGGTGCCGAATGAAACTATCAACCACATTATTATCATATCCCCCAGACTTCTCTGCATACCGCTTACCGCCACGGGAATTCCTATTTTTATGATTCGCCATATCATCGACGCGTCCGCTCTCAATTTATCCAGATTGAGATGCAGCCTGGTCCGTCCTGAGAAAAGTACCCAGAATCCCAGGATCAGACCGAAACCCTGCGTGAAAATATTCGTCAATGCCGCACCTCTGACACCCATCTCCGGGAATATCCACCAGCCGAAAATAAGTACCGGGCAGAGACCTGCATGGATTACCCTGAACAGCACGGCGATTCTCATCGGCGACATGCTGTCGCCCGACGACTGCATGATACTCTCGGTCATCGTCCATAGAATCATCACCCCCGAACCTGACAGCAGCACCTGCAGATATATCGTCCCTTCGGTTACTACATCCTCCTCAACTCCGAATATATTCATAATAGGCTCGGCAAGAAACAACCCCACCGGAACCATAATCAGGGCAAAAATAATACCCACCAGGTACGTCTGTCTGGCTGCATGGATGGCACCTTTTTCATCACCTGCTCCGATATGCCGCGCTATGATCGCCCTGGCACCCATGCACAGCGCCATCGTCAGCGAGTTCATCATCATCACCGCCATACCGCCTACGCCAACACCGGCGATTGTAGCCGAACTTAACCTGCCGACCCATATCATATCGATAGTCGGGCCTATCTGGTTAAGACTGGCGCCTATCATAAGCGGCCAGGAAAGAGACCACAGATTGTGGACTACGCTGCCCTGCGTCCAGTCCTTATCATGCCTGGTATCTCTCTGAATGGAATTACCTGAATCGTCCAAACTGAATAAATATCCTGGCGTGTATTAAATGGTTAGTCCCTGTTTTTCCGCCTCCTCTATTATCCCCGCCGCAATAAACAGGGAACCGGTAGCGCAAATCAGGTCATTTTCCCCGGCAAGCGATAGAGCCGCGGGAAGTGCTTCTGTAAAATCCTCTACCTCCACGGTTTCTACGCCTCTGCCGCGAAACTCTTCGACAATATTTTCCGCGGGCATCGACCGTGGATGAATAGAACGCGTAACAACCGCTTTGCCAAACAACGGCGAAAGTTCCTTCGCTATCCCTGGTATATCTTTATCCGACGAACAGCCGATGATTAATACAGCCCCGTCAAACGTAAAATACTTTTCGAGCGATTCTCGCATCCTGCGTGCCGATTCCGGAGTGTGCGCGCCGTCCACTATCAACAGCGGCTTTGAACTCAGTACCTGCAGACGTCCCGGCCAGTTCACTTCTGCCAGCCCCCCTGCTATACTTCCTTTCGTGATATGAAATCCTTTTCCTGCGAGTACCTCGAGAACTGCGACTGCGGCAGCCGCATTTACCAGCTGGTGATCACCTATCAGCGGAATGACCAGCTCATATGCGTCTCTTGTACCGCTTACCCTTAACTTTTGTCCTTCCGGGCTGTAGTCCAGACCTTGAAAAGTCACATCGCGACCCACCATAATCAGTTCAGCTTTACGCTCCGCACATATCCTCTCTATTACTCTTCCGGCTTCCTCGACCTGCAATGAAGAAACAACGGCACCATTCTGCCTTATAATTCCTGCTTTCTCAGTTGCTATTTCGGTTATCGTATTTCCCAGGACTTCCATATGGTCGAAGCCTATCGTCGTAATCACGCTTACATCAGGCTGTACGACGTTAGTCGCATCCAGTCTGCCGCCCAGCCCGACCTCGATGACCCGGAAATCTGTTTTCTTCAAGTCGAAATACATAAAACCGAGTACGGTGATTAATTCGAACGTTGTCAGCTTACCGTAGGTTGCTTTTTTGTTTACCGCATCCACTTCCGGTTGGAGATGTTCGACCAGTGCGGTCACTTCCTCGTCTTTTATTAATACTCCGTCTACCCTGATTCGCTCGTTAAAAGAGTGGAGATGCGGAGAGGTGTACAGCCCCGTTTTATAACCTGATTTCGTCAGGACGGATGATATCATCGCAGCAACGCTGCCTTTCCCCTTGGTCCCGGCAATATGGACCGTCCTGGCTTTTAGATGCGGGTTACCCAGCCTTTCCAGCAGTTCATCCATGCGCCTCAGGTCATAATGTTCCGCGTCACGGGGCCTGGGCATAGTTTCGTAGTCAATGAAGCTGTACAGATAATCCAGAGCTTCCTGATAAGAAAAACTCATCTACCTCACCTCCTCCTCTCCCAACCTTTCCAAACTAAAGGGGAGGCTAAGTCCAGAACGGACTTTGTCCCCCCGCTTTCCTCACAAAATATTCGTTTGTAATTATATCATTCTACGAAGGACACTATCAAATGAAGTATCTTTCGATTTGATGCACATTTTTTACAGAACCGCTCTTTCGGCACCGATTCTTTGGAAATATCAACGGGCTGTGATATTATTTTTTACACGGCTACCCCGTACAGGCAGAGTGATATGAAAGCGGAGCGAAAGGTCATCTGGGGAATCCTGGCCCTTGTAGCTATAATAGTTATAGGGTCGATAGGCTATATGATTATCGAAGGCTGGCCTGTGCTCGACTCTATTTTTATGACCATAACTACTATTACTACGGTTGGCTACAGTGAGGTTCACCCTCTATCGGAAGGAGGGAGAATTTTCAGCATCTTCCTGATTCTGGGCGGGATGGGCGGAGCGTTTTATGCCTTAACCGGGGTAATTACGTATATTGTCGAAGGCAATCTCGGAGCCACATGGGGGAGGAGAAGAATGGATAATAAGATTACACAGCTAAAGGAGCATTTCATTCTCTGCGGCTTCGGCAGAGTTGGAGAAGAAATCGCCAATATCTTTAAGGAAGAAGAGGTACAGTTCGTTGTTATCGATAACAGACCTGAATGCACTTCCCGTGCCGAACAAGCGGGATACCTGTTTATCGAAGGAGACGCGACCAGCGATGAGGTACTTAAAGAAGCCGGGATAGAAAAGGCAAAGGGACTTGTCGCTGCGCTTGGCTCCGATATCGATAATACCTATATCACTCTTTCTGCCCGTGGTCTTTTTCCATCACTGTTCATCACCGCAAGAGCGTCCGACCATGAAGCGGAAAAGAAACTGAGAAGAATCGGCGCTAACCGAATCGTTTCACCGAATGCCATCGGCGCCAGGCGTATGGCGATGCTTGCCCTTCGCCCTACCGTGATGGACTTTCTCGATACCATTAGCCGTCGGCGCGGTCCCGAACTGCAGATGGAAAACGTTGCTATTGATACAAAGTCTTCTCTGGACGGGCTTACGATAGACGATATACGCAGATGTTCCAGGGCAAATATACTTGCGTTGAACAAAAAGACCGGCAGCCTGCTGGCTAATCCTTCCGGAGAAGAGAAGGTAACCGCAGGAGACAGCCTGATAATAATGGGGACCAGCGAACAGTTGAGTTCGCTTGAAGCAGTTTGTGAAGGAGCAGCCAAGCTGGAGAACTAATCTCAAAGGATATATTTATGAAAAAAACAGTATTTGTCGACGGTCAGCACGGTACAACCGGCCTTAAAATCCGGGAACGCCTGGCTGACCGGAACGATATCGAAATAACCGAAATCCCGGAGGAAAAGAGAAAAGACCCGGAAGCCCGGGCTGAACTGCTTAACAGCGTTGATATAGCTTTTCTCTGCCTTCCCGATGACGCTGCCCGTGAGTCCGTTAACCTCATAAAGAGTCCGTCCGTCTGCATAATCGACGGTTCCACGGCACACCGGGTCGCCGACGGCTGGGTTTACGGCTTGCCCGAACTGAAAAAAGGTCAACGCGACCTGATAAAAGAATCTAAGAGAATCTCCGTACCCGGCTGTCACGCCACCGGCTTCATCCTGATGCTCTATCCACTGGTGTCGCAGGGCATTGTTTCGCCGGATTATCCGGTCGCTACGCATGCCGTGGCAGGTTACAGCGGCGGCGGTAAATCGATGATAGCCGATCATGAGACCGAGGGGTCTCCCGACTATATCAGGAATCCCCGCCCCTACTCTCTCAAGCTGGACCATAAGCATCTCCCAGAAATGACCAAATACCCCGGATTAACGCGACCGCCAATCTTTAATCCGACCGTGGTCAATGTCTATAAGGGTGAAATAATCTCTATCCCGCTTGTCGTGAGTCACCTTGAAAAGAAGCTCTCCGCCGCCGATATCCGGGAAGTCCTGGCAGATTACTATTCCGATGAGCAGTTTATCAGGGTGATGCCCTTCCCGGCTGATGAACACCTTAAGAACGGGTTCCTGACCTTTACCGACTGTAACGACACGAACAACCTGGAAATATTTGTTTTCGGTAACGAGGACCGTGTTTTACTCTCGGCCCGTTATGATAACCTGGGTAAAGGAGCTTCCGGCGCCGCCGTCCAGAATATGAACATAGTCCTCGGAGTGCCCGAAGAAACCGGATTGTAAAACCTGGCAGTAATGACAAAAGTTACATCATCGGTTCCTTGAATCGCATATTATAGTGGTACAAATTGACCGTATTAACGGCTTATGATAAGCTTGAGTCAGAAAATAAGTCCCTGCGGACTTAAGGAGGATATCTCGATGAAAGAGAAAGTAGAAGAGATTCTGGGAATGGTAAGACCGATGTTATTGCGTGATGGCGGTGATGTCGAGCTGATAAGCGTCGATGATGACGGCACCGTATCGGTCAAACTGAAGGGTGCCTGCGACGGCTGCGCCATGGCTTCTATGACCCTGAAAATGGGTATCGAAAAAATCCTCAAAGAAGAAATTCCCGAGGTTAAGGAAGTAATCGCCGTAGACTAGACCTGAATTCTTAAGAGGACAGGCATTTCCATGGTCAGTACGACTGCCACAACCAGGTATACACACCTGACACCCGGCAAGAATATAGAATTCGGAATCGCCGGCTACTACACACCCCAGCAGGAAACAAGACTGCCTTATAACGGCAGGGAGGTTCTGTATGTAACCGGCCAGGTCATTATGGAAGCTGCCTGCTGCAATATAGCTGACGACTGGGTATACGCCCTCGTGCCCGGATATATCGTCGACTGGCAGAACGATTCTAACGAAGAGGGAGAGAAAATCACCACGGTCGAACCGGTACGCAGTACGAAGGAAAAAGCCGATATCAGGAAGGCTATCCAGAAAATAGAAGGCTTCGTACCGGTAGATTTCTGGTAAACAACCCGATACGACTCTCCTGCTACTTCTCCTCTGTCATTCCCGCGCAGGCGGGAAACCAGGGGTGGAATTGAGAGAGGAATACAAGAGTTCACCCGCCGAAGTTTTAACGCAGGCGGGTCATTGCGAGGAGTCCGCCGCAGGCGGACGACGCGGCAATCCGTATCTTTCTCTGCTAGCCCTCTAGTATCGCAGTTATTTCTTTACCCAAGCCCCCGCCAGAGGACAGCACGGGTCCGATTTCAACGGGTCACCGGTAAGCCTGGTGGTACGCGCCAGGCATCCGCGGCAGGTATTGAACTGGTCGCACTCACCGCAGGCACCGGTCCTCTGTGACTGGTCGACCCACCTGGTAATAATCTCACTGTTCTGCATTCTCTGCCACACTTCACCCAGCGGCTCTCTGGCTGCATTCCCGAAGGTAAGCTGCTCGGAAGCGAACATGCAGGGTCGTACGTCGCCGTTCGATTGGATGTACAGGGAATAGGCAGAAGCGCAGCCCTGGACTTCCGGTATGGTAATCCCGCTGTCCGAGGTATTCAATGAAATGCCGTGCTTCGCGGCAATGTTCCAGAGAAAAGGCTCATCGTAAAACATATCGAGGCTGGTATTGTATTTATAAGCCTTCAGAATGGCTGCTTCTTGTTCTTCGGCTGAAAGAGCATTCTTCTCATAATACTCGATTGAAGTCCTGTCCTCTCCGAATGGTTTCAGCGGCAGGAATATTATCCTCTTCCCGCCCAGCTCTTCCGTCAGGCGTATCAGGTCCTCGATCTGGTCCGCATTTAACCGCGATAAAACGACCGTGATACCGTGGAATATGCCGCGGTCGGCGCACTTCTTCATCCACTCCCGGGCGGTATCGAATTTTGCCCCGGTTTTCGTATACTCATATACGTCTGCGGTTGCACCGTCGATGCTGAAAAGCATTTTCGGTGAAAACGTTGCCAGTTCGTCCAGTTTTTCATCGGTGAAAGCATTGCCGTTGGTTATCGGATAAGTATCGATTCTCGCCTCGTGCAGCATCCTGCCTATCTCGAACAGGTCGGGACGCATCAGCGGTTCGCCGCCTTCCAGTATCACCCACTGGGGTGAAAGTCCGATAATATCATTCGTTACCTTGACTGCCTCTTCGTGCGTAAGTTCCCCTTCTTCCATTCCTACGCAGTGTCTGCAGTTCAGGTTGCACTTACTCGTAATTACCCAGTCTATGTATATCGGTCCGCTCACAGTCGCTCCTTCCAGTACACGTAGTCCAGTATCGAACCTTCCGATTTATCTATCTCCATATGTTTTACCAGGGGTTCGTAAAATCCTCCGTATACTCCATTCCCTACTATTGCATATCCCTGTGCGGCTTCTTTGGTTCTGGGAGAGAGCCGCGGTAGCGGATTAACCGTATATCCCAGCTCTTCCAAGCGCGCTTTTACCGGCAGATAAATATTATCGAATCGTGTCAGCCGACCTGACAGGTATACTTCATCTGTCGGCGTTATCGCTTTCTGGCTGCAGACGGCAAACAGCACACCTTCTACGAACGTATCGAAAGCATCCGGATAGGCTTCACGGGTAAAGTTCTCTATCTTCAGGCTCCCGTTATCGACGATATACCCTACTCCTCCTTCGAACAATAAAGCCTTTTCGAATCCATTCAGCAGATAAGCAACTTCCCCGTCCATCGCACCGGAATTCATAAATCCAGGCCCCGGGAAAATAGTACCGCCGATCCCGTTAATTATCTTGCCGCCTTCTATCGTTATCAATGAGTTATAACCGCCGCCAAGTTCCACAACTAGGTGGTTTACACCGGAATATCCGATTCCCTTTTTCCTCGATACCGTCTCCACGGATATAGCGCCGATGCACATCTTGTCCGCCGTACCCATATCTATCTTGTTATATTTCCTCCATTTAGGCACGGTCGGAAGCTGTATTATACCGGGGAGAAAGAATATCTCCAGTCCTGCATCCCTTACTATCGACAGGAATTTTTTCATCCCTTCCAGCACCGGTACTTCCTCGCCCTCTCTGGTAATCATAAGCTCGTACATCTCTCTTTCGGTAAGTTCTTCGAGCTTCCGATTGTTAAGTCCCATACCGGATGGTGCTATCATCACGTCCAGGTCCAAGTCAAGGCATTTAGCAGCGAACTCTTCCGGCTTCTCTGCGACCAGTGTCGAAGGAATACTGTCTTCGAACGTAATTTCATTATCGTCCAGCAGGCAGAGATCGAAAGACATTGTCCCCGGGTCGATACCCAGTATTCTCATTTTGCACCTCGAAAGACTGTATAAATATTGATGGTAATATTTCCGAAGACCGTGACACATAACATGTTTGCGGATAAGTGCGGATTATCTTACCGAAAGCGAGTATACTTTATTATAAAATCAAAATCAAGATTAACATCGTTCCGGTTGATAATGTCACTCTTAGATGATATTATAAGAAGTTTACAGCAGCCACCCTCGCAGCCAGTCCAGACCCCAATCACCCGTACATACCATCGCAATATACAGCAGCAGTTTTCCGAGCGAGCAGGCAACGAGGAATTTCCATAGCGGATAACGTGAAACTCCGGCAATCAGTCCGGCGACATCCAGCGGCAGGAATGGCAGTAAGGCAAAGGCGAACACCGTCAGGAAACCTTGCTTTTTCATCCAGTATTCCGCCCGGGCATACCACTTGTTATCCGAGGTAATCGCCCTCCCGCTTCTTCCCAGTAAATATCCGGTTATCTCTCCAATCCCTCCACCGACAGCTCCGAATAACGCCACTAAGAAAGGATTAAAGGTATTCCCGAGAACGATAAGTATCGCCAGTCCGGGCATTGGCAGGATTATCGTGGCGTTTGCCACCAGGCTGATGAGAAAAGCTCCGAGGTAGCCGTAGTTACCGAGTTCGGATACTTTGGAGCGGAACAGAAAAAGGCAGACGGTAATGGCAATTACCAGAAGAATCATAAATATATCGAGGCTTGTCTTCTTCCAGTCTCTCTGTCTTTTTACATCTGAACTAGTATTTTCAGTGTTATTATTACTCACCGGCATTGCCTGTTTTGCTGGTTCTCTGATATAATTTGCTGGTATGCCCCCATCGTCTAGAGGCCTAGGATGACACCCTTTCAAGGTGTAGACAGCGATTCGAATTCGCTTGGGGGCACCATCACAACCCTTTAATTAAAGCGCCTTTTTGAAAGGCGCTTTTTCACATCCGGGGCATCCCCGGTACACCGCTTATCGGTAGGATTACCGCCATTATATCACTAACGAGAATGTTAGTCTTATTCAAAGCTCGTATATTGACTTCTAATTCTTGTGCTATCTAAACTCATTATACGAGAACACCATTCAAGGTATCATATGAAAAAGAGATATAAAATTCTTCTATTTATAACTGTATTGGTTTTTACCTTTCCAATTAGCTGTGATCAGACTTCTAGAATTGATCATATAGTAGCTGAAATCAATACTGAGCTACCAGACTCACCTTCGGGTGAAACAACTAAAGCTAGAGTCATAAAGGTCACAGACGGTGATACAATCGAAGTACGAATCTCGGGTGATATCTACAGAGTCAGGTACATAGGTATCGACACACCCGAACGAGGTGAACAAGGTTATTACGAAGCTATTGATGCAAATGACGAGTTAGTATCGGGAAGAACTGTACTACTTGAAAAAGACATATCAAACACAGATCGATATGGAAGACTACTAAGATATGTTTGGGTAGATGATCATATGGTAAATGCGATCCTAGTAGCAACTGGTTATGCACTAAGTGCTAAATATCCCCCTGATATTTACTATGCCGATGATTTCTTTTTACTTGAACAATATGCAGAACGAAACGTGCTAGGTCTTTGGAAATATCAAGGGTTTGGTCACGTGACGCAAGGACGGTAAAATCAATCTAAAATACTCTGAGTGATTGGGAATAATTAAACCACAATGGTCAAACCCATACCACTTTGTTCAGGCATTGACAACAAACCATCACGGGAATAGAGTATTACCACGCTCAGAGGAGTATTATGACTCGTTATAGACGTCCTCTTGCAGAAGGACGAACATTTCGATGTTCAAACTGTGGTCGTATTAAGCACGTAAAATACGTGCCAACCAGTAGTTTGTGTAGAAGCTGCGCAGCTCAAAAAAGACGTTCTGAGCAGAATGTATTGATTGCTGTAGCTGATAATATAGTCGTAACCAGTGAAGTTGAGAAGCGTTTGAGTAAAAAAGCAGAAAACGAGATACCTAAGAGTCAACGGATTATAGTAGGAGAATGGTTACATCGATGGGGTATATTGTTCTTCGCGATGACCAGCTATTTCGTTGCCCGTGCTGTATCCGATGCGGTAATACCCACCAGAGAATATACTGGTTTGTTTTGGATAGTAATATTCGTTTGGTCTTTGGGATTACCTATTTTAATGATGAATTTAATAGACCGAGTACTAGATGAACCTCGAAAGGTGAGAGGAGTACAAATTAATACTAGAGTTAAGGAATTAGCTGATGAACGTAAAAAGAGAATAGAAGAAGCTAAGCTATTTTACTCTAGCCCTGAATGGTTAAAGACGAGAGAACTGGTAATTAAGGAGGAAGGACATACATGTTCTGAATGCCATAAGCGTATCAATAAGAAAAGTGATATTACCGTTGATCATATACTCCCAAGGAGTAAATACCCGGATTTAGCCCTAAAGCGTGATAATTTACGTGTGTTGTGTAGAAGTTGTAACTCATCAAAAGGTGATAGAGAAGAATCCGAATTACTAATATCAAACAGTATCTACAAATTTTAGTAACTACCCTAACGGAGCTTTATAAAACTTCAAGCTATCCTGAAAGGTAACACTCCTGGTATATCTCTGTACCATCTCAAGAGACTCCCACCTGCCTAGGCCACTCATATATTGACATTCCTTCTTTGATAAATTAGACTCAATAACCATAGTAAATCCTTTCACGGCAATCTGGAGTATTGAATATGAAAAGATTACTGCCGATCGTTGCGATTTTTCTCATAATTCCGCTTCTCTCGTGTAACTCCGGCTCCTCGCAGGAAGAACAAACATCGACCAGTAAGAAGATATCACTGAACGATGCCAGAGATATTCTGGATATTTCTTTGTTGCTTCCCGATAATTTCGAGGAACTTGATGCCGCCAGTGAAGGATTGTCAAACAAAGATTTGGAATTAGGCTCTGACGCCAGTGAAGTATATGTTTTCTTTTCTGAAGATGAACCTCTTCAGCTTATCTACCATTTTATCGGAATTACTGAAAGCCGGATTGAGGCAGCCAGTTTTGATAACATGATTGAAGATGAAGCAGCCACGGAAGCAATGCTAATCGATTCGCTTCAAGCCGGAGCCGAAGAAGAAGGTATAGACCTGGAGGTACCTGATATATCAATCAGTCATCCCGAAATTGGTGATAAGGCCCTGCTGGGTATAGGAAGTGTAGAATCGTACGGATTTATATACGAACTGGAAACGCTGTTTTTCCGAATTAATCATGTTTACTACTATGGGTATTCCTTCAACTGGAGTACGGATAAAGTGTCCCTGGAATCTATAGCTCAAGAAATTGAAAAGAGGATTAACAACTACCAGTAGCGGTCCTTCGATTTGTAAAGATGGAAGAAACATTAACATGTGCGGTATGTTCAAAGAAGATTGACTCACTGGGTGCATACACAATACTGAAAACATCAAAGAGTGGGAAAATCGAGACTGTTCTATGTCCACAATGCAGCGAGCAATTTCAAGACAGACCGGAGCAAGAAACACTAAATCCAAATTACCCGATTGCCTTTATCGCCGGTATTGCAGGTGCAGCCGTAGCAGGTATTATCTGGTATTATTTCGTCATTCTTACTGAAATCCAGTTTGGTCTTGTTGCTGTTCTAATGGGATGGTTGGTCGGGAAGAGTGTAGTATGGGGTGCGGGGAACAAGCGTGGCGAAAGACTGCAATATCTCAGTGTTTCGTTAACGATTATAGCCATCATTTTCAGCGAGTATCTTGTCCTGAATCATTATTTTATTGAAGAGTTTGGAAGTGAATATGGCAATCTTACATTCGATGATTTCATTACAGCATACGGTTATTATTTCTCCGATGCTTCCGGTTTCTTCAACTTTATCTTCTACGCAATAGCTCTGTGGCAAGCCTACAAAACACCGGGGAAACGGGAGTTAGTTACAACCATAGTAAACCAACCTCCGTCAGTTTCAACCGGAGATAGCAGCGGAGAGGACATTGAGAAAAATCAAACTGTAGAATGGGAAAAAAGTATAGAGGAGAAGAACAGGGACCTGGAAGAAAGGAGAAAGAAAGGCGGCTATTATTGAACAGCTGCTCTCTTTTTTCGATTTATTTATATATTAGACAAACTTTTTATAGACTGATATAACCTGGAGAATTCTTTTTACAGGGTTATTTCGACAACAATAGATTCATTCTAGTAACCGGTAAGGAGTATAACTATGGCAGAACCTGAATACGGAAAATATGTCCTCCGGGAAGCGACGCGTACGTCGCTGGATATCCCTGAACGAATCCAGTACCCGTTTGTCCACGTTGAAAGAGAACAGTGGAAAGACCTCGAAGTAGAGTGTAATTTCGCCTGCAGTTGCGTCCACACGCCCTACGTTATGCCGGACCTGCCCCACTCACACCCGTTCGGCGAATTCCTCTACTTCATCGGCAGCGACCCGGATAATCCTGAAGACCTCGGCGCGGTGGTGGAAATCGGCATCGGTGAGGACTGGCAGAAACTGACCTTCGATAAAACCGCCGTACTCTATTTCCGGACCGGACTCCAGCACGCCCCCGTGTACGTGAAAAAGGTTGACCGACCTTTCTACTTCGGACACGTAATGCCGTCGTCCAGTTACGAAAAAGAAGATGAGTCCGGTGACAATACTGAAAAGACTGCTCAAGTCAGATATGATGAAGTAATAAAGCACCCGGTATTTAAAAAGACCGATTACGGCACCGAACTGATTTTCATCGGTAAAGACCACGACGCAATGGACGCCGACATTTACTTTTATACCGTGAAGAAGCCCGTCACTATACCCCAGCCGGAGGAAATGAAAGGCTATAGCCGGTTCAGCATCATGATGGGCGGCGACCCGAAGAAAATACCCGACTTCACCGCTGAAGCTGAAATACACCTCGGACAAGAGAGAGAAATTCAGGTAGTCGACTCCACCACGGTATTCCATATTCCCGCAGATATGCCCGGCAGCAATATCGTCTTCCGCAAAGGGGACAATCCCGTGGCGTTTATGAATATCTATGTACCAAAATAAAATGCTAATACCTGAATACAAAACCCTGAATAATATCTCATTTCAAAATACAAAACAGATCCTGCCGCTGTTAATTTGAACCTTTGTGTTTTGTATTTGTTTAGTGCTTTGAGGTTAGTATTCAGTGATTTTTCCCGCCGTACATACGCTTATGCAGGCTGTTTCTGTCGACTAACAATCACTTAAACGATAGGTTAAAATAATACAGGTATGATTCCTGATTGAAAATTGAATTGATATGAAACGCGTCACAGTATCGATAATCGTTGTTATCACTATCGTTGTGGGGTTGACTGGTTATACCGGCTGTTCATCGTCCGGGAAAAACCAGGGTACTACACTCCCTTCTTACGCTCTATATGAAAAGGAACCAGAAACATCTAACCTGTCTTACAACCTCACTGTCAAAGTCGAGCCATTGAAAGGCGGTAACGTTACCCCGGGAAGTGGTGTCTATATGCCGGGAGAAAATGTGACATTATCCGCTGCCGCAGCTAAAGGTTATAGATTTTCCTCCTGGTCCGGAAACGTCTCCGGTAATATCTCCGATATCGAGCCTGAAATTATGATTTTTATGGACGCCGATAAAACTGTTGTTGCCGAATTTACCGATATTTCATTTCCTGTGGCAGTAAATGTTTCGGTATCGAAGAGAACCGATACTACTGTTGTCGTTTCCTGGAGAACCAGCGAAGAGGCTATGTGCCAGCTGAAATACGGTGTATCGACTCTTGATTATAATTTTTCTACACCGCAGGAGGTTCTGTACAATTACGACCATTCGGTAATACTTTCCAATATGAACCCGGGTGCAACCTATCACTTCAGGATTACCGCGGTCGACAAAACCGGTAATAAGTCCATCTCAAGAGATCATTTCTTTAACACAAAATACCCACGTGAATGCGTTTATTCATACGCCACGGCATCTATGTCCGAAAGGTCACTTTTCCAGATGGATTACTATATTACCAATAATTCGTCCCGACCGATAACAGTAAACCGGGTCGCGCTACATAACGAACAGGGAAGAGAGATATACATTGTGCCGGAATCCCTTATTGATAAAATAGCGCCGGAGGGTATACTCCTGCCGGAAACTACCTACAACTGGGTAGAGCGGTATGACCCTCCCTTTCTCGCAGCTAATATCAGCAGCTGGCAAATCAGGTGGCACTGTACTGATACCTGGAATAAGGAATTAACCGTTACAGGTCATATCTCTTCACCGTTTTGATATACTTGCCGATGACCCTTTAACACGGTATCAGGCTTGAACTGAATATATTAAAATACTACCGCTAACTGAAAAGACAGGAGGTTTCATAAAATGGAAGATTTCATGGAGGGTTGCCCCGCCTGTGAGAACTGGGACAAAGAACAGACAAATCTAATTGCCAAGAACGACCTAGCAAAGGCAACATTCGGCGATTCTTTCAGAGAAGGTCACTGCGTAGTTTCAGTGAAAAGACATATGATATCACCTTCTTCAATGAATACGGAAGACCACATCGCTGTGTTCGATCTTATTACGAAGGTCTCGAAAGCCCTTGAGGAGAAATACAGCGCCAGGAAGACCTATGTCCTGATGATAGGCGACAGCAACAAATGGCAGCACCTTCATTTCCACCTCATCCCCAAGCACCGGTACCTGCCCTCGATGGGTGTTTACACGTTCCAGAAACTCGCCGAAGACGAACCTCTCAGGAACACACCCGACTCCGAAAAAGCCGCCATAGCCAAGGAACTTAAAAATATGATAGAGGGTCGGTAATTAACCCCTAAAATTCCCTCGGCTTGCAGATTATCTCCTTTATCTTCGTCTGGAACAGGCGGTGGCTGTTGGCCGGCTGTAAGACAACCGCCACGTCGGCGCCGCCGACCCTTCCGGAACCGCCTATCGAAATGATATCGGCATCGCACCGCACCTGTCCGGCATCAGCCGCCATGCAGCCTATCTCTACAACTACCTTCATCCCCTGCCCGAACATCCTCAGTGTATTGGCAACGATATCTCCTATAACGTAGGTTGTCGGTGCACCCTGGATACTCATCTGGTTCATCGCCCGGGTAATACCGCCGAAAGCATGGGCAGCGGTCACTACCGGGACACCTTTATCCTTCAGTACTGCCAGGTTTTCGTCGGTGAAAAACCACTTGTCCGGTTCTCTCGAACCGTAACAGTGACTGACAATTACCAAGTTCTGGCCCTCGAAAGCCTTTGACGCTTCAACGCCGGTCCAGCCGCTGGTGGAAGCTACCACATAGGTATTTATCCCCAGTTCCTTGCCGCGCTGAAGGGCCGCTTCGAATGTTTTCTGCGTATTTTCCTTTGTCAGCTCCTCGAAGTAAGTAATATTCTTTTCCAAAAATACCAACCTCCACATCTTTATATAGAAAATTATGCCACAGGGTGTTTGTTATTAGCAAAGAGAGGAAGACCGGATAATCACCTCTATCCTCGGTGAAGATATAATCTGGTACCAGGTAATGCTTAATTTCTTCGGAATAACTTGTTTTTATTTCCTCTCCCTTGACGGGAGAGGTTAGGTGAGGGTGAAAATTAGATTTACGTCACCCTCATCCTGACCTTCCCCCCTCAAGGGGGAAGGGACTGGTTATAAAACTGGCTTCAATCAGTTTTTACTGTTATTGTGTACTGGTACTATATAGGCAGATCTATTTCCATAAAGCCGACGGTGAATGGCAGATGTTCGAATTTCTTCGTTCCGGTCTCCCGGAAACCTATCTCTTTATACCAGTTCCTGAGAACGGTCTGCTCGTAAATAATCCCGATAGACAGTTTCTTTCCCCCGCTATCCGCAACAATACCCAGTACGTACTGCACCAGTTCTCTTCCATACCCGTTGTGCCTGTATTCGGGGAGTACTGCCAGCTTTTCCATATAGTAAAGACTCTCGTCCGCCTTCTCGATGGCGACGAATCCCACCTGCTTGCCATCGAGAAAATACCCGTAGAATTTTAAGCCTTTCTCACGAAGGTTTTTCAGCAGTTCAATGGTGATAAAAGACGGGTGAGTAGAAGCGTTATCGCGGGTAAGATTCAGTTCTTCCGCAACCGTGCGAAATGACCCGGCAATAACTTCCACGCTGATATCCAACGATTCATCCTGATTAATTTCCCTTATATGCTGCATCTTTTCTCGTCCCGCACTACGTCAGTTCGGTTACTTCCCCGGAATCGAAGTTAATTTCCAGGTATGACACGCCGGGCTGCCAGTCCTTCGCAGTATAAACACGCTCTCCCTGCGGATTAAAGAGGTATCCACCACCGGGGAAATCCTCGTCGGATGTCCTCCCCGCCTGCGTAGCTACAGCAATCCAGAGATTATACTTCCGGGCATAGTCCGTCAGCTTGTCCAGACACACGCCTTCCCACCACTCGTATCCCGATTTCCAGTCGCGGGTCGCTTGTTCTCCGTAGAGTCCGGGGGCGGCAAGCTCGAACATTATTCGGGCTCCCTGACGGGCGCATCCCGAAAATATTTCCTCTTTACTGATATCGCCGCAGATGGCAACCCCGAAAGTCAGACCATCACGGTCAAAAACCATAATTCCACTGCCGGCGGAAAATATTTCTTTTTCGTCATCTCCGATGCCTATTTTCCGGAAATAACCGGTAAATTCGCCGCCACGGGCTGTAATATGAGTTATATATGGCGGCCCGGCAGGATTATCTTCTATTATTCCGGCGAGTACGGTCAGGTTTTTACCTTCAGTCATTTTAACCACTGCGGCTACTTCCGGTCCGTCCAACGAAACAACGGCTTCAGGGAATCTCGCCGGTTCATTGTATCCGGTAATGCTGGCTTCGGGAAAACCGATTATATCTATCCCCCGCCGTTCCGCCTGGATAATATAAGTCGACATTACCGCCAGGTTTTCATCTATAGCACCCTTCTCGCAGCGCATCTGAACAAGGGCTATTCTGAGTTTATTAATTTTTTACCTCTTAATATTCTTTTAATATAATTACTCTCTGCCTTCTTTAGTCGCGTTAGGGTCGTAGATACGGGTGAGAGATACCTCCAGGAAGACTATCGGTCTGGTGACGTTCCTGATATCTATTGGGCAGTGAGTAAGTCCGGCGGGAATAGATACGACTCCGGAAGTAGTAAGCAGGTGTTTCTCCTGTTCTTCGCCGAGGCAGATTTCTACTTCGGCTCCCAGGTCTCTTATATCCGTGGGATCGCCGCCGATGAAGAAAAGCAGCTCCACGAAATCGTGGGCGTGCGGTTTTTCAAAACATATCGGCTCCGAAACGCAGTGATAACCGATGCTGCAGTCCTCGTCCAGCTCTCCCTCATGAGAAAGCAGGGAATACCCTGTATAGTGAGGTATATCCCTGATAAGCTCCGTGCTGTGCAGCAGGTGTCCGTATTTCGTATCAGCCATAAAATATTTACTCCTTATAAAAATAAGTCAGCTCTTTTTATTTCCCGGCCGGATTCAGTTAGACAGCCTCAGTAGTTCCTCCACCTCATCCGGCTGGACCGAGAGCTCCGCTATTTTATTGGTTTTTTCCTTCCCGCATTTAAGGCACCTGTGGACTATCTGGAAACCCTTGCCCGGGTGGAATACCAACCCTACCGGTTTCATCAGTCCGGCACATATCTCTTTTCTGTCGCCGGGGATAACATCCACGTGCTTTGAATAAAGGCAAAAAGGACAGTGATTACGATAACTACCGTTTGTCAGCGGCAGTACTTCACTGCCGCAATTATCACAGGTAAAACCCGCGTTTTCTTTTCTTCTGCTCATTCCCTGAACTCCCGCGTCCGAATTTTTCAGACAAAGGAGTCAGGGTTCCGTTTACTCTCCCCTGAGGTCCCGGGCTTGACCGGACTATTGACAGATTCACCGTCCCGATTTCGTCGGAACGATTACTTCCGGTTCCTGCTTCATCGGGGCGTCTTTCATCCCCGAATCCGGACCTCGACCGGCTTTAGTTCCTGTGCCGGCCACTGTAAGGCGGTATTAATCACCTTCCACCGGTATGTGTATGTCCGATCTCACCGGCATAGCGCCGTCCCCTGCGGGTTATGAGCGAAGACTGTTTTTATCTCTTATCATATTCCTCCGATATGTTATGTAAAATCATCTTCTACCCGGATTTCACCGGTAAAGAAGTCAGTTATAGCTTCCCAGGCACGGCGTTCCTCGTCGTAAGGAGCAGCCTCCGGATGCGAATCTTCACCGAAGACCATCGTGTTTCTGTTCCGACCGTAAGGCAGCCATTTACCGAGACTCTCGCAGGAAGGGTCTCCGGTCCGTGCAAACGCCAGCCAGGCATCCTGCATATTATCTGACAGCCTGTGCGCGGCAGGTCCGGAACCGTGAAATTCCGGGATACATGTCCCGAATACAAATCCGATATCGAGAGAATGCGTTGCACCTAGCATACCGCCGAGAGCCGGCGATTTCCATGTAAACAGGTAATTATAGGTAGACGGATTATGCCGTGTCTGGGCGTCCACGAACTTGAGACACGGCATCCGGAACATACGATCCGTCTGAATCGCTTTCAACAGTTCTGGAACGGCAATTTCAGCCCCCCGTGCCGAACGCGCAGCCCGGTAGGCATCCACCAGCCCAAGGGCATATCCGGACGGGAGATAGTACTCGAGCCGTCTAAATAATCCGGGCTCGTCCAGGTGCGGCAGTCCGGTATCCATCATACAGAGCAGTGTCCACTCCTCGAGGTTCGTACCGGCAATAACCTTCACTCCGGCAGCGGAACCTTTCTTTATCGACTCGACAGGTATCTCGGGGATCGTTTTACCGTCGATAACCGGAGCGGTGACCGTAATCCGCATTTCCTCTTCTTCTTTTCGCGCAAACCGTCTTTTCAGTTCCTGGTTTGCTTCGAGGAGCCGTTCTACCGGCAGGTTCATTATTGCATCGGTATCGTCGGCTTTAAGACTGAAGTATTCGAGAAATCTTCCGGAAATCATAACTCCGGCATCCAGCAGTGAAACGGTGCTGCCAACGCCGCTCTCGAGAATCGCCTTGTGAATCAGTCCTTTTGCTTCCGGCATCGCCAGGAGACAGCCGATACTCATCGCCCCGGCAGATTCACCGAACACCATTACGTTATCGGGATCACCGCCAAAAGCCGATATGTTATCGCGAACCCAGCGTAAAGCGGCAATCTGGTCGAGTAAACCCTCGTTGCCAGTGGAAGGTATTCTGCCGCCGGTAACCTCGTCCAGGTTGAGGAAACCCAGCAGGCCGAGACGGTAGTTGATGCTGACTATAACTGCGTTTCCACGCGATGCCAGCTTCGCACCGTCCGAAAGAGGTTCCGAACCCGAGCCCATATTGAAGGCCCCTCCGTGTATCCATACCATTACCGGCCGGCGTGCATCGTCCAGTCCCGGACTCCAGATATTCAGGTAAAGGCAATCCTCGGACTGTTGCTGCACGATACGCATTGCATCGAGTGCCGGATTGGGCATCAAGGTCTGGGGGGCGATAGGACCGAACTCTTTTGCCGGCCTGACACCGCTCCAGGATTCGGGCGGCTGCGGTGTCATCCATCGCAACTTACCCACTGGCGGCGCGGCATAAGGTACACCTTTGAAAACATACAGGTCTTCCTGAAATGTACCCTCGATTTTTCCCGATGCGGTTTCAGCGATAATCTGCGATTTCCCGGTCATACGTATCTCCTTTCAGTGCGGAAGGATTGCATGGTAAAACCTGCTGATAGACACTTTAGTCGGGAAAACATGGCTTGTCAAGAATAAAAGTTAAAGGTTCTGTTTACATTTGGTCGGTAGTATTTACCTCACCCCCCGCCTGCCAAAGTCTTGTACGGCGGGCAGGCCTGACCCCTCTCCAGCCAGAACCATTGATAATAGTTGATGGTCACTCCTGGCTGGAGAGGGGAGTTAAGATGAGAGGGGACTTCGCCCCCTCTCAAAAATACTTTCCCCCTTTCACGCAAACTAATCTTTACTGTTCAATCAGGGTACTGCGTGAGAGGGGGATACAGGGGGTGAGTACAATAACAACCAAAACCGAATAGTACCAAGCAAAAAGAGTTATCTAAATGGAAATGAATTGGTCGGGATTGGCTGCCTGTGGAACAGTCTTAAACCCGACCGGGAGAAGCGGGTGCTGTATTCTTGCAGCTCACAAACGCTTAAATACCAACCATACATCCGCTTAAGCCGACTCTCCGAATGGAGCATATCAACCGTGTGTTTAGCCGGCTAATCGATGTCCATTAAAGGCAACATACCCTCGGAACATCATATTTATCATAATTGAAATCTTTTAAATGTGTCAAGTCTGTTGTGCTTTTCGATATTTTACTCAATTGCGTGGCAACTTTTTCACACTTCCGCCGTTATTTTTTACCAGCTTTTTCGTCCAATCCCAATGTTGTCAGCCTCGTAGAGTTAAGGTTCACAGGTCTTTAGCAGAACAATCCTGCTGTAAAGTGAAGTATTTTTAGCTTTAGCAAAAAAGTATCCGGATGATGGCAGAAGCATAACCTTGAATTATTGACAAACAGATATGGAATAGATACACTTGTGCCATCGAGCACCTTCTTGTTCAAGAGGTGATTATGATGAAAAAAGGGCATCTGATTTGCCGGAGGTGGCGGCAGTCTTCAGCGCCCTTTTGCATTTCCAGAGAAAATATTCTCCTCAATTTATATATCGAGTCAAGCTATCTGAAACACGAGGAGGTGATGCCTTATGGAAGCGGATGATTCGGCCCGTCGTTTCTGACGGACAAGAAAAAGCACAGATATACTAACCATCTGGCATATATTTGCTGTGTTGAAAGAGGAGGTAAAACCCTTAATGATAAAAAAAGTTGTATGGTTGATTATGAGCTGCTTGATGGTATTAGCCCTTATAATATCATCCTGCGGCACAGGTGAAGAGGCAGAAAAAGAACAGGAAACAACCAGCGTATCGCCCGAGACTCCAAAACTAGGCGGTACTATTATTTCAACAGGTGGCGACATAAGTCCCATTGATCCCACCACTGCTCAGGCTATTCGTGTAGGACACATGATGTTTACAAGTAATGAGCTTATCCAGGGAGACTGGACGAAAGGCCCTGCCGGCACCGGACAGACTGCCATGGATTGGGGATTCCTCGGCGATATCTCGTTACTCTCAGGAGAACTGTGCGAAAACTGGGAACTGCCTGACGACGAGACTATCATTTATAATCTCCGTCACGGAATTCATTACCAGGACAGAGCGCCGGCAAATGGTCGTGAATTGACTGCCGACGATGTCGTCTGGAACATAGATTACCAGTTTAATTATGAGGGTTGCTGGCAGGCTATGTCCTATCCGCCGGGCAACTCGAGAAGACCAACATCATGGCGAGCACTTGATAGATATACTGTTGAAGTTAAAGTGCCGGTGGATGCACAGGCAATCATGTTGCTGGAAATCGGCGATAACCTTTACACCAACCCGCCCGAATGCTGGACAGAGGGTGACGGCTGGCAGGACTGGTCGGAAGTCGTCGGCTCCGGTCCGTTCGTATTAAGTGATTACGTCGTCGGTAGTTCCATTACCTACACCAAGCATCCGAATTACTTTGAATTCGATCCGTTGCATCCCGAAAACCGCCTGCCTTATATCGATACTCTCAAATTATTGATTATACCTGACAGGTCTTCCCTGCTTTCATCATTCCGTACCGGGAATATCGACGTTATGCGCGGTTTCGGCGCGGCTACTATTGAGGAAGCCGAAGATGTGATGAAACGGTGCCCGGATGTGCAGTATCATAAAAGGCTGGGCAACGCCAGTGTAGCCGGAATGAGAATCGATAAACCCGAGCTTCCTTTCCACGACCTGCGGGTAAGACAGGCGATGAACCTGGCGGTAAATCAGGAGGAAATTCTCAATGACTACCTTAAAGGCCAGGGAGTCCTCCTGGGCTATCCATATATCCCCAGTTTTGAAAAATTCTTCACTCCTCTTGATGAAATGCCCGAAGAAGTCCGGATGCTGTTCGAATATAATCCCGAAAAAGCGAAGCAGCTTCTGACCGAAGCCGGTTATCCCGACGGATTCAAGACAACGATTGATTGCCAGGCTGCTTCCGCCGATGAGGTCTCTCTAATCAAGGCTTACCTCGAAGCGGTCGGAATCGACATGGAAATCCAGACGATGGAAACCGGTGCATTTTTCGGTCTGTGGGCTGGAAGAGGACATGAAGAAATGATCTACGCTCCTCTCGTTGGACTCTGGGCTCCTTTTGAACAACTCTGTACCAAGAAGGGTATGTATTCGAACGTGGCTTACATAGACGACCCGTATTACGAAGAAGTTGGTAAAGTTATCGGCGCGGACATGGCCAAGAATCCCGATAAATATTTCAAGACCATGAAAGACGCCGGTGTGTACGAACTTGCTTCAGCCTGGGGAATCTGGTTCCCCGCCCGCTATTCATATAACATGTGGTGGCCCTGGTTACAGAATTCCTACGGCGTAAGCTGGGGAGGCTGGGCAAATACCGAAGACCTGTATAAATACTTCTGGGTCGACGAAAGTATGAAGACTGGTATGGGCTACTAGACCTGAATCTGGATTGGATAAAGGCGGACATCAGTCCGCCTTTATTTTTTTACACATACTATTATTTCAGGCCTGTCATTTAATTTCCTGTACCAGCTTTATCATCAGATTACCCACTTTCCGGGTATCGAAGTAAGCAAACGCGCTGCCGTCCTGAGTCTTCCCGCTGAAAACAACCTGCACTCCCCTGTACACAAGTCTGGACGTCTCCCTCTCAAGGTCATCTACAGTGAAGTCAAGGCTATAAGCGCCTTCACTTCGCCTGGTCAGGAATTCTCCGTATGTTGTCTCTTTTTCAAGAGACTGGGCGAATTCATAAGCCACCGGGCCTATCATCGCCGTCCTTGTCCTTACCCTGACCGCTGTCCCGGTTAAACCATGTACTTTGAAGTCCGGTGACACGCTGCTGTCGAGCATTACCTCAGGCTGCATTTCGGTTATATCCAGGGATTGATAGTATTCGATCGCCTTGTCCAGGTCTCCGGTTGCCACGCCCATGCCCCGGAACTGCCAGTCACTTACCAGAGGGTGCGCCCTGCTGTGCGCCTGCCACTTTCTGTGCCATTCTTCCGGCATCGGTCGGAACGAAAGCCAGATGCCGCCGTATTTAGTGGTACCGAGGTAGTTTTCTATAATCTTGCCTGTATCGGCGCGCGTCAGATTCATAATATCCTCGCAACCCTTAGCGAACAGGGCGGCGGTCTCTTTCTCCGGATCGGGCAGATTGAAACAGATATGGCTGATGCCCTCGCCATACTCTCTGAAAAAATCGTCGTTGAAACCGTCACCTTCAGGGCGACCGCGGATGCCCTCAATCACCAGCGACCCTATCTGTATATTGGCAAAAACCCTGTTGACAACTAACGCATCCGAGGGCGGTCTCCTCGGAGGATTGACGCGAGGTTTGCCGTAAACGGTCATATTGCGGGGTAAAGGCTCTTCTTCAGGCAAACCCGGGACAGGGTTCGTTGCATTCGGACCCAACGTACCGATATTCACTCCTATGCCTATGGACGCATAGTAAGTGGTAATCTCATCCAGGTCATTGACTACCAGCCCTACATGATCGAATTCCCAGTCATTTTTCACTCGTAATTCTCCTCCATTTTACTTACCATAGATTAAATCATTGTGATTCCCCCACCAACCGGAATAGTAACACCGGTAATATATCGGGACGCATCCGAAGCCAGGAAAACAGCCACGTCGGCGACATCGCCGGCATCACCCATCCTGCCAAGCGGTATGGTATTTACCCTGTCGGAGCCGCCGGCCCTGGGATGAGGTTTCCCATCGTCATTAACGCTGCCGTCAACACCGACGAATCCAAAATCAGTAGCTATAAGACCGGGAGCAACGGCATTACAGCGAACGTTATAAGGTCCAAGGTCGAGGGCAACCCATCCCGTCAGGTGCCTTATCCCTATCTTTGCTATGCCGTACACGGACAGGCGTCCCATCTGGTAAGCCGCCGATGACGACCAGTTTATTATGCTGCCTTTTTTCTGCTCGGCCATTATTTTACCCGCCGCCTGGCAGCAGAGGAGGACGCTGTTGAGGTTTATATCCAGCCCCCTGTCCCACAACTCACGGGTCATCTCCAGAAACGGCGCGCTTGAAGGAACGCCGGCGACATTCGCCAGGATGTCTACCGTGCCGAACTCCTGCGCCGTCTTTTTAAACAGGTTGTCCACTTCATTTTCTCTGGTAACATCGGCCTGAATGGCAATGGAACGTCTCCCCAGTTTCCTGACTTCTTCTGCCGTGCCTTCCAGGTCCCAGTTGTCTCCTTTAACGATTAAGTCAGAAACAGCAACGTCGGCACCGGCTTCGGCAAAAGCCAGTGCTGTAGCCCTGCCCATCCCCAGGACGCCGCCGGCTCCCGTCACCACAGCTACTCTTCCTTCAAGGGAAAATTTAGAAAGACTCATACTCTACCCTCCTTACAATTCCGAATGCAATCAATCCGTTAAAAATCTATGGTCGGAATAAGTATTGTACCGCAACGGGTGGAGATGTGAAAGCTGCCTATTTACTGTCCCAGTTAATATTAACGACGATACAGTATTATTTCCATAAGGGGTATTGAAATGGACGATAAACAGGCATAAAATTGGGTCGCCTTACACTACTTACAAGGAGGAGCTAACCATGGCAGAATCAAAATACGGGAAGTATATCATCAGCGGAGTACCGGAAAAAGAAAGGCAAAAAGTTGCCGAGATGTATAAAGGCAAAGGCGAGATGCCGGGGAAGATGCTGTTGTATACGGACGGAGAGTATAACCCGGGAGTCTATTATTTCACCACCCAGTGGGTATACAGAACCTCGGAGGAAGGAATCCCCCCGATAAAACACGACCACAGCTATGATGAATACCTTGGATTTTTCGGCAGCGATACCGATAATCCCGAAGATTTGTGCGGAGAAGTCGAACTGTCTATCGGCGATGAAAAACACACCATAACCGAGAGCTGTGTGGTCTTTATACCAAAGGGGGTCTCGCATTGTCCGATGAAATTCAAGAGGGTAGACAGACCTATTTTCTATTTCGCCACTACGCCCACATCCTCTTACAGTAAAGAGAATACGGAAAAATATGAAGATGAATAGTTTTCCCCGGGATGTACTTCTCCCTGAATAAATACCGCTGTCGATACCACAGGGGATTATACCTACCGCGTATCGGTGAAGAAACCCTTCGTTTTAGCCGGTGTTCGACTCTTCATTAATAACAACGGGTTAGTTCGTATCACCGGCGAGGGGGCTTATAACTTCCTTACGATGGTTCTACCGGGCAAACATCGGGATGTTTACCTGGACTTAAGAAGGAATCTTCCTGATAATAAGACCGATATCCTGTCTTAATACCTGCGGTCCGCGGCTAAGCTCTCGGCACCCAGAGGACCTGCCGTGGTTTCTTTTTAAGTTCTTCGGCAAGCTCTTCTATCTTCCCGTACTTCATGCAGGCTGCCATACAAGTGCTGACGCAGGCAGGAGGCTTCCCTTCACGGGTGCGCGGCGCGCAGAGAATGCATAACTCTGTCGGAAACGGCAGGAAAGAAAGATAGGCTTTCTTGTTCGGCAGCTTCTGTTCGACTTCTATGACGCGTATTCCGCCCATACCCGCGGGCCACGTATATTCCTGGGCGCAGGCAACCTGGCAGGCGTAACAGCCGGTGCAGTACTCGTAATCTATCAGTAGACCGTATTCCGGATTCTTTGCCATTTTAAGACTCCTCCCTGCCGGCGGGGTATATCTTGCACAGCAGGTGTTTTATCGGCGAGCCGAGACCGTCCTTGCCCTGGTATCCCATCGGTATCAGCAAACTGGCATTGGATTTCCAGACTCCGAAAAGCGACGGTTCTTCACCCGGCTCCTCGGGGAACCACCAGCCGTGCGCTATCATTACCATCCACTCCGGCACCACCAGCGTCACTTTCGCTTTAAACCGGCTCTTACCCATCCAGTTTTCCACCCAGACCCAATCGCCGTGACTTATACCGTATTGTTTCGCCGTATCCGGGTGAACCTCTATCGTCGGGTCGGGGTCGATTTCTCTCAGCCACGGTATATTCCTGTGTTCCGCATGGTAGTAGACGGGCGATCTCCTTCCCGTGGAGAGAATCAGCGGGTACTTTTCAACCATATCCGGCATTGTAACCGGCGTGAACGGCGGCTCCTCATAGTGTGCCACCGGCTCCAGCCCCCAGTCTTCACGCAGCACGGAGTATATCTCCACCTTGCCGGAGGGAGTCTGGAAACCGGGCTTTTTATCCGGTCGGAGCAGCCCCTTTTCAAAACGCTTGTAGGGATGGCTGGGATGCCCCTCCGGCGGGAAAGCCCAGCCCTTCTCCTGTAACTCCCTGAACGTCATTCCGGCGGGTTCCACTATCTCGTCGAAAAGCTGGTGTATATTATCCCAGCGGAACTCGGGATCGAACCTTTTAGCCAGTTCGAAGTTAATCTCTACATCGGGTTTACATTCATCCACCTTAATGGCCTTGTTAACACTCTGCAGCGGCACCCACCAGCTTCTCAGGCTGTCTTTTTCGAGGAAACTGGCCGACGGAAGCACGATATCGGCAAACTGAGTGGTGGGGTTCATAAACAGGTCCACCGCAACCACGAAGTCGAGTTTCTTCAACGCTTCGACCCATTTGAGGGGATCCATCCCGATACCGGCAACCGGATTGCACGCCTGAATCCACATCCCTTTTATCGGGTACGGATCTTCGGTAAATATCTGTTCCAGGGTAAGGTCAGTCTGAGCGCGCCAGATAAACTTGTTGAGCGGACCGTACCTGTCGGCGCCGATTCTTTTCTTGTCGTCTTCCGCCGACTTCAGCTTGATTACACCCTTCGCTCCCGGGAGAGCGTAGGCTACGGCATCGAACGCGTAACGTGAAATTACCTGACCGCCGGGAATGTCCAGGTTACCGGTGAGACACCAGAGGTCGGCTATTGCCTGGACTGTCGGGGTAATCGCCGGGGTCATATCTATCGGCACTCCCCAGTGAATTGCGGCGGGTTTACTCCTGGCGTACAGCCTGGCGGCGTCGATTATATCCGCCTCCGGTATCCAGGTTATTTCCGATACTTTATCCGGCGGATATTCGTTCACCTGTTCGAGCAGTACATTCCAGACCGTCTCCGCTTTTACCTTCGTACCGTCAGCAAGCGTTACTTCATACTCGCCCTCGAGTGCCGATTTCACGCCGGCCGGTTTATACTCTAGCTCGACCGTATCCCATACGGCAGTTGCATTCGCTTTTTCGTCCCAGACCACGAAGTTATCGGCAGAACCGTTCTTCACGATGTCGCTTTCCCGCAGCAGTTTTCCGGTGTCTTTCCTGACAAGGTGATGGGCATTCGTCCACTTCTCCACGAACTCCTTATCGTAAAGCTCCTCGTTGAGAATAACGTTCAGAAATCCCATCGCCAGGGCGCCGTCGGTACCCGGCCTGATTCGCAGCCATTTATCGGCCCGTGAAGCAAACCAGGACAGCCTCGGGTCGATACAGATAATTTTCGTCCCTTTCTTCATAAGGTCGATAATCCAGTGGCCGAAGACGTTGTCCGGGCATGATGCCGGTATGTTGTATCCCCAGATAACGATGCATTCCGGCACCTTGTACCGCGGGTCGTCATACCGCTTCGGGAACCACTGCGCCGCATCCAGTATTGCGTAGTCGCCCTGCATTGTCTCCACACCGGCAATTCTCGGACTGTAGCAGGCGATTCCACTGAGGGCAAACATCACGTTGGGGCTGCCGTATGCGTAAGCCAGCATGCATATCCAGGCACCTATGTCGCGCCCTGTCCCCATGGAGAAAATGAAGCTTTCCGGTCCGTATTCGTCCCGGATTTTCTTCATCCTGTCTTCTATAAGGTCGAAGGCTTCGTCCCAGGATATCTCCTGCCACTTACCTTCGCCGCGTTCCCCCACCCTCTTGAGTGGTTTTCTCAGTCTGTCCGGATGGTAGACGTACTGGGTCATCGCCAGGCACCTCGAGCATAACCTCCCCTGGTTCCAGGGATGTTCGGGGTCGCCCTCTATCTTGACCAGTTTCCCGTCTTCTATATACGCCAGCACACCGCACCCGCCGTGACAGCCGGGACCGGCCGACCATGTAGTGGTGCGCACAATCTCCTGATTCTTCTTCGCCATATCCGGACTCCTTAACAGACTAAACTCGATTATAGCCTCCGAGACCGTTCCGGCGCAAATGGTGTTATTTTTATGCTATGATATCCGGCACGACGCTACGATAGAAAAAGGAGGTAATAATGTCTCAGAAAGTACTGGTTGCCTACGGAACCAGGTATGGTGCGACGGCTGAAATTGCCGAAAAGATAGGCGAAGTTCTACGTGAAGCGGATATTCAGACAGACGTAATCCCTGCTGGAAATGCAGGCGACCTTTCCGGGTATGGCGCCTTTGTCATCGGCAGCGCGGTTTACGTTGGCAGGTGGACCAATAACGCCGTGAACCTGGTAGAGCAGAACATCGAGGTTCTGGCCGGACATCCGGTATGGATTTTCTCAAGCGGGCCTACCGGTGAAGGTGATATTAAAGACCTGATGAGCGGCTGGGAATACCCCGGGAAGCTGCGCCCGGCTTTCGAACGTATCAAACCACGCGATATAACTGTATTTCACGGCACTGCGGATCCCGACAGAATGAGCTTCCTCAATAAAATTGTGCTCAAAATGGTCAAAGCGCCGACCGGTGATTTCCGCAACTGGGATGTCATAACCGACTGGGCAAATGGCATTATCAGTAGTTTAAAAGATTAAAATAAATTTGGTGAGTGAGTATAATTACTCACTCACCAAATCTGAGGGAAGGATACTCCGCTAACCCTTTTTTACTACCGGCTCCCAGAACTGGCAGCGGTAGTCCTCGCTGCTCCTGTCTCCCGGCAGGTAAACCTCCAGCTCAGGCTTATTATCATGCTCGTATCCGGTGGATGGGAACCACTCGATGAACACCCTGTCTTCAAGGTCATGTATTGCCCCGGGGAGGACTCCCCTGGAATCGAACACTGCCCAGCTAGCCGCCGGAATCCGGATAAGCTCGTAGCCTTCAGGCAAATCAATCCCGTTACTCTCGAAACCGATAGCGTAAGAAAATTCCTCCATATTGTCCGAAAGAGTGGTTATTCCCAGGAAATCGGCACCGGTAATCTGTCCCGGTTTGCCTCCGGTCAGTTTCTGCAAGTATTCATACCTGTTTTCCCGGTTGAACGTCTCCCATACGTCCCACCAGAATTTCTCCCAGGTCTCCGGTGTAATCACCCCATTCATGATTTTATCCGGGAGTGTTCTTTCTGTTTTAGCTATAATCTCGAAAGCCGGTTTCTCGATTATTTTATAGTCCATATCGGCACCTCCTGTCAGAGTAATGCGAAAGTGGATGCGGGGAAAAGCCACGAGCTGCACCCCTGACTCGCGTGCCGCCCGGGGATTAACTCCGTGGAGATTCCGGAATGCCCGGGTAAATGAGTCAGGCGAATTATAGCCGTACTTAAGGGCAATATCGATTATCCTGGCGTCGTTCGTCAGTATCTCTCCTGCGGCAAGCGTCAGCCTGCGCCGCCGGATGTATTCCGCCATCGACAGCCCGTTCACCGCCAGGAAAATACGCTGCAGATGGTAGGTGGAGCAGCAGGCGATATCCGCCGCTTTCTCGATATCGATGTCAGCAACCAGGTTGTCCTCGATGTAGTCGATTACCGCATTCATTCTTTCCGGCCATTCCATCTCTCCGCATCTCCTTCAGTGCCAATATAACACTGCGCCCGGAACCTGTCCCGACTTTTTTCACCCGTTTAGGTAGCCATGAATAAGGTAATTGACTCATAAAACTATATATTCTTTAGAGGATAATTCTGCCTATACATCCGCAATCCCGCCGTCCCTGTAATACTCACCCCTGTAAGATTTCTCTATATACGGGTACTGCTTCATCACCTCTTCATCCAGCTCTATACCCAGTCCGGGTGTATCCGGTATCGGGAAATACCCGTCAACCTGCTTTGTCGGGTTCTTTACCACTTTTGTGAATTCCTCCGGCGGTACCGCGTATTCGAGCGTGGCGAAATTGGGTATCGCCGCCGAAAGCTGGATGCTGGCAGCCGTCGCCACCGGACCGTTCGGATTGTGCGGAGCAACCCGTATGTAATACGTCTCAGCGGCAGCGGCGATCCGTCTTAACTCGGATATACCGCCGCAGTGGCAGACATCGGGCTGGATGATATCGACAAGCTGGTTCTCTATCAGCCGCCGGTAGTCCCACCGGCTGAACAGCCTTTCACCGGTGGCAAGGTCCGTGCCGGATATGTTACGCCGTACTTCAGCCAGAGCGTCGATGTTATCGGGTGGTACCGGTTCCTCGAAGAACGAGATATTGTATTCCTCGACAGCACGTATCTGCTGTATCGCCAGCGAAGGCCACGCCCTGCCGTGATTATCTATCATTATCTCTATGTCCGGTCCCACTGCTTCCCGCAGCATTTTGATGGACTCTCTCAAACGTGACGGAACTTCGGCAGGCTCGACTTCCTCTCCCCTGAAAGGCATCCCGCCGGCTTTCATACCCAGGTAACCTTGTTTCACCAGCGCCACCGCCTGCTCGGGGGCAAAAGCGTGAGTATACGCCTTCACTTTGTCCCTGACGGCACCGCCCAACAGCCTGTATACCGGCAGGTCGTACTTCTTTCCGGCAATATCCCACAATGCCTGGTCTATCGCGCTCAACGCCGAGTTCAGCACCACTCCGCCGCGCCAGAAGCCGTGCCGGTACATCACCTGCCAGTGCTTTTCGATATGGGTGGGATCCTGGTCGATTATCCTGTTGCTGAGTACTTTCACTGCCTCCTCGACAGCCTTCTCCTGTCCCTCCAGGCTGCCCTCTCCCCAGCCGTGTATACCTTCGTCGGTTACTATCTTGACGAATGTCCAGCTCTGCCGGTTCACTCCTACCTGAAATACTTTGACATCGGTAATCTTCATCTTCTTCTCTCTTTGCGGTAATTCACGGTCTACGAATTTTACAGCAGTCAGGAATCTCTGTACAAGGGCAGGAGATGAAGTAGATATCACCAAACAAGATGCAAACAGAAATAGAAATATATTGTTATTTAGAAAATCTATCTGATATATTTACTCTACAATGTTATTCCTGTTTTCGGTATGGCAGGTCGTACTAAAAAGGATTATTTCCAACTGGCGCCTGCTTTCTACCGTGCTGGCAGGAGTTATTGTTGCAGTAGCCATTCTTTCAAGCGCCCCTCTTTACTCAAACGCGATTAACGACCTTGGACTCGCACACTCTCTGGAAAGCAGGAGCATCGAACTTCTCGACCTTCAATTTTATGCCCCTAACTATTATGTCAATTATGACGAATACCGGGACACTTCCGAAATGGTAAACGACAAAATCCCGAAAAACCTCAAGGAAGTAATTCGCCAGGAAGAGACTCTGATACAGTCGCAATCATTCGACTGTTTTTATACAGACCGCCCCACACCCGGCGGACCCTACCAGCCAACCGGCTATTTTCAGGTATTTTCAAACCTTGATAAACACGTAAGCATCGCCGACGGCAGACTCGCCGTGTATTCTCAGCCTCAATCCGGTCAGACGGATATCGACTCGCCTGCCTTTGCTATCGAAGGCATGATAGGCAGTGAAACGGCTGAAATACTCGATTTAAAGGTCGGTGACAGGTTCACATTCAGGAGTGGATTTGGTGAAACGGAGAAAAATATCACCGTCGAATTAACAGCCCTGATAGATCCCATAGATCCTGCTGATGAATTCTGGTTTCTGAATCCGTATGTTTTCACGATACCACTCGTGGATTCCGAAGGTAATTCTGTCCCGCCTACGGCTCCTGTCTTCATACCGGAAGAGACTCTTTTCAAGGTTGTGCCGCACTTTTTCCCGGAATCCAGGGTTACCTATAACTGGTTCTATTATGTCGATATCGATAAAATTCATTCCGGGAATGCCGATGCCGTAAAAAATGATATCCGAAGAATGGAGCGGGAAATCGCGCAGGAACTGCCCCGTTCCGGTCTGCTTACCACCCTTGACGGACTCATATCCGAATTTTCCGGCAGGCTTATGTTTACCCAGATTCCCCTTTTCCTGATTGTTTTCCAGGTAGCCGCAATTATCATTTTTTACCTCGTTATGGTCTCCAATATGCTCGTAGAACGCCAGGCCGGTGAAATATCGATGTACCGAAGCCGCGGCGCCGGAACCCTGCATATCTTTTTAATATACCTGTCCGAAGGTCTGCTGATATGCGTAACCGGGACGGTTATCGGTACTGCCCTGGGAGCATTCCTTTTCAGCCTGCTCGGGAAAACAGCTTCTTTCCAGTCGCTGACTGGAGGTGAGATGATACCTGTAAGATTCTCCGGCACCGTACTGATACTTATCATCTCCGCGGCGGTACTCTGTTTGCTGGCTCTTATCGTACCGGCAATACGGGCTTCACGGCAGGGAATCGTTTACGAAAAACAGGCATCATCCAGACCCTCCCGAATTCCTTTCTGGCAACGGTTCTACCTCGATATCATCCTGCTCATAATCGGAGGGGCTCTGTACTGGGAACTTGAAGAACGAGGGTCATTGGTTAATATGGATATATTTGGTGGTCTCGGCATGGACCCGTTGCTGCTTTTAACTCCTATCCTTCTCCTGCTGGCTGTTGCCATCATTTTCCTCCGTGTGTTCCCTCTCCTGCTCAGGCTGGCGACCCGGATCGGCAGGTACTACGGGAACGCTCCTCTTGCTCTGGGCCTGTGGCACATGGCGCGTAATCCCGTCCGCTATGCGCGTCCCATACTTCTCCTGCTGGTTGCAGCCAGTGTCGGTATGTTTTCCTCCGGTTTTATCGGCTCTCTCGAACAAAGCTATAAAGAACGTAACATTTATATCTCGGGTGGAGACGTGCGACTCGAAGAACTCTATGAACGCCACTCTTCCAAACAGACACTTGAGGACCGGTACTCGGCAATCGACGGGGTTGAGAATGTGGGGGTAGTCTTCAGGCAGAAATGTACAGCCGGAACGGCTTTTTCCAGTACCCAATTCGATATGCTTGCCGTTGATCCCGACAGGACGAAAGATATCGCCTGGTTCAGGAAGGATTTCGATGAAAAAACTTTACCGGAATTGATGGATATACTTGCCGAAGATATGCCGCTGGCAGAAGGCCTGGAAATTCCCGACGAGGCTGAAACCTTGAGTTTGTGGGTGTATTCGAGACCGGATAATCCGGAAATCACAGTATACTCCCGGATAAAAGACGGCAAGGGACGTTATATGGATGTAAGGCTCGGTACGACCGATCCGGAAACCGGCGGCTGGCAATACATGAAAGCTCCTCTTACCATTGCAGGATCGTCTGAATACCTTCCTTCGCCTCGCAGGCTGATTTCATTGTATGCCAGGAGTACAACCTTCGGTGCGTCCGATATTATTTTCCAGGAAATGAATTTCGATAATCTTCAACTTGAGGGAACGGAACTTGGTGAACCTGTGATAATCGAAGATTTCGAGGACACAGAGGAATGGCAGGTATCACCTGATGAAAAATCGGAACTGGCGACCGGTATCGATAACTGGTCGGGTGTAGTCGAAACCGACAGTTATATTGTTCACAATGGTCAAACTTCAGCAAAATTAAGATGGAATGTACGTAATACCAGTGTTATCGGGATATATCCTGATCCAGATGACCGGCCTGTATCCGTTCTGGCAAGCCGGTCATTTGTCGATAGTACCGGTATCTCGGAAAATGATGTTATCCGTATCTCGTTATCAGATTATAATCTATATGTCTCAGTTGCCGAAATAATCGACTACTTCCCGAGCCTTGATCCTGGTTCCGGAGGTTTCATCGTTGCCAACATTGACCGACTGTTAAGTGCCAGAAACAGGCAAATCGGGATCTCCATCTACCCCAATGAAATATGGCTTGACCTTCCCGAAAATATTACTCAGAGAAACGCCGCTCTCGATAATATCCGGGGGACTTCCCTCAGCGCTAAAAATATCTATGATAGAGAAGCCATGATCGCAGATATGAAAGATGACCCGCTGGCAGGAGCCGCATGGAGAGGCGTTCTACTGATTTCTTTGCTGGGGGTTGTTTTGATAAGCTGCCTTGGATTCCTGGTTTATTCATACCTTTCCGCCCAGTCAAGACAGCTTGACTTCGCCGTTCTCAGGGCTATCGGTTTTTCGCGACGGCAGATATTCGGACTTCTTGCGTTCGAACAACTGGTTATCATTGTTTTCGGACTGGTACTCGGTACCGTTACCGGTGACAGGTTGGGCACCATCATGATGCCCTTCCTCCAGCTGACAGAACAGGGCTCCAGAGTCCTGCCGCCTTTCGTGCTTAGCATCGACTGGGGGTTAATCGGTATTACCTACGGTATATTGCTCGCGGCATTTTTGATTACCAGCCTCCTGCTAATCCTTTCGTTCTCCCGCAGTAAAATCCACGAAACACTGAGGACGGGAGATATTTGATACCCTATCTTAATGTCGTTGCATATTACACCTGTACCTCCTGTTGTTTGAAAATCGAGTGTATAATACTAATGCGTAAATACTAAGGGTTATCAGGTTGTCATATGATTACTGAATACGCCATGGATATGAGCGAATGGCTTGACTGGCAGAAAGCTTACCGCTTCGGCGTCATCCTGATATTCCCGCCTGACCCTCCGGCAGGAGAAGTTAACCGGCTGCGAGAGACTTACGATCCGAGAGCGTTTTCAATCATACCGGCGCACATCACTCTGACGGTACAGGTGCCGCGCCCGATGGACGACTTTCACCTTGAAGAACTGAAAATGCTTGCCTCCGAATTCAAGGCATTCACCATTCACTACGGACCGCTGTCTAATTACCTCCCGGCTCCGGGTGTAGTGCTGGCTATAGAACCCAAAGACACTCTGAACAGCCTGGTAACCACCCTGGAAAGTGCTTCCGTATTCGAAAACGCTGCGCCGCGACCCTACCCGTTCTCTCCACACCTCACGATTTCCGAATTTATTGATGTCGAGGGAACGAATGAATTGATGGTCGAACTGAAGGGTAAAACACCTGAAGGCAATTTCCTCTGCGACTGCGTGTCATACGCCGTCCCGAACGAGGATTTCCACTTTACCGAGAGAGCCAGGCTGGACTTAAGCGATTAGGTATTTAACCTCCCTGTCATTGAGAGTTCCGATAAAGTCGGAACGAAGCAATCCGTCTTATCACAGGCACGGATTGCCGCGTCATCCGCCTGCAGCGGATTCCTCGCAATGACTTTAAAAATCAAGCTGTCATTTTGAGCGTAGCGAAGAATCTCCCGGCATGTTAGGTCGTCATCCCCGCATTTTACTTCTGTCATCTCAACATTTTACCTCTGTCATCCCCGCGAAAGCGGGGATCCAGATAACTTTTGACAGGCAGGATTATTATCCTCCCGGCGGTGCTGCCGGACTGCGGTATCCCCGCAGCAGTCCGCGGGGAACTTCCTTCTTCAGCTCATCCACCGTCCAGTTATCGCCGTACTTGAATATCCGTTTTTCCATCTTCAGGTCGCCGTACATATCTACGCCATTGCCGGCAACGAAGAACACAGAACCGCTTATGTTTCCGGCCTCTTCCGTCGCCAGGTAAGCGATAAACGGAGACAGTTCCTCCGGCGGTGGCGACACGTCCATTATCGATATCTTTCCGTAACCCATCGGACTCTGCTCCGGCGGGACTGCCCTGATGTAGGCTTCGAGTTCGTAGGACGCCCGCGTCAGCGCTGCCGGAGCGAAGGCATTGCAGGTGATACCATACTCGTATACTTCCTGGGCTACACTCTAGGTCAGCCCAAGTACCCCGGCATTGGCGGTGGCATAGTTGGTATGCTTGTCCGACCCGGCAAACGCTCCGGAGGTGCAGTTGATAATCCTCCCCCACTTCTGCTCTATCATATAGGGAAGCGCGTGCCGGATACAGTTGAAGTGCGCTTTCGGCTTTATTGCACAGACGTGGTCCCACTGCTCCTCGGACATTTTCCATATTTCGCTGAAGCCGAATGTCCCGACCACATTCACCAGGATATCAATCTTTCCGAATCCGTCGACAGCCGTTTTTATTAGCTGTTCCGCTACGTCAAACTTCGACACGTCGCCGAAAAACGGTATCGCTTCGCCGCCCATTTCTTTGATAGTATTCGCGGTGGTTTCGGCATCGCCTTTTATCGACTTCATACCATCCTCGAGCCATTTCTTATCTTTTTCGCTTAACGCCTTCAGATTCTCTTCTGTAATAAACGCAAAGCCGGTGGAGCCTTTACACCGGTTGTTGGTAACCACCCTGGCACCCTCTTTTGCCAGATGTATGGCGATAGCCCTGCCTATACCCTGCCCCGACCCGGCAACGACCGCAACTTTTCCTTCAAGATTTTTGCCCATTAAACTGCTCCTTTCTTACCTACATACAGAATGTGGCATGAAGCCCCGGCAAGCGACGGCTCGGTGCTTATTTCGACCATCAGGTCCAGCCACAATTCACGCTGTTTGTCGGTCAATTTTTTATACTGCTCATCTGCGGCTATGCCCGCCGGTTCCACCCCCGCTACCGCCAGTGTCCTAAATCCCTGCTGTTCGTGAAGCACGTAGATCTCAGGAACGGTAGCGAAATATGCCCTGAAACCGCCGGGTCCCCAGGACGGCATTTCAAGGTCCTTCCCGCCTTCAAGTACCGACTTAACATCCTCCTGATATTCGATATAATGTGGTAATTTATGCATAATATCGCTCCAGAAACCGTACCGGCTGATAAATGCCGAGAAGATAATACCTCCCGGTTTCAGCCTGGCGGCGGCTTCCTTAAGGGCGTCCTTCCTGTCTTCTTCTTCGACCAGGTGATACAGCGGCCCCATCAGCAAAACAACGTCGTAATCCGTATCGGTTACCTGTGAAAGGTCTCGCGCATCGGCAGCCAGGCACCTTACCCTGTCCCTTAGTCCGTATTCCCGGGCACGTTCTCTGCACTTCTCAATCAGGTTCGGAGCCAGGTCTACCGCCGTTACCGTATACCCTTTTTTTGCCAGCGGTATGGTATATGCTCCGGTAGCCGCACCGATATCCAGAATTTTCCCGGCGGGCGGCAGATATCTGTCAAGGAAACGCCAGGTAACGTCACGTTCCACCGGATGTCTTTCCAGCCTGCCGTGTTCATTTGCAGTATTACGGTCATAAAAAGAGCGTATATCAGTTATATCATCGACCATGTTATCCCTTCTTTCGGCAGCTCTTTTGATAACAGTTTATCGACTGTTTTCCGCTGCCTGTCAGTAAATAATGGTGAAAAAATTATATACTCCAGAGATAAATGTAACAAGACTAATACGAGGTTTTGACAGGTTCAGGGTTGGTTATGCTAAATTGACTATTCTTATCGACTTTGTTACCATCTTTCCAGACAAATGTAAGGAGTACAAATATGGCAGAAAAAACGTACAAGTTCCTCAGTCCGGTGGGGACTCAGATGCCGACCAAGCTCTATCCTCTGTCGCCCCGGCTGGACACGCTGGATGGTAAAACTATCCATTTAAGCATTACGGGTGAGCCTGATATCACCCTTCCGCTGGAGAAGAAGTTACGCGAAAAATACCCTAACGTAAACTGGACGATGAAGAAGTCCTATACCCCCACCCCGGTTTACCTGACCGAAGAAGAGCAAAAGACAACCGATGCGGTGATACTCGCCGTCACCTGGTGAAGCGGCGCCGTATGGGGGCAGTTGCCCTATATTACGAGGCTGGAAAAAGCAGGTATCCCGTGCGCGATTGTCGATCTTGAAGACCAGCATGAAATGGTGAAGCAGAACGCCCTGACTTACGGCGTTCCCAAACTGCGGTTCCTTGCCGCTTCACGAACGATTCACGGGGAACTCGACGTCGACCGTTTTATAGAGCCGATGCTCGAAATGCTTACGAAACCTCTTACCGACGAAGAAAAAGAGGGAGGAATGTATAACCCTCCCTTCGAGAGAGTCCTCTTCGAAGGCACGATGGAGGAAGCGGAGGAGATATACTACAAGACTGAATACGTTCCACACCCGTTGAACGCCCCTATTTCCGTTTATACCGACGGCCTTCCGATTGTTCTCCCTACCGAAGAACGCGTAGCTGAAATGCTGAAAGGCACCAGTCACGACCCCGGAGAGATTATCACCTATCAGCTCGACAGGCTGGGTAATAAAGGAAGTGTTGTCCGTTTCATCCCAATGGAAAGGACGGCTACGGTGGAAAAGGTTGCCGTAAACGCGGTGATGGCAGGCTGCAAACCCGAACATCTGCCCGCGGTGCTGGCAATGGCTGAATCAGGCTGCGGTACAGGTACCACCACTTTCTTCGGACAGTGGTGCTGCATCAGCGGCCCGTATGCCAAGGAAATCGGCATGAATTTCGGCGTCGGCATGCTGGACCCCGGCAGCCCGGCTAATATGCCCATCGGCCGTGCTTACCAGTTAATGGCGATGAACCTCGGCGGCGCCAGGCCGGGTGTAAACCGAATGAACAGTATCGGCAGCCCCTTCAACTCCGGCGGCTGCTGTTTTGCCGAGAATGCGGAAGGCTTACCTCCCGGATGGAAAGGCATTAACGAGGAGTACGGCTTCAAGAAAGACGAGAGTATAATCTTCGTAATGAACTCCGGCGGATATGTGGTAGGTAACCAGTTCTCACCCGGCGGATACCGCGCATTCCAGAAAAGCGGACACGGCGGAATGGCAAGGCGCATGGACGTTAAGGGTGTTCCCGGACCTCATAACTGGCTGGAATACCTTGTCCCGCAGCTATGGGCAGGCAGGGAAGGCGGCTACACCTTTGTGATGGTGCCGGAGATGGCACAGCACCTCTACGAGATTGGTTTCAAGTCCAAGGAAGAGGTCTACCAGTGGCTGTGGGAGAAAAGCAAGGAGCCGCTGCATAAGTACAGGCTCCGCTCCTGGCCGGACGAAGGGACCAACGGCTGGCTCGGCATCGAAAAGACTTCCGGCAAACGCTGGAAAGAGCTGGACCAGGACTATATGGTCCCGGTGGTGGACGAACCGACCGACTGCTTTATAATTATCGGCGGCGGCGACGAAGAGGTATGCCTCGAGATGTGCGGTCGCCACGGCAAGCTGGAAGATGCGCCCATCTTCAGCATAGATGCCTGGAAATAGCCAGAGAAATACTAAACTCTAATATCTAAATCCTAACAGGGAGTGTTATACAGCACTCCCTGTCATCTTTATCCACGTTTGAAGCTATTACCTGTCCTGACGGAATCATAAATATCATTTTACGATCGCTACTACCTGAAGAGAGAAGTGATTTAAAAAGCACTATTTCTCGATTAATCTTCCCCTCCGGTCTGAAATCACCGACACTAGGTTGTCTGCTGCTCCTGGCAATAAACGGGGAGTAAGTAACTGAGAGGGGCGAAGCCCCTCTCTCTATCATCCCCCTCTCGCACTACAAATCACCCCGGCAAACAATAGTCTCTAGTGCGAGAGGGGGATACAGGGGGAGAGTATAAATACAACCAAAAATGTCAGTAAACCTGGTTGCCGAATTAGCTGTCCTGTTATACAATGCCACAGCAGCACCCGAGAGAAAATCCATGATTAAAATAATTGAAGCAGAAGAAAAACATATCCCCGATATAACCCGTCTCTGGAAGGAATTTATAGATTTCCACATTGAGGTTGACCCTGTCTGGATTCCGAACGAAGAAGCGGAAGAAGGACAGCGCGAGGAACAGACAAAACCTTTAATGAAATCCGATAAAGGTCTTGTCCTTGTCGCCCTGGATGGAGATGAGGTTATCGGTTACTCAATATCTGAGATTAAGGATCCTCCCAGGGGTTCCACCCGCACCGAATACGGCTATATCCATCATATGGCTGTAACCGAAAGCCACCGCCGTGCCGGCGTTGGAGAGATGATGTTCGATAAAATCCTGGAATGGTTCAAATTAAAAGGAATGGACCGCATCGAGCTGGATATTACGTCGAAAAACTACGTCTCCAGCTCTTTCTGGGGAAAACTCGGATTCGAAGAATACGTGCGGACTTTGTATCTGGAGATATAGCTGGTACAAAATAGCGTTGACACCTGCTATTCAAACAACTACACTCATTGTCATATGAAAATTCGTAAAGCGAAAATCGAAGACGTTGACGCAATTGGCATTCTCGAACGTGAATTCGGAGAATATTTACGAGAGTTAGGCAGCACAACCCCGAGCATTCCTAACATGGATTGGTACTTGCAGGATGGTTTTGGAGACAATCCAGCTTTTTATGGTTTAGTGGCTGAAGTAAATAATAAAGTTGTAGGATACGCTTTATACCACTCTGGTTATAATGTAGACTCACTTTCTAGAGTACTATATGTCATTGATCTGTTTGTTAGTTCTGATTATCGCAGGCAAGGTATCGGACGCTCATTAATGGAAAATTTGAGTGAAATTTGCATACAACAGGATGGTAAGTATTTGGTATGGGAAGTGTGGTCACGGAATAATATTGCCATTGAGTTTTATGAACGAATTGGTGCGCATCATGATAAAGAAATGATGATTATGGCACTACCAATGACAAAAGACTCTGTTTCGTAATACCGCTAACTAACGTAATTTCTGCACACCCCTCTTAAAAAGAAAATAATAATTCGAAAATAAAATCCTCACAAGTAAAGTAATCGGATTCTCTCAAATCCTCCTATGTCATTCCAACGCAGGCTGGAATCAAGTAAACATTTGAAAGACAAGAGATGAACAACATGAGCATAAACAATAACTCGAATCCAAATCAGCCTCTCTGATTGACATCTGAAATCATACATAATATAATCATCCTTGTTAAGGTAAAAATGGATATAAACAGGAAACTGCACTTCGGCTTTAGCTTTTATTTCCGGACCTACAAGTATCCGGAGGCCCGGTGGTTTCCAGTTTGGGAATAACAGGACAGCAGCATATAAGAAACCAGCTAACCGCCAGGCCCAGGGATAGATGAAAATTCCCGGGCTTTTTTAGTTTTATAAAAACAGGAGACAATGTGGACAGGAATATCAGCCTGACGAATGGAATAATCACTCTCCGCCCCTACCGAAAGGAGGACGCCGGTTCAGCATATGAAGCGGTAAAGGAATCTATCCCCGAGCTTTCGCCCTGGTTACCTTTTGCGCATCCAGACTATTCCGTACAGGAAAGCCGGGACTGGATATCACTGTGTTTCGAAAAGTGGGAACAGGGAGATTCATATGATTTCACCATCAGAGATGCGGCAACCGACAGATGCCTGGGCGGCTGCGGTCTTAGTGTAATACACCAGGAACTGAACATAGCTAATCTCGGATACTGGGTTAAGACCAGTGCTACAAAGAAAGGCACTGCCACCGCAGCCACTTTACTGCTGGCGGACTTCGGAATCAAAGAATTAAAGCTGAACAGGATTGAAATCGTAATCGATGTCGATAACAAAGCCAGCCAGCGTGTTGCCGAGAAAGTCGGAGCAACCCGCGAGGGGATTATGAGGAACCGGCTGACATTAAACGGGAAACCGTCCGATGCGGTGATGTTCTCTCTGATACCCGATGATCTCAATAAATAATAATTTACCAATAAGGAGAAAAAAGAATATGCCGATGTCCGGAGCTTTTGAAGAACGCCTGTTTCCGAAACTGCCCGCAATAATCGGGCATTTCGGTACCCCTTTTCACATCTATGATGAACAGGGAATAATCGATACTGCGGAAAACTGGAAAGCGGAGTTCAAGGACGTCCTCGGGTTCAAGGAATTTTTCGCCGTGAAAGCCCTGCCCAATCCGGCAATACTGAAGATAATGAAACAACTGGGATTCGGACTCGACTGCAGTTCGACGTCAGAACTTATAATGAGCCGGCAGAGTAAATTCTCCGGCGAGGATATTATCCTTACGTCCAATAATACCTCGCAGGAACTGTTCGAACTGGCGCTCGCCGGGGATGGATGTATTCTGAACCTGGACGACATCAGCCTGATAGAGAAATTGCCTGAAATGCCTGAAATGATATGTTTCAGGTATAATCCCGGCGAAAGACGTACCGGCTCCGAAATCCTGGGAAACCCCGTGGAGTCCAAGTGGGGGGTCAGGGACGACCAGATAATTGATGCCTACCGAATGGCAAAAGACCGGGGGGCAGCCCGTTTCGGCATTCACACCATGCTCATTTCCAACGAACGCGACTACCTGTATATGGTGGAAACGGTCAGGATGCTCCTGGAGGTGATGGAAACAATCACGAAAACGCTGGGAATATCTTTCGAATTTTTCAACATCGGCGGCGGTGTAGGTATCCCCTATCGCCCGGAAGATACGCCTTTCAACATGCACGGACTTGCCGAAGAAGCCGCCGGGCAGATTGCCGCATTCAGTGAAAAAACGGGGTATACTCCGAGACTGTATATGGAATGCGGCAGGTACGCCACCGGACCTCACGGCGTCCTCGTTGCATCGGTCATCAATCGCATGTCCAAGTACCGCGAATATGTTGGGGTTAATGTACCTACGATGGCAGCGAACCCGAGATCGGCTATATACCAGTCGGCTTATCACCACATAACCATCCTCGATCCGTCCGGAAAACCGAAGAGCGGTGACGAGGAAGTTGTGGATGTCTGCGGTCCGCTGTGCGAAAACAATGATAAATTCGCCAAACAGCGTCTCCTGCCGAAAACCGAAATAGGCGACATTATGGTACAGCACGATACCGGTGCTCACTGCTACTCAATGGGCGGCAACTACAACGGCTGGTTGAGGCCGAAGGAACTGCTGCTGCACACGGACGGTTCGGTGGAGCTTATCCGCCGGGCGGAGACGATCGACGACCTGTTTGCTACACTCCAGACGGAACACGATATAATGAGGGCTTAGAAATCTAACTGCAAACTGATGCTGCAGTAAATTTACTGCGGCAGATGAAGGAGACGGATATGGGAGAGTTGAAATCTTCCGGAAAGACGATAAGAGAACGGGCGCGCGATATTAAAGTGTGCCGCGAAGCCGACGTTGTAGTCGTCGGCGGTGGGCCCGGCGGTATCGGCGCGGCGCTGTCGGCAGCCAGGAACGGTGCGGACACCGTCCTTATCGAACGCTACGGCCACCTCGGTGGAATGGGGACCGGTGGTCTGGTCACCATTATTCCAAATCTGACCGATATAGACGGCAACGTTCAGATTGCCGGAATCACACAGGAATGGCTGGACGGTCTTGAAGCGCGCGAAGCGCTGGATTGCCCCAAACGCGAAGACTGGGGCTCATCCGATAAAGAAACCGTTAAATACTACAACCAGCGCTCTTTCTTCTATACCCGTCTCGACCGGGTTATTTACAGCGCCCATATCGACGCCGAAATATCCAAATACCTGCTCAACAAAATGGTCGAAGAAGCGGGAGTTAAAACCTACCTTCATGCCTGGGGGACCGAGCCGATTATGGACGAAAACAGCGTCAAAGGCGTGATTTTCGAGAGTAAGTCCGGCAGGCAGGCAGTTCTGGGTAAAGTAGTTATCGACTCGACCGGCGACGGAGACCTGCTTCCCTACACCGAAGCCGAATTCGAGACTCATATCCCCAACGGGTTCAGAATCGCCAACCTGGCGATGTGCTTCTGGATCGATAACGTAGACTTTGAGAAGCTGGATGAATTCAGGACGAAGTATCCGGAGCAGTTTGCCGCACAGGCTCAGGAACTGATGAAGATCGGCGGCCTGCCCGGCTATATCCCAAGCCGACTGAAAAATCAGGAAGGCGTAGTCTGGATCCAACCAGATACCCCAACTCCAGCCAGACCGATGTCGAAGAGCTGACACGTGTCGAATTCCTCGGCAGGGAAAAAATGATGACAACCTTCGATTACCGCAAAAAGAACACTCCCGGCTTTGAGAACAGCTTTATCGTCCTAAGTTCACCCCAGCTCGGGACACGGGCAAGCAGGAGGGTAATCGGAGATTACTTTTTAACTGAAAAAGACCTTGAAACTAATGAACCATTCGAGGATACAATAGCAATATTCCCCGACGTAGACCGTGGGGAATCATCGCTCAGGTATCCGCTGACATATATACCTTACCGGGCGTTAGTCCCGCGTAAGGTGGAAAATCTCCTGGTCGCCTGTCGCGCCTTTTCTTCCGACCCCGTGGTGCAGGAATTCTTTAACCTCATACCTCACTGCATAGCCTTCGGGCAGGCGGCGGGAACGGCAGCGGCACTGGCGATAAAGGAAGGTGTAGGGCTTAGAGCGGTAAATTACGGAACCTTGCAGGAAAATCTTGCAGCACAGGGCGTACCGCTGCCCGGTCTGTATCCGGCTCTATCTAAGGCATAATGCCCGAAATATTTAAGTGCGCCGGAGAACCGGTGCACGACTCCGGACACGGAGGAAAATAAACTATAGTCGCGCTAAGCGTAAAAATGGAAGGAAATTTAATAAATGCCTATATCCGATAGAGTCAGGAAGAGTATGGAAAACGGCTCCTGGATAAGGAGAATGTTTGAAGAAGGAACACTGCTGAAAGAAAAATACGGAGCTGAAAACGTTTTCGATCTTACCCTCGGTAACCCCGTAATGGAACCACCCCCCGAGTTTCACCGGGAACTGAAAAAACTGGTGGATAATCCGATACCGGGTATGCACAGGTATATGGAAAACGCAGGTTACGCCGAGACAAGAGCCGCCGTTGCCGAGCAGCTTACCAGAGAAGCGGGAATCAATTTCACCGAGAAGGATATCGTTATGACCAGCGGTGCCGCCGGCGCCATTAACGTCGTGCTGAAAACACTCATGAACCGCGAAGACGAGGTAATAATCTTCGCACCTTACTTCGCCGAGTTCATAAACTATATAGAGAACCATGACGGTGTAGCGAAGGTCCTTCCCACCGATGACAGCTTCATACCGAGGCTGGATATTCTGGAGAAGTCTCTTACCGCCAGGACTGCCGCAGTTATCATCAACTCTCCGAATAATCCGACCGGTGTCGTTTATGACACCGATTTCCTGTACAAACTGGGCGAACTCCTGAAAGCTAAGTCCAGAGAGCTTGGAAGAAATATTATACTGATAAATGATGAAGCCTACGCGAGTCTGGTTTACGACGGAATCGAATACCCGCAGGTATATTCTCATTACAGGAACACGATAACAGTGACTTCTCATTCCAAGGACCTGGCCCTGCCTGGCGAGCGCATCGGCTACGTAGCGCTTAATCCCCGGATTGAAGAGCATAACGATATAGTGAACGGTATTATCCACTGCAACCGGATATCCGGTTATGTTAATGCCCCGGCTCTGATGCAGAGAGCTGTCGCGCACCTGCAGGCAGTCACCGTCTCCATTCCCGAATACCAGAAAAAGAGAGACCTGCTCTATAATAATCTTACTGAAATGGGTTACTCGGTCGTCAAGCCCCAGGGCGCTTTCTACCTGTTCCCCAGGTCGCCGATAGAAGACGACGTTGAATTCGTTAATGAACTCCACAGGAGGAAACTACTGGTCGTACCCGGACAGGGTTTCGGGTCGCCCGGGTACTTTAGACTGTCCTACTGTATCGATGACAGGACAATCGAAGGCTCGCTGGAGATATTCCGGAAGGTTGCCCTGAAATATAACTTGAGCTAGAGTATAAACATTAATCAGGAGTTAATAGAGACCCATGATAGTAGGAATGAAAACAGGAGCTTCCGAAGAGGAAGTTAAGGCTGTAGTCGACAAGGTAAGGTCATACGGCTGGGATGTCCAGATGAATGTAGGCACGGAAAAAACAGTAATCGCCATTCTGGGCAGTAACACCGGCCAGGTTTCAACGGACATATTTGCTGTTCTCCCGGGCGTGGATACCGTTACCAGGATAATGAAACCTTACAAGCTGTCTTCTCGTGAAGTTAAGGAAAAAGACACAAGGGTTCGTTTGGACGGGATAGAAATAGGTGGTAAACGGATTATCGTTATGGCCGGCCCGTGCGCCGTTGAGAGCGAGGAGCAGCTGATGGAAGCCGCCGGACTGGTTAAAGAAGCCGGTGCAACCGTCCTGCGCGGCGGTGCCTTCAAACCCCGCACTTCCCCTTTCAGCTTCCAGGGTCTGGAAGAAAAGGGACTTGAATTGCTGAAAAAAGCAAAAGAAAAATATGGTTTGCCGGTGGTAACCGAGATTGTGGATGCCAGTGACGTAACCGAAGTATCGGAAGCCGCTGATATCCTCCAGGTAGGTTCGCGCAATATGCAGAACTTCGCCCTGCTTACCGCAGTTGGAAAAAGCAAGCGCCCGGTGGTGCTGAAACGCGGTTTCTCCTGCACGGTCACCGAGTGGCTGACAGCGGCGGATTATCTTCTGGCAGGCGGCAACAAGGGTGTTATCCTCTGCGAAAGAGGTATCCGTACCTTTGAGAACAGTATCCGTTTCTCGATGGATATAACCGCAGTCCCGGTAATCAAACAGTCCAGTCACCTGCCGGTTATAGTCGACCCCAGCCACGCCGCCGGTCATTATTCGCTGGTTCCGGCAATAGCCAAGGCGGCAGTCGCCGCAGGAGCCGACGGGCTCCTCATCGAGGTCCACCCCAACCCGGAGCAGGCGCTTGTAGACGGCCTGCAGTCGCTGACGCCCGAGAACTTCACCAAACTGATGAAGGAACTCAAGGCTATAGCCGAATCCGTAGGCAGGACCATATAAAAATATCCCATACCGGCGGAAGTCGTTATCCGTAAGGTTGCATCCGTTGATAATTAATCGCGGAGACAGAGGGGAGTTGAAATAAGAGGGGGCTTCGCCCCCTCTTGCGGATTGTATTCTCTTTTCACATAGACGAGTCATTTTCATACAAATCAGGGAAGTTATATGCCGGATATTGCAGATATAACCATCATCGGCGCCGGAGTAACCGGGCTCGCCATAGCTTCGGAAGTCGCCCGGGAAGACAGGGATGTCTACCTGCTTGAGAAAAACGACTCTTTCGGTCTGGAACAGAGTTCACGCAGCAGCGAGGTTATCCACGCCGGGATTTACTCCTCAACCGATTACCTGAAAACACAGCTGTGCATCGAGGGTAACCGGCTGATTTACGATATCTGTGACAAACACAGTATCCCCTGTATAAAATGCGGCAAGATATTCGTTGCCGTCGATGACAAAGAAGCGGAGAGGCTGGAAGACCTCTATTACATCGGGATAAACAACCGACTCCCTCTTAAAAAGCTCTCCGCTGGCGAGCTGCATAAAATAGAACCGCATATAAAGTGTGCCGCAGCCTTCCTTTCCCCCACTTCCGGTATTATGGACTCCCACGCCCTGATGAGGTTTTACTTTCTCAAGGCGAGAGAAAGGGAAGCCCGGACCGTCTACAGGGCTGAAGTTACCGGTATCGAGAAAATCCCCGAAGGCTACAGGCTGCGGGTGACGTACCCGTCTGGCGGCGAGGACTTCCTCGATACGAGAATTGTTATCAACTGCGCCGGGATACACAGCGACCGCATCGCCGAACTGGCCGGAATAAACGTAGATGAAGCTGGATACAGGCTTTATCTTACCAGAGGTGAATTCTACAGTGTCGGCAACGGGAAAAACAGGATGATAAACCATCTGGTCTACCCTACTCCGCAGCCGCTGGGACCCGGCATACACGTCTGCCTGGATATTGAAAAACGCCTGCGGCTGGGGCCACTGTTCAGCTATGTGGATGAAATCGATTACCGGGTTGACGACTCGAACCGGAGTATCTTCGAGGAATCCACCATTATGAGATCGCTGCCGTTTATTACCCCGGAAGACATCGCGCCTGAATCCGCCGGAATTATGGGCGTTCTCTACGCACAGGGGGAACCGGTATGCGATTTCATTATCCGGCACGAAGACGACCGGGGGTTACCCGGCTTCATCAACCTCATCGGCATCGATTCCCCCGGACTCACCGCATCACCGGCTACAGGTAAATACGTAAGTAAGATAGTTGATGAGATATTAAAATAAAAGAGGAGCTTTTCAGCCCCTCTTTTAACTCTGTCATTGCGAATCCGCCAGAGGCGGATGTGGCAATCCGTATTAAAATGACGAGTGTGTGTCATTCTGAATGAGCCGAAAGCGAGTGAAGAATCTCCTGCGATTATCATATGAGATCCTTCGCCCACGATTTCATCGGAACTCAGGATGACAGATTCGTTCTATTTCTGCGCAGCCTGTCGCATCCGGTAGGACTCCATGTAGCGGCGCGCTCTCTTGTCACGGGCAAGAATAAGGTCGACAGCCCTGACAATCGGGATAGCTTTCTTTGCGCTGGTTATCAGGCAGGTAACGCCCTTTTCAACAATCATCGGCAGGAAAGCGGCATTGATAATCTCGCGGTCGGGAAGACCGAACGATACGTTACTGGCACCCAGCGTTTGGTTGAGTCCCAGTTCGTCTCTGACACGCTGGATTGCGGCAAGGATTTCCGGGCCCGAATCCGTATCGGCTCCGACGGCGAAAGCAAGGCAGTCTATCAGTACGTCCTCTCGCGGAATTCCTGCTTTCAGTGCTGTATCCAGAATCTTGTTGGCAACTTCCAGCCGCCGGTCGGCATTCTTCGGCACGCCTTCATCGTCCTGGACCAGTCCGACCACGGCAGCGCCGTATTCCTTGATAAGAGGCATAACCCTGGTTATCGACGGAGTTTCTCCGCTTGTTGAATTTACCAGCGGTTTCCCCCTGTAAACTTTAAGAGCTGAGGCAATAGCATCGGGGTTCGAACTGTCGATGCACAGCGGTACATCAACCACTTCCTGGACTGCTTTAACGGCGACCGGCAGCAGAGCGACTTCATCGACTCCGAAGGCTCCGACATTAACATCAATCATATCTGCACCCAGCCCTACCTGGGTAGTCGCTTCCTTTCGGATGATTTCTTCGAAATCTCCCCCTGTCGACAGGGCTTCGTTGAGTTTCTTGTTGGCGGCCGGGTTTATCCGTTCGCCGATTATTACCGTCGGCAGCCCGTGCCCTATTACAACTTCTTTTTCAGTACCTGTGACCCGGGTTTCCAAACTACATCCTCCTTATAATTACTACTGCATAATAATCAAATACATTATAGCACGAATTACCCTGCGCAGAGCTTTTACACCAGCGTCCGGAATGATTTTTCAGGAGGTTAACTAATAGGTCCCGTATTCCCTGACGGCTTCCATCAGAGTATGGAGGTTCTCGGGCAGAGCTTGTTCTATCGAGGCGGTAACACTCATCATAAAACCGCCGCCTTTCCCGCAGTCGTCAGCGAGCTGTTTAACGCAGTCCCTTACTTCCTGTTTTGTGCCGGCACTCAGCAGCGAAGCCGTAATACCGCCGGCAATGCTGGTATTCCTGCCTACTATCTCTTTGGCTCGCTTAATATCGATATCCTCGAACCACCACATTGTGGATGATTCAGGCACGTCAGCGATGATTTCAAGTCGTTTATTATAAGTCGATTCAGCGAGCGGGAAGGGAACCAGTCCTTCCTCATATAGACCCATCATCAGTTGCTTCAGACAGGGCCAGTAGAACTTTTCAAACTGCTCGTTGGACATCCAGGTATCCGACCCCTTATGCAGCGGGATGAAGATAACAGGACAGATATCGGTCTCCACGTTACTCAAACCGAGTTCGATTGTCTGAGGAGTAAATTTATCGATTGCTTCCAGCAGCTTGTCCGGGCAGCGATACATATCCAGCATGATACCCTGGGTACCTCTCAGGAAATCCCCTATCATGTCGTATGCGGTTATAGCCAGGCTGCTTCCCCAGGTGGGGAATCCCATTGCGTGTATCTGCTGCACCGTCTCACCGATGGCGGTAGCCCACTCGAAAAACACCTCGGAAGCTTTTACCAGCTGATTGAACGCATTCTGGACATCCGGTCTTGCGAAAGGCGCGACGAAACCTACCGGTACGAAGAAGGAAGGGTTGAATGATCCCAGATATTGAAGTGGTTCCAGCGTACCGGATATACGCGGCAGAATCTTCCGCAGGTAAAAATCATTGGAATTGTTGATAAGTTCGTCGTACTCCTCTTCTTCCATGTAGATACCTTCCACATACTGGAAGAACGTCCCATCCTCGGGAACGCCATGCCCCGGCCATCTCATGAGCTTGAAATCAAGAGTATCGAACAATTTGCCCGGCCAGGCGAGAGGTGCCATGGCGAAATCCATATCGAAATCCTGGTGGAATTTTATGAAATCGTTTTTCATCTGCTGAAAATCGTACATATGCTCCTTGAGCGTTCCTCCGTAATATATAGCCGGGAAGGCGCCGGGAGCGAGATTCACAGGAATCCTGTCAGGCTCTTCCATCTTTATAGCTTTTATCAGCCTGCTTACTCTTTTCTGGTATTTTTCTTTAGCTTCGGCATCGACAAACTGAATACTTTCAGCCTCCAGCCAGCGTTTGAACCTGACTTCTCTTTTTTCTTCAGGAGTCATATCTTCCCATTTCTTTTCCGTCATTCGAGTACCTCCCTCTTTCCTTCGTTCAGCCGGTATCTTCCCAGGAAACTGGTCTCGACAAAAGCCCGTTTGAACTCCATCGTACCGGCTAGTTCTATATAATTTGCCCGCGAAACGATATCCCGGGCTTCCTTACGGCTCGAAACTGAGATCAGATTCATCTTTGCACCGATTCCGGCAGCATTACCTACCTGCTTGAAACGGTCGAGTGGCAGTGACGGCAAAAGTCCTATTGCCATCGAACTGGAAAGGTCGATGTAAGTGCCGAAAGCACCGGCAACGATTACGGTATCTATATCCTCGTCTCTCAAATTATTCCTTTCGAGAAGCAGTTGAATACCGGAACGGATTGCTGCCTTTGCCAGCTGCAGCTCTCTCACATCCTTCTGGTTCATAACGATAGGTGTCTTTTCACCGTTATCATCTTCTCTCTCGGCAATAATGAATTCGACATTTCCGTTTTCCCGGCGTATCCCCGGATACTTCTGGGCAAACCGCCCGCTGTTATCGATAACTCCCGCCAGGTACATCTGCGCCAGTGCGTCCAGTACACCGGAACCGCAAATCCCTATGGGCGGAGCTTCTCCGATAGTCTGATAACTGACCGCGCCGTCATCTATCCTAACCCGTTCGATAGCTCCCTTTGCCGCCCGCATACCCTGCTTGATATGACCGCCTTCGAAGGCAGGTCCCGAAGCGCAGGAAGTAGAGGTAATCTTGTTACCCCTTATCAGGGAGATTTCTGTATTAGTTCCTATATCCAGAGCAATTATTACGCTGCCGTCCTGGCGGTTATCTATAGCCTGAAGCATCGCAACGTGGTCGGCACCGACGAATCCGGTAACCACCGGAGGAAAATGGACATAAGCGCCCGAAGCTGTTTTCAGCCCGAGTTCATGCGCCTTTATATCCACAGCCATGCTGACTGCCGCGGTAAACGGTGCCAGTACAAGCTGCCTGACAGGCAGGTTCAGAAGCAGGTGATGCATAGCGGTATTACCGACAATCACCACTTCAACGATAGATTTCGTATTATTTTTAGTTTCCGAGCAAAGCTCCTTTGCCAGCTGGTTAAGCCTGGTTATCACCAGTTTCTGAAGTTTCCTGGCATCCGACGGTTTCCTGACGGCGTAATCGATACGGCTGATAACGTCCTCGCCGTAACCTATCTGCGGATTCATAACACCCTTCGAAGCGAGGGTTTCCCCCGTTGTCATATCCACCAGGTAACCGGCAATCGTGGTTGTTCCGAGATCGACCGCCAGCCCGAGTTGAGGACTCTCCGGCGGCAGTAAAGCAACCACTTCTTCGCCGCGCACCGATGCCTGGCACCCCCAATTCCAATTCCTCAGGTTCGGTGAAATAGAACGAAGGACCGCATTGTCGATACGGCTGCAGTTTACCTTGTGCTGATTTCTCAGAGCCGAAAGCACACGCTCCGCGTCGGCTTCCTGGTCGGTCAGTGTCGGTGCTGTCATTTTTATTTCATAGGATTTTACCGGCGGGTCCAGGGAAACGGGAGTCTCCATTCCGTCTAGGTAAATTCTCTCCGAGGAGCTGAGCCCTTCCGGAGGAATAATTACCTGGCAGTCGGACCTTGGCGAAGACTGGCAGGCAAGTCTCCAGCCTTCACTGAGTTCCTTTTTTGAAAGTTTGGCACGTTCGGAATCGGTATGTTCCGATAACATCCCTTCGGTAAGCTGAACACGGCAGGTCCCACAGGTTCCCCTCCCTGCACAGATGCTGCTTATACCTATTCCAAGACTTCGCGCGCAGTCGAGTAAAGATTCATCTTCCCCGCATTCGCCTTTCCTGCCTATAGGTTCGAAAGCAACGGTATATTTACTCATTATTAATGTCTTCCCTTCCAAGAGGTCACTTATTATCACCCGTGATTATTATATTAAGGAACCGACCGTCTATCTGTATACACCGTATTTCTTGGTAAAGTCTACCATAGCCTTAATATTCTCCGGCCTGGCGTAGTCTATCGGCATATTGGAAAGAATAAACCCGCCGTCCCTGCCGCAGATATCTATCATGTTTTTACAATAGTCCTTTACGTCCTGCACCGTTCCTACCTGCAGTATCGATGCCGGGACACTGCCCATTATACACAGGTGCCCGCCCAGGACTTCCTTGGCCCGTTTCATATTCGTCCAGGCAAAGTGACAGAGGACTTTACCTTTTGGCAATTCAAGGAGGTATTCAAGCCGTTTGTCCCAGATACCTTCAAAGAACGGGCAGGGAATGAGTCCCTTATCTATGAGGGACAGTATTACCTTTTTTAAAGAAGGCCAGTAGAATTTCTCGAAATGAGGTAAAGACATGAATTCGTCCGAACCGCGGTGAAGTGAGATGAATATCCTCCGGTTTACACTGCCCGAAGTTCTCGCTTCGAGTCTGTCCATTGTCTTTCTGAACTGGTATTCGATGAGTTCCATTAATTTCTCGGGCTGTCGGTACATATCGGTCATGGTACCACGCATACCTCTCAAGTAGTCCGACACCGCGTCGAAAGGAGAACCGCCTCCGCCTGTATTCGTTATCGGGAATCCGAGTTTCTCTATCTCCAGGTTGAACGTCATCATCTTTACACGAATCCGACCGTACTCCTCTCCTGCTTTCTGCAGCTTGCTTATTGCTTTGGCTACTTCAGGTCTGGCAAATACTTCGGCTAGGGTGAGAAGCCCGTTGTAGTTGAACTTGAGAGATGAAATAGGTGGAAGCATTTTTAACGGTTCCAGGGCACTGCTTACCCTCGGAAAGAACACTCTCAGCATGTAATCGGATATGTTATCGAGAGCAACTTCGTACTCGTCGGCTTTCATCCATTCGCCCTCTACCGCCTGGTGCCCGAGATTGTCCGGCAGTCCGTGTCCCGGCCATTTCATACTCTTAAGTCCCAGGTGTTCAAGAGCCGCCCCGGGAATAAACGGCTGGATGTAAAATATCCCGTCGGGAGCGAAGTCCAGGATGGTCTTCTTGGTTGCTTCCAGCCACTTGTCACAATCATACCAGGCATCTTTGTAGCTGATGCCGGTATATTTCGCCGGGAAATAACTGAATGACAGGTTAAGAGGAACCCTGTCCGGGATACGCAGCTCGATGGCGTCCGTTATCCTCCCGTTTCTTTCTTCGTATAATTCCTTCGGAGTTTTCGCCATTTTCCTCCCCGGAGTTACTATTCCTCCTTTTTATCGGACCATAAACCGATCAGGTCTTGTTTTAAATTATATTAGTAAACGCCGTATTTCTTTACGGTTTCTATCATGGCACGGATACATTCCGGTCTGCCCTGATTAACGGTGTTGTTGGACACAATAAGTCCGCCGTCCTTGCCGCAGTATGCCATAAGATCCCTGGTGTAGTCTTCTACCTGTTGAGGAGATCCGGCGTTAAGGAGAGAAGACGGAATATCACCCATAATACAGAGGTGCCCGCCGAGGATATCCTTTGCTTTTTTCATATCGGTGTATGCAAAATGGCAGACCATCGAACCTTTGGGAAGCTCGAGGAAATACTCAAGCCTCTGGTCCCAGGTGCCTTCGAGGAACGGGAAGGGGGTAATACCCTTTTCGATCATCTTCAACAAGACCGCCTTAAAATGAGGCCAGTAGAATTTATCGAACTGCTTCAGAGACATGAAACCGTCGGAACCACGGTGCAGAGCCATGAATCCACGTGTCGGTTTGGTGAACTTCGGTATAGAATCCAGCATGGCCAGTGTGTTCTGTAATCGTTCCTCGAGCACCTGCATCAGCTGGTCCGGGTTACGGTACATATCGGTCATCGCGCCCTGCATACCGCGAAGATAGTCCGAAACACCATCGAAAGGAACTCCTCCTCCTGGACCGGTGGGGCAGGGAAAGCCAAGTTTCTCAGCTTCTGCATAGAAATTCTTCATCCTGGGACGCATTTCTTTTAACAGTCGTCCGGCTTTCTGGAACTTCTCGATAGCGGCTGCCACTTCAGGGTCGGCAAGAGCTTCGGCAAACTGCATTCCTGCAAAAGGAGCACCCAGCGACGAAAGAGGCGGGAGTTTCTTAAACGGCTCGGCTGCTCCGAACATACGCCCGAACATGGTTCGGAAAGCGAAATCTCCCCTGTCTTTGAAATATAGATCGTATTCGTCGCCGTTCATACCTGCGATTTCAATTGCCTGGTGCTCATTATCATCATCGAGTCCCCAGCCGGGCCAGCGCTGCGATTTAGGTTCAAGTAATTCCATTACGGCACCGGGCGAAAATCCCTGGATAGACCAGATTCCATCAGGTTGATAGTCAAGGAATGTTTTCATGGTTGCTTCGAACCATCTGTCATGGTCATACCATGCAGCCTTTTTGGGTGTCCCGGTGTGTATTGCCGGGAAATAGGTGAGAGCTACCAGTATCGGGATCCTGTCCGGTATTTTCAACTTGGCGGCATCCATGATACGGGTTTCCCGTTCTTTGTATAACTCTTCTGCAGTCTTGGTCATGATATAACTCCATTCTGTTCGTTTTTTCTTACCGTTTAATACCGTGTTTCATCTGCACAGTCTCATTTCATAATATCATCCGCGGATATTATCGAGTTATGGACTGAACAAACAATATATACTATCCAGACTTTTAGACCTTTGTAGAATTCAGCGATTATATGAAGATAAAACACCGGAGTGGAATTTTATTATCCTGCATTGATAGCAAACAAATAACGGCGGATGGTGTAGTCCGGAGTTTCATTTAGAAACAGGCCACGTTCATCCGCCGTCATAGTTTCTCTTTCGACCTACCGACAGACTGGATCCGACGGAAAGACTAATCCGGAAAAACCCTGAGAGGTTGGAGGATAATACCTCCAGCTGTACGGCTTCTCCGGAATCTTTGCCGTTTTACCCTATATCCACTCCTTGGCCAGGGCAACGGCCGTCATGGCATCCCTGCCGTATGCATCAGCGCCGGCATATTTCTTGATTTCGTCATCTATCTGGCCGCCGCCGATCATTATCTTAACTTTATCGCGAAGACCTGCTGACACAATAGCATCAACGGTTTCTTTCATGGCATCAAAGGCTAGTGTAAGGAATCCGCTCAATGCCACGATAGGAGCACCCGTCTCCTTGATTTTGTCAACGAAATTTTGTACCGGTACGTCAACACCAAGGTCGTAAACCTCGAAACCGCTGATATCCAGCATAAATACCACGATATCCTTGCCGATATCGTGAATATCACCGGCTACGGTACCGACGATAACCTTACCCAGTTTTGCTCCGCCTGATTGAGCCGTCATAATCGGCTTTACGATTTCGGAAATAGATTTGAAGATTTCGCCGGAATATATAAGCTCGGGAAGGAAATATTCGCCATCGGCAAACTTTTTCCCTACTATCTCCATACCCTTCCTGGCTGAGTCGAAGATTCCATTGGGATCTTCACCCTTCTCGACCATTTCCTTAACCATTTTAATAGCATCATCTTCCCTAAGCTCCGCAACCGCATTGGTCAACTGTTCACTCATTACCTCTGTTCCTCCTTGTTTTTCTGCTAATGTATTTTGACCGGTTTTTATTCAGATAACGGATAACTCCGTATTCTACATCAAAAAACCTATTCCAGTCTATATTTATACAGAATTTTTTTCGAATAATCAAATTAAAATTCGGACAGGGAATCTTTCCACAAACTACCGTCGGTATGTACCGTATTCCCTGGTATATTCAATCATAGCTCTGACGTTGTCCGGTCTGGCTTTATCTATCACTCCGCCGCTGGTCATTATAAATCCGCCGTCTTTACCGGCTGTATCGATTAATTCTTTACAGTATTTCCTGACTTCATCCGGCGTTCCCGTATTAAGCAGGCTTATCGGTACGTTTCCGGCTATGCAGGCGATATCCTTTAGTGCTTCTTTGGCCCGGGCCATATCCGTGAAATCGAAATGCCAGATAACCCTGGCCTTCGGAATATCGCGAATTATGTCCAGCCGGGAGGTATACTCGCCTTCGGCGAATAAAAACGGCACCATTCCCTGCTCGATATACGCCATTACCATCTTTTTAAGTGTCGGCCAGTAAAAAGTCCTGTACTGGCTGTCGGACATAAATCCGTCGGCGCCTTTATGCAGCGGGATAAATATCAGCGGCCTGCCGGTGGCACGGGCCGACTCCGCTCCTAATTCCACCATTACCGGCATCAGTCTCTCCATCGCTTCCAGCAGTTTGTCCGGCTGCCGGTATATATCGGTCATTACTCCCCGGCTGCCCCTTAGAGTGTCGGCTATCGCGTCATAAGGCGCCAGTGTGGAACCACCTGCAATCAGAGGATATCCGGCTTCCGTTATCTGTTTGTTACAGGCGGAAACCGCTTTTCGCCATCTGACGGCTTCTTCACCCGCCGACATAAGCGCCTCCAGGGCTGTTCGCATTTCGGGCCGGCCGAAGGCAGCAAGGTAGTTACTTGTAAACGGCATCTGGAGGAGAGAACCAAGTCCGCCGAGTCTCTGAAATGCCTGGAGTTTGCCGAAAATACGGGGCATATACTTCCTCATCAGGAAATCGGACGGGTCGCGGATAAGGGCATCGTACTCATCCGCTTTCATATATTCAGCCTCTACACACTGGTAGGGCGAATCGGAAGCGGTGCCGTGACCCGGCCAGAGATACAGACTGTAATCGAGGATTTCATACGACCTGCCGGGACCGGGGACTGCCGAACCGCCGTGCACATCCGGCTGAAGGTCGAGTATGTAGTCCCTCCAGGCAGAAACCAGCTTATCATAATCATACATCGCTTCCTCGGTGGTAATACCCGCGTAATAGGCAGGGAAAAAGCCGATGTTCGCGTAAATGGGAATCCTGTCGGGTATTTTCAGCTCGATAACGTCTTTAATCCGCAGTACCCTGTCCCAGTAGGCTTTCTCTGCTTCGGGACTTGCAAAATTAAGACGCTGGCCGTTAAGCCAGGTATCGAACATTGCGTCAAGTCTATTCTGGGGGGACAGGGCGGACTGCCCTTCTCCGGTTCCGTTCATCAATCCGTATTCTATCCCTAAGAATAAATTTAATCAAATACCGGATACTCTGGTATTTATATAGACCTTACCTCATGCCCCCTTCCCGGTCAAAACTATTAACGATGACCGAAAGACTTTTTTAGCCAGCAAGGGGGAGTAAATAAGAGAGAGGGGCTTCGCTCCTCTCTCAAACTCTTTCCCCCTCAAACAATCGAGATACCTCTGCTGAATATGGTAACTGTTTGAGGGGGACAAAGGGGGTGACTGAAAATCGCAACCAAAGTCTAATATCCTATTTTTTACACAGATTTTACATTCGGATAAAACCCGGATAACAATCCCCCTCTAACATTGAATTATGAGCTCGAAAGGAGGGGACAAAATGAAAGAGAAAAAGATCTGATAACACAACCGATAAAAATACGGACAAACTAATGAAAATAAAAGGAGAAAAAATGAAAAGGATTAAAAAATGGATAACTGTACTACCGATACTACTGGTAACCGCGGTACTGGGATTATCACCGGTCACCGCAATGGCGGCGGATGAAGAAACCGTCGCCGGAAACTCCGCCTATCCTGACACCGGTTCGCTGGCAATAGTCGCGCCAAGAATCGCCGAAGTGAACCAGCAAATATCGATGACGGTCTTTTTACGCTGGAACCAAGAACCTTTCGAAGGAGCAGGGGTCTGGGTTTTCACCCGTGAACAGGCAGATATATTGAGAGAAGAAGTCAGGCAGCTCTCTCAGGACAATACCACGGCAATCGAAGATAAAGACTACGAAGCCCTGGCAAGCGTTCACGGCACCTTCATCGGAACGACAGGCGCCGACGGTAAACTCTATTACAGTTTTGCCGACAGGGGAGTCTATGTTCTGGCTGCAGTCAAACGAGGGTACTTTCCGGGCTTTACTTCCATATTAGTGGGTTCCAGACCGGCTGCGCTCGCAATTGACGCACCTCAAAAAGCAGCTGTAGATGAGATGGTCACAATGACCGTAACCCAGAAGGATACGGGAGGTGTTGTTGAAGGCGCAGGCATCTGGGCGATTACCAGAGAAAAAGTGGAAGCTCTCAACACCGAGATAAAATCACTCAGAGAAAACGCCGAAATCGCCGTCGAGGATATCGACTTTGAAAGCCTTGCCGATATCTACGGTGAATTCCTCGGCAGGACCGATTTGAACGGGCAGTTGAGTCACGCTTTCAGCGTGGAAGACACCTACCTGCTGCTTTCCGTCAAACGTGGATATATACCCGGCAGAACAGTAATCCGTATCGGTGAACCCACTATCAGAGTGCTGGCAATCGATGCCCCCCGCCGTGCTGTCATTGGAGATGAGGTAATAATGACGGTTAACGACCGCAGCACCGCCGAACCCGTTGCAGGAGCCGGCGTATGGGCGCTCTCCATAGATAAAATGGAATCGCTTCGGTCGGATATGCAGGCACTCCGGGAGGACTCAAACATCGCCGCCGAGGACAAGAACTATGAATCCTTGATGGATATATACGGTGAATTCCTCGGACGCACCAACGAATCAGGTCAGCTTGCCCACGCTTTCAATGCGGAAGGAGGTTACCTGCTGGTCACGGTCATGCAGGGATACATCCCGGGCTGGACAGGTATTCGTATTGTTGCACAGCCTGATGCAGACGGTCTCCAGAAAGATTTGAGACCTTTCAACCAGGGTGACAATGTTACCGGTTTACGTCCGAACTTACAGAAATCGTCACAGATAGAAACAGAAATAAACCAGTATTAAGGAACAATCAGCCGCATTTACCAGACCAGCCCTCACCGGGCTGGTCTGGTTATGCATAATATAGGCACGGAGAGAGCTTTGGAGTATAATAACCGTAAAATTGATACCGGACAGAGAAATCACATGCCGAAGATTCTGGTCGTCGATGACGAAGAACATATTATCGAACTGGTAAGACTCTACCTCGAAAGAGAGGGCTACGAAGTAGAAGAAGCTTCCAGCGGAAATGATGCCGTATCGAAACAGTGTTCAGGAAACCCCGACCTAATTCTCCTCGACCTGATGCTGCCGGATATCGACGGCTATGAAGTCTGCCGGCAGATAAGAACTCAGAGTGATACGCCGATACTTATGCTTACCGCCCGTAAAGAGGACATCGATAAAATAGTCGGCCTCGAACTGGGTGCTGACGACTATCTTACCAAGCCGTTCAATCCCAGGGAACTTGTCGCCAGGGTCAGGGCTATTCTGCGTCGCTACCAGGCAGGACAAAAACCCGGCGATACTGCCGAGATGGCAAAACTAAGAATAGATTTCCCGAGACAGGAAGTCACGGTAGACAGCCGACCCGTTAAACTCAGGACCAAAGAATTCGCCCTGCTGGCAACCTTCGTCCGCAATCCAGGCATCGTGTTAAGCCGGGAAAAACTTCTCGAAGATGTATGGGGATTCGATTATTACGGGGAAAGCCGGACCGTGGACGTACACGTTAACCACCTCAGGGACAAGTTGAGCGGTGCCGGTGTGCGTATCGAGACCGTAAGGGGAACGGGTTATAAAATAACCGAGGGAGAGGAAAACGAATGAGTCTCAGGATGCGTCTGATTCTTTCATTCGCTCTCGTTGTTGTCCTATGCCTGGGGACGGTAGCTGTCGCGATGGCGGTAGCATTGCAGAGTATCCGTGATAATTACAGCATGGAACAGCTTGCCAATATGGCAAGACCCATTTATGTCCAGGTCCTTTCTCTGGCGCGGGGGGATGAAACCTGGAGGAACCTGGTAAGTGACCTTGAAGAGCAGGTCAGCAACAACAATATTTATATTCTTCTCGCCGATAGAAACAGCAGGATAGTAAGGCATATATCTCCGGAAGGAGAGGAATTACAGATGACTCAACTGCCGGTGGAAAACCTGCCTGAGGTCGGAGCCAAACCGACCCAGGGCACATTCCAGGCACCCGACGGCAGGACATTTGTTTATACTTCCTATCACATCGGCAGACTCTTTACAGGCCAGGTTTTCACAAACTTTGAAACCCTTACTCTCGCAGTGCCCAGAAGCGGTGCTTTATCCATACTGGCCGGACTGTTCGGACCTTTTCTCCGAGTCGGCCTGATAGCCCTGGCTGTTTCGATAGTAATCGCTTTCTTCATCGCGCGCTCGGTATATCTACCCGTCCGGAGGGTTACGGAAGCGGCAGACAAAATATCGGAAGGAGATTATGACCAGAAAGTACCTCTGGAAGGACCAAGGGAAATCAGGACTCTGGCCCTGCACTTCAATGAAATGGCGGGAAAGGTAAAAGAATCGCAGATGCAGCTCCGTCATTTCGTTGCCGATGTTTCGCACCAGTTGAGAACGCCCCTCACGTCTATCCGTGGATTCGCCCAGGCGATACTGGACGGTACCGCACAGGACAGCGAAGCCCGTGAAAAAGCTGCCGGGGTGATAGAAGATGAATCGAAACGAATGATAAAGCAGGTCAACGAATTGCTGGAACTCTCCCGGATGCAGTCGGGACAGCTTGAAATCTCCCGCGAGCTGGTTGACGTAAAAGAACTCCTACTTCACTGCCAGGAAGTCTTCAGCCTGCGTGCCGAAGAAACCGGTATCCAGCTGAGGACGGATATCGAACCGCTGGTGCCTGTATACGGTGACGAGGACAGGCTGGAGCAGGTTTTCAGCAATCTGCTAGATAACGCCCTGAAAAACACCCCGCAGGGGGGTGAGATACTGGTCACAGGCCGGAACAGGGAGGATAATACGGTCGAGATTGTTTTTTCAGACACCGGTCCGGGGATACCGCCCGAACAGCTTCCTTATGTTTTCGAACGGTTCTACCAGGCCAGCGGACTGAGGAGCGGATTTGGACTTGGTCTGGCAATCGTCAGGGAAATTATTACCAGACACGACGGCGAAATCAGTGTAAAAAGTGAACCCGGTGAAGGGACCCGTTTTATTATCAGCCTGCCGTCGCGTTCCTTTCACCGGGGTAGTTAGCTCAATCAGCGTTCTCAACCATCGAATATATAAGTACGTTATCCCCGCAGTCGATAGTCAACATTGAGTCTTTTATCGTATAACTCTCCGCGGTCTGAAGAATCTTCAGGTATTCGGTTTCCTGGTCCATCCTTCCCTCGGGGTCGGCACACCACATCTCTGTATTGGCAAGCATGCCCACGCTGAGACCGTCTTTTATGTTGTAGCCGCCGAAGTAACTGTTGCAGCCGGCCGAACCGGTAACTCGATTATCTTCGCTGTTGAATGTTGCCGATATCTCGGTCCCTTCGATGACCGTCTTGGGATTTTCACGGTCGCCGTAAGATTCCAATAACCACCTGGTATCCTCGAGTTTGCCGGATGAGGAGCTGCTGCAGTCCGTGAAAACGAGTACCAAAGCAGTCATCGACAGTACCAGTAGAATTCCGACCTTTTTCATCCCGAACCTCCTCTATTTTTGCTGTTTTCATATTTTATAACGAAAAAACCGGCAAATAGTTAGAAAAATGCTGAAATTCATCAAAAATAGGCATAAATATTTGAATTTTGCTATTGACTTTTCTGTTGCGGATAGTCTATTCTCAGGTAACTAGTCGATTTTCTGGAAAAGGAGGTGATACGGTGCAGGCATATTGTGTCAAATGTAGAGCCAAGAGGGAAATGAAAGACCCGAAGGCAATCACCATGAAGAATGGTAAACCAGCAACACAAGGTACATGCCCCAACTGCGGGACTAAGATGTTCCGGATCGGTAAGGCTTAACTTATAAAAGCTTTTTAGCTTGCATCACAGGGGGTGGTAATATTACCGCCCCCTTTCATTTTCCAGAACTTACTTGTATTCGTGTATCAGCTTATCTCATTCGTTTAACCACCTGAGTTTCGTATCCCTCGAATATCCCGGGTGCCCGTTTCATTATTTCGTCGACAGTCCACTGACCGCCTTCGGGTTCTATACTTGCCACGGTCTCCGGTTTACTGTAAAGTCCGACGCTCATTCCCGATATGTTAAAGCACGAGCCGCTGATATTCGCGGCTTTATCCGACGCCAGGTAAACTATCATCGGACCGATACCGTCCGGATGCGGTGTCGCTTCGAGTGGTGGACCGAACCCGGTACCATTAACCGCCATATTATAGGCAATCAACTCGAATGATGCCCTCGTCCGGGCGAAGGGTGAAAAAGCGTTGCAGGTTATACCGTACTCGAACAATTCACTGGCGGCAGCCCGGGTGAGTCCCACCACGCCGGCATTGGCCGCGGCATATTCGGCGTGGTTCAGGCTATCCCCTATCCAGGACAGGGATGTACAGTTTATAATCCTTCCCCACCTCTGCTCCATCATATACGGGGCGGCGTGGCGGATAGTATTGAAATAACCCTTCGGCTTGACAAGTGTAACGTGGTCCCAGAGTTCCTCGGACATTTCCCAGATATTGCTGAAACCGAAAGTCCCGGCTACGTTCACCAGTATATCTATCTTTCCGTAACTGTCCACGGCGGTCTGTATCAGTCTTCCCGCCGTCTCGAAATCGGTAATATCTCCGTAAAACGGGGTGGCTTCTCCACCGCGTTCCTTTATTGTATTCGCCGTGGTCCCGGCATCACCGTTATATTCTTTCTGCAGATTATTCACCCAGTCCTTCTGTTCATCCGTAAGAGCATCGTAATGTTCCTGCTTGAGGTGGACGAAACCGGTGGAGCCGGGCCTGCGGTTATTGGTTACAACCTTTGCGCCCTCTCCGGCCAGCGCTATGGCAATACTCCGTCCTATTCCCTGCCCCGAACCGGGTACAACGGCAACCTTTCCTTTCAACACATCACCCATTTTCTTCTCCTTTCATCTCTATGGAGTGGCTTTATGCTATGGAAAAATAAGGGCAGTGTCAATAATCCGGTCTTATCGTATAACACGAATCTTTTTCCCCCTGTTATTGCGGGTCCCGATGAAATCGGGATGTGGCAATCTCTACAGACCATCCACCATTGTCATTGCGAGATTCGCCGTCAACAGGCGAACCGAAGCAATCTATATCAATACTAGAGAACGCCGCGTCGTCCACCTGCGGCGGACTCCTCGCAATGATAATTAGACCACCACACACATAAAAACAGCATCCAATAAATACTCTCTTGACACACGTTCGCTCAGGATATAGAATGACTATCGTATACATAAGGAGATTTCTAAAAAACCGATGAATATAGCCCGGATTAACTCGATGACCATGTGCTGCGCTGGCTCTGAAGACCGCGTTTCCCGGGCTTATTGCGTCCGTTTCACGAAGAAAACGTAACTGACGAACACAAATCAAAGGAAGTTTTTAAGCCCGGGAAGTAAAAATCCCGGGCTTAATTATTTTAATAAAAGTTTGAGGAGACGCAAATGTTAAAAGGTGAAAAGGTTATTTTAAGGCCGGTCAGACGGTCGGACATCGAGTATTACCTGAAGTGGTTCAACGACCCGGAAGTAACCCAGTATCTCAGTATGTACCTGCCGATGACCGAGATGGCGGAGGAAAAATGGATAGAGGAACTGGGCACGTCCAGGGCAACGACGACTGCCGCTTTCGTCATTGAAGCGGTTGAAGGCGAAGGAAACAAAGCAATAGGTAGCGTTGGTTTGAGTAACATAAACTCGAAAGACCATAATGCCATATTCGGTATAGGAATCGGTGAAAAAGACTACTGGAGTAAGGGCTACGGTACTGAAGCTACCCGGTTGATAATAAAATACGGATTCGATCAGCTCAATCTCCACCGTATTAATTCGTTCGCCATTTCTTTTAATGAGAGGAGTATAAGACTTCATCTGAGAGTCGGGTTCACGGAGGAAGGTCGGCAGAAGGAAGCTGTTTTCAAGAACGGTGCTTACCACGATCATGTAGTATTCGGTCTTCTCAGGAAAGCATGGCTAAATCTGGCGGACGCAGGTAAATAGAAGAATTTATACACCCGCGCCCGACTCAATGTATAATACCCGAGGTAACGGAATAAATGATTACAATCTCAAACATCTCAAAAGAATATATAGATAACGTCCTGTTCAGGAACGTCAGCTTCAACGTCGGAGCCCGTGACCGCATTGCCATCATCGGCGCCAACGGTTCCGGTAAAACCACCCTGTTCGAGATAATCACAGGTAACATCAGCCCTGACACCGGCAGCATAACGATGCGGAAAGGCACCACTATCGGCTACCTTAAGCAGGACATCGCTACTTCCTCGAAAAAGAAGCTGCTGGATGATGTCTCCGCTTCGTCCACGGAAATTACCGGAATGGCGCACCGCATCGGAGTTCTCCGGGAAGACCTCGCCGAAGAGACCGACCCCGAAATCTCGGCGGAACTGATGACGCGGCTTGGCGAACTGCAGAACAGGTTCGAAGCGGCGGGCGGATATGACGCCGAACACGAAGCTCGTACGGTTCTCTCAGGGTTGGGATTCAAAGAATCTGACTTTAACCGTCCGCTGACCGAATTCAGCGGCGGCTGGGTGATGCGCGCCGAACTGGCTAAACTTCTCTTTACCAGCCCGGATGTGCTTCTCCTGGACGAGCCGACCAACCACCTCGACCTGGAGTCCTGTATCTGGCTGGAAAACTACCTGGACAAATACCAGGGCGCGGTGCTGGTTACTTCGCACGACCGCGCCTTCCTGAACCGCGTCGTGACGAAGGTCCTCGCTATCGAACCGGACGAGGTTCTTTTCCACCACGGCAATTACGACAGCTACGTAACCGCACGGCAGAGAGACCTCCGCACCAGGGAAGCCGCCGCCAAAAGGCAGGAAGACCGTATTAAAAAGGAAATGAGATTCATCGAGCGCTTCCGGTCCAAAGCGACCAAAGCCAGGCAGGTGCAGAGTCGGATAAAGAAGCTTGAAAAAATTGAAAGAATAACCGTTCCGAGAGCTACCAGGAAAATCGGATTTCATTTTCCCGAACCACCGCGAATCGGCGAGGAAGTTATCACTCTCAGCCATATCGGGAAGGCCTATGAAAAAAACGTTGTCTATACCGACCTGAACCTGACGCTGCACCGCGGTGACAGGGCGGCACTGGTGGGTCCGAACGGCGCCGGCAAGACTACCCTGCTGCGGATAATGGCCGGCGTCCTGTCTTTCGAGAAGGGTGAAAGAAAGCTGGGGCATAATGCCTTCATCGCCTACTATGCCCAGCACCTGCTGGAACTCCTCGAGCCTCGAAACTACATACTCGACGAACTGAGAAAATCGGCGAAGGATGAGTCCGACGAAAAACTCAGGGTAATACTCGGGGCATTCCTCTTCACCGCTGATGATATCTATAAAAAGGTCTCGGTCCTTTCCGGCGGAGAAAAAAGCCGTCTGGCCCTTGCTAAAGTCCTGGTCCAGTCGCCCAACTTCCTGCTGATGGACGAGCCTACCAACCACCTCGATATACCGTCGCGGGAAGTACTGACCGATGCCCTCGAAGCCTATAAAGGCACCCTGTGCTTTATCACCCACGACCAGACCCTGATACGCCAGATAGCCAATAAAATAATAGATATCAGGGACGGAAATGTAACGGTATTCGAAGGTGATTACGACAGCTACCTCTACTGGAGGGATTCTTCGTCTGCGGAAGGCAGAGTAATCTCCACACACACGCCGTCACCGGCACCTTCCGGAGTCAGTCGCCGACGGCAAAAAGCTCAGGAGGGAGAACTCAGGAACAGGTACTATAAAGAGTCGTCACCGTTGAGGAAACATTTCGATGCAATAGATACCGAACTCCCGAAACTGAAAGAACGGCTGAGCGAAGTCGAAAACCTGCTGGCTGACCCCGGACAGTACCGCGATAGCGAAAAAGCCGCTGCAACCGTGAAAGAATACAATGAACTGACCGCTAAAATACATTCGCTTGTGGAAGAGCAGAGAAACATCGCTGCTGAAATCGAAAACCTTAAACGGAAATACGGGATAGCGAAAGAGGATACTGGTACTTAGCTGTAAAAATTACTGTTATAATTATTCCTCTCATCCTGAGCCTGTCGAAGGATGAGCCTGTCGAAGAGCGCCGTTGTGGTTCGACAGGCTCACCACGAACGACTTGACTGTGATAACATAAGACTACCGGAAAGAATATGACGAATAAGTACGGAAAACTGACCGACGAACTGGTCCGGAAACTGGCTGAAATCTGCGGCAGTGGCGGACTGATCACGAACAAAGATGATATGCACGACTACGCCCGTGACGAATCACCTCACGCCGAAATCCGCTTCCCTGAAGCAGTCGCCAAACCGGAAGACTCGCAGACAGTATCAAAAATCCTGGCTTTTGCTTCGGAACACAAAATACCGGTAACGCCCAGGGGCGGCGGAACCGGACTCAGCGGCGGCTGCATTCCGCTCTTCGGCGGGATTGTGCTTTCGCTGGAAAACATGGACCGCATCATAGAAATAAACGAGGAGAATTTCACGGCTGCAACCGAACCCGGCATCACGATGGCCGACCTCTGCACCGAGATAGAACAGAAAGGTCTTTACTATCCCCTCTACCCGGGGGAAATGACCGCCACCATCGGGGGCACGGTTTCTACCAACGCCGGGGGTATGAACGCCGTCAGGTACGGTGTTACCCGGAATAACATTCTCGGCCTGGAAGCAGTCCTGCCGAACGGTGACATCATCAGGACAGGGGGCCAGTATGTAAAAAGTTCTTCCGGCTACGACCTCACACAGCTTATCGCCGGTTCCGAGGGAACGCTCGCCGTTATCACCAGAGTAATCCTGAAACTTACCACGAAGCCGCCTAAAAGAGAGGTGCTGTTTGCCCCCTTTTCCAGTCTTCAGGATGCCATCGATGCCGTCCCGGAAATCCTTCACCTCAAGATGATTCCGGCGGGATTGGAATTTATGGAACGGCGGATAATCGGTATTATCGAAGAATATCTTGATAGAGAAATCCCCTACCCTGAATACGATGCCTTCCTGATGATAATTATGGACGGCGATTCCGAGGATGAAATTCATCAGTATTTCGATACCGCCGGCGAAATCTGTCGGAAGCACGGCGCCGCTGAACCGCTGGTACCCGGCAGCGAACGGGCAAAGCGCCGGCTGCTGGAAGCACGGGAGAAATTCTACCACGCCATAAAACGCTACGCTCCGATGGAGCTTATCGATGCTGTCGTCCCGCGCAGCAAAATACCAGACTTCGTCAGGCAGGTAAAGGAGATTTCCACCGGGCATGGCATTCCCGTTATTGTTTACGGCCACGCCGGTGATGGTAACGTCCACCTGCATCCTCTCTGTGAAAATATGAGTGAAGAAGAGTGGAAAAAGAAACTTCCCCCGCTGCTGGAAGATATTTATAAAGTCGGAATCTCACTTGGAGGAGCCATATCAGGCGAACACGGCATCGGTATCGACAAGAAACTCTACCTCCCTATACAGATAGACGAACCTCTGATGGCGGTAATGAAAAACATCAAGAAATCCTTCGATCCCCATAATATCCTCAATCCGGGCAAGATATTCGATATATAGGAAATATCCTGTATAATATACCTCTCAGGAGAATCACCTGACTTATAATCCTCGTTGAGGTATTGGAATGACGGCAAATTGGAAGAAATTATTAAAAGCAGACCCGACCGACTGGCTGCTTGAAGAAGACGAGGAGCCCGGAGTAAGATACCTTGCTCTGCGTGATATAGTCGAAGCCGATGACAAAGAAATACAAGCAGCCCGGAGAAAAGCCCACCGCGAAGGTCCCATCGCCACCATACTGTCGAATATGAATCCGGAAGGGTACTGGGTAAGGCCGGGAGCCGGCTACTCACCGAAATGCCGGGGCACGGTCTGGTCTCTCATTTCGCTGGCGGAACTGGGAGCTTCCATCAAGGAAGATGAACGTGTGGATACTGCCTGTTCTTATTATCTGGACCATGCCTTTACAAAGGGAGGGCAGATTACACCCAGGGGGCTTCCGGTAGGTACTGCTGGATGCCTGCAGGGTAATATGCTGACCGCTTTAATGGATATGGGTGTCAGGGACAGCCGTCTGGACACCGCCTACGAATGGATGGCACGTACCGTAATATGCGATGATTTACCCCGGCGACTAAACGCCGATGGTCTGGACGCTTCGGAAGGCGGCCCGAAACCCTATCATTATTTAACCCGGTTTGGTCCGCAGTTCGCCTGCCGCACCAATAATTACCTGCCCTGCGGCTGGGCCGGAGTTAAGATGATGCTGGCGTTTTCACGCCTGCCGGTTGAAGACAGGTCGGACCTGATTAACAAGGCTGTCGCTATCGGTGAAGAATTTTTCCTCGGTGGCGACCCTTCTACCGCCGGTTTTCCGGGTCACAAAACGGGTGTACCGGATGCGGGGTGGTGGCAGTTCCGCTTCCCCAGTTTTTGGGGGGCGGATATACTCCAGATTGCCGAGGCTTTTACCATGCTGGGGTACGGCAGTGATCCCAGGCTGGCAAATACCTTCGCATTAATACTGGATAAACAGGATGAAAACGGTAGATGGACGTTAGAATACATCGATAAAACTCATAAAATGTGGGTTAAATACGGCTTGCTGGGAAAACCCAACAAGTGGGTAACCCTGAGAGCTGTACGTATGCTGAAACAGGCATTTTCATAATTCCGACCGGTTGGAGGATTCTATTATGGAGAACTGGAAAAAACAGTTAAAAGCAGACCCGACCGACTGGCTGCTTGAAGAAGACCTTCCCGGAGTAAGATACCTTGCTCTGCGCGATATAGTCGATGCCGATGACAAAGAAATACAGGCAGCCCGGAGAATAGCCCACCGTGAAGGCCCCATCGCCGAAGTATTGTCTGAGATGGATAAAGAGGGGTTTTGGGAAAGACCGGGGGCCGGATACTCCCCTATGTATACCCACACCGTATGGGCTGTGATTTTACTTGCGCAGCTTGGCGCTGCTATCGACACGGACGAACGATTAACGACCGCCTGTGCCTATATCCTCAATCATAGTCTGACGAAATATGGGCATTTTACGACGAGAGGCTCGCCTTCAAGCACCCTGCAATGTCTTCAGGGCAACCTTTGCTACTCTCTTCTTGAGCTTGGCTGCACTGACCCGCGACTGGATAAAGCCTACGAATTAATGGCGCGTATCGTGACCGGAGAAGGCATCGCTCCTATGACGGATAGGAAAGCACCGTTGCGCTATTACTCCGGTGACCTGTGCGGACCGGGTTTTGCCTGCGGCGGGACAAATAGAGAGCCCTGCGCCTGGGGTGCGGTAAAGATAATGATTGCTTTCGGTAAATTACCGGTTGAAAAAAGAACACCCCTTATGAATGATGCCATACAGGCAGGAGTGGATTTTCTTTTCAGTAAGGATCCCGCTAGGGCGGATTATCCCCTGGGGTTTAGTACGAAACCGACCGGTAAACCAAGCGCTAACTGGTGGAAATTCGGATTCCCGGTATATTATATCACCGATATCCTCCAGAATGCCGAAGCACTGGCGTATTTCGGTTATGGAAAAGATCCAAGGCTCGCTAATACTCTGCAATTAATCCTTGATAAGCAGGACGACCAGGGACGCTGGGCAATGGAATACAGTTATGCAGGCAAAACCTGGGGAGATTTCGGTCCCAAAAAGCAGCCGAATAAGTGGGTAACGTTAAGAGCCATGAGGGTGCTGAAACAGGCTGGTCAATAGAATTTGATTGATAAAAGGAGAGAATTATGCCTGAACAAACGAACAAACCGGTTAACTTGTTTCTGAATGAACTGGCCAGTTCTGCCCCGGCTCCCGGCGGAGGCAGCGTCGCCGCTCTTTCCGGTGCTCTCGGCGCTGCCCTGGTAAGTATGGTGTGCAACTTAACTATCGGAAAAGAGAAGTACGCAGCCGTCTGGGATGATATCTCGGCATTACTCGACAACTCCGAAAAGTTACGTCAAAATCTTACCAGCTTGATTGAAGAGGATGTTGAAGCATATACAAAGCTGTCGCAGACGATGAAGATGCCCCGTGATACCGAGGAACAGAAAAATATTCGTGCTGCGGCTATGGATAGAGCGCTTAAAGACGCGACCGATGTACCCATGCGCATTGCTCAAGCGTGCGAGTCGGTCATGAACCTCTGCCGCCCGGCAGCGGATAAGGGAAATATCAATGCAGTGAGTGACGTTGGAGTAGGGATACTGATGGCTGAAGCAGGACTCAGAAGTGCGGCTCTGAATGTCCTCATTAATCTCGGTGCGATAAAGGATGAAGAATTCGTGGATGAAAATCGGAAGAAACTGGACAATCTGCTCGAAGGTAAACCTGCCCTTCGGGATGAGATATACGAACTCGTAGTAAATAAGCTTTAACGTACATACCAACAGCAAGGAGGTACCAATGGAAGCAGTTAAGCTAAGCGGCAGCGAACTGGCAAAATCGATGCGCCAGGAAATAGAAGAGGAAGTACAGGAATTCGTTACAAAATACGGGTTTGCACCATCGGTAGCGGTCGTGCGGGCGGGAGAAGACCCCGCCTCCATCAGCTACGGTAATGCCCTGGAAAAAGCATTCGGAGCAAGAGGTCTTGGATTTACGCTCCATACCCTGCCGGGAAGCGCTTCTCAAAACGATATCGTGGAACTTGTAGCTAAACTTAACGCGGAATCCTCCGTGCACGGCATTATGGTACAGGAACCCCTCCCGAAAGGTGTTGACGAGTCTGTCGTTAAGGATGCCCTGTCTCCGGATAAAGATGTCGACGGGGTTCACCCGATAAATACCGGTCGGCTGGCACAGGCTGCGCCGGCGGGACGGCCTCCTATGGTAGGACCGTTTTTTGTACCGGCAACCCCGGCAGGGGGGATGGAAATACTTAGACAACACAATGTGAGTTTACGGGGTAAACACGCCGTCGTTGTCGGTCGCTCGACAATTGTCGGTAAACCGATGGCTCTCCTGTTACTGCGGGAAAACGCCAGCGTTTCGATGTGCCATTCGCAGACCGAAGACCTGCCCGGTATATGCCGGACAGCCGATATCCTCTGTGCCGCGGTGGGTAGAGCTAATATGATAAAAGGTGACTGGATAAAGCCCGGAGCGGTAGTAATCGATTTCGGCGTGAACTTCGTGGAAGACAAAATGGTGGGTGATGTTGATTTCGAAGAAGCGGTAAATGTTGCCGGCATGATTACTCCGGTACCCGGCGGGACGGGACCGATGACGAATGTTATGCTTATGAAAAATGTTATCGAAGCAGCCTGCAGGCAGGTCGGAAAATAAAGGATATCGGGATGAAGGTGTACACCTTTCTTAAATAACCTTTGATTGCAAGTTTAGCATTATTGAAACGGTAAACCGACTGATACCGCTTACACCTTATAAACCCTGCACAGCAGCGCCCGGTTGCACCACCCGCCCGTCAGCGGATCGCAGCTGTCAGGGTCATCGAGCGTCAGTACGTTTGCGTTCGATTCCCAGAGTCCGTGCAGAGAAGGTTCGGCACCGTCCATCTCCGGAAACCACCAGCTTGCCTCCACATTCACCACGTCGGGTAGTATCCCCGGATTAAGATGCGCTTTCTGTTTTATCCTGCCGCGCCTGGTCTCGATGTATATCCAGTCGCCCTCGCTGATACCAAGGTCTTTCGCGGTCTCCGGATGAATATCCGTCAGCGGGTCGGGGTGCCTTTCCCTCATCCCGATTCCGGGCTGCCTGTGTTCGGAGTGGAACATCGGCATAAACCTTCCCCCCGTATTCAGTATCAGGGGGTATTCTTTCGCTACTTCGGGCGTGCTGACCGGGCTTTCCGGCGGTTCCTCATAATACGGCAGTGGATCGTAACCGAGTTTTTCAAATACCGTCGAGTATAGTTCCACCTTACCCGTGGCCGTTGGAAATCCCCGTTTCTCATACTTCCTGTATTCTCTCTTACCCCGGATATAACCGGCATCCACGAATTCATCGTATGTCATACCCAGCGGCTCAAGCTGGTACTGGATAGCGTCCTCGATTCTTTCCCAGGGCCAGTACTCTTCCTGCCCCAGCCTGATTCCCAGTTCCCGCCAGATTGTGTAATCGTCCTTCCTCTCACCCAGCGGCTGTACTGCTCTGTCGCCGCCGAAAACGACGTCGGACAAATCCTCGAAGGTCGAACAGAGCGGCCTCTCCATCCAGCTCGATACCGGCAATATATAGTCGGCAAGTTCGGCGGTCGGTGTCTTCCAGAAGTCCATTACGACGTGCATTTCCAGGTTCTTGCTTTTCAGCGCTTCATAAACAAGTTTCGTATTGGCCGCCCACATCAGCGGATTGCTTCCCCAGGTAATCATTGCCTTGACCGGATACGGGTCTTCATTCAGGATAGCCCGCCAGGTCAGAGGTGGTGATGCTGCCAGCCGGTGCCCTACCGGTTCCGGCTGACCGGTAAATTTTTCATACGGTTCCGAGGTAAGTTCGTAAGCCTGCCATGACATTACCTTGAACCTTTCGGCGCCGATTTGCCTGGGTTTCTTTTCCAGAGGTAATTTGTCATCCAGCTCAAGCTCTACCTCCCGTCTGAAGAGGTTACCGTCTATTTCGGGACCAATATCCGGAATCAGGTCGCCGCCTCTGACATCCAGGTTACCCGTGATAGCCCGTAATATTACTCTCGCCTGCTCTACCCTGGCGGCGTTGCGTCCTATCTGGTCGACGGCTACTCCCCTCACCATACAGGCCGGTTTCTCTGTGGCGTACATCCGGGCGGCAGCGATTATCTTGTCCTTGTCTACCCTGCATATTTCAGCGACCTTTTCAGGTGTATATTCCTGTACGCGTTTAGCGAGAGGTTCGAAACCATAAGTCCATTTTTCAACGAATTCCTTATCGTACAATTCCTCGTTTATAATGACGTTCAGCCAGCCCAGGGCTAATGCGGCATCGGTACCCGGGCGCGGCTGAAGCCAGATATCTGCAATGTCCGTCGTCCTGGTCTGTCTGGGATCGATAACGATGATTTTATAGTTTTCATCACCCTTCCTGCGCTTGATGGAAGCCATCGTCCTCGGGAAAGAACTGGAGGGATTCTGTCCCCACACCACCGTGCAGTTGGAATGAGCGATATTTGCCGCCAGACTGCAGCAGCCGCCCAGCATCGCCATATTAACCGCGTAGCAGTTCAGGAAGCAGATAACTCCAGCGTGGGCGACATTCTGGGGATTTCCGAAAAGATTGAGAAAACGCGACCTCATCCAGAACATTCCGCTCCTGTAGGTACCCTCGGTTACCACCAGGCTTTCAGGGCCGTATTTCTCTCTTATATCACCCAGTTTGCCGGCGATTTCATCCAGGGCCTGTTCCCAGTCGACTTCCCGCCATTTGCCTTCACCGCGTTCACCGGCTCGCTTCAGCGGACGCATCAGCTGGTCCGGGTGATAAAGCCACCTCGACCCGTAACCCACTCTTTCACATACGTTCCCGAGAGTCAGCTTGTGTTCCTTGTTTCCCGTGATTCGCGTAACCTTACCGTCCTTTACTTCAACCAGTACCCCGCAGTTACCGGCACAAAAAGCGCATCCGGCTTTCTTTATAACTTCACTCATCTTCTCCATACTCATTTCGGTTCCTCTCACTTGCTTTCGGAGAAAGCAGCTCTTTTTGTGTCAACCAGAGTACACCGGTTAATACAGCCTGTCAATGTCGATATTGATAGGTTCTGCTTATATCTGGTCGGTCTTGTTGTCATTGCGAGCCCTCGACGTAGTCGAGACGAAGCAATCCCCAGGTTCGATTATAGAGATTGCCATATCGTCCGCTGAGGTGGACTCCTCGCAATGACGGAAACGGGTTCGTCCTTCGACAAGCTCAGGACGAACGGGAGAAAATGGTTCTGAATTTGCATTTTCCCACTCTTTGTATTACCCTATTTGACGCTATAAAGGAGGAAGTGATGAAGGACTTTAAGGACAAGGTTGTGTTTATTACCGGGGGAGGTTCCGGCGCCGGACTCGGTCAGGCGAAGGTCTTCTCCGAAGCAGGCTGTAAAGTGGTAATCGCCGACATTAGAAAGGACCACCTTGATGAGGCGCTGGCTTACTTCAAGGAGAAGAATGCGGATGTCCACGGTATCCAGCTTGATATAACCGACCGCAAGGCCTACGCAGAAGCCGCCGACGAGGTGGAAAGAATATACGGCAGCCCTCCCCAGCTTCTGCTTAACACCGCCGGCGTGAATGCCTTCGGGCCCTGCGAAACGTCTACTTTCGAAGACTTCGATTGGGTTATGGGTGTCGACCTCGGCGGAGTCATTAACGGCATGGTCACCTTCGTGCCGCGGATGATACAGGCCGACAGGGGCGGCCATATCGTCAGCGTCGCTTCCTGGGGAGGATTCTCTCTATCGTCTGGCTGTACGCCGTATTCGGTTGCTAAAGCGGCGGTTATCGGCCTGATGGAGTGCTATTATGAAGCCCTGAAACCCTACGGTATCGGCGTATCCTGCCTGTGCCCGGTTGGTATAAGGTCGAATATCGGAGAATCTTCCTACACGCGCCCGAAGGAACTGGAAAATACCGGCTACAACACCAACGAAAAGACAATCGAGTTTATGCGCCATCACTACTCTTTCGGTATCGAACCGGAAGACCTGGCGAAGATACTCAAGAAGGGCATCGAAAACGAGCAGCTTATAATCCTGCCTTTCGACGACCCCGAACAGATGATGAGGGATACTCTGGAGAGGTGGGTCAACTACTGTACTCCGGTAGGTACTAAAAAACAGGATGAGTTGAGAATGAAACGGCGAGAGGAAATGCGAAGCCGGATGATTGAAAACGGCCCTCTGGCCGGCGCGGCTGAAGCCGGGTGGGGTAAAGCCAACCCGAATATCACCTGGGTTAAGGACGACGGCTTCGGCAATTAAAAATTCTAATTTCTAAGCTCTAAACAATATCAAATTTCAAATTTTCTATATTTGATATTAGGATTTATTTAGGATTTACTATTTCGATATTAGGATTTTCATTTTATAATGGTTCATTATGAATGAGATTAGAATCGACCCCGAACGTACCATAAGCGATATCGACCCGAATATTTTCGGCGGATTCGCCGAGCACCTCGGGCGCTGTATATACGGCGGTATCTATGAACCCGACTCGCCGCTTTCCGATGAAAACGGCCTGCGTATTGATGTTATGGCAGCCCTGAAACGCCTCCGCCTGCCGGTGATACGCTACCCCGGCGGGAATTTCGCCTCCGGCTACCGCTGGCTGGACGGCGTCGGCCCCATCGAAGAGCGACCGGCACGCATCGACCTTGCCTGGGAATCTGTGGAGAGTAACCATTTCGGCACCAATGAGTTCGTAACTTTCTGCCGCAGACTTGGTTCCGAACCGTACCTGGTAGTCAACTGCGGCGACGGGGATATGAGGGAAGCCCGCGACTGGGTGGAGTACTGCAACGGCACCCGCGATACGGCGCTGGTCAAACTCCGCCGGAAACACGGTTACGAACAGCCCCACCGGGTGAAGTACTGGGGAATCGGCAATGAGGTGGATGGGCCCTGGCAGATAGGCTACAAGACACCGCAGGAGTACGCCCGGGCTTTTACCGAGTTCGGCAAGGTTATGAAATGGACCGACCCCGATATCAGACTCATTGCTTCAGCCCTGTCCCTGTGGTCGGGTGAAATCGCCGAACGCGCCCGTTTGTTGATTGAGCAGGCCGGTCCGCGGATAGACTATATGGGACTTCACTGGTACGTCGGCAACCCGGATAACGATTTTAAGGCATATATGGCAACGTCCGAACTCATAGAGGAAAGACTGAGCTCGTACGAAGGGTTGCTCCGTGCCCTTCGCCTTGAAAGAAACCTGGAAAAACCTGTCCCGATAGCGGTCGACGAATGGAATGTCTGGTACCGCACCCGGCAATCGGCGGGAGTTCCAACCGGGAAAAAGCTTGAAGAGAGATACAACCTCGAGGACGCGCTGGTAGTGGCGATGCATTTCAACGCCTTTATCCGGCACTCCGGGTGCGTCAGAATGGCGAATATCGCCCAGATAGTAAATGTAATCGCGCCCGTCTTTACCCGGCCCGGCGGCCTGTTCCTGCAGACGATTTTTCATCCCTTCGAACTTTACGCTTCCACCTGCGGAAATATAGCGCTGGACGTCTGGTGGCAGGGAGATACTTTCACCGGCGGCGAATATAAAGGAGTCCGTACGCTGGATGTATCGGCGACGCTGGACGACTCGGGAAAACGGCTTGCGGTCCACGTCGTTAACCGAAGCGAGACGGACCCAGTGGAAACCGAAGTCCGTTTGATTAAGGGAAGTTTCAGCGGAAATGTCCGGGTATCGACCGTAAACGGTCCCGATATCAAGTCGGAAAACTCTTTCGACGCCCCGGATGAGGTAACCACGCGGGAAACAGCCGTTACGGCGGACGGACAGTCATTTACTTATACTTTCGAACCCCATTCCGTGACCGGCCTGATCGCTGAGATTTCCTGAGTACGATATAGCCTATGGATAAACGTATCCGAATCGACCTCCGAGAAGCCTACGACCGCCAGGCATCCCAACGGGATGCGAGCGGCATATCCGGGTGGAAGAGTAAAGAGCGTGATGATTTCCTCTCGCTGCTGAAACAGGAAGGAAAACGCACTCTGCTGGAAATCGGCTCGGGTCCCGGCCGTGACGGTCTTTTCTTCCAGGAAAACGGCTTCGATGTTACCTGTATCGATCTTTCTCCGGAGAATATCAACCTGTGCCGCCGAAAAGGATTGAAGTCCTATGTGATGGATATGAGCAACATGTTCTTCCACGACAACTCGTTCGATGCCGTATACTCGCTTAACAGTATGCTGCATCTTTCCAAAACGGAACTGCCCGGTGTCCTGAGAACAATAGAATCCCTGTTAAATCCTGAGGGTCTGTTTTATATGGGGGTATACGGCGGTAACGACTTCGAAGGTATCCGCGAACACGATTGGGCGGAACCCGAAAGGTTTTTTTCATATTATACCGACGATCACCTGCGGGAAGTGGTATCCGGGGTCTTCGAAATTCTCGACTTCCGGCGGATAGTCTATCAGGAAGACGCCGACTATCACTTTCAGTCTCTCTTCCTGAAAAAGAAGGCGGAAAAGAGTTAATCCGCTCTAAACCGAAAAGGCAGGTTCGGAAGCTATCTCTTTCACCATACTCTCGGCTTTTTCTTCCTGTTCCTGCGTGCCGCTTACACCCAGCCAGACGCTTCCCTCGGCACCGCATACACCTCCGGCGGCAAACAACTCGGCCTGCGCACCTGTCAGCAGATTGATTGCATCGAGCTCGGTAAATACTTCTCCCGGTACGGGCAGCAGTCGCAGGCCTTTAGCACCGGGTGCGTTTATCCTGCCTGCCATCTCGTCCAGCGAGCCGGATACCCTCTTCTCCATGCCGACCGGCAATATCAGGTTCACCCGCCGCCCTATCAAGGCGGTCAATATCGGGACTATCGTTCCGCCCTGCGGATTCCCGATAAGTATCGCCGCCTTTTTATTCGTCACGTCCAGGGCATTCGCCCCTTTCAGGATAACATCGCCTTCCCTGAGTTCTCCCGCCACGTCGTTTATCGTTTTCCCTTTATCCCATATACCTTTGTGAAGCACGACATCGCCTGGAAATCCGCTCTCGTCGGTCAGACGTCCCTGTTCGGTGGTGCTGTATGAAGGCGGTAAAGTGATGCCCCTGAAAAACCCCTTGCGTGAAAACTTATCCCTCTCACCCATAACGGACAGTATCTCTTCCGCGACATAGGCATTCGTGGTTCCGGCAATTATCACGACCGTACCCTTATCCAGGGCGTTCCTGACCGCCGGATGAACCGCCATAGCTTTTCCTATCAGTCTCTTCCCTGCCGACGGGGTTAACATTACCTGTCTCATTACGCTATCTCCTCATCTTCTATTCCGGATATTTTCGAATGGTATTATAAAGGTCTTCATAGTCGATTTTCTCGAAATCGGTCGTATCTATCTCGATTAACTGCCCGTCTATTTTAAGCGGTTCGTAATACCCTTTCATCAGGATTTCTTTCAGATTCGGGTAATTATATTTATCGAAATGACCGGGATGCCTGTCTCCCGTTTCCGTACGGCTTAGATACCGCTCGAGAAGAACGTTGCCTTCCGTCCTGCACTGGAGTTGCAGTGCGGTATATCCGTATTTCCTTATCAGCGTGTTGAACTGCCCCGAATCGTGCTCATCGCTGAAATTACTCTCGGTAACTAGCGATATTCCTCTCTGCATAATAGACTCGATTATGTGGTACAAGACCTGATAGGTAGCGATACCCAGTTCGTGTGATTTCTCCCTTGTTTCCGCACCCAGCGCGTCCATCAACCGTTCCTTGATACCGTCCTTGTACAGGAACAGGAGACCGAACTCCTCCGCTACCTTTTCAGCAAGAGTGGTCTTCCCGGTACAGGGAGGTCCGGCAACGATTACCAGGACTTTTTTCTGCATACGGTTTTTATCCCTTATTTCGGCGGTGCCGGCGGTCTGCCTGCCCCCTGCGGAGGCGGCGGCATTACATTCCTCGTCTGCAGCGGCTTGCAGATAATCTCGGTGATATGAAAATCGCTGAATTTTGTCGATGTCGAAGCGGTCGCCATTACCGCAGTATCCGCACCTCTTCCCGTACCGGTTACCGCTATCACCTGCTCCCCTATTTCCACGAGGCCGGCGTCCGCCGCCATCAGGATAATCTCGGCGCAGACCTTCATCCCCTGGCAGAAGACCCTGAAGGTATTAGCGATGATGGTGGGGGCTTTCTCGCCGTAGAAGTTGTCGGTATGAAACAGCATTGTCCCGAAGTGGACCGTATGTCCTTTCTTTTCCAGTTCTTCTATCAATTCCGGTGCAAAGCGCTGTCCGGGTCCGAATCCGTACTGGTGCGGGACCACCACCAGATTGATATCCGTGCCTTCGTATTTCTCCATCGCCAGGCGGGCGGTCTCGCCGCGAGTCGATGCCAGGACTATCTTGCTAACTCCCCGGGCTTTTGCTCTTTCCAGCGCCAGTTTCAGCGTTTCCTCGGTATTTTCGGTTCCCGATGTCTCGAAGTAGGTTATCTTTTCTTCCATCTACAGCTCTCCTCTCCTGTGTATTAAAATGTAAAATCCATTATATAATACGGAGTCATAAGTATGAAAATGGAATTAGATATTGCAGTAAAAAAGAATAAGGATCTTACCGAACAGGAACTGGAGGACATAGTTACGCTGTGTTCACATGCGTTTAATGAGAACTTCCGGCCTTACATGAAATCCTTTATAAACGCTACCCATATACTGGGGTACTATAACGGCGCACTTGTTTCGCATGTATTATGGCTTAACAGGTGGACACGTGCCGGAGATTCTCCGATAATGAAAACCGCATTCGTGGATGCAGTCGCTGTCGATGGAAAATACAGGAAACGGGGATTTGCATCCTCCATGATAGCCAGGCTTACCAGTGAAATAACCGCTTACAACGTATCTGCGCTGACTACCGGTTCACCGGAATTTTACGAGCGTCTCGGCTGGCAGGCATGGCAGGGACCTGTGTATTTCCAGAGAGAGGACGGAGAAATAACAGAGCTGAATGACTCGAAGCTAATGGTACTTTTTCTACCACGGACGCTGGCTCTTGAACTAAATGAACCTCTCACCATCGAGTGGAGAGAATAGCCTTTATTATTGATTTATACCATGCAGAACAATGAACTGTCGCTGAAAGTAATAAAGTACCCGGACCTGTCCGAACAGGAACTGGTTAATATAGTCACGCTGTGTTCACGGGCTTTTAATGTGGATTATCAGTCGTTCTTGAATACCTTTCACGGAGCGACTCACGTTCTGGGTTACTTTGATCGAACTCTCGTTTCTCACGCCTTATGGATTACCAGGTGGCTGCAGGTTCAGGACTCACCGCCGATGAGGACCGCCTACATCGAAGCGGTAGCGACGGATGAGTCATACCGTAACCGGGGTTGTGCGTCGGCGGTTATGCGTAGAATTGCGGAAGAAATCGTCGACTTCGACCTCGGTGGCTTGTGCACCGGCTCAACGGATTTTTACTCGCGGCTGGGCTGGCAGCTGTGGAAAGGACCTCTCTTCATCCGTAAAGATAGCGAACTGTTTCCCGCTCAGGAAAACGGGGTCATGATATTGCCATTACCCGAAACACCGGAACTCGACCTTTCCGCATCCCTCTCCGTCGAATGGCGTGAAGGCGAGGTGTGGTAAACTTAATCCCTTAGAAATCTGTAATATGTTGTAATTCCAGGCCGCTTTCTGGTGATAAAATAGTCTGATATCCAAAAACTCACCGGTGTTTTTTTCACTGTTCTGAAATATAATACCTTTATGAGTACTGATAACAGGAAATCCTGGTATGAAAGAGTCCCGAAAGCGGAACTCCACCTCCATCTGACCGGAGCTATCCCTCACCAGACACTCTGGGAACTAATTCAAAAATATGGCGGCGACCCTTCCGTCCCGGATTTTTCCTCCCTTGAAAAGAAATTCGAATACCGGGATTTTATGCACTTCCTGGATACCTGGAACTGGAAAAACCAGTTCCTGAGAGAATATGAAGACTTCACCTTCCTCTCGGAAGCAGTCGCCCGAGACCTGGCAGACCAGAATGTATTATACGCCGAGGTATTTTTTTCATCTTCCCGGTTCGCCAACAAAAACATTAAAACCCAGAAACTGGCTGAAGCAATTCGCAAGGGCCTTTCAAGGGTACCTGAAATTGAAATCAACCTTATAGTCGACCTGGTACGCGACAACGGACCCGAAAACGCGGATAGAATTTTACCGGATATTATCGAAGCCAAGGAATTCGGGATTATAGGTATTGGTCTGGGAGGAGCGGAACAGTTGTATCCCCAGGAGCTTTTTGTAGATGTATTCGAAAAAGCCCGTCAGGCAGGACTGCACACCACCGCCCATGCCGGTGAAGCAGCCGGACCCGAAAGTATCCGGGGAGCGGTCGACAGCCTGAAGGTTGAACGCATCGGTCATGGGACCCGGGCCGTTGAGGATGAAAGACTGGTCGATTATCTTGCCGAACATTCTATACCTATCGAGATATGCCTGCTTTCGAACGTGAAAACCGGGATAGTCGAAACGGTGGAAAAACATCCGGTAAGGTATTATTACGACAGAAATATCCCCATCAGCATAAATACCGACGACCCGAAAATGTTCGGTAATTCACTGGCTCAGGAATTCGAGACTCTAAGCACCGTCTTTGGTTTTATAAGGGATGAAATCCGTACTCTGTTATTTAACGCCGTCCGGACTTCCTGGCTGCCCGAAGATAAAAAGAGAGAGTTGGCCGGCAGACTGATTAACCATCCTGACTGGTAACCCACTGTTATTATGTCAATTACGGCGGCCCGAATCCGGGACCTTGCTGCGGCGGATACAGCTCCTCCGCGATATCATTAAGCCCCAGCTCCAACAGTTTGGCTTTACTCGGTTTCGTCGTTACCCTGTCCCAGTCGAGGGCGCCGAGGTTCCACCAGCATTCTTCATCTATATCCAGCGTCACTCCGCGCAGAGGGCCGTCTTCCTGCGGCGGGGCGCCGATAATCCTCGGATGTACGTAGCGCTCCAGCGGGTTGATTCCCTCACGCAGGTTAAACACATGCCGCATATTGGCGATTCTCTCCCCCGCTTTCAACAGTTCCGCCATCGGCCTGTCCAACCCCGTTATCGCTTTCATATACGTTTCCTGGTAAGGGCCGAATTCACCCTCGGTCTGGTCCAGCGGTATCATGCAGACTCCCATCGCGTTCGAGAGATGCGACCTGAAACTGTTGGGGCCGAATGACTGCGTGTGCCGGCCCGGCGTGGCATCCATCTTGTACATAGCGGCGGATGCATGCCCCGCATGGCGAGGTACCGGCAGCTTGGGATCGTGCATTCCAAGGTCCTGCCCGTCTATGTGCACGGCGTATTCCCCGGAACCGTTCCCTATCCTCTCGGCAGCGAGTCTCACGCCGTCGGCGAGAATGTCCCCGAGTCCTTCCCTCTTCACCAGTTTTTCGGTCATCTGCACTATCGCCTTCGGGTCGCCCCACTTGAGGTCGATCCCGTCCGTATCCGCTTTCGTCAGGATACCCTTTTCATAGCACTCCATGGCGAAGGCAATCATTGCTCCGGCAGATATAGTATCCATTCCGTAGGCATTGCAGAGATGCCCCGCCATCTGGATGGACTCAGCATTGGTGTTCATGCAGAGGCCGCCGAAAGCGCCGATGGTCTCGTATTCCACCCTCTGGATTCCCTCAGGATAATTGAAATCACCCTTGCCCGCGTTAAGAGATGCTTTACAGGCGCAGGGACACCGCCAGCAGCCGAACCTCTGTTTCACATTGGATATCATATTATCCCGGTGCAGTCCGGAAACATCGGGCAGGTCGACGCCACCTATACCGGCCCAGTTCATTATCGGTGTATCTCCGCTGGCGGCTGACATATCACCGTGCCCGCTGGTACCATATTTATGAAATCTCTCAAGAAAACGTTTCTCTTTCAGAGCTTCCTGCTGATCCGCCCTTATCCTGTCCGCCATTTCCACATCCGCAATGGGGACCTTCATATCCCCATCCACCACCACCGCCTTCAATCTCTTGGAACCGAGCACCGCTCCCAGACCGGAGCGTCCGGCGGCGTCGCCCTTGTGAGTAATGACGCAAGCTATCCGCGAAAGCTTCTCCCCGGCAGGGCCGATACTGGAGACTCTCGCCGATTTCCCGTATTCGGCAGCAAGGATATCCTCTGTTTCGTAGGTTGTCCTGCCCCAGAGGTGGGAAGCATCTTTCAGTTCGGCTTTCCCGTTGATTACGGCGAGATATACCGGTTTTTCGGAAATCCCTGAAATAAAGATTCCATCGTATCCGGCGAACTTCAGGTAAGGGCCGAAAAATCCGCCGGAATTGGCGTCGCCCCAGCCCAGCGTAAGAGGCGATCTTGCCATTACCTGGTACCGGGTGCCGCCGATTGCCGGTGTTCCGGTTAGGGGTCCGGTCATGTACCCGAATATATTGTCCGGCCCAAGCGGGTCCGCTCTTGCTTTCTGCCTATCGTAAAGCACCCTCGAACCGACCCCGTAACCGCCGATAAAATCCCGGTAAAGGCCTTCGTCCGGAGTGTCTTCCCTTATCTCAGCGGTGGAAAGGTCGACGAAGAGGAGTTTTCCCATGTATCCACCCGTCATATTGACCTCCTCTCCCGCCTTAAAATTTACCCTTGAGTTTCTTATAAGAGTCCGCCAGCGCCTCCGGTACAACCCTGATATCCGATACTACGGTCATAAAATTGGTGTCGCCCTGCCAGCGCGGCACGATATGCGTATGGATATGGTCTTCGATGCCGGCTCCGGCCACGGCCCCCATATTGATACCGACGTTAAAACCGGCGGGATTCAGTTCTTTTCTCAGGATTCCCACACTGCGGCTGACGATACTGAAATGCTCGTTTCTTTCTTCATCGGAAAGACTGTCCAGGGAGGAAGTATGGCGGTAAGGTGCCACCATCAGGTGATAGGGATTGTACGGATACAGGTTCAGTAAAACGAAGTTATGACTTCCCCTGTACAGGATATAATTCTTCTCATCGTCATCCTGCTTCGGTTTTTCGCACAGGATACAGGCTCCTGACTTCTCACTTTCTATATATTTCATGCGCCAGGGTGCCCAGACATGTTCCATACTGTTACTCCTTGCCCCCATTCTTCCGCTATTGTATAGGTAAAATATATAGAGGGGCAATGCCCCTCTATATATAAAAAAAATATTTCCGGTATAACGCTCTACAGAAATTCGTCCAGCAGTTTATCTACACTGTCCGGACTAATCTCCTGACCTACCAGTGTTCCCCGCGAAAGAACAGGGAATTGTTCTTCGAATGCGGAACGTTCCTCTTGGTAAATAATTCCCGCAGGTATCCTGTCGCCCCACTCCATCGCCTTCTCAAGCGCTGCTGCTTTGTCGTACGGGCTGTATCCGGCTTCTTCATCAAGCTTATATATTCTTTCTCTGTACCATTCGTAGGTATTTTTGTGGTTGAAAGAAACACAGGGCTGGAGAATATCCACCAGGGCAAATCCTCTGTGCGTGATACCTTCTCTTATCAGATCCGCCAGGTGTTCCGTGTCCCCGGCAAATCCCCGGGCAACCAGTCCCGCCCCCGATACTATCGCCAGGGCAAGCGGATTCACCGGCATCGGAGCACCCTGAGGAGTCGTCTTCGTAACGAATCCGGCATCGCTGGTCGGAGATGCCTGTCCCTTCGTCAGACCGTATATCTGGTTATTGTGTACCAGGTACGTAATATCGTGATTACGCCGCATCGCGTGAATGAAGTGATTTCCTCCTTCGCCGTAACCATCGCCGTCGCCGCTTATTGCGATAACGGTTAGCTCGGGATTGGCAACCTTGGCGCCGACAGCCGGAGGGACAGGTCTGCCGTGGAGCGAGTTGAAGGTGTTGCACTTCATATAATGCGGCAGCTTGCCGGACTGGCCGATCCCAGAAACCATTAGTACATTATGAGGTTCAAGTTCCAGTTCAACCAGCGCCTTCTTTACCGCGCTGAGAATACCGAAGTTGCCGCAGCCCGGGCACCAGGCGCTTTCGAGACCTTCATAATCCTTAAGTGTCACCATATTACAGTCCCTCCTTTTCAAGTTCCGTGATGATAAATTGCGGAGTAATCGGGCGGCCGTCGTATTTCAGTATTTTCCCGTCGACTTCTTTTCCCGTTTCCGTCCTTATCAGCCTGGCGAGCTGACCGGTAGCATTACCTTCTACAATTACACTTTTTCCGGCGTTTTCCATCGCTCTGTTAACGGCATCAGTCGGGAAGGGATAGAGATGGTTCAGGTTTACCATCCCAGCACTCACACCTTTTTCATTGAGAATATCCACGGCTTCGCGGACAGCGCCGTATGAACTTCCCCAGCTTATAAGTAAAGTTTCAGCGTTCTCTTTACCGTACTTCCACGGTTCAAGAATACTACTGTCAATACCGTCGAACTTCCGTAAGCGTTTCCGGACAATCTCGTTCCTCATCTGTGCATCTTCGGTAAGGTGCCCGACGTCATCGTGTTCATCGGAATCGGTCACTACCAGGGCTTCGCTCCGGCCAGGGAAAACCCGGGGCGATATCCCCGATTCGGTTATGGTGTGCCGTTTGTACTCTCCCGGGTCTCCCCGGTACATTTCTCCCCGGTCGATAACTACCTTCGAGAGGTCGAATCTGTCTACGGTTGCGTACGAACTCGCCAGATGCTGGTCTGTCAGGATAATAGCCGGCGTCTGGTATATGTCGGCAAGATTAAAAGCTTCAACGGTAAGCCAGAAGCAGTCTTCGATGTTGGCCGGTGCCAGTACGATCCGCGGAAATTCGCCGTGGTGCGCCGTAAGTACGAACTGCAGGTCGCCCTGCTCCGTCCTGGTCGGCAGACCCACTGCTGGGCCGGGACGCTGGGCATCGATAATAACCACCGGTGTCTCCGTAATTCCTGCCAGGCCCAACCCTTCCACCATCAGGCAGAGACCGCTTCCCGAGGTAGTGGTCATCGACCTTACCCCCGCGTAACCGGCGCCGACTATCATATTGACTGCCGCCACCTCATCCTCAGCCTGCATAACCACGATTCCGTACTCATCCTCCCGCGCCGCCATATACTCCATAATTGAGGTCGACGGAGTCATCGGATAAGATGAAACATACTTGCATCCGGCTGCTATCGCACCCAGGGCGATTGCTTCGTTGCCGCTGAGAAGCATTCTCCTGTCACCACCGGCAGTACTTATCGGATTAAAGTCCGTACTGCCCCGGTAATTTTTCCTGCTGTAATCGTAACCTGCCCGGGCAGCTTTTATATTGGCTCTACCCGTTTCACCCTCTCCGTACTGTTCCTCGAGTACTTTCTCCAGTATCGAAATATCGAATTCAACCAGGCTCAGGGCTGCACCGAGAGCGGCTGTATTCTCCATTATCCTGTCGCTGACGAGTTCCCCGAACGGTACCCTGAACGTATTCTTATCGTCTTCAGCCGTCGCTCCGCCTTCATCGACAATGATTATGCCGGAAGAGGTCAGCTCATCACGATGCAGCTCGACGGTTTCCTCATTCAGCGCCAGCAGCAAATCTATCGATTCCCTGACGGCGCCGACCTCTGAATCCGCAGCCCTGACCCGGTAGAAGTTATGTCCACCCCTCACCCTGGATTCATAGTCCTGGTCGGCGAAAACAAAATATCCGGCGCGGGACAGGGACTTGGCAAGAATATGACCTACGGACTGCACTCCCTGTCCGGCTTCGCCCCCTATCATAATATTGATTAGCGTTGCCATTGTTTTACCCCCTTCCGGGCAATCCTTATTTTACCCGGCTATTTTTTCAAGGGCTTCCAGTGCCTTATCGTAGTCCGGGGGAGTTCCTACCTCTTTCACGTATTCCACGTACCGCACTGTATCGTCTTTATCGACGATAAATACCGCCCGGCTGAGGAGACGCAGCTCCTTTATCAGCACTCCGTAGGCAGTACCGAAAGACGCATCTCTGTGATCGGAAAGCGTCTTGAGATTGGTAATATTGTTCGCTCCGCAGTACCTCGACTGAGCAAAAGGCAGGTCCATGCTGATAGTGTAAATAACCACGTCCTCGTGCTTGCCGGCTTCCTGCTCGAACCACTGCGTCTGGATGTCGCAGACCGGTGTATCCAGCGAAGTGACTACACTCAGCACTCTCACCTTTCCTCTGCTTTCGGAAAGACTCAAGTCTTCCATATCTATCGTCTGCAGGGTAAATTCGGGAGCTTTATCACCAACCTTTATCTCCGGCCCTACCAGGGTTACCGGCTTCGACTGAAACGTTACTACTCCTTTTCTCTCCTCCATTTTCTCCCTATACCTCCCTTATAGTTTTATTCTTTCGTCGTCGGGTATCCGGCAGCCTCCCAGGCACCATAGCCGCCGGGTATATTATGGACTCCTCTAAAACCGGCCCGGAGAAGAAGACTGGCTGCCAGCCCGGCGCGGTGACCGACGGTACACATCACGGCAATTTCTTTATCGCGGAGAATATCCTCCAGCTTTTCCTCGATGTGACCGACGTATATGTTTATCGCTCCGTCTATGTGACCGGCGTCCCACTCATCCTGCTCTCTCACGTCCAGAACAACGATATCCTCGCCGCCGGATAGTTTTTCGTATAACTCTTCGACGGAAATCAATGATAATTTCTCGACATGATAGCCGCTGTTGCACCATTCTTCCGTGCCGCCGTACAGATACCCCTCGATGCGATCGTATCCTGCCCTTACCAGGTATCGCACCGCCGCATCGATATCGCCGTTATTCTCCGGTACCAGCAGTATCGGACGGTCGTAAGGCAGCACCCATCCCGCAAAAACCGGCAGCCCTTCCAGCCAGATACTGTAAGCATCTTTAATATGCGCCCCGCCGAAAGCAGAGGGCAGCCCGGTGTCTACCACTAGGGCGCCTTGCCGTATCTTTTCTTTGAATTCCTGCGGCGTCAGCGGTTCCGGAACGGGGGTATTCTTTAATAACGGAGGTCCCTCGAGATTGTACTTTTCCATCTGCCGGAAATAGTGGGGCCTCTCCAGTTTCTCGGTTACTTTCAGATTTATGAATTCTTCCCTGCTTTTTATCTGAATCCAGGGGTTCAGGCTTTTTTCTACACCGATGGTGCTTTCGTCCCTGTCCGCGATTCTCCTGCCGCAGACGCTGCCGGCACCGTGAGCCGGGCAGATGATAACGCCGTCGCCTAGCGGCAGAATTTTATCATATATACTGTCGTACAGCACTGCAGCCATCCTCGGAGCTTCGTCTTCACCATACAGGTCGCTGCGTCCGACGTCGTCCACGAACAGGGCATCTCCGGTAAAAACCATTATGGTAGTCCCGGGTGAAGTATCTTCAGCCAGGGTGTAAGACATACTCTCGTCGGTATGCCCCGGAGTGTGGAGTGCTTTCAGGCGTAATTTGCCCGCCTTGAATTCCTGTCCTTCTTTCAGCGTAACGCCGTACTGCCACTGGAGACCGGGCCCGTGATAAATTTCAGCTCCGGTCCGGTGCTGGAGTTCGAGCGAACCGATAACGTAATCCTCGTTACGGTGAGTCTCGAAAATCCACCGAATTTTCATTCCGTGCTGCCCCGCGAGCTCGGTATATATCTCGCAGTCGCGGCGCGGGTCTATCACGGCAGCTTCGTTACCCGAACCGATCAGATATGAATTGTGGGCCGTTCCTTCCGACTTTATACGATGAAAAATCATCTCGTCACTCCTGTCGCTTACTAAAACGGGCTACCCAGGAAACCAATAGCTATGACAGCGTGAGTCAGAACGGATACCCAGAACACCCACCAGATATAACAGTGAATCTTGTAAAAACGTGCATACACGGCATGTTTCATCAGCTGCCCTGTAAAACTCAGCCCCGGAATACACCGGCACGTCAGGAAAATGAATGTTCCCGTCACCATGTTCACAATAGCCAGAATAAATATCAGTCTTGCAGCCAGTTCCGAATGGAAAAACTCCATAACGGCACCTTCCCATAAGTTATTTTATGATGTCTATCGTAACGACCGAAGGAGCTCTGACGACATGCTTGCGCGTAAAATCGTCGGTCGAACCGAATGACCATATCAGGTTCAGTGAGTCGCCTGAAACGTCGTTATCGAATTCATCTCCGGTAGCCAGAAGACGTTTGAACTCGATAACGGTAATTCCTCCCTCTTCTCTCCCGCCGTACTCCAGAATATCGTTCGTTCCTCCCAGCTCAGTATCCGGTATGTGAGGGCCGAAAACACCGGTGCTGAACTGGTCGGTAATAACCGTTTCGCCTTCCTTAACCATTCCTATTATCATATCGGCGCCGTTCATCCGGAATTCAGGCTCAAGACCTATTGCCAGCCACCCTTCCGTATCCGCCCTGATGCCGAAGTATATATATTCGTCGTCTGTATTCCACCGTATCTCGTACCCGGAAGATTCATCATTGTATTCACTCAGGTATTCGCCCGGTGAGAATACACCGTCGGCTTTCCATTCTACGGATGATTCCTCTCTGTCTCCGGAGGTGTTGTCAACCGGAAGCGTACCGCCTGTTTCGGTAGTCGGTATTTCCTCCGGGACGGATGTATCGGAACTGCAGCCGGTAATCGAAAGTCCTGCCAGGACCGCTGCAGCCAGCACGGCGATAAATACTCTCTTCATATTTTTCGCCTTCTGTCTCACCCGATTTCCACGGATATCCTGCCGTCTTTTATCTCGACCCTGTAACTCTCCGTCGCCCGGGGTGGTTTGATAAGTTTCGCCACTCTGGAACCCATTCCGGAACCCTTCAACCACCTGATAACCTCTCCGTTCCTGACGTCGAACTGCGATCCATGACGGGGGCAGGTCACTATAAATCCTTCCAGAACACCTTCCGAAAGACTGCCTTTCATATGCGGACATATATTGTTGATGGCATGGAAGCCGTCGCTTGTTCTGGCAAGCAGTACTTCCTGCCCGTCGACAGTTACAGCCTTCATCGTTCCTTCTTCGAGGTCGTTTTCTGCGGTGACGTCCACGAGTTTACTCATTTCCATTCTCTCCTTTTCAGGGATTCATTTAAGTGACGGCAGAAATATAAACTCTGATATGATACACCCGTCCCTCTGGTATGACAACAACTTTTATCACATATCCACTTTTAACCGCGCGGCCGTTTCTTAAGTCGCAAACCGTATTGAAAAATACCCGTCCATCATCTATATTTACAGAGGTTATGAATGAGACGAACCCTCCGAATAATACAATAACCTTTCTCGGGACGGGCGCCGGGCGGTTTATGATAACCAGCCAGCGCCTTGCTTCCGGTGGAATATGGATGAACCTGGACGGCACCCAGCTTCTGGTCGACCCCGGACCCGGCTGCATAGTGCGGGCAACCGACAGGAAACTGGATGCCCAGAAACTCAGCGCCATCATACTTTCACACCGCCACCTCGACCACTCTGCGGATACCAATATCATGGTGGAGGCGATGACGAGGGGCGGACATAACCAGCACGGTAAATTATTCGCTCCGTCGGACGCCCTCGGTAACGAGCCGGTAATATACACCTACCTGAGAAATTACCTGGATGAAGTCCGTGTCCTGGAAGCAGGCGGAACGTATAATGTCGATAACGTATCGTTCACCACGCCGGTGCGTCATGTTCACGGTCCGGAAACTTACGGGATAATATTCAGGACGCGAAAACGTATTTTCTCATACATCGCCGACACCCGCTTCTTCGAGGAACTCCCCGGTTACTATGAAGGTGAGTTGCTGATAATCAACGTGGTCTTTGTGGAACCGCGCCCGGATACCGGCAACCCCCTTTTACCCACCGCCCACCTCTCAATACCCGATGCCGAGGAGATTGTCCGGACAATCAAGCCGAAAACAGCAATAATTACTCACTTCGGTCTGGGTATGTGGGACAGGGATCCGCAGGAAATTGCTCAAATCATGACGGAGAGGACCGGGACCAGGGTAATCGCCGCGAAAGACGGGTTTCAGTTCAGCCTGTCTGGACTCGATACTGTATAGCGTACTAATAAATAACCGGCAGTATTAATTCAGGTATTCCCGCTTACATCCGGTATACATCGCCTCGCCCCATCACGCGAAAAATAACTACCATTTTACCTGTATCATCGATCGTGTAAAGAATCCGATAATCACCTGCCCTTACTCTGTAGCCTTCTCTGCCGGTCAACTTTTTAACGCCGGGAGGACGGGGATCCTCAGCGAGACGAGCAATGATACCATTGAGCCTTTCCTGAGTTTTCACCGGAAGTTTGCGAATTTGTCGATGCGCGGTATGGCTAATTTCCAGCCGATACACTATCTGTTAACCCTTTTGATTTCGTCAGATGTTCCTCGAACGACATCGTGGGTTCATTATCTATCTCCGCCCGTAATAATTCGGCTGCATCGGACAGGTCTTCCAGCCGCTCTATCATGTCGTTATATTGATTCAAACCTACAAGAACAGCCTTTATACGGCTGCCGGAGACTATCAGGTATGGTTCTCCTCCTTCCGACACTTCATTAACAAGCTGCGTTAACCTGGGCCTTGCTTCAGCCATCCCGATTGATTTTATGTGACTCATACCTTCTCCTTTAAAGTTTATATTAACGTAAACGTTAATATTTGTCAATGATACTTTCAGTTCATCGTATTCTGGTTTGTATCCCTCGCCTTCGAGTATAATGTTCCACGTGGGAAGTGAATTCATTGGTAAATAACCTGGACAGCATACTCCACCGTATCAGGAAACCCGCCCGTTACACCGGCGGCGAATGGAATTCCATAGTCAAGGACTGGAACAGCACATTGATAAAGACTGTCCTCATCTATCCGGATACCTACGAAATAGGAATGTCCAATATGGCTATTCCAATCCTCTATAACATTCTTAACTCCCGCCCGGATGTCCTCGCCGAACGAGCTTTCGCCCCCTGGACGGACATGGAAGAGCTGATGCGTCGGGAAGGTATTCCCCTGTTCAGCCTTGAAACGAAACACCCCCTGAATGACTTCGATATCATCGGTTTTTCTCTCGGCTACGAACTCACCTATACCAACGTATTGAATATGCTCGACCTTGCCGGGATACCTGTGCAGTCGGCGGAAAGAGACGACTCTCATCCGCTGGTCATCGCGGGTGGAAGCTGCGCTCTTAATCCGGAACCGATGTCGGACTTCATCGACCTTTTCGTAATCGGCGATGGAGAGGAAGCGGTGCCCGAGTTTATCGAATCCTTCCGCAGCCTGAAAGGACCGGGTGGAAGGGTTTCTAAAGATGATTTCCTGAAAGCTGCTGCTTCCATAACCGGCGTGTACGTACCGCGTTTTTATAACGTCGAATACGGACCGGGCGGTACATTGGAGAGTATAACCCCCTCGGTACCGGAAGCCAGCCCTGTTATCCGGCGTCGGATTATCGAGAACCTCCCGCCGCCGGTAACCAGCCCGGTAGTCCCCTACGTTGAAGTCGTTCACGACCGCGGAGCAATAGAGGTGCGGCGCGGATGCAGTCACGGCTGCCGCTTCTGCCAGGCGGGAATTATATACCGTCCGGTAAGAGAACGAGCGCGCGACGAAGTTCTGCAGGCGGCGGAAGATATCATCTCCGAATGCGGCTACAGCGAGATATCACTCGTATCACTCAGCACCAGCGACTATTCGGGTATCGAAAAGCTGGCCGCTGACCTTCTTGCCCGGCACGAGCACCTGTCTTTATCTCTCCCCAGCCTGTTTATAGACAGCTTCTCGGTGGAACTGATGGAATCCCTTTCTTCCCAGAAAAGGACCGGTTTGACCTTCGCTCCGGAAGCCGGAAGCGAAAGGCTGCGGAAAATCATAAACAAAAACGTTACCGAAGAACAGCTTCTCGCCACCGCAGCCGAAGCTTTCAGCCGGGGATGGAACGGCATAAAACTCTACTTTATGCTGGGGCTTCCCGGTGAAACATCGGACGATATAGAAGCAATTAACGAGCTTGTCGAAAAAGTCTATGTCACGGGCAGAAGGGCAAAAGGACGACCTCCTCAGATACGCGTGAACGTTTCGACCTTCGTCCCCAAGCCGCACACACCCTTCCAGTGGGTGGCGCAGGAAAGCGAGGAAGGACTCGAACTGAAACAGGGAATCCTCAGGAACGGGATGCGCCGAAAGGGGGTAAAGCTTTCCTGGGGCGATAATGAAGCCAGCCTTCTCGAAGCCGCCCTGTCGCGTGGAGACAGGCGGACAGGACAGGTGATATACTGCGCCTGGAAGCTGGGCTGCCGCTTCGATTCCTGGAATGAACACTTCAGCTTTGAAAAATGGTCGCGAGCCTTCGAAGAAGCCGACATCGATCCCGATTTCTACGCCCGGCGGGAACGGCCGCCCGATGAGGTCCTGCCCTGGTCGCATATCGATACCGGTGTAAGCCCTGAATTCCTGAAAAGGGAATATCAGCGTTCGCTCGAAGGAATCACCACCCGCGACTGCCGCACCGAGGACTGCAACGCCTGCGGATTGGAAAAATCCGAGACTGTCTGTATGGAGAAACTGGGCTAACTCGCGTCGAAGCAGGTTACGGCTACTACCTTGTCCTCTCCCTCCAGCCTCATCAGCGTCACTCCCTGGGTACTCCTGCCCTGTGTGGTTATACCTTTCCTCGGGTCTTTTTCCTTCACGGGAGTGCGGATTACTATTCCGTCCGCCGATATAATCATCACCTGCTGGGTGAGTGTAGCCAGCTTGGCCGCGGCAACCAGCCCGGTCTTATCCGTGGTCTTGAACGTCCTGACTCCGCTTCCCGCCCGTTTCTGCAGCGGGTATTCTGTGACCGGCGTCAGTTTGCCGAACCCGCTTTCGGAAACTACCAGTACGAAGCCTTCTTCGTCCGCGATTTCCATCCCGATTACCTCATCGCTCGAACCCAACCGGATTCCTTTTACGCCACCGCTGGTCCTCAGGCTGGTACGCAGGCTGTTTACCTTGAAGCGTATCGACTGGCCCTTCCGCGTCACTATCATTACATCGTCTTTATCATCGCAAAGACGGGCTTCAACCAGTTCGTCGTCTTTCTCCACGTCCATAGCGATAAGCCCGTTACTTCTTACAACGGCGAACTGGTCCGAAGAAGTCTTCTTCACCTCGCCCTTGAGCGTCGCCATCAGCAGGAAAGTATCGGGCACAAGGTCGGTTACGGCAACGATATCCGTTACCCGTTCGCCTTCCGCGATAGGTATAAGATTGATGATAGCCAGGCCTTTTGCCGTCCGCGAGCTGCCTGACGGTATTTCATAGCACTTCAGGCGGAATACCTTTCCACGGTTGGTGAAAATGAGCAGGTTATCGTGCGTATCGGCTACCGTCAGCAGCCGCACTGCGTCATTCTCCCTGGCGGGATGGGCGGTAATGCCCTTGCCCCCGCGGTGCTGCAGCGTATAAAGGTTGGATGGGACGCGCTTTATGAATCCGCGATTACTCAGAGTAACGACAACCCTCTGGTGAGGAATCAAGTCTTCCTCGTTGAACTCGACAAGTCCTTCGGCGCTTATTTCTGTTCTGCGGTCGTCGCCGTACTTGTCCTTTATCGCCGTGGTCTCTTCCTTAACCACCTGCAAAATGCGCTTGGGATTGGCCAGCAGGTCTTCGAGGTACGATATATTCTTCAATACCTCTGCGTATTCGTCTGTAATCTTCTTTCTTTCAAGGTTCGCCAGGCGGCGAAGCTGCATATCGAGTATCGCCTGCGCCTGCTGCTGGGTCATTTCGAATTCGTCCATCAGGGCCTGCCGGGCTTTCTCGGCAGTCGCTGATTTCCTTATGGTCGCGATTACCTTGTCAATCTGGTCGAGAGCGATTTTGAGTCCTTCGAGTATATGGGCTCTTGCTTTTGCACCCTTAAGTTCATACCTGGAGCGGCGGGTAATGACGGTACGCCGGAATTCCACGAAATGCTGCAGTGCCTTCTTCAAACTGAGGACCTGGGGCTGGCCGTCTACCAGTGCCACCATATTAACGAAAAACGATGACTGCATGGCTGTGTGCTTGTACAGGCTGTTGAGCACCTTCTGCGGCTGGGCGTCCCGTTTCAGCTCGATGACGACCCGTACGCCGTTGCGGTCGGACTCGTCGCGAAGCTCACTGATGTCGGATATCTTCTTGCTCGATACAAGCTCGGCAATCTTTTCCACCAGAGCCGCCTTGTTTGTCTGGTACGGGAGCTCCAGGACTATTATCTGGCGGCGTGTCGCCTCGGTGGCTTCGGCAATATACGCTTTTGCCTGGACTACTATTTTCCCGTGGCCGGTTGCATAGGCACTGCGGATACCGTCGACTCCCTGGATAATCCCCGCCGTGGGGAAATCGGGACCTTTTATATGTTCCATCAGGTCGTCGATAGAAGCATTCGGATTATCTATAAGATGCATGATGGCGTCGCAGACCTCTCTCAGATTATGAGGAGGTATATTTGTCGCCATCCCTACCGCAATACCGGAACCGCCGTTAAGCAGCAGATTGGGAAGCTTCGACGGCAGTACCGAAGGTTCCTGCAGGCTGTCATCGAAATTTCCCACAAAATTAACCGTCTCTTTATCAATATCGGCAAGCATCTCTCCGGCAAGTTCCGTCAGGCGCGCCTCGGTGTAGCGCATCGCCGCCGGCGGGTCATTATCCATACTGCCGAAATTACCCTGCCCGTCTACCAGGCGATAGCGCATCGAAAAGTCCTGGGCAAGCCGGACCATTGCATCGTAAATGGAAGCATCGCCGTGGGGATGGTATTTACCCATTACTTCGCCGACCACCGTGGCGCTCTTCTTATAGGAAGTGTTGTACCTTACCCCCATATCATTCATTGCGTAAAGAATACGCCGTTGTACGGGCTTCAAACCGTCCCGGACATCGGGCAGGGCACGGGAAACTATAACACTCATTGCGTAATCCAGGTAGGAGTTACGCATCTCTTCCGCGATATTTACCGGTCTCGTATTGCCTAATACCATTCTTATCCAGTCCTCCTGTTAGTCGCCGTCTCCGTCTCCATCGTCGGTATCGCCATCGGACAAATCGATATCTCCGCCGACTATAGCGTAGCCCGACTCTTCCGAGGAAGAATCATCTTCTTCAAGCTGCCGCCTTATCATTCTGTCGTCGATTCTGTCATCGGCGCTCGGCCGTGTTACTTCGGAACCTTTCGGGGGGAAGGAAAGTTTCCCCACCTGGGAAGGGTCCTGATATACTTCCTTAATAATTACACTGACAGCTTCTTCCGTCGAGCTTACGATGGCAGCGGAATACTGGTTGCCGCCTTCCATCAGCTTAATCAGCCTCTGCCCGTGCTTCGGTTCGACCTGCCCCAGGTATTCGCCATAATTATTTTCTGCTACCAGTGCCGGACCGTTTACCCTTAAATTTACCCGGCTGCCGTCAACCGTTTTTGCCAGAACCTGCGGCTGCGCAAGACGTGTAAGATTAACGACACCGGCCTTGCCGACTTCCTCAATGAAACTCTGCGGGTCTACCCTCTGGTAATTCACTTCGGTACTCACGCCCGACTCTCCCAGCAGCGAAAGGCGCTGGAGGTTTCTCTTGGCGATAGTGTTGTAGGAATCCAGTTCAAGCGCCTTTTCATAAGCTTCCCGCGCCAGTACGTATTCGCCGAGCTCCATATGGGCTCTTCCCAGGCGGTTATACGCGTCCACGTCATTGGGAAAGTTCTCTATGAGACTCTTGTTCGCAGCAACCGCTTCCCTCCACCGGCCCTCCATGGCAAGAGCCACAGCCTGTTTGCTGGACTGCCTTCTGAGCCTTGTCTGTTCGCCTTCCTGGTAGGTCATTTCCTTTCCTTAATTTATACCCTAATTATATCTTAAAAAAGGGGATTTAATCTATCAAAAACAGCCTTAAAAAGCAACTTTTTTTATAATTTTTTCAAGTATTTTCCACAAGAAAAGAGAGGGATAAATCCCTCTCTAAAATACACCCGTTGTCATGTACGTTTGGTAGTACGTTAATCATTTTTATCGAGCTCGAATGCCCTATGCAGGGCGCGTACCGCATCCTTGACCCTTGATTCTTCCACGATGCAGGTTATCCTTATCTCAGAAGTAGCTATCAGCTGTATGTTAATGCCTTCTTCGCTGAGTGCTTTGAACATTCGTGATGCGTAACCGGGAGCATTCTGCATCCCCGTGCCGATTATGCTTATTTTGCCCAGCTTCGAATCGCTGACGCAATCCCTGGCTTTGATGGATTCGCAAATCGGCTTGACTACGTCGAGGGCTTTTCCCAGGCTGCCTTTCGCCACAGTAAACGTAAGATCTGTTATATTTTCTATGCTTGCGTTCTGAACGATTGTGTCGACGCTGACATTCGCCTCAGCCAGCGGTTCGAATATCTTCGCGGCAATTCCCGGACTGTCCGGGACCCCCACTATCGTTATCTTGGCAACGTCGAGGTCATAGGCTACACTGCTGACTTTATTTCTTACTTCCATAGACACCCCTCCGTGAATTAATGTCCCCGGACTATCCGTAAAGCTGGAAGTTACCAGAATAGGTATATTGTACAGTTCCGCGAGTTCTATTGCCCTTGAGTGCATGGAACCGTACTGGGCTAATTCCAGCATTTCTTCGTAACTGATTTCCGCCAGCGGTCTTGCTTCGGGAACGACGCGCGGGTCGGCTGTGTATATTCCTTCGACATCGGTATATCGCTCGCAGACCTTGGCTCCCAGGCTGGCGGCAAGCGCAACCGCGCTCGTATCGGAAGCCCCTCTGCCCAGAGTGGTAACATCCATATCTTCGGTTTCCCCCTGGAATCCGGCAACGATGACTATATTACCCTTTCCCAATTCTCTTTCGACCCTTTTTGTATCGACCCGGATTATGCGTGCCTGGCGGTAGGTTGACGTGGTACGTATTCCGGCCTGGGCTCCGGTCAGGCTTATCGCCTTGTATCCCATATCGTGGAGGGCCATCGTCATCAGGGTTGCCGATACTATCTCGCCGGTAGATACCAGGGCATCCAGCTCGCGGCTGTCCGGATTGGCGGAAACCTGATAGGCCATTTCCAGTAATTCGTCGGTGGTGTCTCCCATCGCCGAAACAACCACTACCGCCTGGTTCCCCTCGTCTTTAATAGCGGCTATCTTCCGGGCGACATTTCTAATTTTTTCGGCATCCGCTACCGAAGACCCACCGTACTTCCTTACTATTAGAGCCATATATCAGTTTTCCTTCCCTGCTAACTTCTTCATAATATTATACGCAGGGTCGATAGACAAGCCGGTTTTCGCTGCTTCGACTTCGGTGAACCTCGATGCTCCGTTGGATGAAAAACCTTCTCCCCACAGCAGAAATGGGACCGGTTCGCCGCTGTGAGTGCGGATTTCTATCGGCGTGGGATGGTCGGGCATAACCAGCACCCGCAGACTGTCTTCTTTCCACGAAATCAGCCTGCTTATGACGTCGGTCTCTATTCTCTCTATAGCCCTTATCTTGTCATCGACCAAGCCGTGATGTCCCTCCTCGTCCGGCGCTTCGATGTGAACCACTGTTGCATCATACTCCTCCAGCGATTCCAGTGCCCCGTTAATCTGGCCGCTGAAATCGTTGTCCAGACCATCCGTAACTCCGGGAATCTCAAGTATATCGATATCCAGCATCATCGCCAGTCCCCGAATTACATCCACGGCCGATGTGACCGAAGCCTTGAGCCCGTAACTCTGCCTGAACGCCGGCATTTCCGGGGCTTTGTCGCTTCCCCAGAATAACCATATGGTATCGGCGGTAGCTTCTCCTCGGGCTTTCCGTTCCGTATTTACCGGATGATTACGGAGGACTTCCTCCGACTTCCTCATAAGATCGTTCAGGAAATCGCTGCCCCTGCCCTTCGGCCTGTACTCGTCCACGGCTCTCCACGGAATATCGTGCGGCGGGGTACACTCCGCCATCAGGGTCTCCTTCCCTCCCTTGATTTTGAGGATATGGCGGTAGTTTAGACCGGGATAGAACGTTACGGCGTCACTGCCCAGCTGGCTGTTCAGGTCATCGATAATACGCTTCGCTTCTTCGTTTCCGATATGCCCGGCGCTGTAATCATGCATTTTCCCGCCCTTCACGGTAACAAGATTGCACCGGAAAAGGACATCCCCTTCTTCGACCGGAATTCCAAGACTCTTCGCTTCGATAGCAGCCCTGCCTATTCGATATGTTTTCGGGTTGTACCCCAGCACGGACATACAGCCGTTCGAACTGGAAGGTTCCATTCCCTCCGGAATAGTCCTCGCCGTCCCCAGTGTCCCCACCCTGACCATAATATCGAGGTTCGGCGTTTTCGCAAGCTCAAGGCAGGTCCTTCCGCCGTGTTCGGGAAGCGGCAGTCCGGCAGCCCCGTCCATTATAATAACGCAATACTTCAATTTATTGACTCCCTGTCCTTCCGGCATCCTTTCTCGGATTATAAGTAGGATTATAACCGAGTAATACTCGCTTGTCATCTATATAACACGTATTACCGGTCGTGGTGGTTGATTATACATAACTTCAATGATACAATCGTTCGTAAGGGATAAGAATGAGCCTAAGAACAAAGGTGTTGCTCATCATTAGCGCAGTATTCATCTGCGCGATAGGGCTTGTCTATGCCGTCTCCCGCCTTATCTTCATTAGAGGACTCGAAGAAATTGAAGAACAGAATACGACTGTTCAGGTCGCTCAGGCAGCCGGTGTATTAACCTATCTTGTGAATGAGCTGGAAACAGATACCGCAGATTGGGCGGCGTGGGATGACACCTACGAATTCATCCAGGATGGCAATGAAGACTATATTCAGTCGAACCTGGTCGATGAGACGTTTACTACCTTAAAGTTAAACGCGATGTTGTTTATAGACCAGTCCGGCAACATCTTTTACAGTAAAGCCTATGACGTTGAAAACGATGAAGAAATCGAAGTCTCCCGGGACCTGCTGAGTCACTTCTCGGAAGGCATCGATCTCCTGAGTACCATCGATAGCCGCCAGGTTATCTCAGGCATTCTGGAAATCGACCGGAAGCCGGTAATCATCGCAGCGCAGCCTATCCTCACCAGCGAAAATGAAGGCCCCGCCCGGGGTACGCTGGTATTTACCCGTATGTTGAGTGCTGACACAATTCAAACATTATCGGGTATTGTCCAATTTCCTATCTCGCTGCACCCGGTTGATGAAACCAACCCCCCACAAGGTATGGATGAAGCAGTTACCTCACTCAGGGCCGGCGTAAGTACCGTCGTTTTTCCAATGGATAATGAAACGGTCGCCGGCTATTCTCTTATCAATGATATATATGACCGGGCGGCGTTCGTGATAAAGGTTGAAATTCCCAGAGACACCTATCAGCTCGGAGAGCTGGTATCGAGCTATTATATTTTTTCCGTCCTGGGAGTCGGTCTTCTGGTAGGTCTGTCAGCCTGGTTCCTGCTTCAGAAGAGAATACTTTCGCGTATTACCATGCTTATACGCGGCGTAAACCGGATTGCTGAAACGGGTGATACTTCCACACGAATATCTCTCCCCGGTAACGATGAAGTGAGCATGGTCGCCGGGACTATCGACGGAATGCTCGGGGCGCTGGAAGAAGTCGGAAGAGAGATACGCGAGAGTGAAAATCGTTACCGCTTGCTTGCCGATAACGTTATGGACGTAATATGGTCGGCGGATGATAAGTTGAATCTTACCTATGTCAGCCCATCCATCTATCAGCTTACCGGATATACCGCTGAAGAAATGCTCGGGACTAACCTGAGAGACCAGCTGGATGACGATACGTTACCGGAAGCTATGAGAGACCTGGATAATGGGGCTCCCGTACCGGATCCGGAGCAGGAAGGAGAAAGCAGTCCTTCCTATGAAATCCAGCTTACTAAAAAAGACGGGACCAGGATATGGACTGAAATAAGATTTTCATCCATTAAGGATGATAACGGGACACTGATAGGTTTTGTCGGCGTTGCCCGTGATATCGGTGAACGCCGCCAGGCGGAACAGCTTTACAGGACGCTTGCCAACAGCGCCACCGTCGGTGTTTATATCTATCAGGACGACCTTTTTAAATTCGTTAATCCTCAATTCCAGGAACTCACAGGTTATAGTGAAGATGAATTAATGCATATGAACCCGGGCGATATTGTCCACCCGGACGATAGAGCGAAGGCGAGGGACAATGCCGTCAGGATGTTGAAAGGGGAGCTTCACTCACCCTATGAATTCAAGGTTATTCATCCAAGCGGTGAACCCCGCTGGGCGATGGAAACGGTCAGCTCGATCGAATATAACGGTAAAAGAGCAACACTCGGCAACTTTATGGATATTACTGAAAGCAAACTCGCCCGGGAACAGCTTGAAAAGCTGTATGCGGAGGAAATCAAGCTGAGAGAATCTCTTGAAGAAGAAATACGGAAAAGAATCGAGTTCACGCGAGCTCTGGTACATGAATTGAAAACGCCGATAACGCCGGTACTGGCAGCGGTAGAATTGCTGATGGAAGAAATGGACGACCCGGGCTTGATGAGACTGGTGGAAAGCATTGACCGCAGCGCCGCCAACCTGAACCAGAGAATCGACGAGCTTCTGGACCTTGCCAGAGGTGAAACCGAGATGCTTCAGATAGACGTTGAGGTTATCGACACCCTGTCTCTGTTTAATGATATCAGTTATGAAATGACGCCCCTAGCCCTTCGGAACAAGCAGGTTTTGAAATTCGAACTTCCGGATTCTCTGCCGAGTATAGAAGCGGACCGGAGCCGTTTACGGCAGATTGTTATGAACTTACTCAATAACGCTTTCAAGTTCACTCCCGAAGGAGGGATCGTCACTCTCAGGGCAAGTGCTGACGAAGAAAATCTCATCGTAGATGTCCAGGATAACGGTCCCGGTATTAATGAGGATGACCTTGAAAGACTGTTCGAACCCTATTTCCGGCGCACCACGGACAGGGAGAGATTGAGCGGCCTCGGGTTAGGACTTGCTCTGGCCAAGAATTTTATTGAGCTTCATAAAGGTAAAATATGGGTCGAAAGCCAGGTAGGTAAAGGCAGCATATTCCACTTTACTCTGCCGATTAAACAAAAGAATAATAATGAGTGATATAATGGAAGGCAGTATCTTAGTCGGAAGGTGAATCGATGAAAGTACTGATAATAGAAGACGACAGGGAGATTGTAGAAATAATTACCCTCGCTTTCGAAATACGCTGGCCGGGTGTAACGCTGGTCAACACTCACCTCGGAAACAAAGGCGTCGAGCTCGTGGAACAGGAGAATCCGGACGTCGTGATTCTCGACCTCGGTCTTCCGGATACGAGCGGTTTCGATGTACTCAAGGAAATCCGTACTTTTTCCGATATCCCTATAATGATACTCACCGTCAGGGGCGAGGAAGCCGATGTGGTCAAAGGGCTTGAGTGGGGCGCCGATGACTATATGGTTAAGCCTTTCCGGCAGCTTGAACTCCTGTCCCGTATCAAGGCATTAACCCGCCGCTCGTCCAATCTCACCAAAGAATCCGTCCTTGTTCACGGAAACCTGAACTTCAATCCTACCGTAAGGCAGCTTTTCCGCGGCGACGAAGAAATTATGCTCACCCGGACCGAAGGTACTATATTATTCGAGTTAATGAAAAATGCCGGCCAGGTTGTAACTCACAATACTCTAGCCGAAGCAGTATGGGGAGAAGACTACCCCGACGCCGTGGACAGTCTGAGAGTTTACATCAGGAGACTCAGGGAGAAGATAGAAACGAACCCCGATAATCCTGAGTTGATTATGACCAAGACAGGCATAGGCTACATGCTGGCTAAACACGAATAACTCTATCTTTATCATTCCCACACTCCCTATTGTCATTCCACCGCAGGCTGGAATCCAGTAAATCTCCTTTTCAAAAATCCTACCCGCCGTAGCCCCAGCCCAGGCCGGTCATTGCGAGGAGTCCGTCGCAGGCGGACGACGCGGCAATCCGTACTCCAACTCTGCACCACAGGCAAACATACCAGTAACCATTCCGGTTTACACCGGAATCCAGTAGAATCCCCAATAGAAATCCTCACTTGCCTTCCTATTCGTCTCAGCTTCAGCACAGACAGGTCATTCCCTCACTCTCTCTTGTCATTCCCGCCCGCCGAAGGCGGATAAACTCCGGCGGGAATCCAGGGGAAGGGGGATTGGACATGTAATTACACCCCAACTTCAGGTATCCACTTGAAACCTTCACTATTTATTGAAACTATACAAATTTTTAACCCTTTGTAAGCATTTTGTAATCTTTTTTTTATTTTTCACTGTTGTTCTTAAGCTGTTTTTAATCCCTTACGTGTATATTGAATACGAGGTTGTAATGAGAGCTATAGTTTACGGACAGGAAAATACATTTAAAAAACTGGCAAAGTCCCTTAATAGCGAGGGAATAGAAGTGAAAAAAGTCGGAAACAATTTTTATACCACCGGTAACATTCAGGCAGATGAAAAATACGACATTGCTTTTGTTGACAGCAGGTCGGATTCGGCAGACGAAGCCTGTAGATACATCAGAGAAAACTGGGATATACCCGTAGTACTGGTGGTAGATTCCCTGCAGGCAAACTGGAAAGGACTTATCCCGCTGGATGCCGATGGATATATACCCGAAGTTAAAAAAGGCGGAGAGCTGTCCGCTCGTGCGAGAGCACTTCTGCGGCGCCTGTTTTTAAAGAACAAATCCCGGGAAAAGACTCCTGAAAAGAAAAGGCAGGTCCCGGACAGTGAAGATTGTATGTGCATGGTGTGATAAGGATATGGGCAGCGAAGATGGTGCTGAAGAAATCCGCTACAGCGTATGCACCGACTGCCTGAAAAAATTCAACGTCACGCCGGAAAAAGAAAAAGTACCTGACAAACCGGAGAATAAGTAGAGGATACGGAAGATGAAAAAGAAAATAGCCGGAAGAATAATGATAGCGGTACTGGCCCTGGTTCTCGCCGGGCTTGGATTTGTCTATTTCGTTCCCGGCTATGGTCTTTACCTGGTCAGGTCTGAAAGTATGACCGGTACTATAAATATGGGCGACCTTATTATAACCGGTCCGGTCAACGGTGATGTGGAAGAGGGACAAATAATTACTTTTGATTTGAATGGCGAACTTGTTACTCACCGGGTTTACTCTATAGACGGAACCACTATTCATACCAAGGGTGATGCCGTGGAAGATTCAGACCCCTGGACGATTACAAACTCCGATGTCAAAGGCACGTACCTTTTTAAGATTCCTTACGTTGGGTACGTAACAAGGTTTATCCAGACAAAAATCGGATGGTTTATCACGATAATAATCCCGGCGATGGCACTCGTCGTCTGGCTGGCAAAAGATATAGTCAAGGAGGCACTAAGTAATGCTTAATATAAGCCTTGATGTCCTGGAGGTGACGCTTATTGGAGAAAAATAATAGATAAGTAATTATAAACGGTTATTAGACTAACAAATTCTCAAATGAAAGGAGAAAAAAATGAGAAAAATTCTTGGATTAACAGTAGCAGCCGTACTCGTAATGGGCCTCGTCGGCGGAGGCACCTGGGCATACTTCAGCGATACTGAATCGGTAACAACTAACATCCTGTCTGCTGGTACTATAGACCTGAGCAGCGATGTAGCAACCGCCGAACTCACAGCGGCTAATTTTGCACCTGGTGATGTACTCGGAACGGGTAATATAACATTAACCAATGATGGCTCCCTGGATGCAAACGTTTTGAACATTACCGTGACCTTCGTCGAAAACGACAACGCATATTCTACCGGGAACGCGACTGATATGACTGCAAATGAAACTGCTGCAATGCTCCAGGTAACAACCCTGACTTACGGCGGAACAGACATCCTTGCTGCCAACGTTTCAGACGATAATTCAAACGGCTGGAAGGACCTTGACGATGTAGCAAATGCCGATCTGTCATCTCTTGCCGGTATCAACGCAAGTGCGAGTAAGGACTTCATCATCACCATCCAGGCACGAGGTTCTGAAATGACCAACTCTTACCAGAATGACGGTGTCGATGTTACCTTTACATTCGAACTCACTCAGAACTAAAGTTATATGTAACGGAATATTTTCAAGTGAAATCGATACAAGGGGGTTGAGCTAAGGAAATCAGTAAATCTCAACCCCCTGCATACCCCAGGATAAACTCAAGGAGAGTGCCGATGAAGAGTCATTATAATAAAGATAACGCTCTTCATCGGCACTCACTCTTTAACCACAGTCTCCCGTACACTGTCTGGATGTAAAAATATGAGGAAAACCGGAATCATTAACTATATAACCAGGATATTACTGGCTGTACTTGTAGCCGCAGCAGCCGCGTTTAACTCCGTACCCGCTGCGGTAAAGGCAGCCCCTAATCCGGTAGACCTTGAACTGGACGCCGCCGGATATACGCCAATCATCGCCAATAATATCGAACCCGGTGACAGCGGCACCAAGACCGTAGAATTGCGCAACGTAGGCACCAAAAACGGTCTGGTGTATATCTGGTTCAGCGATATCATCAGGGGTGAGGGAGTCAATCCCGAGGCAGAAACAGGCGACACCTCCGGCGAGGGAGAACTGGACGAATACTTCCTGATGGATATTGACGTGCCGGGACTGAGCAGTAACTTGAATTTTCCCGCGCCGATAAAAAACTTCCCGACAAGCGCTACCGAACAGAGATACATCAATGTGATTCCCCTCAAAGCGGGGCAGACTAAAACCCTGGACTGGTACTGGGAACTGCCGGCGGACACGGGTAACGACGTGCAGGGTGATGAGCTGTCTTTCACTATAAATTACCTGCTTAGAGAAGTTGAGATTACCGACGTCTCGTCTAACGTCACCCCCGGGGGTCAGTTTATCAATGACACGATCATTCTCTCGGAAAAACAATCGGGTAAAATCAGGATTGCCGCGAACACCACAGGAAAGACAGCTGATAACCAGACTCCGACTGAGATCTGGTTTCTGGAGAAAGACAATATACCTCCTTCTCCTTCCGGTGGGCGGACACTTGCCGGTCAGTACTTCGATGCCGGACCTGACGGAATGACATTCGATCAACCCCTTACCATAACCCTTACCTACAACCCGGAAGATATCCCCGACGGAGTTAGTGAGTCGGAATTATTTATCGCCCTGTGGGATAACACGGCCCAGGACTGGATTCCCCTTCCCGACTGTGTAATCGACACTCAAACCAAGACGATTTCGACCCTTATTTCTCACTTTAGTCGCTACACCGTGCTTGCCCCTGAGCCGCCGCCTCCTGCACCCGGACCTCCTGTAACGATAGTCGACACTACACCCGTAATCGAGGAAACACAGGAAGAAGAGACCAGGGTACTGGAAGTAAGTCTGCTGGAAGAAGAAGAAGCGGTAGAAATAAGTGAAGACGGAATACTCAGGGAAACGGTGACCGTCTCCAGCAGCGACGGTATGTTTACCCTGGAACTGCCGGAGGGAACCAGGATAACGGGTCCCGGAGGAGTACCGCTGAGTCGAATCGAGCTCGTCGTCGAGGAAACAGACCTGCCGTTACCGGAAAACACGGTCCTTCTTACCCCCGGATATCGTCTTGTAGGGTACGACCAGCAGGGAGAAATCATCGATATCGAGTTCAGTCCTGAGGTAAGACTTACTATACGCTATGATACGAAACAACTGCCGGAGAACGCATTTCTCCCCTATATAGCGGGATACTCGGATGAAGAAGGCCTGGTACGCCAGGAATCACCCATCAACTATCCTGTAAGTCTTGGCAGAGTCGACGCTCTGATAAACAGGAACCTCCTGTTTGTCGTGGTTGTCGAGGTAGCCCCCCCGCCGCCGCCGCTTCCGGCGCACTTTACGGCCAGTAACCTGACGATAACGCCTCCTGTGGCATTCGAAGGTGAGTCCGTACAAATTGCTGTCACAATTATCAATGATGGTTCGGAAAACGGCACTACCGAGTTGTACCTGATTATCGATGGTGTTGTAAGAGCAATTCAGGAAGTAACTCTGGGCGGCAACAGCCGGGAGACCCTGACCTTCGAAATATCCAACCTGGCAGCCGGGATACACCAGATTAAGATTGCCGGTTTAACCGAAACCGTCAGGATTGAGCAGGTCGTCATCGAACCCCTGGGAGCCGGCGTAAACTGGCTGGTACTGGACCTCAGCGTTGCCGCAGCTGTTATTATCGGGCTGCTCGTCTGGTTATTCTATATGCGCAGAGCCCGCCGCCGCGAAGCAGGCCAGTAGACCGGCCGACCTGCCATCACGTGTTTAGTCTCACCGATAACATACTTTCTTGCCGTGAAGGAAATTTCCATCTATAATATCGCTGCGGGGTGTAGCTCAGACAGGTAGAGCGCTGCGTTCGGGACGCAGAGGTTCGGAGGTTCAAATCCTCTCACCCCGACCATTTGTTTTCATTATCATTTAACGATATTACTCGTATTATCAAATAAAGAGGGGGTTACCCTGAGGTAACCCCCTCTCGTTTATGGCCCTTTTCTTTTTAGACGGAGGACCTCCGACTACTATCGTGCATAGGCTCATCTCCTTTTCGAAGGCACCGCTAAGACTGTCTCCCTCCCCTCCTGCCTTCACTCCCATTATACACTGAAATCCCTCTTTGACTAAACCCGCATACTTTATATATGATGATTCCGACCGATTTTTCTGGGAAAAATCGGACTTGAACGTCCAGATTATATATCAGGAGTAACTTCTATGACAGATGCGGATGCCACCCAGAAACTCGCCGATGAAATCGAAAAGAAACACGGCAAGTCGATTCAGCAGCTTATCGACGAGCGTCAAAAGAGAGTAAAAGATGCCATCGAATTAAGAGAGCCGGACCGGGTTCCGGTTACTCTGGGGACCGGAGTCTTCGCAGCAAGATACGCCGGACTGAAGGCTTCCGCTATCTACTACGACCAGGCTGCCTACAGGGAAGCCAGCAAGAAGATGCTCCTCGAATTCGAACCGGACGACGCCATGGTGATGGGGCCGATGAACTCCGGGACGGTCATGGAAATGCTGGATGACAGGCAGTATCGCTGGCCGGGCGGCAACCAACCCGACGACCTCTCATTCCAGTTCGTGGAAGACGAGTATATGAAGGCTGAAGAATACGACTTCTTCCTCGAAGACCCTTCCGATTTCGTCCTGCGCTATTATCTCCCCCGTACCTACGGCCTGCTGGCTCCCCTCCCCAAACTCCCTCCTCTTAGAACCCTTATCTTCGGTATGGGGATCCAGGGACTTACCGGCATCCTTACTTCACCGGAGTACCGCAAAATCGGCGAAATCCTCCTGAAAGTGCAGGAAGAACAGAACAGGCTTATGCAGGAAAATATCGAATTCTCGCAGGAAATGGCGCGCCTGGGTTTTCCCTCCCCGCCGATGGGCAGGGGGCGCGGTATTACCTTCACTCCTTTCGATGTTATTTCCGACCGTCTGAGGGGTATGCGTGGAATAATGCTCGATATGTACCGCCGTCCGGACAAACTGCTTGAAGCCTGCGACAGGGTTATGGAATGGTGGATTTCCATCTGCGTTCCTCCCGAACCCGACCCTGCTGGAAGACTCCACAGAGCAGGTATGCCTCTCCACCGCGGTTCGGACGGATTTATGTCGGACGCCCAGTTCGAGAAATTCTACTGGCCGCACCTGAAGCAGTGTATCGAGAAAGACGTCGAACTCGGCTTTATCGCTGCGCCTTTCTGGGAAGGCATCTGGGACAATCGCCTCGAGTACCTGCTTGACCTCCCGAAAGGCAAGGTTATTTTCCACTGTGAGAAAACGGACGTTTTTAAAGCTAAAGAAGTCCTCGGCGGACATATGTGCATCCAGGGCGGAGTACCTCCGACTATACTCCAGGCGGGTTCTCCGCAGGACGTCGATGAATATTGTAAAAAACTTATCCAGGTTGTCGGCAAAGGCGGCGGATATATTATGGGTGTCGGCAGCGCCATGGACTATGCAAAACCGGAAAACGTTAAAGCGATGGTCGAATCCGTAAAGAAATACAGCCCCTAACTATCGTATAAGGAGGAGTACTATGTCGGACGAATCGAACGAACGGAACAAACAGTGGGGTATAGCCGGTATTGCCATACCCGGTGGTCTTCTTCTCGGTATGGGTGTCGGGTTCTTTGTCGATAATCTTACCGGAGGACTGTTCGTCGGCCTCGGCGGTGGTTTCCTGCTGATGCTGATAATTATGGTTATCATGCAGTTCAGTAACAAGGGACAGTAGCGGGAGAAAATGCCCGAAGAAAACTGGGGTGACCAGCTGGACTACCTGTTGAAAGGTCGCTTTCTTTACCTCAATGACGATTACTTTGAGTTTCTTGTAAAGAAAGTTTGGCAGCTTGATAAACCTTCCAGTATAGCTGACTTCGGCTGTGGCTACGGCTACCTGGGGTTGAAACTCCTGCCCCTGCTGCCCGAAGGCAGCAGCTATACGGGATTCGATAAGTCCGCTCCTTTACTTGAAGAAGCAAAACGCATTTACTCGGAACTTCCCTATCCTCACAGATTCATTGAATCCGAAGTTTATTCCATTCCAGCAAAAGACAGCACCTTTGATATTACCGCAAGCCACGCCGTTCTGATGCACCTTGAAAGAGCGGAAGATGCACTCAGCGAAATGGTGCGGGTAACCCGTGACGGCGGAATGGTGATAACCTGCGACGCCAACAGGAACGGTTTCAATTCTCTTTTTTATACGAATGGAATTAACAACCAGGAGAAAATTCCACTGGGGCTGGGACAGCAGCTTAACAAAGATATCCGGGAAAAGACCGGGATTGACTACAACATCGGCATTAAAACTCCCGTATTGATGGAAAAAGCCGGCCTGAAAAATATCGGCTGCCGTATCAGCGACCGTGTTACCTACCTGTTTCCTTCGATGGAAGCCGGTGAGAAGAAACGGCTGCACGAAGCGATATGCAACGAGGGGCTGGCGCTGCCGGAAGACCACCCGGAACATATGCAGGAGCAGGTGGACAGATTACTCGGGCACGGTGTCAGCCGTGAAGAAATCGACTCCCAGATGGCCCTGGAAACAGAGCTGGACTTCCGAAACAAAGGAGATACCTACCATACTGCATTTCCCGGACTGATGACCTGGAGTTACGGTACGGTGGAGAAATAACGTTCCTCCATCTTTCAAATGCTCATATCTTGACTTACTCTGACAACAACTTTACACTGATACACATATTTTCCCGTATCCGAATAATAAAATCCCGGTTGGGGGAGGTGGCAGGTGATGGCCAGACGTATATTAGTGGCTAACGGGACACCGGAACTGGCGGACATGACCCGCAGGGCGGCTCCGCCCGGCGTCGAGGTGGACGAGGCTTCCGGTTCGGAGGAAATACTGAGGAAGATTCAGCACGACCGTCCGGACCTTATCTTACTGATGAAAATCGAGCCTGCGAAGAACCACCTTGACCTGGTCGACGAAATCCGCCGGGGCTGGATTTCCCGCCACTCCTCACTGCAGATCATCGAGGCTGGCCCGGAAGATATTTCTTTCCGTATCCTTCCCGTTGATACAGACAATGATTCCAACGATACCCGGTCTGAATCACCGGTGTCCGGTGAAGTCTTCATCTCCCGACTCAGGGACACTATCCTCCTCAGATTTAAGGAAAGGGAAAACAAACTGAAAACAGCCGTCCTGGACCCGGACGTCTTTTGTTTAATCTGGGAGCAGATTCCCGGTCCGGGCGCCTACGAAATAAGGCAGGAGAACGTGCTCCGCAACGCCCGGAAGGCAGCCGGGGGAGACAAGATCTGCGCAATCAGCGTTACCGATAATCCGGGAGGAAATCCCAGCATCTCTACGGACGTCCTGTCCCGCGAAATAAGGGACATCGGCGTCGAGCCCCTGGTCCATGTAGCCTTCCGTGACAGGAGTCGCAACGAGTCCGAAAGCCTGCTTTATCAGCTCGCGGCCATAGATATCAGGAACCTTCTGCTCCTCACCGGCGACTACCCCGCCGTATCATCCTACCAGGGCAGTTCCCAGCCCGTATTCGATCTCGACGCCGTCAATGGCTTGCGGCTTGTCGCTGAAATGAACAGCGGCATGGAACATGAAATTATGCGGAGAAAAGTCCGGCTTGCGGACACCGACTTCTTCACCGGCGTCGCCTTCTCTCCGTTTAAACGGGAAGAAGCCGAGGTAATGGGACAGTACTACAAGCTTCAAAAAAAGATCGCGGCGGGCGCGCATTTCCTTATCACCCAGGTCGGTTACGATGCCCGTAAACTGCACGAGATACTGATCTGGCTTAAACGACAGGATAAACTTGTCAAGGCTATCGCCAGCATCTATGTGTTGCCCTATCCCACTGCCAAGGTAATGAACGCCAACCGCATCCCGGGCTGCGTCGTCACCGATAAGATGCTGGCTGAGATAGCTCTTGAAGCTTCGGGGGAAGATAAGGGAAGGAATGCGCAATTGGAACGGGCAGCCAGGATGTACGCGGTTGTCCGCGGTATGGGATTCGACGGTGCCAGCATCAGCGGTCAGAACCTCCCCTATGAAAGCGTCGAATACATCGTCGATAAAGGTAACGAACTGCTGGAGCACTGGCATGACTTCGTGCCCGAGTTTGATTTCCCTCAGGACGGCGGGTTTTATCTTTTCGAAAAGGACTCAGGTACCGGACTTAATCATCCCAAACCTGCTCCCCGGTCTCAAGCTGGCTCCAGATCACTCACTTACAGTTTTTCACTGGCCGTTCATAAGACAGCTATGGTTCCCGGACGTCCTCTGTTTACCTTCCTGGCACCGATGATGCGGTTTGTGGACCGCCATAAATTTCTTGCTAAAATATTCGGCTTTTTCGAGCACCTTTTTAAAGTTACCCTGTACGATTGCCAGAATTGCGGGGATTGCGCTTTGTACGAGGTTGCGTATTTGTGCCCCATGTCCCAGTGTCCCAAGAATCAGCGTAACGGGCCGTGCGGGGGTAGTTATAACGGCTGGTGCGAGGTTTATCCGGATGAGCGTAAGTGTGTTTGGGTGAAAGCCTATCGTCGCTTTAAGTCGGGACATCATGAGGACGACATCGGGAAAACCATTGTTCCGCCTAATAACTGGGAACTCTGGCAAACGCCTTCGTGGCTGAACTTTTTTACCGGACGTGACCATTCCTCCAGAAATATCAGCCTTGATTCTCCTTCTCTCAGGAACACGTCCGGCTCTGTCAACGAGTCACAGTCATCCGGTTGAATACTATTTACCTGCGCCTTTTTCCTTCACCTCTTCCCAGAGAGCGTTCTTTTCATCAAAAGACAATTCTTTAAATACCAGGTTACGCTGATGGCAGAGGTCTTCCATACTGGAGAATCGCCGGAAAAACTTATTATTGGCAACTCGAAGAGCCGTCTCGGGATCTATGCCCTCCCAGCGAGCAATATTCACTATAGTGAATAACAGATCGCCGAACTCTCCTTCTTTTTCCTCACGACCTGCGGACTCTTTAATTTCCCTGATTTCTTCAACTACCTTATCGATTACGCCTTCCATATTGCGCCACTCAAAACCGACATTTACCGCTCTACGTGAAATCTCATAGGCATAACTCAGGGCAGGCATATGCTTTGGGACACTGTCCAGAAGTGACTTTTCCTTTCCTCTTTCCCTGCTTTTCAATTCTTCCCAGTTATGTGATACTTCCTCGGCACTACTTACTTCCGTCGTGCCGAATACGTGGGGATGCCGATATATCAGCTTTTCGTTCAGAGCTTTTATCACGTCGCCAATGTTGAATTCTCCGAATTCGGCTGCAATCTGCGCGTGAAGCATTATCTGGAGGAGGATATCGCCGAGTTCCCCTTTCAACTTCTCCGTATCGCCCTCGTCCAGAGCTTCCAGGGCTTCGTAGCATTCCTCCAGCAGGTATTTCCTCAATGAAGCGTGAGTCTGTTTCCTGTCCCAGGGACAGCCGTCGGGACCGCGCAATCGGGCGATGATTTCAACCAGCGTTTCGAACCGGTCGAGGTTATCGTATTCGGACAATATTATCTCCTCAACAAAGATTATACAGGTCTGACAGAGATGGGACAATCAAGCCCTCCCGGTAGTCTACAGCTCTGCCAGCACCTTTTCAAAAAACGCCCTGCCTACAGTATCCAGTTTCTCTTCTTCCGGTTGTATGAGCCACCACAGGCAGTTCACGCAGGTTAGATACCGATAGAAAGTACGTAATACTCGGACGTGAGGTGATATTTTTTCAAGCATTTCGCGCGACCCGCAGTACTCTGCCAGGAATCGTTCGGCTTTCTCCTCAGACCAGTCTGTGAAAGTAAACAGGCAGGCCAGATCGAGTAACCCCGAGCTGATACGCACCTCTCCCCAGTCCGCGAACACCGGTGTTCCATCGGGTCTTAACATGATATTATCGCCTGCCAGATCGCCGTGCGTTAAAGCCGGCCGGGCGTCCGCTAATGCTTTTTCGATATCCGGCATCAAGGCAATATAAGTGTCGTAATGTCTCCGTACCACCTCGAGTGCCGGCCTGTACCCCTCGGGCAGACTCTTCCAGTAATCATCCCCGTTATGAACAATGCTGCACTGGTCGGCTAATCGCCTGGTCACTGTCAGGCGTATATCGGGGCGGTCGTCCGGTATCCCCTCTATATCAGGGACTTTTGTCCCGTGGACCGTGCAAAGTGCCCGGGCTAATTGCATTGCCCAGGTCTCTGACTGCCTGACTTCAGAACTCGGATAAAGCAGATACTCCATCATAAAGCCGCTGATTTCTTCCAGCCACTCCTCCACCCCGGGAACATTCGCTTCCGGTTCTATGGTATTCAGATACTTTAATAACCGGTGCTCCCTTAATACAATCTCTTTGGCTTTTTCGCGGGCTATTTTTAGGGCGTATTTCTCGCTATCTCTCTCGATAACAAGAATGTCGCTTGTTGCCCCGTGCGTAATGACCTCGACAGGTTGCCAGCCGTTTTTCTCCAGAAAGTCAGATACTGACTTTCTGGAAATGAGTTCCTCGATAGACATTTTCGCTTACTTTCTCAGGAATCCGATGGAAGTACGGCGCCGATAAGGTTTCTCTGTCCCTGTACGAAATCGCCGGCCGGCATTACCCTCTTTCCTTCAAGCTGGATCTCGGATACCACCAGCAGTCCTTCGCCGGTGCCGACCCCCAGCAGGTGTTTATCCGGCAGTGGTGTTATCTCTCCCGGTGAGACCTTCTTTTCATATTGGAGAGGTCTTGCATTAAGGATCTTCAGTTGTTTTCCATTCCATTTTGTGTAGCAGCCTGGCCAGGGATTAAACGCCCGTATCCGTCGCCAGATATCTTCCGCAGACATATTCCAGTCGATTTCCCCGTCCTGTTTCGTCAGTTGGCCGAAGTAGTTTGACAGCGAAGCGTCCTGCTGTCGGGGAATAATCTCGTTCCTCATAAGGCGGGGCAGCGCCTCCAGCACCATCTGCACCGATACCAGTGAAAGTTTTCCAGTCAGTATCCCCGCGGTATCATAGTCCAGTACCGGTACCTGCACCTGCGCCAGGATATCACCGGAATCCACCTTTCTGACAACCCGCATCAGTGTAGTCCCGGTAAACTCATCGCCCGAAAGAATTGCCGAGACGACCGGTGCCGCCCCGCGGTGCCTGGGAAGCAGCGAAGGATGTATTGCCAGGCAGTCCCGGGATGGAATATCGATTACTGATTGGGGTAATATCTGGCCGTAAGAGAATATCAGAATGTAGTCCGGTTTGTAGGTCGCCAGACGGTCTATTGCTTCTGGATCTTTCAAACTGTCCGGCTGCTCTACCGGCAGGTTATATTCCGTCGCTCTCTGTTTTACGGGTGACGCTAATACCGACCGTCCTCTACCGGATTCTCTGTCCGGCTGGGTATATACGGCCGCTACTTCATACCCGTTTAACAGGAGGTGTTCAAGAGTGGGAACAGCGAACCAGGGGGTGCCCATAAATACTATTTTCAATGCCGTCCTCCGCCAGTAATTTTAACACCGAAAATTTTTAATAACAATAAAAATATCTTGTGACTATCCGTTGGAAAAACCTTAAAAAAAGAAGTCTGATGGACTTTCTAAGGGCTGGTAAGAGTTGAAAATCGCCACCAACTCCCACTAAAACGGTTGCTATCCAAAGACCTTATTTTGGTATGATGGTTACTGTTTCCGCAACAAAAAAAGCCGCAAATCGGCATAGTTCTTGCTTAGCCCTCCCACCCGGGAGATTTATTATAGACCGGCTCTTATGGTTAAGAGAGAGGAAGAAGATTTTGACTCAATCCAGACCCGCGCAGCAGATATGGGACGCTGCATTAGGTGAGTTACAGGTACACGTTAACAAACCTAACTACCGCACCTGGTTGTCGAAAACGCACGGTATCGGTTACGAAAAAGGCAGTTTCGTCGTCGGTGTCCCCAACACGTTCGTCGCGGAATACCTCGAAAGAAACCAGCGCTCCCTCATTGAAAAGGTCCTCAGAGGTTTAACCAGTGATGAAGTACTGGTCCACTTCCGGGTGGATGGTAATCACGGCAGTCTTTCAAGCTCCAAACCTCGCAGCAGAAGCGTTGCCGCCCAGCAGGGAAGCCTGCCCCTCTTTAACCCCAGGTACACTTTCGATACGTTTATTACCGGCAGCAGCAACCAGCTCGCGTTTACCGCCGCGATGGCGGTAGCCCGGAATCCCGGTACCAGCTATAACCCCCTTTTCATATACGGCGGTGCCGGTCTCGGCAAGACCCACCTGCTTCACGCCATTGGTCATAAAGCTCTTGAAGATAATATGAAGGTGCTCTATGTCCGGGCGGAGGAGTACACCAATCAGCTTATGCAGGCTCTCAGAGAGAAGAAAACGGAAGAATTCCGGAACCGTTACCGGAGTGTCGATATGCTCTTGATGGACGACGTACAGTTCTTCAGCGGGAAAACCCAGACCGAGGAGAATTTCTTCCATACTTTCGATGAGCTGTATACTTCCGATCATCAGATAGCTGTCACCTGTGACCAGCCCCCCAGGATGATGCCGTCGCTGCAAAAAAGACTCCGCTCCCGCTTCGAGGGCGGCCTGGTAACGGACATACAGGAACCCGACTTCGACACCCGGCTGGCTATTCTCCGTGCCAAAGCATCGCTGAAAGACCTGGAATTATCCAACGAGGTCCTGGAGATGATAGCTCTCCAGGTGAAGCAGAGTATTCGGGCACTCGAGGGTTCTCTCAACCGGGTAGTTGCCTATGCCAGGTTGATACGGGAAATGGTTACTCCGGAACTTGTAGCCCGGGCCCTGAAGGATATATCCAGCGAAGAAATGCCTTCGGCTCCTGCTACTCCTGAACTGATACTGGAAGCCGTTGTCGACAGCTTCCAGCTTACCCCGTCCGACCTCAAGGGCCGCAAGAGAGACGAAATCACCGCTCTCGCCCGCCAGGTCGCAATGTACCTTATCCGCCAGGAAACCAACTGTTCCCTCTCTGAAATCGGTAAAGAACTCGGCGGAAGGACGCCGGCAACGGTAAGTCATGCTTATCAAAAAATCGCCGGGGATATGAATAACAACCCTTCGCTTAAACGGAAAGTGTTCGATATCCAGAAAGAAATCCACGCCGCCGCCGGAAACCGGCATTAGAAACCGGAGCCAAAATTTTCCCCGGGACCCCCGGATTTTTTAATAACCCTCTTCACCATTTGATAACATATCCATCGTTCCTGCCTAAAATACCCCGGTTTTAATAGCACCCTTGTTAATTCTATCCTCGCTGATTTCGTGCTACTATTATTAATAATAATTCATCCCTAACACTACAGCTATATAAAATATACAGGGATTACGATAATTGTACGACAGGGTAGAAATTAAAGTTAAAGCGGGTGACGGCGGGGATGGTGTCGTGGGTTTTCGTCGTGAAAAGTTCGTGCCCTACGGTGGTCCGGATGGCGGAGATGGCGGAGACGGTGGTAACGTTGTAATAAAAGCTGATTCCGGGATAACGGACCTTAAGATGTTCAAGCCTAACAGGCTGTATAAAGCGGACAGGGGTGAGAACGGTAAAGGCCAGAAAAAGCATGGCAAGAGAGGAAAAGACCTTGTTCTGCTCGTGCCTGTTGGGACTATAGCCTTGGGACTAAGTGGTACCGCAGAGGAACTGCTGATAGCCGATTGTGAAGAACCGGGACAGGAAGCGGTTGTGGTATATGGCGGTAGGGGTGGTCAAGGTAACACTCACTTCGCAACGTCGACAAACCAGGCGCCGCGGATTGCCCAGAAAGGTGAAAAAGGGGAAGAACGTTCACTGGTCCTGGAAATGAGATTGATTGCCGATGTCGGTATCATCGGATTTCCCAATGCCGGAAAATCTACTCTGCTGTCCCGCGTATCGGCTGCCGGCCCTAAGATAGCCGGTTATCCCTTTACGACCCTGGAACCCGTCCTGGGCGTGGTAGAGATAGGCCTGAAAGACTTCATAATCGCGGAAATACCCGGTTTGATCGAAGGCGCCCACCTTGGTAAAGGCCTGGGACACGACTTTCTCAGGCATATCGTACGTACCAAAATACTGGTTCACCTGGTCGACGGCACTTCCGAATCTCCTGTCGAAGATATGATACGGGTAAACAACGAGCTGGCATTGTATGACCCCGGACTGGCTAAAAAGTCCCAGCTAGTCGCGGTAAACAAGATAGACGTGCCCGGGATGAAGGAACGCCTTGACGATATTGGGGAAGAGTTCGAACGGGCGGGTGTTCGTGCGAGATTTATTTCGGCGGAAACGGGAGAGATGGTCCGGGAACTTATGGAAGAGACACAGGCACTGCTGGAGAAAGCCGGTAAGGGTATCCTGGCGGGAAAGAAAGTCCCCGCAGCCATATTCCGACCACAGCCCAAACAGACGGAAGCGACCGTGACTAAAGACGGCGACGTCTACGTGATAAACGCGCCTGACCTGGAAAGAATAATTGCCGGTGTGGATACGAGCGGTGAGGAGGTTCGCCGTCAGCTGCAGCGACCTATGGCAAGGTACGGTGTGACCCGGGCGCTCGAGAAGGCGGGTATCGTACCCGGAGATAAAGTCCGCTGCGGCGACTACGAATGGGAATGGTAGGACTCCGTATGAGGTATATATAAATGAAAACGGGGATAATTGGCGGGACCTTCGACCCCGTCCATAACGGGCATATGATGATAGCCGGGGAAGCGATGAAACGACTGGATCTGGATGAGGTTCTTTTCATTCCCACGTCGCAGACTCCGCTCAAGGAAGATAACGCCGTAACGCCGGTCGAACACCGGGTGGCGATGATAGAGCTGGCGCTTGCCGCTAACCCTGCCTTCAGACTGTCCACGATTGAAATAGACAGGGCAGGAATATCATATACGGTTGATACCATTGACGCGCTGAAAAAGTCGCCTGGTGACGACTGTGAGTTGTATTTCATCGTCGGTCTGGATAACCTCAAAACACTGCCCCGGTGGAAAGAGCCGGACAGGCTGGTGAAGATGTGCCGTCTGGTGGCGGTGCGCAGACCGGGCTATGAAATACCGGATATAGAGGAATTGGAAAAAGATGTCCCGGGATTGTCGGAAAGTCTTGTAATAATCGATGAAATGGCGCCGGATATAAGCGCCACGGACATCAGAAATAGAATTGCCGCTGGTCTGCCGGTTGATACTCTCGTCCCTGCTCCGGTCGAAAAATACATCCGGCGGACCGGATTATATATACGACAATAAATATGGTTTATAACCGGGAGGAAATATGAACGCTGTCGGTGTGGTAGGAAGCCCCAGAAGAAACGGCAATACGGAGTTGATAACGAAACATACCCTGCAGGCGATAGCCGAAGAAGGACTGGAAACGGAACTCATCCCCCTGGCCGGACTGGATATCCGGCCCTGTAGTGCCTGCGGAGGCTGTCTGGAAGAGGAAAAGTGCACCATTGATGACGACCTTTTTCCTATATATAAGAAGATGAAAGCGGCGGACGCGATTATTCTTGCCTCGCCGGTTTACTACGGTTCGGCGACCTCCCTGATAAAGTCGTTGATGGACCGGACTGGATTAATGAGCGGCAGGGAACGGCGAGCATTTGCCGGGAAAGTCGGCGGACCACTGGTGGTCGCCCGGCGCGCCGGTCAGAATTTCACTCACGCCCAGCTTCTCTTCTGGTTCCATATCCTCGGGTTTTATATGCCCGGCTCCACCTACTGGAATATATCGTTCGGCCGTGAGAAAGGCGAGGTCAACGACGACGAGGAAGGCCTGATAACAGCCTGGAATTTCGGCAAAAACGTCGCCCACCTGGTCAAGAAACTGAAAGCATGACAAAAGAAAGACGCAAGGTAATTACCTTGCGTCTTTGTCTCAATAATAGGTAGGTATATTCTAAATATCCAGGTTCTGGACGCTCTTGGCACGCGCCTGAATGAAAGCCTTACGCGGCGGCACCTCTTCTCCCATCAGAGTATGGAAGATATGGTCGGCATCGACCGCGTCCTCGACATTCACTGACAGCAGTGTCCGGGTCGCCGGGTTCATCGTTGTCTCCCAGAGCTGCTCGGCGCTCATCTCACCAAGGCCTTTGTAACGCTGTATATCGATATTCTTGGCCCCTTTGAGTTCCTGAAGGGCATCATCCTTTTCCTGGTCGGAATATACCCACTTTTCTGTCTTACCGTGTTTGATCCGGTACAGCGGCGGCTGGGCGATGTACAGGTGCTGGTTATTGATAAGCTCCGCCATATGCCGGAAGAAGAAGGTAAGCAATAGCGTCCTGATATGTGAGCCGTCCACGTCCGCGTCCGCCATCAGGATGACCCGGTGATAGCGTAGTCTCGAGAGATCAAGTTCGTCATCTATCCCGGCGCCGAGGGCGGTGATAATGGCGCGGATTCCCGCGTGAGCCAGCATTTTATCGGGTGGAGCCTTTTCCACGTTCAGGATTTTACCCCTCAGCGGAAGGATGGCCTGGAATCGCGGGTTCCTGCCCTGCTTGGCGGAACCCCCGGCGGAATCACCCTCCACCAGGTATATCTCGCAGTTAGAGGGGTCTTTATCGGAACATTCGGCAAGCATACCGGGCAGAGTGGCTGAGAGGAGACTGCTCTTCTTAACGATCAGGTCCCTGGCTTTTCTTGCGGCTTCTCTTGCCTTGGCGGCAAGTATGCACTTTTCCATTATTCGCTTGATATCGTCCGGGTGCTCTTCGAAGTAGAGTGATAACCCCTCGCCTACCACGCTTTCGACGATGCCTTTCGTTTCGGGATTGCCAAGCTTGCCTTTTGTCTGGCCTTCGAACTGCGGTTCTGCCAGCTTCACGCTGATGACCGCTGCAAGCCCTTCCCTTACGTCCTCACCGCTAAGGTTAGGGTCATCATCCTTCAAAAACTTGCCTTTATGCGCAAAATCGTTAAGAACGCGGGTCAGAGCCGTACGGAAGCCGGTAAGGTGGCTGCCGCCGTCGGCTGTGTTTACACAGTTGGCGAAACTCAGCACCGTCTCGTTAAAACCGTCGTTATACTGGAGTGAAGCCTCCACCATGGTGCTGTTTACTGCCTTGTTGATATATATCGGCTGCCGCATCCGGGTATCCCTGCCCCGGTTAAGGTGGCGCACGAAACTGCTGATACCTCCCTCGAAGTAGAACGTCCTCTCGTCGTCGGTCCTTTCATCGATTACCTTTATCTCCAGCCCCTTGTTCAGGTAGGCCATCTCGCGGAACCGCTCGGCAAGCGTGTTGAAATTGTATCTGACGGTACCGAATATCTCATCGTCGGCAAGGAATATGGTCGTAAGACCGGTACCATCGGTCTTGCCTGTTTCCGTAACCTTATTCTGCGGAATCCCCTGTAGGTAATCCTGCTCGTACTGTTTACCTTCCTGCCTGACGATTACCTTGCACCAGGCTGAAAGGGCGTTTACCACCGATGCGCCAACCCCGTGAAGTCCCCCGGAGACCTGGTAGGTCTTACCGCCGAACTTTGCCCCTGCGTGGAGTGTTGTCATTACCGTCTCCAGGGCGGATATCTTGGTAGTGGGATGTACTTCCACCGGGATACCCCGGCCGTTATCCTCCACCTTGATGGAATTGTCCTCCTGTAAGGTGATGAGTATCTTGTCGCAGTAGCCGGCCATGGCTTCGTCTATGCTGTTGTAAACGATTTCGTATACCAGGTGGTGAAGGCCGTTTACGTCGGTGCTGCCGATATACATACCCGGTCTTTTACGTACGGCTTCCCGGCCGCCCAGTACGTGGATTTCCTGCGCGGAATATTTCTTGGTGGTCTTTTTATTCTTGATTTCTGCAGTCTTTTTCGCAGTTTTTTCGGCCATAGATGAGTTTCACTCCTTAAGTAGTAACTGGAAAACAATGAAATGAATAATAACAACAGGGGTCTTTCGTAGACGAAAAAATTCTGATAATGCTGTCTGAAAGGCAACCGGGAGAATATACGGATTTATACGTTACCATCGGACTCTATTATACCATAAATCGAGCGTGATGTGAAGTTTTTGAGAGTATTTCGTAGCTCTTTTTCACGGGGAATATGTTGACAAACGCAAGAATCCTGTTCATACTATGCGGGTTGCCGAAAAAAGGAGACACCGATGGACTATATGGAAGTAATCAGGAAAAGACGCTCTATCAGGAAATTCAAAGATACTCCGGTGCCGCAGAATGTAATCGACGATATACTCGAAAGTGCCCGTCTGGCCCCTTCCGGAGGTAACAGCCAGAACTGGATGTTCGGCGTTGTCACGGATAAAGAAGTTATCAGGCAGCTATCCGACATTGCCGGGAAACAGGAATGGATTACAACCGCTCCGCTTGTGATAGCTGTCTGCGCCGATTTAAGCTGGGAGATAGCCGGTTATTATGATTCCGATTTCGGAGTGGCGATAAACAGGAAGCGGTTTACCCCACAATTTGTCAGCTACCTGCAGGAATATCCCGGCCAAAAAGCCGTCTCGCTACTCCTGGAGAACGGTACGGTCATGGTCCCCGGAGAACACATCTGCCTGACTGCCGCCAGTCACGGTCTCGGATCGTGCTGGGTAGGTGACCTTGAAGTAAAAAAGGCATCCGAAATACTGAATCTGCCGGAAAATTATGCCTGCGCCTTCCTGATACCCGTGGGTTATCCCGATATGGAGTCAATCGATATAAAGCGCAAGGATATAGCCGAAATAACCTTCCATAATAAATACGGGAGTAAATACTATTAATATTGAAGATATTATTCAGACTCTAAACGAATACTCCGCGAAGCCTCCTCTTTTCGAGCCGGGAGAGGAAAAGTTCTGGGATGATGATTATATTTCAATAGGTATGCTGGCTGCCCATCTAAGCCAGGAACACGATGCCGCCAGCAGGAAAGCGGAAGCTATTGACGCCCAGATAGAACACCTTTGCTTCGCCGGTGTCCTGAAGGAAGGCGACCGCGTTCTCGACCTCGGATGCGGACCGGGACTGTATGCCAGCCAGCTCTGCCGGAAGGGGCTGAAAGTAACTGGGGTCGATATATCCCGCAGGTCCGTCGAATACGCAGTCAAACATGCTGTGGAAAACAGCCTTGATATCGATTACCGCCTGGCCGACTTTTTCGATATCGACTTTTCCGGTGAGTTCGATGCCGTAATGCAGATATACGGCGAACTGAATACATTCTCGGATGAGAAGAGAGAAAATTTCCTTGCGCTGGTTCATCAGGCCTTGAAACCGGAAGGTCTCTTTATTTTCGACATCACAACGAGAAATTTACAACACAGGGAAGGAACCGGGAACAGGTGGTACCTGTTCGAGGGCGGTTTCTGGCGACCGGGTAAACACCTTTTCCTCGAAGATGGTTATGATTATCCCGAGGATAATGTATGGCTCGACCAGTATATTATTATGGACGAAACAGGCGTGAAAGTTTACCGGAACTGGTTCCATGACTATTCCCTGGACACAATCAGGGAAGTACTCGAGAGAGCCGGTTTTTCTATCCTCCAGATATGGAACGATCTGGACGGTACTCCCTACGAAGAAGGCGGCGACTGGTTGGCCGTCGTAGCAAAGAAAGTATGAAATAGTGAGTCTTAACGAATCGCTATCTAGTATCCTCCCTAACAAATTCGCTGGATAAGTCATATTAGTTCTGCTGGATTCGCGCATGATTCAACAAACTCACCATGAGCGGACAGGATAGCATGATATCGCTCGTCCTGAGCCTGTCGAAGGATGAGCATATTATTGTGCTTCCGAGACGCGATACTAGGTCCTGGCGAGTGAGATACTTTATTTCCGTTCCAGTACCAGCAGGCTATTGCCCTTGTGTTTCTCCCGCTTTTTAACGACTAGCTTTTTCTGAGCCGGCAGCCCCGTCACTATCCTCGTTATAGCCGTGGAACTGGCGGATAACAGCGCCTTCCCTCCCGGTGCCAGCCGGTCGGCAATTCTGGATATATCGGTATTGATAGCCCTGACGCCTTCGTTCTCTCTAATCGTCCCGATTATCAGGTCGGCGTTTTGCGTATCGTCACTCCCTATCCCCGTCTGGTGGAACAGATGAATCCTGTCTCCGGGACAGCCGTTCAGAACAAGGTTGCTTTCGCTAACTCTCAGACTCAGCAGGTCCCGGTCGACCAGCAAAATATCGCCCGGCTCGAGTTCTTTCCAGGCTGCCGCTGCCACGTGCCCCTGTCCGGGATTGAACAGCAGGATGCGGTCGATGGCAGGATTCTTTAACTTTGTAATGGCCTCTATCAGCAGCTCGCTTAGGTGTCCCGGTGCCTTATCTTCGGGTATATCGTAGGCAGTATTTATCCGGTAGTTCAGGCCCTGACAGGAAACGGTCACACTCTCGTGCCGGTAGATTCCCCTCTCAAATCCACTGGCCGTCAACTGTCGTTGTCCGGAGGTGCTGTCTCTGAATCTATAATGAAATACCGCGTGACCGCTCCTGTTCTTGTGAAACAGCACCTCTGCGTCCGGCGTGTTTTCGAGAATGCCGGCAACAGTATCTTCCAGGGGCGTGATTACCACTACGGCCGCCATTCCGTCTTTATCCAGGTATCCCGCAGCTTCCCGCAGGAAATCGGTAATTACCGGCTCCCCTGCTTTCCCCGGGATATTGGAGACTAACAGATCGAAGTCCCTGCCGGTCACATCGTCGTACCCCAGGCTCCCGTATACCTGGACTCCCTGCAGCCCGTTCAGTTCGGCGTTCTGTCGGGCGTACTCGACCGCCAGCGCGTCCCTGTCCGCCATGTGAAGCTCGCAGTCGTTTGTCAGCGTTTTCAGTGAAATACCTATCGGACCGTAGCCGCACCCGAGGTCGAGAACCCTGGAAAACCTGCCGATGTCCGTTTCGGAGATAAGGGTTCTCAGCAGAAACTGCGTTCCGATATCTATCTGGTAGCTGCTGAAAAGGTCCTGGGAAACCCGGAACCGCATGTTATGCCCGTGATACCGGTAAGCAATCTCTTTCTTAAAATATACGTCTTCGTCCATAAGATACCCTGTTGCTAACAGTATATTCTATAGTGATTCCCTTCGAAATACCATCGGATGAACCGGCGAAAGGGTGAGTAAAAAATCTAATGAAAAACTCACCCCCACAAAAGCATAAAAAAATGTTATAATAAATACGGACGTCACAGACTCAGAAAATCTTAATTTAATATTGACATACTTGCAGGCGCTATGATAGACTCTTTATTTAGCGCTTTGTAGCTCAGTATGCAGGCTGACGGATTGAATATGACCTTCAATCCGTCATTTGGGTGGGCTAATGCTCATCCATTTTAATTGTAGGAAAGGAAAACATTATGCCAACTATTAATCAGCTTGTTCGAAAAGGAAGAAAAAAGACGGCTAAGAAAGCTAAGACCGTCGCCCTCCGCTATAACTTCAATTCCTTGAAGAACAGGATGATTGAGGGTAAAGGAAGTCCGCAGAAACGCGGCGTTTGCGTCCAGGTTAAAACGCAGACCCCCAGGAAGCCTAATTCGGCCCTGCGCAAGGTGGCCAGGGTCAGGTTAAGCAATACGATGGAGGTAACCGCCTATATACCCGGTGAAGGACACGAACTCCAGGAGCACTCAGTGGTTCTTATCCGGGGCGGACGCGTCAAGGACCTGCCCGGTGTCAGGTACCATATTATAAGGGGTACTATGGATACCACCGGCGTAACCGACCGGAAACAGGGACGCAGCAAATACGGAACCAAACGCGCTAAATCGACAGCCGTGACCGACTAGGAGGAAAAATGTCACGACGTAACCGTGCCGAAAAAAGAGAAATATTACCTGATCCGAGATACCATAACCCGATGGTATCGAGATTGGTTAATAAAATAATGCTTGACGGGAAGAAGAGTAAAGCCGAGAAAATTGTCTACGGCGCTCTCGACGTGCTTGAAGAAAAGGAGTCCCAACCGGCTATTACCGTTCTGCAGCAGGCGGTAAGGAATGCCACTCCCCAGCTCCAGGTTAAATCACGTCGTATCGGGGGTGCTACATATCAGGTGCCGGTCGATGTTAGCCCTGAGCGGAGCCTAACTCTGGCTTTACGCTGGCTTGTCGCCTCAGCCCGGGCAAGACAGGGAAAATCAATGACAGAAAAACTGGCGGCGGAACTTGGTGACGCCGCGAAGGGGCAGGGAGCAACCGTCAAGAAACGCGATGATACCCACCGGATGGCTGAAGCGAACCGGGCATTCGCGCACTACAGATGGTAAGGGTATCCCTCAACAACAATGCTATGGTAAGAACAGCTACTAACAAAATAGAATCAAGGGGTAAATCTGTGTCCAGAAGTTTCCCGCTGGAGGACATCCGGAATATGGCTTTTATAGCCCATATCGATGCCGGCAAGACTACCGTCACCGAGAGGATCCTCTATTATACCGGCCGGACATATAAGGTCGGTGAAGTGCACGAGGGAACGGCGGTAATGGACTGGATGGACCAGGAAAAGGAACGCGGTATCACGATTACCGCGGCAGCCACTACCGCATCATGGAAAGGTTACCGTATTAATATAATCGATACCCCCGGACACGTTGATTTCACCGCCGAAGTTGAACGAAGCCTCAGAGTTCTGGACGGCGGTGTTGTCGTTTTCGACGCTGTCGCCGGAGTGGAAGCGCAGTCGGAAACAGTCTGGCGGCAGGCGGACAGGTACCGCGTGCCGCGTATTTGCTTCATTAATAAGATGGACAGGATTGGTGCGAATTATGAGCGCACCATTTCTATGATAGAAGAACGTCTGAAATCCAGGCCCCTGCCTATCCAGATACCCCTCGGTACCGAGGAAACCTTCCGGGGCGTCATCGACCTTGTCGAGGAACGCGCCTGGAGTTACGACGGTAAACTTGAGTCCCTTCCCCGGGAGGAGACCATTCCCGAGTCGGAAATGACACGGGTTGAAGAACACAGACATATCCTGATAGAAAAACTCGCTGAGATAGACGATGAGATACTCGAAGCCTATCTTGACGGACGCAGCATTACCGTTGCCGAGTTTAAGGCAGCCATCAGGAGGATAACCCTCGCCAATAAAGGCGTTCCCATACTCTGCGGCAGCGCCCTCAGAAACAAGGGAATGCAGCAGTTGCTGGACGCCATCGTTGAGTACCTCCCCTCACCCCTCGAAGTCCCGCCTGTAAAGGCTTCGAATATCAGGGGAAATGAGGTAGATATCCCGGCAAGTGATAAGGCACCGTTTACAGCGCTTGCCTTTAAAGTTGTCTCCGACCCATTTGTTGGCAGACTGGTATATTTCAGGGTATATTCCGGCAGAATCGAAGCCGGGGCCCAGGTATATAATTCCACCACGCAGAAGAAAGAAAGAATCGGCAGGCTGCTTTTAATGCATGCCAACCGACGTGAAGAAATCGACGAAGCGGATACGGGAGCGATTATTGCTACCCTCGGTCTGAAGAACACCTTTACAGGCCATACCCTCTGTGACCCTTCGCATCCGGTTCTTCTTGAATCGATTAAATTCCCCGAGCCGGTGATATCGGTCTCCATCGAGCCTAAGACGACACTCGACCAGGACAAGATGGGGACGGCTCTCCAGAAACTGACGGAAGAAGACCCCACTTTCAAGGTTGATTACAACACAGAGACTGGTCAGACGGTTATTTCCGGTATGGGAGAACTCCACCTGGAAGTAATCGTCAACAGGCTGCTTGCCGAATTCAAGGTTGGCGCCAAGGTAGGCAGACCTAAGGTTGCCTATAAAGAGACCATCACAGCCCCGGTTCAAGCTGAAGGAAAATTCGTCAGGCAGACTGGCGGCCACGGCCAGTACGGGCACGTCTGCCTGGAACTGGAACCCGGAGAGAGGGGCAGCGGCCTGCAGTTTGTCAATAATATCAGGGGAAACGCCATCCCCCGGCAGTATGTGCCGGCAATCGAAGAAGGAATCAAAGAAGCAATGGAAACCGGTGTGATTGCCAGCTATCCCGTTGTGGATATTAAGGCGGTACTTTACGACGGCAGCTATCATGAAGTAGATTCTTCAGAGATTGCGTTCAAAATGGCAGGTTCCATGGCGCTTAAAAATGGCGTTGCCAGGGCAAAACCGATAATTCTCCAGCCCATTATGAAGATTGAAGTGGTTACGCCCGAACAGTTCCTCGGAGATATAGTCGCCGACCTTAATTCAAGACGCGCCCATATCAATTCGATTGAAACATACATTGATACTACTACTATTCACGCCTATATCCCGCTGGCTGAGTCCTTTGGCTATACTACCAGCCTCAGGTCTCAGACACAGGGAAGGGCAACCCACTCGATGGAATTCTACGAATATCAAGAGCTACCTGCCGATCAGGTAGCTCAAATTACGAATAAGGCAGGATATTGAGAATATGCCTAAACAGAAGATTCGTATCAAGATAAAAGGTTTCGACCACAAGCTGGTAGACCAGGCGGCCGAACAGATAGTGGAAACGGTGGAACGGACCGGAGCGGTTGTTTCCGGGCCGGTACCTCTGCCGACGCGTATTCAGAAATACAGCGTTATCCGCTCCCCTTTTATCGACAAAGACTCGCAGGAGCAGTTTGAAATCCGGACTCACAAACGTCTCATCGACATTATCGAGACAACCTCCAAGACGATAGATTCTCTTACCGGACTTAATCTGCCCTCGGGAGTCGAAATAGATATCAAGATATAAATACCGGGATTGAAGATATGGTAAAAGGAATATTAGGTAAAAAACTGGGTATGACCCAGGTGTTCACGGAAGAGGGAAAAGCCGAAGCGGTTACTGCTGTCGAAGCTGGGCCCTGTACCGTACTGCAGGTAAAGACTTCCGAAAAGGAAGGCTACGATGCCGTACAGTACGGTTTCGGTGAAGCTAAAAACATCAACTCTCCCCGGAAGGGTCAGATGAAGGAACTTGGTAGCTTCAGATACCTGCGGGAAATTAGAGTGGATGATACCGCAGATATAAACGTCGGAGATAAGGTGGATGCCAGCCTCTTCGAGGAAGGCGACCTTGTTGACATTACCGGAATATCCAAGAGTAAGGGATTCGCCGGCGTGGTCAAACGCCACGGTTTTGCCGGCGGTCCGAAAACACACGGACAGTCTGACCGGCACCGCGCTCCCGGTTCGATTGGAGCTTCAGCTTCGCCGGGTCGTGTCTGGAAAGGCACCAGGATGGCCGGGCGTATGGGCGGCGATAAGGTCACCGTCCGCGGCCTTAAAATAGTGAAGGCAGACCCGGAGCGTAACCTGCTTCTGATTAAAGGTGCTGTACCCGGGAATAAAAACGGTCTGTTAATGATCAGGAAATCGATTAAGGGGAATAAGTAAGTGCAGGTACCGGTTTATAATAAAAACGGTGAAGAGACTGGAAATATCGAGCTTAACGAGTACGTATTCGGCGTACCCTTTAATCAGACGGTCGTACACCAGACTGTAGTAAGACAGCAGGCGAATGCCCGTCAGGGCACTTCCAGTACCAAGACCCGGAGTGAGGTGGTCGGTTCTACCAGGAAACTGTTCCGCCAGAAAGGTACGGGTAATGCTAGGGCAGGCAGCATCAAGTCGGGGACGAGACGCGGCGGAGGTGCCATATTCGGGCCTAAACCGCGTAATTACCGGAAAGCAATCCCCAGGAAAATGCGGCGCCTCGCTTTGAGATGCGTACTCTCTGATAAAGTTAATGATAAAGAACTGATTGTGATTGATGAACTGGCTTTTGAAAAACCTGCGACCAGAGAGATGGAGGGTATTCTCTCCGCCCTGGGAATAGACTCTTCGGTCCTGCTGGTTACCGCGGGAGCTGATGAGAACGTGGTCAAATCAGCCAGGAATATCGCCGGAGTAATTATTATGCCGGCTGACCTGCTGAATGTAGTGGATATACTGTCGTGTAAGAAACTGCTTATGACCGTTGATGCAGTGCGAAAAGCGGAAGAGATTTGGGGCGAACAGCCCTCCGAGGGAGGAACCGATGCACCTGTACGAAGTGTTGCGGCGTCCGCTGATAACTGAAAAATCTACCATCCTCCAGACAGAGAATAAATACGCTTTTGAGGTGGATAAAGAAGCCAACAAACCGCTGGTAAAGGAAGCGGTGGAAAAAGCGTTTAAGGTTGAAGTATTAAAAGTAAATATTGTTAATATGAAAGGTAAACGCCGGAGATTGGGACGGCGGGTACTCCCCGCCCACCCCTGGAAGAAGGCGATTGTTACCCTGAAACAGGGCGACTCGATTCAGTTTTTCGAGGGTGCATAACAAAGCTAAAAGGGTATATCAGGAGTTTATGTAAAGAATGGCGATAAAGGTATACAGGCCGACCTCCGCAGGAAGACGCGGTATGACCGGGGCGACTTTTGATGAGGTAACTAAGACAAGACCGGAAAAGTCGCTGGTCAAGCCGTTGAAAAAGAGGGCCGGGCGTAACAGCCAGGGTCGCATAACGGTGCGTCATCGCGGCGGCGGAGCGAAAAGAAGACTCCGGGTGATCGATTTTAAGAGAGATAAACTCGGTGTTCCGGGTAAAGTTGCGTCGATTGAGTATGATCCGAATCGCTCGGCACGTATTGCCCTGATTCACTATGCCGATGGTGATAAGAGATACATTCTTGCACCTATCGGGCTGAAAGTCGGTGATACCGTGAAAGCCGGCGAAGGTGCCGAAATCAGGCCCGGTAATGCTCTGCCGATGAACCGTATTCCCAGCGGAACCCTGATACATAACATCGAGATGCAGCCCGGAAAAGGCGGCCAGATGGTCAGGAGTGCCGGAATGTCTGCTCAGATTGTTGCCCTCGAAGGCGACTATGCCCTGTTGAGACTTCCGTCCGGGGAATCGAGACGGGTACGCAGCAACTGCATGGCGACAATCGGCCAGGTAGGTAATCTCGACCACCAGGGAATCAAGCTGGGTAAGGCCGGCCGGAAACGCTGGCTTGGCTGGAGGCCGACCGTCAGGGGTTCTGCAATGACCCCGCGCGACCATCCGCACGGTGGCGGCGAAGGCAGAAGCCCGGTGGGTATGCCTGGACCCAAGACACCGTGGGGTAAACCGGCTCTTGGATACAAGACCCGCAAGCCGAAGGCTTCGGATAGACTAATAGTGAAGCGTCGGGGACGCAAGTAGAAATTAAAGGGATAAGCAGATATGTCAAGGTCAACTAAAAAAGGACCGGCAATCGATCCGAAATTGATGAAAAAAGTCGATGTAATAACTCGCACCGGTGAGAAAACCGTCATCAAGACCTGGTCACGATGGTCGACCATAGTGCCGGAGATGGTGGGACTCACTATCGGTGTCCACGACGGAAGACGGCATGTTCCCATATTTATTACGGAAAATATGGTCGGACATAAGCTGGGAGAATTTGCTATGACGAGGACCTATAGAGGACATGTCTCCAGAGCAGAACGGACTTCTCAGATTAGAAAGAGATAAGGTCTTGGATTGAAATGGAAGTAAGAGCGATATCTAAAGATACGGGAATTCCACCTCGGAAAGCGCGGTTGCTGCTGGATATGGTGCGCGGTAAGCAGGTAGAGCAGGCACTCGATATGCTCAGGTTTATGCACTCCCCTTCCGCAAAAGTAGTGTCCAGGGTTATACAGTCTGCCGCTGCCAATGCTGAGAGTGTTTTTCAGATCTCGTCTTCGGACTTGAAAATTGTGAAAATATACGCAGATGAAGCGCCTACTATGAAAAGATATAGAGCCAGGGCGCGCGGAAGGGTAAGCCCTATCCTTAAGCGCTCCAGCCATATCACAGTAGTCGTCGGAGAACAGGAGAGCTAATGGGGCGTAAAGTTCATCCTACCGGTTTTAGAATCGGCGTAATACGTGACTGGCAGGCCAAATGGTATGCTGACAAGCATTACGCAGAGTTTTTACAGGAGGATCTGGTACTCCGTGGGGGTATTCAGAAAAGGTATGCTGAAGCCGCTGTTTCCCAGGTTGAAATCGAGCGGCAGTCTAACAAGGTCTCGATTACCATCTATACCGCCAGGCCTGGTATCGTTATCGGCAGAGGCGGCCAGAGGGTGGACGAAACGAGAGCCTACCTTGAAGACCTTATCGGTAAGAAGGTCCAGTTGAATATCCAGGAAATTCAGCGCCCTGAACTGGATGCTTATCTGGTAGCGAAGCAGATAGCCGAACAGATAGAACGCCGCATTGCTTTCCGGCGGGCTATGAAGCAGACCTTGCTCCGCACTATGCAGGCCGGCGCAAGAGGAATGAAAGTAAGCTGTTCCGGCAGGCTCGGCGGGGCTGAAATTGCCCGTCGCCTGACGATGCACGAAGGCCAGGTACCCCTGCATACACTGCGGGCTGATATTGATTACGGATTCATCGAAGCTAAAACAAACATGGGACGTATCGGGGTAAAGGTGTGGATATACAAAGGTGATGTCCTGCCCGAACCCAAGGAAGAAGAACTGGAAGAAGCACTTCTCGGGTCGGTTGAGGAAGTCGAAGAACCCGTCGCAGAAGCCGAACCAGTGGTTGAAGAGAAGGCGGAGGAACCTGTCACAGAAGCTGAGCCGGTAGCCGAAGAGAAGGCGGAGGAACCCGCTGCAGAAGCCGAACCAGTGGTTGAAGAGAAGGCGGAGGAACCTGTCGCAGAAGCTGAGCCGGTAGCCGAAGAGAAGGCGAAAGAGGAAAAACCCGCCAAGCCGGCTGCGAAGAGAAAACCCAGGGCAAAAGCAAAACCCGCGGCAGAGAAAACCGAAGAGCCGGCAGCCGAAACAAAGGCGGAAGAGGAAAAACCTGCCAAACCGGCTGCCAAGAGAAAATCCAGGGCTAAAGCGAAACCCGCGGCAGAAAAAACCGAAGAACCGGTAGCCGAAGCTGAATCATCCGGTGAAGAGGAGAACAGTGCAGCAACCTAAACGTGTAAAATTCCGTAAGGTACAGAAAGGACGTCGCCGGGGTACAGCCAGCACGGGCAGCTCGATTGCCTTTGGCGATTACGCTCTGCAGGCGCAGGAATCTGCATGGCTGACTGCCCGTCAGATTGAGGCGGCGCGTCGTGCCATTACCCGTCATATCCGCCGTGGCGGAAACGTATGGATAAGGGTGTTTCCTGACAAACCGATAACCAAAAAGGCTGCCGAGACGCGTATGGGTTCCGGAAAAGGAGCTCCTGACCACTGGGTAGCCGTGGTTAAGGCTGGAAGAATTCTGTTTGAAATGACGGGAGTTTCCGAAGATGTGGCGAAAGAAGCGATGAGGCTCGCCTCTCATAAACTCCCTATACCTACCAAATTTCTCGTCAAGGAATCCGGCGTTATTGCCGGGAGTGAATAATAACCGGGAGACTGACCTGCGGTGAAAGTAGAAGAAATAAGGGCATTGAAGCCCGAAGAACTTGAGAAACAACTTGAAGAAGCTCATAAAGAGCTTTTTGACCTGCGGTTCCGGTTATCGACCAGGCAGCTGGTAAATCATAATGAAATCAGAAGGGTGAAAAAGGATATCGCCAGGCTTAAAACTGTTATCAGGGAAAAAGAACTGGAGATAAGATAGGTTTTCCGGATTAATTCCGGTGGCCGGTAAAAGGTGCGGATAATGGAAAAAAAGCAAAAGACTCGGGTTGGACAGGTTGTAAGCAATAAAATGAACAAGACTGTTGTGGTTGCGGTCCAAACGTCCAAGCGTCACCCGCTTTACAGGAAAATTATGAGAAGAGCCATCAAATATAAGGCTCATGATGAAGAAAATAAATGCGCCGAAGGCGATGTCGTGAGAATTATAGAGACTCGCCCCCTGTCGAGGGAAAAAAGATGGCGCGTCAGCGAGATAATCACCAGAAAGGAAACAGTTGAAGTTACTCCCGACGAAGTATCCTGATGCGGGAATATAAGGATTAAGCAGGATGATACAGACTAACTCTAGACTTAAAGTAGCGGATAATACCGGAGCCCGTCAGATTATGTGTATCGGGATATTGGGCGGTACCGGTAAGAAATACGCCCATGTCGGCGATGTGATAACAGCGTCGGTAAAAAAGGCTATACCCGGCGGAGCCGTGAAAAAAGGAGAGGTAGTCAGGGCGGTCATCATACGCACCGTACATCCTTACCGCCGGCCGGACGGCTCTTCTATCAGATTCGATGAGAATGCAGCCGTTATACTGACGGATAAAAATAATCCCAGGGGCACCCGTATTTTCGGGCCGGTCGCCAGGGAAATAAGAGAGAAAAACTATACCAAGATAATATCGCTGGCTCCAGAGGTTCTGTAATTATGAAGATAAGAAAAAATGATACCGTAATGGTCATAGCCGGCAAGGACAAAGGCAAAAAAGGAAAGGTACGTTTCGCTTATCCGAAGAGTGAAAAACTGCTGGTGGAGGGCGTTAATTTCGTTAAAAGCCATGCTAGGCCGACCGGGCAGGCGAGACAGGCAGGAATTATAGAAAGAGAAGAACCGATTAGAGCCTCTGACGTAATGCTTGTCTGCGGCAAGTGTAACAAGGCCGTCAGGATAGGTTATCGGTATCTTGATGCGGGGAACAAAGTCCGAGTGTGCCGGGCTTGCAACGAGGTGATTGACTAAATGTCACGGATGAAAGATAAATACAGGAATGAAGTCGTCTCCGCCTTAAAGGAGCGGGGTGATTATAAGAATGTGATGGAAGTGCCGCGTATCGAGAAAGTGGTGCTGAATATTGGTGTGGGCGAGGCTATTCAGAACGCCAAGGCTCTTGAAGCGGCGGAAGCCGACCTGGCAGCTATATCCGGCCAGCACCCGATAACCACGCGTGCCAAGAAGTCTATCGCTAATTTCCGTCTGAGGGAAGGAATGCCGGTGGGACTGAAGGTTACTCTGCGCGGAGAGAGAATGTTTGATTTTCTCGATAAGATGATGAATACGGTGTTGTGTCGTATACGTGAGTTTCAGGGCGTGCCCCGGGACTCGTTCGACGGGCGCGGTAATTATACTCTGGCCTTCAGGGAGCAGACCGTGTTTCCTGAGATAGACTACGATAATATCGATAAGGTGAGAGGGCTGGAGGTATCGATAGTAACCACGGCGAAGACCGATGAGGAAGGAAGGCAGCTTCTGGAAATGATGGGGATGCCTTTCTCCCCCGAATAGATGGAGTAATAATGGCAAAAAAATCAGAAATCGCAAAATGGCGGCGTCCGACTAAGTTTAAGGTGCAGCAGCACAACAGGTGCCACGTCTGCGGGCGTCCCCGTGCTTATATGCGAAAATTCGGCCTGTGCCGTATTTGCTTCCGCCAGCTTGCTCTGCTAGGACAGATTCCCGGCGTGAGGAAATCAAGCTGGTAATAAATCTGGTAATAAATAAGGAAAATAATCAGGAATAAAGAGGCTACTGGTGGATAATAGTCTGAAGGAGGAAGAGTGACCATCTCTGACCCTGTAGCAGATATGCTGACACGGATACGAAATGCCGTTATGGTAAGGCATGATTCGGTGGAGATACCGTCCTCGAAGATGAAGATAGCTATTGCCAGGATTCTTAAAGAGGAAGGCTTTATCACCGATTATGAAATGGTCAAGGGCAAAACCAACCAGATCATAAGAATCAAGCTGAAGTATGATGACGACAGCGAACCGATGATTGCCGGACTGGAACGGGTAAGTAAACCGGGCCTGAGAGTATATGTCGGCCAGAAGGAAATCCCGCGCGTAGCCGGCGGACTGGGCATTGCTATCCTGTCCACATCTAAAGGTGTGATGACCGGACAGAATGCCTGGCGCCAGGGGATTGGCGGAGAACTGCTTTGCTACATATTATAAACAAATTCTGGAGCAGCAATAATGTCTAGAATAGGACAGATGCCGATAGACGTCCCTCAGGGTGTCACGGTGGATATAAGTAAAGAAAAAGTCGCCGTAAAAGGACCGAAGGGCGAACTGAAATGTTCCGTCCACCCGGATATGATAATCAAAATGGATAATAACATTATTACGGTGGTACGCCCTACCGAAGGCAGAGAGCATCGCTCTATGCACGGGCTGACTCGCACCCTTGTGGCTAATATGGTCGAAGGCGTAACGAAAGGGTTCGAGAAAGTCCTGGAAATAGTCGGCGTCGGTTACAGGGCTGAAAAAGTCGGCGACAAAATACAGCTCCGTATCGGATTTTCTCATACCGTAGATATAGAACCTATTCCCGGTACGTCGCTCGAAGTGGAAAGAAATACCCGTATCATTGTGTCCGGTATTGATAAAGAACTGGTCGGTGAAATGGCGGCGAGAATAAGGGCAGTCCGGCCGCCCGATGTCTATAAAGGCAAGGGGATCAGGTATGCCGGAGAGACCATCCGCCTGAAACCGGGTAAAGCGGGTAAGGCTATAGGCAGGAGAGAATAATAATGGCAAAAGATAGCCGGAGAGTTGCCCGTCTGCGAAGGCATGAAAGAGTAAGGGCGAAGATAAAGGGAACGGCGGATATTCCAAGGCTGAATGTTTTCCGCAGCCCGAATCATATATACGCCCAGGTGATAGATGATATCCGGGGACATACACTTGTCGCCGCGTCCAGTCTCGACGCGGAGATAAAGAGTGAGGTAAACGGGAAAACCAAGACGGGCAAATCCGAACTGGTCGGTGCTCTGCTGGGTAAACGGGCTAAAAGCAGGGGAATCAAACAGGTAATCTTCGACCGCGGCGGATTCAAGTATCACGGCAGAGTAAAAGCTCTTGCCGATGCAGCCCGTAAGGAAGGTTTGAAGTTTTAGGGGAGTCGGTTAAATATGCAGGAACGTCTAAGTACAATAGATCCTACGGAATTAGCCCTTAATGATAAGCTGATTAACATTAACCGCGTCGCCAAGGTTATGAAGGGCGGAAAACGCCTCAGCTTCAGCGCCCTCGTCGTTACCGGTGATGGTAACGGTCACGTCGGTATCGGCCTGGGAAAAGCGAATGAAGTCCCCCAGGCAATAAATAAGGCGAATGCTAATGCCAGGAGGAGCCTTATCAAGGTAAAACTCAGCGGGACGACAATTCCGTATGCGACAACGACCAAGTACGGAGCGGCTAAGGTTATGCTCAAACCGGCGGCGCCGGGTACCGGTATCATTGCTGGCGGGAGCATCCGTGCCGTCCTGGAAGCGGTCGGTGTAAAAGACATCCTGACAAAATCGTTGGGAAGTACCAATCATATTAATGTCGCCAAGGCGACGATGCTGGCACTCAGTAGATTGAAAGACCCGAAGGAAGGGGTCGCAAGGCGCAAGGGGATACCTTTAGCACCTCCTGAGGAAGAACCGCCCGCACCTCCCCCTCTTCCCGAGGATATCGAAGAGGAATAAACGTTAAAAATGGCAAAGCTTAATATCACGCTAATAAAAAGTGGAATCGGATATAACCAGTCGCAGAAAAGAACCCTCAGGGCTCTGGGTTTTCACCGGCTGCACCAGTGTGTAACTCACGAAGATTCGTCCTCCGTGCGCGGTATGATAAATAAGGTAAGGCATCTGGTAAAAGTGGAGGTGAATACCGATGAGGCTTGATACGTTACGCCCCGCTCAGGGCGCCAGGAAAAACAGAAAACGTGTCGGTAGAGGAAACGGAAGCGGACATGGTACCTATTCTGGACGCGGCGTAAAAGGACAGAAATCACGCTCCGGTTACAGGATCAGGCCCGGTTTTGAGGGCGGACAGTTGCCGATGATAAAACGTCTCCCGCGCCAGCGTGGCTTTACAAATATATTCAGGACTGAGTACAGCGTTATCGGTGTAGGCAGTCTTAATATCTTTGAATCGGGTTCGGAAGTAACCCCGGCGGAACTTCTTGCCGCCGGACTGGTGAAATCGATGAAGAATCCGGTGAAGGTTCTTGCCCGGGGTGAGATTGAGCATCCTCTGACGGTAAAGGCACATAAGTTTTCCGCAGCCGCGAAAGCCATGATAGAAGCGGCCGGCGGCAGTGCCGAGGAGGTGGTGTTTGCGTCAAAGGCAGACTAGACCCAGACTCATCCAGGCTATGATAGATGCCTTCCGCCTGCCTGACCTCAGGAAGCGGATTCTTTTCACACTCGGAATCCTGGTAGCATTCCGATTTATTGCACATGTTCCTATGCCGGGAGTGAATGGAGACGCTCTCGCCAGTTTCTTCGAGCAGAATACCCTGTTCAGCATGCTTGATATGTTCAGTGGCGGAGCGATGAAAAACTTCAGTGTTGCGGCTATGGGTGTCTACCCGTATATCACCGCGTCCATTATTATGACGCTGATGACGCCGGTAATTCCGAAGCTGCAAGCTATGTCTCAGGAGGGAGAAGCCGGCAGGGACAGGATAAACCGGATTACTCACTGGCTCACCATTCCAATCGCGGGATTCGCGGGATACGGGCAGATTACATTGCTGAGGAATGCCCAAACACCTGTATTTGCTAGTTTAGACGCGATGACTATGGTTGTGATGATAATATCGCTTATCGCCGGAACGGTGTTCCTTATCTGGCTGGGAGAACTGATAACCGAATACGGAATCGGCAACGGAATTTCGATAATTATCTTCGGCGGCATTGTCGCCGGATACTGGCAGACTTTCGGCGGCGGTTTCCTTACCGGGCAGGGACAGTTAGGCGGACTGATAGCCTATGTACTCATTGCCCTGGTTACGGTCGTGATAATCGTATTGTTTACCGAAGCGCACCGGCGCATTCCTGTCCAGTATGCCCGTACCGTATACCGCGGCAACCGGATGTATAAGCAGCAGGGTTCCACCCATATTCCCCTGCGCGTAAACACAGCCGGAATGATACCGCTGATTTTCGCAATGTCTCTCACGCTGTTTCCGGGAATGATTGCCAGTTATTTTATGGGCCCGGAGAGCGACCCGAATTTCGCCAATACGATATATAACATTTTACAGCCTAATGCCGCGTTGCCGGCGGGTCTTCTGTACTGGGGTATCTATTTTATTCTGGTTGTAGGATTTGCGTTTTTCTATACGATGGTGATATTCCAGCAGCAGGATATGGCGGGTACGCTGCAGAGACAGGGAGGTTTTGTGCCGGGAATAAGACCGGGGAAGTATACCTCGGATTACTTCAACCACGTAATTTCCCAGATTACCTGGGCGGGAGCTTTATACCTGGCTTTCGTGGCGATTATACCTTTCCTGGCGCGTGAAATAACCGATGTGCAGATGATACAGCTTTCCAGTATGGGGCTGTTAATCGTCGTGGGTGTGACGCTGGACACGATGAAGCAGATGGAAGCGCAGCTCACGATGCGGCGCTATGAAGGTTTTATCAAATAGGGGTTATTGATAAAATGAGCGCCGATTTAAAAATAAATATTGTGTTTCTGGGCGCGCCCGGGGCCGGTAAAGGCACCCAGGCAGCGAACGTTGCGGAGAAACTGAGCCTGGCCCATATTGCCACCGGAGACCTCTTCCGGCAGGCGCAGTCGCAGGACACCGAACTCGCCAGACAGGCAAAATACTATATGGAAAAGGGGCAGCTTGTCCCCGACGAAATAACCATAAAGATGGTGCTGGAGAGAATAGCGGAGCCTGATTGTGCCGGCGGAGTAATCTTCGATGGATTCCCCAGGAACCTGAATCAGGCTGAATCTCTGGACAAGGCTCTTGCCGGACAGGGAAAAGCCGTGGATAAGGTTGTTTATATAAAGGTTGCCGAAGAGGAGCTGCTGAAACGGCTGACCGGACGCTGGATATGCCGCGACTGCCAGACTCCCTACCATGAGGTTAACTCCCCTCCGAAGGAAAAGGGGAAATGTGATAAATGCGGCGGTGAACTTTATCAGCGGGCCGACGATAAGGAAGAAACAATAAAAGAAAGACTGCAGGTCTATTTTAATGAGACTGCTGCCCTGATAGACTATTACTCCCGTGCGGGAAAGCTGCTCGAAATCGATGGTCAGGGGACCGTGGACGAAGTCGGGGCAAGGATACTCGGTGCTCTCGAAAAGGAGTTTGTCTGGTAAATACGGCGATGGGTATAATGATAAAATCCGACAGGGAAATTGAAATAATGAGGCAGGCCGGTAAAATAGTTGCCGCTGTGCTCGATGAGTTGAAGTCACGGGTAAAACCGGGTATGAAAACCAGAGAACTGGATGAGATAGCACAGAGAGAAACGGAGAAACTGGGAGCTGTTCCCTCTTTTAAGGGATATCACGGCTATCCTGCAAGTGTCTGCGTCTCTATTAACGATGAGATAGTACACGGAATTCCCGGCGGTCGTGTTTTAAAGGAAGGCGATATAGTCTCGATTGATTTCGGGGTTATTTATAAGGATTTTCAGGGAGATGCTGCGATTACGGTCGGCGTGGGCGATATAAGCCCGGAAGCCGAAAAACTGCTTGAAGCGACCGAAGGTGCCCTGATGGCCGGTATCGGTGCTGCCTATGCCGGCGGACGGCTGGGTGATGTGTCCGCGGCTATCCAGGACTACGTGGAATCAAGGGGTTATTCGGTGGTCCGTGAATATACCGGACACGGAATAGGCCGGAATATGCACGAAGACCCGCAAATACCTAATTTCGGGATACCGGGACAGGGTCCGGTACTGAAAAAAGGGATGACCCTGGCGCTGGAACCGATGGTCAACATCGGTGACTGGCGGACAAGGCTGGAAGATGACAACTGGACGGTGAGAACAAGTGACGGCAGCCTTTCGGCACACTTCGAACACACCATCGCCATCACGGATGAAGGTTCGGAAGTCCTTACAGCCTTATAATAAAAGGAGAATATGCCTAAAAAAGAAAATATAGAAGTCGAAGGGGTGGTGGTAGAACCTTTACCGAATGCAATGTTCCGGGTGGAGCTGTCCAACGGACACAAGGTACTGGCTCATATATCCGGGAAGATAAGATTGCATTATATCAGGATACTGCCCGGAGACAGGGTTCTTGTGGAACTGTCTCCCTACGACCTGACCCGGGGGAGGATAACCTACAGATTTAAGTAATACTATTGACAGAACACTGCAAAAGGCAGTTAGATATACAGGTGTTCAAAAAGGACTGTTATGAAAGTAAGAGCTTCAGTAAAAGTAAGATGCGATAAATGCAAGGTGATAAAACGCCGTGGGGTTATCAGAGTCATCTGCAGTAACCCCAAGCATAAACAGAGACAGGGTTAACCGAGGAGGTAATTTATGGCACGTATTGCAGGAATAGATATCCCCAGAGACAAGCAGATCTGGGTTGCTTTACAACGTATTCACGGTATCGGAGCTGTAACCAGTCAGAAGATACTTAACCAGGCTGGAATTGAAATGAACGTATTATCGGACGACCTTACCGAGGACGAGGTAAACCGGGTCCGTGAAATAGTCGATAAAGAATACACGGTCGAAGGCGAACTGAGAAAAGAAGTCGACCTGAATATAAAGAGGCTCATTGAAATCGGCAGCTACCGGGGCAGCCGGCACCGGCACGGATTGCCTGTCAGGGGCCAGAACACGCGTACCAACGCACGGACCAGGCGCGGTCCCAAGAAGACGGTCGCCGGACGTGGTAAGAAACGCGGAACAGCTAAGAAGTAATTATTGCGCGCACAGGAGTTATAAATGACAACAAGAAGGAGAACAAGGCCCAGGAGACGGGAACGGAAGTCGATTCCGAGCGGTAGAGCTTATATCTCATCTACCTTTAACAACACCATCGTGACTCTTACCGACCCCCAAGGTAATGTAGTTGCCTGGGGAAGCTCGGGAACCGCCGGATTCAAAGGCTCACGTAAGGGGACACCTTACGCGGCCCAGCTTGCAGCCCACGATGCTGCCAGAAAAGCGATGGAACACGGACTGAGACAGGTCGGAGTCTACGTAAAAGGACCGGGCAGCGGCAGAGAGGCGGCAATCCGGTCGCTCCAGAGTTCCGGTCTCTACATCACCAGTATTACCGATACGAGTCCGATTCCCCACGACGGGTGTCGTCCTCCCAAGAAGAGACGGGTTTAAATAATATGGCAAGATATATAGATTCGAAATGTAAGTTATGTCAGCGCTGCAATGAGAAATTGATGCTCAAGGGCAGCAGGTGTCTCACTCCCAAGTGCGCAATGGAAAGACGGCGGAGAGTAACCGGCCGGCGCCGGAGAATTTCCGACCGCGGACTGCAGTTGATTGAAAAACAGAAAGTCAGGTACAGCTACGGTGTCCTGGAAAGACAGTTCAGAAAGACCTTTAATCAGGCTTCGAAACAGCAGGGCATAACCGGCGATAACCTGATTGCTTTGCTGGAAAGACGACTTGATAACGTTGTTTATCGGCTTGGATTTGCCGATTCCCGTGCTCAGGCGCGGCAGCTTGTACAGCATGGCCATATCCTGGTGAATGGTCGCAAGACGGATATACCCTCGTACCAGGCGAAAGAAGGTGACACGATAAGCTGGAGAGAGAGTAGTATGAAGACCGAGTACTACAAACAGCTTCTTGAAGATATAGAATCGAAAACCCTGGTTAGTTGGTTGAGCCTGGACAGGCAGAGACTCGTCGGTCAGATAATATCTTTGCCTACGCTCGATGAGGTAGGTGCCGAGTTTGACGGACAGGCGGTTGTTGAGTATTACTCGCGGTAAGGAGGTAGTGTTTTGTCTCACCTCGTAGTGCCAAAAGTCGAATGCATTGAGAGTGGAGAAAATTACGGCCGGTTTCTGGCCGAACCGATGGAGAAAGGTTTCGGGGTTACTCTCGGAAATACCCTGAGGAGAGTGCTCCTCAGTCAACTCCAGGGAGCGGCGGTGACACGGGTGAAAATAGAGGGAATTCAGCACGAGTTCTCTACCATTCCGTATGTCAGAGAGGATGCAACGGAATTTCTGCTGAATCTGAAAGCACTGAGACTGAAACCCGTTTCCGGTACTCCCGGAAAACTTGTTATCGACATGGAAGGTGAAGGACGCATTACGGCGGCTGATATCAATCCTTCCGCTGACTTTGAAATTGCCAATCTGGATCTTTACCTGGCGACACTGGATTCAGCCGAAGCAAAACTCTATGTTGAGCTTGATGTCGAACTGGACAGCGGCTACAGGGAAGCTGAGTCCACGGACAATATGGCGCTGGGTGTAATTCCTGTCGACGCTATCTTCAGCCCGATGAAGAAGGTTAATTATACCGTTGAGCCTATCTATATCGGCCAGGAGACAAGCCGCGAACGTCTCTATATGGAGGTCTGGACGGACGGCACGATTACGCCGACCGATGCCGTAAGCCAGGCGGCTGAATTGCTTCAAGAACAACTTAACCCCTTCGTCAATTTCTCGAAGGAATCGTACGAGGAAGCGGAAACGGAATCGAGTTCTCTGGATATTCCGGAAGAACTCTACAATATGCCGGTAGAGCAGCTTAATCTTTCGGTTCGTACTATGAACTGCCTGAGGCGCGGTGGTATTGCCACTGTGGGCGAACTTGCCAGTAAGGAAGAAAAGGAACTTATGGCCTTGAGAAACTTCGGACAGAAGTCCAACAGGGAAATTAAGGAACGCCTCGAATCTCTTGGCCTGTCTCTGGCTTCGAGTGAACCGGAGGAAGAGGAAGAAGAGTCCGTTGAGGCCGATGAGGCGATAATTTAGACTTAAAAGGAAAACTTAAATGGGTCGAAAAACAGTAGAAGGTAAATCAGGCAAGACATCGGCTTATAAAAAAGCTATGTACCGTAACCTCGTTACGGACCTGCTGAATCATGAAAAGATAACCACGACCGAAGCGAAAGCAAAGCAGGTCCGGGGCATGGCGGAAAAGATGATTACGCTGGGAAAAAGGGGTAAACTCCACTCCCGGCGGCAGGCGCTTGGATTCGTATTCAGCAAGGAAGTAGCTGATAAGCTGTTTTCGGAACTTGCCGAGAGATATGCTGAACGTCCCGGCGGCTATACCCGTATCACTAAACTGGGGCGCAGGCTGGGCGACGGCGCCGAAATGGTCCAGCTTGAACTTGTTGAGTAAAAATATCCACTGCTTTACGCAGGGAATTAAACCGGTGGTAGAACAGGCAGAAACCACAAAAGTAGTTTTAATAATTGAATATGAAGGCACCCGTTACCACGGCTTCCAGCTTCAGGGTAAACTCCCCACCATCCAGAGGGAATTGGAAACGGCCCTCTTTAGCCTGACCGGGGAGAAAAACAGGGTAGTAACGGCCAGCCGTACCGATGCCGGAGTACACGCGAAAGCTCAGGTAGTAAGTTTCAGGACGAAATCGGGATATTCTCCCGATATCTTTATAAATGCCCTGAACTATTACCTCCCTGACGATATCGCGGTGAAAGCCGCTTACAGGGCAAAAGACTCGTTTAACGTCCGGCGGGATGCGGTCAGCCGGGAATATAATTACTCTATACTCAACGGTAAGACCCGGTCTCCTCTGAGAGACAGGTTCTGTTACCTTCTTACCGGAAAGCTGAATATCGAGGCGATGAACGAAGCCTGCCGGGTTCTTCTCGGCGAGCATGATTTCGTTTCATTCGTAAGTAATAAGGAAGCCGCTGAAAAAAGCACGGTACGCCGGGTGGAGCGGGTGGAATTTAGGAAAGAAGGCGACCTGGTGATATTTAATATCGTGGCGAACTCATTCCTGATGCACCAGGTCAGAAATACCGTCGGCAGCCTGATAAGGCTGGGACGGGGTAAAATAAGTAAGGAAGAATTTAAAAGTATACTCGAGGCGGAACAGCCCGGAAAGGCCTGGCCTGCCGCACCGGCAAAGGGACTCTGCCTGGTGAGAGTAAATTATAAAAATCCTATCGGGGAAGAAATATGATAAAGACCTATAGCGTTAAAGCATCTGAAATAGAACGGGACTGGCATCTGATCGATGCCGCCGACCAGGTCCTTGGCAAGCTGGCCACCCAGGTGGCACGCCTGCTGATGGGCAAGCATAAGCCGATGTTCACGAAACATATGGATACCGGTGACAATGTCGTCGTGATAAATGCCGCTAAAGTAAAGGTTACCGGCAACAAGATGAAGCAGAAGATGTACTACCGGCATTCCGGATATCCGGGCGGACTGAAATCGATTACCCTCGAAAAAATGATGGAAACTCACCCTGAACGGGTAGTTGAATACGCCGTTAAGGGAATGATACCGCATACCAAACTCGGAGCGCAGATGATGAAAAAACTCCGGGTATACGCGGGAGAAGAACACCCGCACCAGTCTCAGGTGAACCCTGCCGCGGCGGAAACCGCGCAGGAAGAATAAAGGGAAGGTAGACAATTGGCCAGTAAAACTTACTATGCCGGAACGGGAAGACGTAAAACATCCGTAGCCCAGGTGAGGATATCATCGGGCGGCGGTGCCATTATCGTCAACGGCTCTCCTTATGACGAGAGATTCCCCCGCGATGTGCACCGTGAGATAATTGCCAGCCCCCTTGTGCTTACCGAGACCATGGATAAATACAGCGTGATGGTAAAAGTTGCCGGTGGCGGAGATACCGGGCAGAGCGGCGCCATTGCTCATGGCATCGCACGTGCTCTTGTGAAAGCCGATGAAAGCCTGAAGCCGGTACTGCGCCAGAACGGACTCCTTACCAGGGATTCCAGGGTCAAGGAAAGAAAGAAGGCCGGTCTCAAACGTGCCCGTAAGGCAAAGCAGTACACCAAGCGTTAATTTCCGATACTTACCCTCTCAACGGTACGGAAATCGTGCTGAAATAGAATATGAAAACTTGTCCCCTGCCCGCCAAAAGCGGGAGGGGACTTTTTATTAGTTGGGATTATTCGGAACGCTGATCAAGGACTGTGTAGCCGGTTTCCCGTTTCAAGCAGCGGTTTCGCTGAATTCACCCGTTGTGAACTGAATATCGAAGTGGAATATGTTCCTCTTGATGTTTCTTATTATTAAAGGGCAGTGTTTAAGACCTTTCGGCACGAATACCATAAAACTGTTATTGATGAAATACTGCTCGTCTCCCATCCATAGCTCTGCTTCCCCGCCGAGATCGTAAGGATCATCCGGATTTGTCCCGGCAAATCCTATAAGCTCGTCATAAGGATGTGTGTGGGCGCCCTGCATACCGGGTTCTTCTCCCGCGAAGACCCACTGGCATATTACGATGTTAGCCTCCTCAATCATATGGGGTGCAAGTGCCATCAGCATATGCAGTTCGGGGCGTTCGACTCTCGCATCGAATCCCTCTTGCCGCGGAGGGGCATCTTTCGGTGGCGGAGGAGGAGTGTGACCTTTGATAATATACTTTTCATATTGTAATTCAGCCATTTATTTAGTCTCCTTCTCCGGAACGTTCCTTGGAAATTGATTGAGTAGGTAAAGACCATTCTAGGTTATAGAGGAAGAATGAGTCAATGAAAAAGTCCCTCTCCCCGGTATCTTCCGAGAAGAGGGAAAAATCTGTGGCTGAGTGGTAAGAATCCTAACCCACGGGTCTGAACTTCGGCAGGGTTATCTTATCGTTGACGTCTTCGTATATCACCTCTACCGGCATATCGATATATACATCCTCCGGTTTGCAGTCGATGATATTCGTCGTATAGCGAATCCCTTCCTCTGTCTCGATAATCGCCACCACGTACGGCGCATCCTTAGCGAATGCCGGATGCCTGGCCTGGCGAACGATTACGAAGCTGTATACCTTCGCTTTTCCGCTTAGTTTCACCCACTCGGATTCCATGGAGTGGCAGTGAGGGCACATTCCTGTTGGCGGATAGAACAGCTCGCCGCACCCCAGACATTTCTGGACGCGGAATTCATGCTGTTTCATATAGTCCCAGAAGGGTTTGTTCTCTTCGGATATTCCCGGTAAGGGTTTACCCATTTCCTGGTTTCTCATCATTTTATTGCTGTCTCCTTAATATCACGGTGCCGTGGGTCTGCAGTATGCCGCCGTTGCCACTCACCAGAATATGGTTAAGATTCTCGACCTGCCGCTCTCCGCACTGCCCTCTCAACTGCATTACGCCCTCGGTCAGAGGAGTGAATCCCATGTAATAGACCTCGGAAAGCAGCCCGCCCGACGTATTCACCGGGAACTCCCCTCCCGGTCCGGTGCGGCCGTCCTTGAAGAAGTCGTACCCTTCACCCGGCTGGAAAAAGCCGTAGCTTTGCATCGTTACCTCCACCGTGTAGGTAAAGCAGTCGTAGATTTCGCAGGCATCGATGTCCGCCAGCTTGATGTCGGCCATATTCAGGGCCATTTCTCCCGACGCCTTAGCTCCGGTAGGTCCTGCCATGTGGTGAGATTGCTCGATATCCGGCGTATGGTGGCTCTGCCCCACTCCGGCGATATATACCGGCGGTTGTTTCAGGTTCTTCGCTCTCTCGGCTGTGGTAACGATATATGCCCGGCCGCCGTCGCTGACCAGGCAGCAGTCTGCCCTGCGGAATGGCTCGGCAATCCAGGGTTCCGCCAGGTAGTCCTCCTTGGTCATCGGCCTGTCGTAAAAAGTGGCGCGGGGATTTAGGTTTGCCCATTTACGCTGCGACATCGCTATCTCAGCCCAGGTGTCCGGTCCCGTCCTGTACTCGTACATCGCTCTCCTGGCTGCCAGCCCGTACTCCATGTTTGCTCCGAACAGTCCGTAGGCCGGACCGGGAGGCATCGCTCCACCGCCGCCCGTCATGCCGCCGAACCTGCCGGATTTACTGGCGGTTCCGTACAGGCACAGCACATAGTTCGCCTGACCGGTTACTACGGCGAACATCGCGTGGGCGGTAATGCAGGGAGCTGTAGCTCCCATCACATCTTCGTTAGCCAGCAGCTTGAGATTGTTTAGTCCCAGTTTCGCGGCGACCGAATACGACTGTTGTCCTATCGTCGGCTGTATAAGCAGGCCGTCGATATCGTCTTTCTTCAGCCCCGCGTCCTCGATGGCAGCTTTGGCGGCTTCCTGGGCGAAGCTTAATGCACTTCTGCCCGGCACGGTCCCCTGTTTTTCCGTGTATCCTACGCCAGCAATTGCCGCCTTATCCCTGAAATCTCCAAGATCCATTAATTAAACCTCCGTGTATTTTGTGAACAGTATAATTATAACCCTGAATTGACTTGCGACTCCAGTTTGGTACTATTTGGTTTTGATTTTTGGCTCACCCCTTTAGCCCCCCTCAAACAGTTGCCGTATTCAGCAGAAGTATTTTAATTGTTTGAAGGGGAAAGAGTTTGAGAGAGGGGCGAAGCCCCTCTCTCTTATTTACTCCCCCTTTCCGGCCAGGAAAACCCGCCGGGCACCCTCAATCGTTCTGGTCGGAAAGGGGGTCAGGGGGTAAGGTGTATATAAACAGCCGGATGCAAACAACACAACCAGTTTCCCGGACGTTATATTATTCGCTGCATATTCATTGATATTGACAAAAGGGATTCTAAGAACTAAACTCCGGTTTGATTATGTACTGTGGGAAAAAGGAGGTACAAAAATGGCAAAAGAGATAATCCTCTACAATCTCGCCGAACACGTAACCGATGAAGACTACAAGAATTACGTGGTTAACGAAAAAGGACCGCTGCTGGAAAGCCTGTCTTCGGTGGAAAAGTTCGAACTGGTAAAGGTTACCGGTTCTGCTTCTGGAGAAATTCCATACGGCTATATCGGCATATTGCACGTCAGCAGCCTGGATGAATTCTACAAAAATGACGCACCTTCACAGAAATTTCAGGAGTTTATGGAAAAATGGCAGCCGATGGTAAACGATTTTAAAATACTTACCGGAGAAGAAGTATATTAGCATCTAAACATATGCAGTTGAAAATTGACTCGTAATCGCTTTTACAGGAGGAAGTAAATGCTTGATCAGACTAGCCAGTGGTATAAATTGCAGTATCCGGAATGTTTTGTCGATGAAGAGGCACGTATGATGCAGAAGACACTGGCTGATTTCGTCGACCAGGAAATTATGCCTGTGCGGGATAAGATTGACGATGACGTGACCCACGAAGAAATAATCAATCCTATCCTGAAAAAGCTGCAGGTAGACCTCGGGTGTCAAAAAAATATGATACCCAGGGATTATGGAGGCAATGAATTACTCTCTATAGTTACCGGCTCCCTGAAACAGGAGCAGATTGCCAGGGGTGATTATGGCATAAGCATGCATAGCGCCGTTACCGACTGGGGCTGGACGCCTGCCACGCTCGCCTACCTGATGGAGCCGTCTCCCGAGGCTAAAGCCTGGGGGAAAGCCGTCCTCGACGAATTTTCATCTATGTTTACCGGCAATGAGCACAGGGCTGCCTGCTTTAATATGAGTGAAGCCGAGTCCGCCTGTGACATAGAGAATCTTACCAACGAGGGCAAGACTATCGGCGTAAGAGCGAAACTCGAAGGTGATGAATGGGTAATTAACGGCAATAAGTTCTGGGCTTCCAACGCCGGTGTTGCCGACCTTAACTGCGTAATCTGTAATATCGACCCGAGACTCGGCAAAGACGCTTTCGCCCTTATTTACGTGCCCGAACCCTGGCCGGGAGTATCCCACGGTAAATTTGAGGTGAAGTGCGGTATGCAGGCCGACAGGAACACCGCCACTTACTTCGACGATGTCAGGGTGCCGAAGGCGTGGGGACTGCAGGGACCGGTAGCCTGGTCGATATTCGAGACTACGGTCTCCGCTCCGATGCCCCTCAATTCCGGTCATACCATAGGTATCCTTCAGGGCGCTTTCGACGTGCTTAACGAATACACCGCCCAGCGTGTTGCCGGCGGCAGACCGATTAACCAGCACCTTTCCGCGGCGATGATCCTCGGTGAAATGGCTTCGTTTATAACGGTGGGAAGAGCCGCTTTTCTGGAGTTAGCCCACGAATATGACTACATGGATATTTACGGCGCCTGGGATACCAGGAGTATGGTGGCTAAAGGACATGCCGTGCATGCCTATATTACCCGGACCGTGCCCGACCTCATTCTGAGAGGAATGGAATTGATGGGTTCCTACGGCTACGTGCGTGAAAACCACTACGAAAAATACTATCGCGATGCTCCGATTGCCAAGCTCGTGATGGGCGGCAGTCACCTCGGATACTTCGCCGTGTGCCGGGAGTTCTACGACCTCGATTACTCCTCCTTCGGACCCGGCAAACTAACCGACCCCGCCGGATGAAGTAACGCGTAACTAAAATATAATGGAGGGTCATTGCGAGTTTCGCCGTCAACAGGCGAACCGTGGCAATCTCTATAAATCTATCCCTATCTTCCCCCGCCCTTAAAACCACTCTGGCAAACACTCTCCATCAATAAGGGAAAATAATCTTACCGCAAAATAATGCTATTTTCGAAAATCCCCTCTCTTTTTTAAGGAGAGGGGATTATTCGTAACAGGGGTGAGGTAAGGCAACAGGTATAAAAACATCTACATCTTGTAAACCGGTTGGATTATACCTGTCATTGATGCATCTTCTTTGCCGGTTTCAGGGTCTGTTGGTGAATGTATGTTGTAGACAAATCCGTCTGGACCGGTACGTTTATACTCTCCCGGTCGGGTATAGTCGCTGTCTATTGCCACGTGGACCACCTCTCCGGCAAAGATATGCCAGAGACTGCCTTCGTGCAGAGGTCTTTCCCAGCCCAGCCGGCACTCAAGATTCATGAAACACTCCTTTATCCGGGGAGCGTCCACCTTTACCGCCGGTTCCATCGTCAGCCCGGAAGCCGCGATTTCGTCCACGTCTTCGGCATGATGTTCTACTGCTTTTAAAACCTTGGGAAACAGCTCCATATCGGGGAAATTTACCACGAAAGCTTTGTCCCTCAGGATGTTTTCGCTGGAATGGTTGTTGTTCAGCATCGAGAGCATGACGTAGTATCCGCCGCTGTCGCCGGCATAAGTTGCCCATGCCTGGGGGCAGGTATTGGAAATACGCCCCTCTTTCCATGTTGTAACGATACTCATTGCCTGGGGAATCGAAATGACAACCTCAACCCATGAGAATATTTCGAACTGCTGTTCCCAGGTCCCTTTCATACTCTCTGGCTTTGAACTCAACTCGTATTTCATTTATCTCTCCTTGGTTCTGTTTGCATTTGGCTGATTCACTTGTCATTGCGAAACCATTCCGTTCATCCTGAGCTTGTCGAAGGATGAGCGGAATGCAAAGCAATCTCTATTATCTTTTTTCAACCAAAACCAAATAAAACCTTCTCCTTCATATGTTGACAGGTCATTTTACCAGAAGATACAATCAAAAACCGAGTGATATAATGAAAATATTCATCTTTTTACTGATAATTTCTCTGGTCTTCACCGCAGTATCATGCGGTTCGGAGACCGAATCGGATACCGGCTGGTCTGATTACAGGCAGGACATGCGGGATTTCGTGCAGGATATCAGCGGCTATGCTAAAAGTGCCGTACCCGGCTTCATTATCATTCCTCAGAACGGCCATGAACTGTTGACCCTGGACGGGGAAGTAACCGGTGACCCTGCTGAGGATTATCTGGAAGCAATTGACGGCATCGGGAGAGAAGACCTGTTTTACGGGTATGAAGAAGATGATGTTGCAACGCCGTTATTCGAGCGTGAAAGTATGATAGGTTTTATGGATATCGCCGAAAATCACGGAGTCGAAGCGCTGGTTGTCGATTACTGCTCTACGATTTCTCACATGGATGACTCCTATTCCGGGAATTACGCAAAGGGTTATATATCATTTGCCGCCGACCATCGGGGTCTCGATAATATTCCTGTATACCCGGATAAGCCTTATAACGTGAACTCCAGGGATATAATATCTCTTTCCGATGCGAAGAATTTCCTGTATCTTCTCGACCCCGGCGACTTTTCCGGGAAGGAAGAATACCTTGCGGCTATTGTAGATACCGATTACGATATTATTATCATAGATTCCTGTTACGACGATTCGTTTTTAAGCCCCCATGATGTTGCTTCCCTGAAACGGAAATCCGGCGGTGGTACCCGGCTGGTTATTGCCTACATGAGTATCGGTGAAGCCGAAGACTACCGGTACTACTGGAAGCCGGAATGGGAAGACGACCCCCCGTCCTGGCTCGAAAAAGAAAATCCCGACTGGAAGGGCAATTATAAGGTTGAGTACTGGGATCCGGGATGGCACGATATTATCTACGGCAGTCCGGATTCATTCCTGGATAAAATCATCGGTGCCGGTTTCGACGGCGTTTACCTGGATATCATAGATGCCTTCGAGTATTTCGAAGATTGATAATCGGTAGTATAAAATAAAAACTATACGGATTTAAAAATGACTGAAATACCCAATATGAACCTTAGATCCATCGGTTTCGTCCGTAACGAAATAAAGGAATCACCGGATGAGCAGGACTGGTGGCAGGAGCTTGTCTCCGAGATAATTATCGATGAGAGCCTTATTGAAGGACTCGACGCCATAAAAAACTATCCCTACCTTATCGTTGTTTACTGGCTCCATAAGCGTGACCGGGACAATATTCCACTCCGTATCAATCCCAGGGGCAGGAAAGACATTCCCGTGAGGGGAATATTTGCCACGCGGACGCCGGACAGGCCCAATCCCCTTGGCATTATTACCGTCAAGCTCCTCCGCTGCGAGAGCAACATCCTTACCGTTCGCGGTCTCGATGCCCTGGACGGCACTCCCGTAATAGATATCAAGCCCTGGAACGAGGGCTACGACGCGATGGACGGCGAAGTATACCGTGACTGAGTCTGTAAAAAGCCTGCTGGAGGAAATCTACCGCCGTCTCTTCGATGCATATGGGCACCAGCGCTGGTGGCCGGGCGAAACCCCCTTCGAGGTGATGGTCGGGGCGGTACTCACCCAGTCGGCTGCCTGGAGCAACGTTGAAAAAGCTATAAATAACCTGAAAACGGCCGACCTGATGTCTCCCGGGGCACTGCGTGATAAGTCCCCTGATGAAATCGCCGGTCTTATCCGTTCCTCCGTTTATTACAACGTTAAGGCACGCAAACTGAAAGCCCTGGTGGAATATATCGGGAATGCCTGTAAGGATGACCTGGACGACCTTTTCGAGAAAAATACGGCACGGCTCCGTGAAGAGCTGCTCGAAGTCTGGGGGGTCGGCGAAGAAACTGCCGATTCCATAATCCTCTACGCTGCTGGCAAGCCGGTCTTTGTTATCGACGCTTATACCCGCAGGATAATGGACCGACTGGGAATCCGGCCTGAAAATGATACCTACGCAAGCTGGCAGTCCCTGTTTATGAGTAACCTCCCCGCCGATGTGGCACTATTCAATGAATACCACGCCCTCCTCGTCCGCCTCGGCAAAGAGACCTGCCGCCCCAGACCTCTATGCTCAGAATGTTGCCTCCTTGATATCTGCAAAACAGGCTGGAGACAATATTAGTCCACGTATGTTGTTGTGTAGTAATCTCAATAAATTTCTTTGTAAAGTAGTTTTAATGATACTTTTCCATTCCCCCGCCCTTTATCCGCACCCGTAACTTATCTGCACCCTTGACCAATTAGTCATTATCCGCAGACAATCTCATTTTCGAAGCACCCTCTTCCTTTATTTAAGGGGAGAGGGTGCTTCATGATAGGGAGAGAGGATATAAAAAATATATACAGTACAAAGTTTCAATGAAAAGTCTGGTGTTGTTTGACGACTTCGTTCGTATTCTCTAAAGTAGTGATATAAAATGTTAATCGGACTTATATCGGATACCCACCTCGCCCGGCCGGAAGAAAAACTTCCCTCCCAGGTCGAAGCAGCATTTAAAGACGTCGAACTCATCCTGCACGCCGGTGATATCTGGGTGCCGTCTGCCCTCGATCAGCTCGAGTCCATCGCTCCCGTGATGGCTGCCTGGGGCGACGACGATATGGAGACCGACCTCGGCGGCGACTCCCGGATGATGACCGAACGCTCTCTATATATCGAAGGGGTTACCCTGTGGCTGATACATGAAAAACCTGCTTTCGGGACCATCGTCCCTAGGGAAAACCGAATATTCTCTCGAAATATTGAACCCTCGCGGGAGGTTCCCGATGCCGTTATTTACGGTCATACCCATAAGGCACTGATAGAAAAGCATAAGGGTGTCCTTGTAATAAACCCCGGCAGCCCGAACTGGCCGAATAACTTCCCCGAACTCGGTACCGTCGGCCTCCTCTCGATAGAAAAGGGTAAAGTGGATGCCCGTATAGTCTCACTCGTGTAAAAGATATATTTACTCCTTCAGGAGAGAGAACGAGTTAATAGTGAATCGATAAAGACCGTAACCTCCCGACCTTGACGTTACATCCCCAGTTGGGTATTATAGCTTCTGGCTTGTATTTTATTTAACAGAAGTTTTAACAGGGAGTACCGGATGCCCGTTATCCTTTTTGATAAAAAAGACCATATTGCGCGCGTTACTCTCAACCGCTCCGAAGCTGATAACAGGATTAACCTGCAGTTTGCCCAGAAAATTGAAGAGACGTGCGCTGTGATTAATCAGGACGATGATATATACGTGGTCCTGCTTACCGGAGCCGGCGATAAAGCCTTCTGCTCCGGCAGCGAGGTAAAGTCGAGCGCAGCCGCATCGGTTGCCGCCATAGAAAAGCCGGTTATTGCGGCTGTAAATGGCGATGCACTCGGCGGCGGACTGGAACTGGCGCTGAGCTGCGATATCAGGATAGCTGCCGATACCGCGAAATTCGGATTTCCCCAGCTTGAATCCGGCAATATACCGGCCGACGGCGGAACGCAACGCCTGCCCCGGCTCATAGGGAAAGGCAAAGCTCTGGAACTGATACTGACGGCGGATACCATAACCGCAGCGGAAGCCCTTGAGATCGGGCTTGTCAGTCAGGTGGTTCCTCCTGGTGAACTGGCCGCTGAAGCTGAGAAACTGGTACAGGGGGTAGCGACCAAGGCGCCGATTTCTCTCAGGTATGTCAAGGAAGCGATCAACAAGGGGATGGATATGACCCTCGACCAGGGACTTCGCCTTGAAGCCGACCTCTACCTGCTGCTTCACACGACGGCTGACCGTACGGAAGGCATAAAAGCCTTTCTTGAGAAAAGGACACCTGAGTTTAAAGGAGAATAGACGGAACAGTCCATTATGAAAATAATGGTTTTTACCGAAGGTACGATAATCATGCATCGAGGAGGAATTGGCCACAGCAGGAAAGAAATATCCCGACAGGTAGTTGAAAATGAATCGACTATACACGACTGGGATTCCTATGTTCCCATAGGTAACGCGGTTGATAAGTTAAGAGCCTGGCAAGATCGGGGCGCTGAGGTTGTGTATCTGACTTCTCGTACCGTTCCGGGTGAAGTTGAAAGTATAAGGAAGGTTCTAAAAAAATACCGCTTCCCGCAGGGACAGCTGCTGCACCGTAACGAAAATAAGCAGTATAAAGATGTAGCTGAAGAGATTACTCCGGATGTTTTGGTTGAGGATGATTGCGGAAGTATCGGCGGAATAGAAGAAATGACGATTACACACGTAAAACCGGAAATTAGAGAAAAAATCACCTCAGTTCCTGTTAAGGAATTTGGAGGAATCAACCATCTCCCCGATGATATTGGTGAACTAGTAAATTCTGAATGGGCAGTAGATACTGAAAAAATAGAAAATAGGGAGTTATAGAGGGGCGAAGCCCCTCTTAAGAAAAATTCTTCCCCTTCCCCTTTCTAAGGGGAAGGGGATACAGGGGATAGGGTTACATAATATTTATGAGTGACTTCGAGACTTTAATATACGAAAAGGGTAACGGGACAGCCTATGTGACGCTCAACCGGCCTGAAGCTCTTAATGCCTATAATATGAAGATGCGTGATGAACTGTACCAGGTACTGGCCGCGGTCGGGGACGACCCCGACGTGAGAGTGATAATCTTCAGCGGCGCCGGAGACAAGGCTTTTTGTGCCGGGGCTGATCTTACGGAGTTCCTTACCGCACCCTCTCCGGTGATTGCCCGGCAGGTCAGGTTCGAGCGTGACGTCTGGAAAAGGTTCCTCGGCATTGAAAAACCCATTATAGCCGCATTGCACGGATACGTTCTGGGCGACGGTGTGGAAATAGCAGGATGCTGTGATATCAGGATAGCCTCGGATGACGTCCGGTTCGGTACTCCCGAGATGGGGCTGGGGATAATAACCGCCGCTGGCGGCAGCCAGACCGTGCCGCGTATAATAAATCGGGCGTACGCCCTGGATATGCTTATCACCGGACGGTGGGTAAATGCTGAAGAAGCCCTGAAGATGAAACTTGTTAATAAGGTTGTCTCCCGTGATGAGCTGATGTCTGTTGCCGGGAAGATAGCGGACAGGATAAAAGCGTTCGATCCTGTAGCGGTAAGCTTTGCCAAGCAGGCCGTTACCAGGGGGCTTGATATGACATTACCCCAGGGACTTGAACTTGAAGCCACGCTTGCTGAGAAGTTATCGGCTTCGTAACTCACGCGTACCATGACTCCCGGGGATATAAAGTAAGGATATTAAAAAGTGCAGGAGGTCAAAAGTTGAACACTACGGAATTCTTGACTATCGCAAGCGCGATATGCCCTGACAAGTGTGCAATCGTGTTTGAAGGTTGCAGGCGTACCTTCGCGGAACTGAATGAACGGGTCAACAGGCTGGGCAATGCCCTGATTAATCTTGGTGTCCGGAAGGGCGACAGGGTAGCAATGCTACAGGTAAACACCTCCCAGTGTGTGGAAACCTATTTTGCCGTTGCCAGGATAGGTGCTATCTACGTTCCCCTGAACTTCAGGGCTAAAGGCGCCGAGCTTACCTATATGCTGAACAGTTCTGAGTCCAGCACCATATTCATCGGTGACCGCTATATTGAGCTGGTGAAGTCGGTAAAGCCCGACCTTGAAACAGTGAAGAATTTTATCAGCCTGGATGACAATCACGAAGGGATGCTGTATTACGAGGACCTTATCCAGGAGGGATCTCCCGATGATATATACGCCGATATAGGCGACGAGGATACCACCATTCTGATGTATACCGCCGGTACCACCGGCTTCCCCAAGGGCGTTATGCTTTCGCACAACAGTTTCTCGATTTACGTACTCGAGAATGTAACTCCCGCCGATCCGATATCGGAAGAAGGGAATATCCTTACCGTCCCCCTGTATCATGTTGCCGGTATTCAGGCAATGATGGCGGCGATATACGGCGGCAGGACGCTGGTGATGGAAAGGCAGTTCGAGCCGGTCGAATGGATGAGTTTAGTGCAGGCAGAAAAGGCAAACCGGGCGATGATGGTCCCCACGATGCTCAAGCAGCTTATGGACAACCCGGAATTCAGCAACTATGATCTCTCCAGCCTCAGAGTGATTACCTACGGTGCAGCGCCCATGCCGCTCGAAGTTATCAAGAAGGCCGTAGAGTTGTTCCCTGGCGTCAGCTTTATCAATGCCTTCGGTCAGACGGAAACCGCTTCCACCATTACCACCCTCAGCCCGGAAGACCATAACATAACCGGTACCCCTGAAGAGAGAGAAAAGAAACTTAAAAGGCTTTCATCCATCGGCAGGCCGATGTCCGATATCGAAATGAAGATAGTCGATGAGGACGGTAACGATGTTCCCCAGGGTGAAGTTGGAGAAATCGTCGCCCGCGGTCCCAGGGTAATGAGCGGTTACTGGAAAGACGAAGAAAAGACCGGAAAGACTATCGATAAGGACGGCTGGGTACACACTGGCGATATGGGATATGTCGATGAAGAAGGCTACTTCTTCCTGGCGGGAAGGGCTACGGATATGATTATCCGTGCCGGTGAGAATATATCTCCCGAGGAAGTAGAAGGCGTGGTACTCTCACATCCGAAGGTTGACGATGCCGCGGTAATTGGTATCCCCGACGAGGAATGGGGAGAACTGCCGATTGCAATAGTAGTGGTCAAGAAGGGAGAAGCCGCTACTCCCGAAGATATCATGGAGCACTGCCGGGCAAACCTCGCCAGCTTCAAGCGGCCAAGGTCTGTTTTCTTTGTCGAAGAACTCCCGCGCAACCAGATGGGAAAAATACTCAAGAAACAGCTTCGCGAGGAATACGCTGACAGCTAGTTAGTATCATTAAAAGACAGCAAGCCGGTCCGCCAACGCAGACCGGCTACTTTTTTCCATTCCGGCGACCTGTCCCGTACTTCAGTCGGGAAGGCGGGAATCTATAAAATCTCTAAGTATAATTTTATCTAAGTGAGTATAACATCATCAACTTCACAAATTGACAAAAATGTTGCTAACATAATTGGCTGTATTACGTTATATAATATATAATCGGTTCGCAGGTGAAAGTATTATGAATATACGTAAAAACAGGTGGTTGAAAACTATATCCTTAATCATCATTGCCCTGGTAATTTTCTCACCCTTGCTTAACACTCCCCGGATTGCATACGCTGATTCCCTGGAAATAGGTGATGTCGTTGAAATAGTCGGTTTTGAATCGCGCTTTGGCGAGGTATTTGATACTCCGGGTGGAAATTTTACCTCTTGGTTTGTTAAAGGAAGCAGGGGAGTCATACTCGATGGACCGGTCGCAGGTGATAACTGCACATGGTGGAATATCAGGTTTGAAAAAGACGGATTGTTGCATGGTCAGTGTCTCGAAGGGTGGATGAAGGACAGAGGAATTTCAGTCCCTTCATACCTTCCACCGTATCCGCCATTAAAAACGATAGATTATCTTGGAAAAGTGGATATTGCCCCTTCATCAAGATTTTCTTTGGGAAGTTCTGTTATTGTGGCTGCATCGAATTTAAGCATAGGTGGCAGTTTTCCCGTGCTGAGTTCTGCAGGAGAAGTCCATAATGCGGCAAAAGGGCAGGTGATAGGCGGTCCTGTATACGGAATCTCACCAGGAGGTACCGGATTCCATCATTTCTGGGCTGTAGCTTTCGACGATGTCACAGGATGGGTTGCTGAAAACTGGTTGATAGCGGATGATAATCAAACTCTGGATTGTTTGATTTATCCGGCCCCGTCATCTGGAGAACTTCCTCGTTCATTTACTTCTCAAAGTGATGGGACTCTAGTAAATACAGGGCTGGTAGTTGAGTTTTCCCTGGGAGCAGTCGATACCACCGGCAATATAAGCTCGTGGGAACTTGATGTCGGCGGTGACGGGATTGCGGATTATCAGGGAACGGGCTTTCCTCCCGCGACCGTATCACACAGGTACCGGGAAGCCGGGACCTATGGTACGGTCTTAACAGTAACGAGCAGCAGCGGCAGTACCGCCGGCAGTTATGCTCCTGTCAGCATCATTTCAACAATGCCGACACCCCCTGTGTGCGGGATTTTCCTGGATACGCCGCCGGAAGAATATTCACTGGAAGTATCTTTTTCTTTGGATGTATCCGATGCGGGCAGCGGAATCGTTTCATGGGAACTTGATGCAGACAGCGACGGAAATATCGAGTATAGCGGGACGGGCATGCCACCGGACACACAGTTACACAGCTATATTGAAGGCGGATCATATATCGCCACATTTACTGTAACTGATAATGAAGGACTTATCGCCAGTTCCACAGTGGATGTTATAGTAGAGGTTCCTTCCAATCCTGAGCTGTCATTTTCTCCGGCGTACCTGGCTTTCGATACCCTTGAAGGCGGAGACAACCCGGAAAATCAGGCTCTTAGCATATGGAATTCAGGTACCGGCACCCTGGAGTGGATTGCTGAAGAAGATGCTGGCTGGTTGAATCTCAATCCTGTTTCCGGGACGTCGAATGGAGAGACTGAAAATATAATGGTTTCAGTGATTACCACCGGTTTGAGTGCGGGGCTCTACAATGCCAGTATATACGTAATTGATAAGGATGCCGGCGGTATTCGGCACAATATCCCGGTTACGTTACTCCTCAGCGAACCGGATGTGGAACCGTCACCGGAGCTTGAGGCTGATAACGATACGGAGACAGATATTCCTCCTCAGGGTATCGTCTCGGTGATACCGAAAACAGGTGATTCTCATGAAGGTTCTGAAATTCCGGTGAATGCTGCCGAAGAAAAACCCCCTGTTTGGGTATGGGTAACTGTTGGGGGAATAGTGATTGCTTTAGGCTTGATTTTCTGGTTCGGACTGCGCCCGGTATAAAACGAAGAGCCCCCCTTCGATACAAAGAATAATGCTCATTAAGTATCAAACCCGGAGTGACATGTACTATCTTGTCATCCTGGCGAAAGCCGGAATCCAGAATTTCATTTTCATAAAGCGGATTACGTATACTCGACGGATATCCGGATTCAAAATAAAGTTGGGAATGACGGAAAGGGAACAAGTCATTCCCGTGCCTTTTTCCCTTCCCGCGCTCTCTTTGTCATTCCCGCGAAGGCGGGAATCCAGTATAATAGAACCGCTATTACATTCATATAACAGCAAGGAATTATGGAATCCGAACGCGTACAAAAAATAATCAATGGTGATGTCCTTGCGGCGGCGAAGCTGATGCGGGATATCGAAAATGAGGTCACCGATATCTCCGGTATACTTGATGACCTCTGCGCACATTCCGGAAACGCCTTTATCGTTGGAATTACCGGGGCTGCCGGTTCCGGCAAGAGTACCCTGCTCGGCTGCCTGGTCAGGTATTTCAGGACTAAGAAGATGACCGTCGGAGTTATTGCGATAGACCCGACCAGTCCACTCTCCGGCGGTGCTTTTCTGGGAGATAGGCTGAGAATACAGGGCGAAGAGGTGGACGAAGGTGTATTCATCCACAGCCTGGCTTCCAGGGGCTGGAAGGGTGGACTATCGAAGAACACCGAAGATGCAGTCCTGGTAATGGACGCGATGGGTAAGGATATTATTTTTGTTGAAGCCGTCGGCTCGGGTCAGGCTGATGTGGATATTGCCGGAATCGTGGATACCTGCATCGGCGTGCTGGTGCCGGGGATGGGGGACGATATCCAGCTGATGAAGGCTGGAATCATGGAAGTGGCGGATATATTCGTTGTTAACAAGGCCGACCGTGAAGGTGCCGGAAACCTGAAAGCCCTGCTGGAAGCGGTTATCGATATGAAGGAAGGCTCCCCTGCCGGCTGGAAACCGCCGGTAATTCTTACCGAAGCCACGACAGGTAGTGGTACGGAAGAACTCGGAGAAGCAATCCTCAGGCATAGAGATTACCTTACTAAAGATAGTTAATTAAACATTAACCATTTAATCGTTCTTTGGTAGAGAAAAAACTGTATCAGGTAGTTTCTTAAATATTTCTTTAAGCTTATTCGCATCAGTAGGAGGTTTTCTTAGATTAACATCATTTGGCATTAAGGGTTCTAGATAAGAATATAATTCACTTAAAGCTAAATTATTTCTCAATTGTATTACTTTGACTTCGTGACGTGCTGCATTAATTTTTACTTGAGATTTGGCGCCTAGAATATCGACAACTACAATCCCATTTTTTCCAACACGGCCTAGTTTATCTTCAGAGACTTCTTGGTTTCCTGTTCCTATCAAAGCGATATCAATTCGTATCCTACCTCGCTTGGTCGTTATCTCCGCATCAATCTCTCGATCCACCTCTTGGTCTCTTTCGATATTTAACCAAAAATGATTCTCTTCAGATAAGCCTAATACGGTTAATGCGGCTCTGGCTATTGCTTTCTCAAGGCGTTTCCCTGCAGAGGATTTTTTTGATCCACGTATTGTTAGCACTGCAGCTCCTGCGATTTGAAGTAACCATATACTATCACTAGGTGATAATGAGATTTTTTCAGCGGTGGCGTTAGAAAGTTCAATGGTACTAGGCTGCCAAATCATATTTTTCACGGCTTCATCAGTTGATTTTTCTACAATTTGCAAATAATCATTGTATTTTGATGCTTTTATGCCAAGATTCACCGCAGTTTTTTGTGTTAACCCTAGAAGCCATACTCGCAACCATTTTTCTTCTTTGGATGCCCCTTTTCTTGAAGTAAGTTCTAATAGATTTTCTTTCCACTTCTCTGCATATTTTAGTTTTGCGCGGTGTACGAGATTAATTGTCCATCCCGAATACACAGAGATAGATTGCCTAGTTGGTAGTTCGGTTATGCTGCGGTAATTTTTACCAGTGAAAATAGCAAACACTATCTCCTTAACTTCTGAGGGGGAATATGAAGTTGCAGCTTGATTGAGGCTCTTTCGGAGACTAGATACCTGTAAATCGAATTCTGCTATTTTGGATTTCTGTTTCATGAGTGAGTTCCTTAATTGCTACATTACAGTATTTACTCTCGTTGTCAATAAGGAAGAATCTTCTTCCTTGAGTAATTGCGGCTTTTCCAACAGTTCCTATTCCTGCAAATGGGTCAAGTACAAGTTCGTTTTTAAACGAATAGTAAGATATTAACTTTTCTATAATGTTTACTGGGAAAGTAGCCGGGTGTTGCTGGTGATGAGAAGGTTTTTCGTACCATAAATTCGTAACTTCATAACCATCTTCTATTTTTGATTGTTTGACAGCTTCTTGGTCTGGGTGGTTTCTAATGTTCCAATCAATGAGTTTATCGGTTTTTTTGCGATAAACGAGAAAATATTCTGTTATTGGAACTGGCTTATATTGTAGTGGATTTCGGTCAGCTGCAAACCGTCTACCTCTCCCAGTATTCCATCCAGCTCCAGATGGTTTTGCCCAAATAATATCGTCAATGAAATCAAATCCTATATTTTCTAATATTTCATTGATATGAAAAGGAACGGGGATACGTTTACTAGATTTATTTCTTGAAGGTCGCCTTACTAAAACTGGAGAGGCATTAACAATAATGAATCTTCCTTCAAGGAGAGTTCTATGACATTGTTCGAATACTTGGGTCAGGAGTGATAAATACTCTTGATAATTTGTATATTCACTATATTCTGGTTTGGCATTGTAGTACGGAGGAGAAGTTATCACCAGGCTAAAAAACTCATCTTCGACTTCTCCTAGAACTGCTCTTGAATCTCCACATACAATTGTTGAATTGGCGATATTTGTGTATTGGGGTATATTGCCTATCTGGATAGATTGATTAATTGGACAATTCTGTGGAATAAGTCGTGATAAAATGATCTCCCTTTTTGTTGTATGGATTATTCTCCCGTCGCTACATGATATCATTAATTCGCCGAGTACTTGATTATTATCATCAAGAAGAGATACTCTCCAGGCTTCATATCTATCATCTACTTCAGGTAATCCTGTACATATTTGATAATTTGGTAAATTTTGTTCTATCCAATTAGTAACAATATCTCTTGCATTAGCAGCGCTAGATACTGGCTGGCCATTCCCATTTTTTTTAGCTATACGAACTGCGAGTTTATTCACGTTGCGTTTTCGTTTTTGTGAAGGATTATTGTTAATATCAAACATGTCCATAATGATGCCTTTTGCGGCAATTATAACAGATTTTTTTATTTACAACACACTATAATGTTTTGTATGCGGATGGTTAAACTATCTTATGACCTCTCCTGGTTAATCCAGGCTTTCCGGTCTTTTATGTCCCTGTCGAACAGCAGGCGGTAGGTAATAAGTTCAGAAAGTGGCACGTCCCTACTGATAGGACTTCTCGGTGCGGTCAGCCGCCGGACAGCCATTACCAGCAATATAACCACCATTGCTATTGTTATAGTCAGCGGTTCAGCTATACCAAACGGTTTGTTGGCTAACGCGGCGAGTATCGGCAAAATCAACAATACAGTAGCTACTCCAAGTGCTAACATCCTGAACGGTGCGAAAAACAGGTAAGGATAAACTAAAGCTATCAGTCCCAGCCAGGGATTTAGTATCGTAATAACGCCGAGGCTGGTGAAAACACCGCGCCCTCCCTGGAAACGCAGGAATACCGGCCAGTCGTGACCGATAATAGTGGCGATTCCTACCAGAGCCTGCAGGGCGGCATTGAGACCCAGGAGCTGGGCGAAATATACCATCAGGGCGCCTTTACCGATATCGAAGATGGTTACGGCTATTGACCAGCGTTTGCCGACGACGGTGAGAGTGTTGGCGGCACCGACATTACCGCTGCCGTGCTTCCTGATGTCCACGCCGCGTCTCCACCTGGCTACCAGATAAGCAGCCGGAATGGAACCGAACAGGTATGCGGCAATTGTCAGTAATATAACCTGTAATACCATATTTCTCTCCTGCTATTGTAGTGTCGGCTTGAGGGTCCGTCTTTCTGCCAGTGCTGTAAGGTTGTCCACGACATAAGGCGGTACACCTGCTTCACCCATCATAACTTCGGTATTATCATCCAGTCCGTGATAGTCGGTACCCCCGGTAGTAATTAAACCGTGCTTTTCAGCAAGTCTGGCAAGGCTTTCCCTGTCTTCGACGGTATAGTCCTTGTAATACGCTTCAAGACCGGAGAGACCTGATTTTGCCAGTGCCCTTAATAGCCTGTCGAGATTGCTCATATTTAGAGGATGTGCCAGTACCGCAAGCCCGCCAGCCTTGATTATCAGGTCGACAGCTTCCGCCGGGGTCATTTTCTCTCTCGGGACATATGCCGGTCCGCCGAAAGCGAGGTACTTTGAAAAGGCTTCCTTGATGGTAGCGATGTACCCTTTCTCCAGTAAAGCCCGGGCGATATGCGGTCTTCCGACGGAACCGTTGCCTGAAATTTCTCTTACTTTGTCCCATTCTACCGGCATACCCAGTTTATCCAGTTTTTCTATCATTTTTCGTGCCCGTCCCAGTCGCGAGCTTCGCATTCTTTTCAGGGATGCCAGCAGGTCTTTATTTGTGTGGTCGATAAAATAGCCCAGAATATGTACTTCTCCCGTGGAAGTGTCCGTGCTGATTTCGAGTCCGGGTATGAACGTGAGAGACGGATGTTTTTTCGCGGCTTTCAGCGCCGGTGCAATGCTGTCTACGTTATCGTGGTCGGTCAGAGAGATGGCGGTAAGCCCCAGTTCGACTGCTTTCTCGATTACCCCGGCGGGTTTGAGGACCCCGTCCGAAACCGAGGAATGTACATGCAGGTCAACCTTGGGCACTAGTCTTCTCCTTCAATCTCCTGGTAGATGCGCTCGATACTGGTAGCTTTGCCTGTTTTGTTATTGATGTCGAGAAGCATCGCCGTAAAAATGACCGTCCCCTTCCCGACTGACAGCCGCTTCGGAATCATCGTCAGAAACCTCTCCACGACATCTTCGATATTGTCACCGATTACCGAGTCTTTCGGCCCGGTCATCCCGATATCGGTCACATAGGCTGTACCTTCGGGCAGTATGCGTGAGTCTATCGTGCCGACATGCGTGTGAGTGCCGAGGACAGCACTGACCCGTCCGTCCAGATATCTTCCCAGGGCTACTTTTTCCGAGGTAGCCTCGGCATGAAAATCGACCACCTTGATTACCGGTTTGTTGCCCAGTTCTTCCAGCAGCGCATCCGTTGTCCGGAAAGGGCAGTCATAGCTGGCCATGAAAGTACGTCCTATCAGGTTGATTACGGCGACTTTATCCTTGATAATGTAGCCTCTGCCCTGCACGCCTTCCGGGTAATTGAGAGGGCGGATAAGCGGCGTATCGTCATTAAGATACGGCAGGATTTCTTTATGTGCCCAGATATGATTGCCGGATGTCATCACATCAACACCGCATCCGAGCAGTTCGTTGGCGGTTGCCGGAGTTGCGCCTATGCCTCCGGCAATATTTTCGGCGTTGGCGATTACCATTTCTATATTGTACTGGTCACGCAGACCGGGCAGGATTTTTTGAACTGCCAGCCTTCCCGGCCTGCCGATAATATCTCCTATTGCCAGTATTATCATATGTTTTGTTTACCTTCCTACTTGGCGTAGTCTATCGCCCTCGTCTCCCTGAGAACGGTGACCTTTATCTGACCGGGATACTCGAGTCCTTCTTCTATCTTCTTTACGATATCCCGCGCCATTCTCATTGCGCCAAGGTCGTCTATCTCTTCCGGTTTTACCAGGATGCGAATTTCACGACCGGCCTGGATAGCGAAAGATTTCTCCACACCCTTGAAATTGTTGGCTATATCCTCGAGGGCGGTAAGACGTTTCAGATAGTTTTCCAGGGATTCACGTCTTGCTCCCGGCCTGGCGCTGCTGATAGCATCGCCGGCGGAAACTATGTAACCCCAGATGCTGGTATTTGTTGTCTCGAGATGGTGTTCGGCGATTCCCTGTACGACTTCGGGTGATTTCTCCCACTGTTTAACAAGGTCGGCGCCGATATTGGCGTGAGACCCCTCGATCTCCCTGTCTACAGCCTTACCTATATCGTGCAGCAGGCCGGCTTTCTTGGCGATAGCCACGTTTGCCCCGAGTTCGGAAGCTATCATTCCGGCAAGGAAGGCTACCTCCTTGCAGTGGTTCAGCACGTTCTGGCCGTAACTGGTGCGGTACTTCAGCCGTCCCAGCAGCCTGATTATTTCAGGGCGCAGTCCGGGCACTTCCACCTCGAATGCCGCCTGTTCACCGGTTGAGTAGATTGTCGCGTCTACCTCTTCCCTGGTCTTGGATACTATTTCTTCGATACGTGCCGGGTGTATCCTTCCGTCGGTAATAAGCTTCGTCAGTGAAAGACGGGCGATTTCTCTCCTCACCGGGTCGAAGCTGGACAGCGTAACCGCTTCAGGCGTATCGTCTATGATAAGGTCGACTCCGGTAGCCTGTTCCAGCGCCCTGATATTTCGTCCTTCCCTGCCTATCAGCCTGCCTTTCATTTCGTCTCCCGGCAGAGGCACGCTTACAACGGATATCTCGGAGACGACATCCGACGCACAGCGTTGAATAGTCTGGGCGAGTATTACCTGGCTTATCTTGTCGCTTTCCTCTTTCAGCTTCTCTTCCCATTCCCGGAGACGTCTGGAAGTCTCGTCTTTGGTCTCCAGTTCCATTCTGTCCAGCAGTTCCTGTTTTGCCTCGGTGTTGGACATTCCGGATACCTCTTCAAGCTGCTTGATCTGCTTCTCTCTTATATCCGAAATCTCATTCCGAAGGGTCTCTATGTTCTTCTCTTTATTTGCCAGATTTCGGTCGCGCTGTTCAACGGATTCGAGCCTGCGTTCCAGCGATTCTGTCTTGCTGGACAACCGGTTCTCCTGCCGCTGGAGTTCGGTGCGCCTTTCACGGAGTTCCGTTTCGTTTTTTGCCTTGTTTCTCTCGATTTCTTCTTTGGCTTCTTTAAGTATTTCTTTCGATTCGTCCCTGGCTTCCGCCACCGTACGGGCGGCTTTCCTCTGGGCGGTACGGAGCTGGCGATTTATAGCCATCCGCCTGAAGAAGAAGACGATTATCCCGCCGAAAACCAGGCCGATAAAGAACATGGAAACCAAAGCCACATATACTAATCCCGTTTCCATTTTCCACCTCACTTTCCGGATAATTTCCGGTTAACAAATTTATTAAGATTCACTCTCCAGCTCATTCCAGAGCCGTTTCACGGTATCGTTTATCACTCCGTAGCCGAATCCCCGCCGCTGCAGGTGTTCACCCAGCCTGCGGCGGAAACTCTGATAATCTTGCCGTGGTAAATTTCGTGCTTTTTTAAAGGCTGCCCGATAGGCGCTGTCGTTATCATCGAGAACACCTACAGCCTGTTGAATTACTTCTTCGGAAACTCCTTTACGCCGTAGCTCCATTCCGGTCAGCCACTGGCTGCGGGGGCTGAAAGAATCACGGTTTTCCGCCCAGAATCTGGCAAAAGCGGTATCGTCTACCAGTCCCTGCTCTTTCATCCTGGAAACGACGGCGTCTATACTTTCAGCCGTGAAGTTACGCTTGCGGAGTCTTTCCCGCAGTTCGGGTTCGCTGCGGGGGCGATAACTGAGGAAAAGGGCGGCGGCATCATAGCATCGGCGGTAACTATCCGCGGAAGTTATCTCCGCTATTTTTTCGGGAGACAGCTCCTGGTTTACTCTCAAGCCTTCTTTAACCGCTACTTCAGCCTCCAGACTGAAGGCGAATTTGCCGTCCAGAAATATGTTCACCCGCTTTCTCCTGCCTTTTCCGGCCCGGAGGGCGGTTATCTTTCCCATTTATTTCCTGCCTTTATAAACAAACAAAGCCGAGGTTTTGTCTGTAACCTCAGCTTTCAATACGCCTGTTGTATATATATTAAATGTCAGTTCAGGACAATATTATTCATCAGTCAGAGAATTCTGATTGGTGACGGCTGAGGCTCTTATTTTCTGCTCAATTTCCTCGACAAGTTCAGGATTTTGAGATAGGTAGTTCTTCGCGTTTTCCCTTCCTTGCCCCAGACGAGTATCACCATACGAGAAAAAAGCACCGGATTTGGTGACCAGCCCCAGTTCTACACCCAGGTCGATTATCTCTCCCTCATGGCTTATGCCATTGTCAAACATTATGTCAAACTCAGCGGTTCTGAATGGAGGAGCTACTTTATTTTTTACTACTCTGGCTCTTACGTGACTGCCTGTTATCTGGTTCCCCTGTTTTATCGAATCGGTTCTCCTCAGGTCTATCCTTACCGAGCTGTAGAACTTCAGTGCCCTTCCTCCCGGGGTTACCTCAGGATTACCGAAGACGATCCCGACTTTCTCTCTCAGCTGATTTATAAATACGACTGAGGTACCGGTTTTACCGATTGCGCCGGCAAGTTTTCTGAGTGCCTGTGACATAAGACGGGCCTGGAGAGCAACGTGGGTATCTCCCATCTCTCCTTCGATTTCAGCCTGCGAGACCAGGGCGGCAACACTGTCGATAACAACGATATCGACGGCTCCGCTCCTGACCAGGGCGTCCGCAATCTCCAGTGCCTGCTCGCCGGTATCCGGCTGGGAGATTAACAGCTCATCGACATTGACTCCGCATCGATGAGCATAGGTGGGATCCAGAGCATGCTCAACATCGATATAGGCAGCTATTCCTCCTCTCTTTTGTGTCTCAGCAATTATATGCTGAGCCAGAGTGGTCTTCCCCGAGGACTCGGGACCGAAAACCTCGGCTATTCGTCCCCTGGGAACTCCTCCTATTCCTAAAGCCATGTCTAGCGATAAAGAACCGCTGGGGATAGCCTCCACCTGTGTCAGGGCGGCAGATTCACCCAGCTTCATGATTGAGCCTTTGCCAAACCGTTTTTCGATCTGGCCTATGGCTAACTCCAGTGCTTTTCCTTTTTCGGTGGTCATATTCGTCTCAACTTAATGATAGCATACAAAATCAACGGTAACAATTAATATTTATGTAATAAAGTTGATAGTGTGAAAAATGTTTCAGATATAATACAAGAACTTTTGTTCTATGTCAATACCTTTTTACCATCACGATGAAAACCGAGATCCGGAAAACCTTCACAAAAGCCAGATTTTATCTACTTGAACAATACCTTTCTTCTATAATCCTCTCTCCCGGTTACGAGTCGACCCTCTCTCCTTGAAAAGGCAAGAGGGTTGCTCGAAAATAGCATTTTCTGCAGTCGGTGTTCTGTTTTAATGTTGAGTGACGGCTGCGGGAGTGGGCAAATGGCGAGGGAAGGAAAATAGGATTTGACGGTAGTTTCGGATTTATTGTAAGAATTGCCAATCTCGAAACACGAGTTTTATTGGGTTATTAGTACTTTGAATTTATTTAGGGTTTAGGAATTAGGATTTAGAATTTCCAATAAGGGCGGGAATCCACACCCTGATTTACCCGCCGAAGCACTTGTCCGCCGAAGTTTTAACGTAGGCGGGTTAGTGTAGGAGTGGCCTGCCCGCCGAAGCCTTGGCGCAGGCGGGTTATTACGAGCTTCCGTCTTCTCCCGTTCATCCTGAGCCTGTCGAAGGACGAACCCGTCTCCTGCTTGTCCGCCGAAGTTTTAACGTAGGCGGGTTGGCGTAGGCGGATAACAATCTCGATAAATAACAATCCTTTAAACTTATTGAATTTGAGAATATGGAGTAAAACTCTTATAGGTTAAGTAATCTCACATTATCTTGATTACCGAATTTTATATTCACAAGTGTTTGATCGGAAGCAGGCTCTTCACTTTGGACTATAAGATAGCATCTACTCAAATTAAGATGGATTTCTTTATTACTATCCCTATAGTTAATCAACTTTTGTGCTGTTTCATATCTGATGGGTTGTCTGCATTGTACAGTATCCCAATGAAAATGTTGTAAAATAAAAGAGTCTTCGCTTGTAATGGAATCAAGGCATGGCATTCCGTCAATTACTAATACTCCCTTAACTCCAATTATTTGCACGGGAAAGATTGCGCAATTTTTTACTTTTACTAAAATATCTATATATGGTTCTGTTGAGCTTATATGAAATTCATAATCTACACTTAATATTTGTATTCTATCTGATATATGAGTCCTATCATCAGTAAGTGCTGACTCAAGCCAAGATGTAATGGCTTTCTTTTCTCCATTACTGATATAAAAAGGACTTCTAATCCTGACCGGTATCACTTTTTTAATAACCCTCCTATTATAAAAAGCTAATAAGATAAACCAAAGACCCCATATTATAATAGAAGTTATCCAACTACTGTTACCCACCGGACTAACTTCAATCCCCAAGAAAGGCAATGTAAGAAGCACTGACAAGATAATATGCTGTCTATCCATTCAATATGCTGTATGTGATATAGTAAATTGATTATGCATTATATCACCCTTTGTATGAAGTACATAAACCCGTTATAAATCACCTTTGTTGGTTAATTTCCCATTTATTTCCGCACGATTTACACACATAAGTATGGGTATGCGGTGAAACTGTCCCATCTTTCTTACATATCCTCTTGAAGTCATCTGGTCACGTGGGACGTTTACCAGATCGTTTTTACATTTTGGGTAATATTTCACATCAGGTTGTGGCCCAGGTTTATTTGCCATCATTATCTCCTTATGCAAATAATGGTCGTAGTTGAAATGCCATAATCCCCGTGACCTTTTTCGTCATTCCAAACTAGGCTGGAATCAAGAAAATCAACGATTAAAAACCTTACTCATCAGTTATGTAGTATAGGTGTAAACTCACTCTTATTGATAAGACTCCACCTTTGGTAAATCCTTAGCTTTTGCGTAGGACGAGCCTTGCCTAAATAGCTTATCCTTCCTAATCTTTGCCATTTGCTACTTCTCTGTTTCTGCGTGACCGATCGACTCACCGAGTCTCTTTACTATAAGGAATTCTCTTTCCTCAATGAATTGTTCAAAATTTTCAAATTTCCACAACTCAGGGCTATCTGGTATTAAATGTCGTTTTAAAAATCTGGAATTTCTCGTTTCGATCCATTTCTCAAACGTTGTATTAGATTTTTCTTCGTTTTCATGAGCTAATAACAACTCCAAGTTTCCTACTCTGTCCTTGAGCTGGTTAAATCTATACCATTTCGTGTCATCAAAACCAGCTTCTCTCATTGCACGGAGATTAAATAGCGACTGGGGAAAAATATGATCCTTATGATACGGAATCACTCCCCAGTTATTATCATCATATAAAATAGATAAAGCTAAAAATGACAACCGCTGCGAATACATAATGCTGAGATAACTATCTAGAGCATCATCGTCAAAGTACGATTGTCTACCAGATTTTGCGATTTCTTTATTTATCTCAGAGAGAACGAAATCTTCCGAACTTGCATTTTTCTGCAGGACATTTCTGATATTAGTAAGGATACTGTCAGAAGATCCTCCAAATACATTATTTAATAGAGAAGCTGTAAACCATCTACGAATCAAAGCAGTATTTTCAATATCAAATTCACTCTCTCCCATTAATGTCAGATGTGGATGTTGAATTAAATAATAAGCTATTGGTATTAATGCGTTAGCACTTGTGAGAGTATCTCGATCGATTCCAAACTTATTAGTGAGATTGATAGTCCTTTCGACCGCACTCTTAATTTTTTCCCATTTACTTTGAATAAGAGTTAGGTTTGCGTTGTTAAAATTTTGAACTTTATATGCGACTGGAAGATCAGATAATACTAGACACGATTTCATTATGAAATCTTCATCTAAGTTATTTTTCTAAGAAGATCATCATTTAGACGGTCGACGAAATTGTAAATTTCTTCTCTAGCATTTACGCCTTTCCATTTTGATGTAATCATTGACAGCAATAGATTTGATTTACTTAATTTCGTACCGCCTTCATTGGCTCGGACGAAGATATCCAATACACGGTCATAATCTTGGTCATTTTCTGTGTAATAAGAAATCACATCATCCTTCCATACAGCCCGATATAATCGTTCAAGATTGCGTTCAAAAATTGCTATTTGCCCCTTAGTAACGCTATCGTGTAATTTGTCTTTCTCGTCTTGTCTAAATTCGTAAAACCTATCTTCATCGTCAAAGTCCAGTATCTTTCCAACTTTTATCCAATGATGCGATACATCGTTATCAGGTGGATTCTTTAAAAATGCAAATCCATAATGTATACCGGATTCTCCATCTTCAATTTCGCTTCTTGGATCCACAAGTAAGTCCAGGTAAAGGCGTTGCTTTATCCAAGCAATCGGATTGTCCCATTTTTTATACTTTACCTTTGTCGTGTAACTGCCTTTAAGACCTATAATCAATGATGTTAATCTCTGTTGGCCATCAAGAATAAGAGTTAAATCATGAATACCATCGATACTTGCTAGCTCATTGTGTGTTCCTCCATAGGAAGCATTTTCGATAAATTTATAAACTTCCCAGTTATCTCGATTTTTATCGTCTAATTCCCAGAATAGAAACGAACTAATAGGATAACCTCTCATAATTGAATCGAAGAGAGATACAATTTGATTCTGACTCCAAACGAACTCACGTTGAATTGCTGGTAAAAAATATTGATTGTTCAAACGTTTAATCACTGCAGCGATATTATCTGATCTATACGACATATTCTTTTGTCCTTTCTATGGATTCAGAAAAGCACGTATTATATTTTCGCATGAGAATTAGAAGTGACGTTTTGGTTCTTCATATGGTGTATTCAATAGAGGATTATACCTCCGGTTAGATCTTTTCAATTATGCCGATTATACACCCCCTATCTCATACGAACAACACATAATCATTATTAGAGATTGCCACGCCTCGGCTGTTGACGCCGAGTCTCGCAATGACAGCGAGGGGACGGATTGCCGCGGGCTTCGCCCTCGCAATGACCCGCTTACGCTAAGGCTGCGGCGGGTAAACAGGAGACTGATTCGTCCTTCGACAAGCTCAGGACGAACGGGGGAAGGCGGAGAATCTCTTAATGACAGTGGTGGGAGAATAACGTAAAGAAGACCTACAGGCTGGTCACCAGCCACCGTCAATTTCAATTTCCATCCCCCGACTCCTTGCCCTCTCAAACTGCCGTTCCATTTCATTAACAAATGATCCTTGATTGACTTGAATCCTCTTTTTAAGTCTCTCCCTTCCCTTATTAAGGGAGAGGGAGACGGAAGAGGGTTGGGTTTATATTAACGACATAACTCCATTGCCCCTGTGGAACACCTGTGCTATTCTGCCCTTAGACCCGTAAATCCCTCACACTAAAGGAATAGCACTATGGAAACTGTACCGAAAAAAAAGCGCTCCCGCAGGCGCCCCGGCGGCCAGCCGGGCAATACCAACGCCCGTAAACACGGCTTCTACTCCGATACCCTCACCCCCGCTGAACACGAAAATTACCTTGTCCTCACCGGGGTACAGGACCTCGATTCCGAAATGGCCGTGTTCCACGCGAAGTACCGCACTATCTTTGAAAACGGGTCGCTCACCCCTCAGGCGATTGAAGCGGCTTCGAAATACCTGGCCGGCTACTACCGTAAAAAGTTCAACCTCAATAAATCGGACACGGGCGATGTCAGAGATGTCGTTGCCAAAATACTGGAATACCACGCCGCCATTTTAACGTTGCAGCCCGGTTCGTTTGGTCTGGAAAACGAATGAAAACAAAAAAACGACTCGTATGTACTTTAACAATTGAAATCCTGTTTCAATGAAGCCGTCAGGCTCGGAAAAGGCTGATTTGAAACTTGAAAAAGTCCCGGGTTAAAACGAATCGGCTCCTCTCGAATTCCCCGGCGCAGGTTCTTTGTGGTATTTGATTAACAGTGTTGAAATCCTAAAGAATTTCGGCGATGTCACTGACATTGATTTCCAGCATCTTGACGCTGGAGAGAATGCGGTCGACGTTTTTATCGACGGCCTGGATGCCGCCGGACATTTCCTTCAGTTCCTGGGCTTCTTTTTTGATAAGGGCTATTTTTTCGGCCATTTCTTTAATATTTTCTACATCAGCAGTCACTTTTCAGTACTCCCGTCTCAGTTATTTCTATGGTTAATGGGCGTCCCTGCGCAGGTCCTTGAACCTCTTTGCCTTCGTTTCGTACCTGGGCAGCGACCCGGGAGAGGTGAAATACAGGTCGTATCTCAGGCTGGTCTTGTCCCTGAGCTGCCGGGTCAACTCGTCCCTGATGGACTCCAGTTCTTTCTCGTATTCGGGCGGCAGCTCCACTTTGAGCGAGATGTTATCGATATCACCTTTCTTGGTAACCTCTACCTCGTATTCGTCACCGAGCTGAGGTATCGCCCTGACCACTTCCTCGATTGCGGCGGGCGCCAGGAGGACGCCTTTTACCTTGGTGATGTCGTCGGCGCGTCCCGTAACACCGCCCGGAACAAGGCGGAAGGTACGACCGCACCGGCATGTCTCCGGCGGTCCCAGCTCGATTATATCCTTTGAATCGAACCTGACGCAGGGGTGGGCGTACCGGTCGAAGGTGGTAATCACCATGCTGCCTTTCCTGCCCGGTTCGGTGATAAGTTCGCCGGTCTCGACGTCCTCTATCTCGACAAGGTGAAAACCTTCGTGAATGTGCAGTCCGCACTGGGCTTCGCACTCGTAACCCCAGTGGCCTATCTCGGTAGCGCCGACCTGGTCGTAGACTTTCGCTCCCCAGGCTTCCTCCATACGCTTTTTGGTCGCCGGGATGCTGCCGCCGGGTTCGCCGGCAACGACTATCTTCCTTACTTCCAGGTCCTTCGCCGGGTCGATGCCCAGCTTCCTGGCGGTGTCAGCCATACCGAGAACGTAAGTCGGCGTCGCCATAAGAGCCGTCGCCTTTAGCTCCTGTATTTTCAGTATACGGGCTTCGGTATTCAGAACGCCGCCGGGGACTACTTCGCAGCCAAGTTTCTCCGCAGCGTAATGTCCCGCCCAGAAGGCTATGTTTATGCTGTAGCCGAACGGCATAAATACCCTGTCATATTCCCGGATGCCGTAAGCGTACAGCGCGTACGCCCAGGATTCAGCCGACCAGTCCCAGTCCTGCCACGTTTCGGGGTGGTACACCGGCTGTCCGGTCGTCCCGCTGGTCTGGCGGTACTCGGTTACTTCTTCGATAGGCACGGAAAGTATCGTCCCGTACGGGAAAGGCTCGCGTTTCTGGATATCTCTCAGCATCGCCTTGTCTGTTTTGGGGACCTTTTTTATGTCGTCGAACGACTTTATATCGCCCGGCTCGAGACCGGCATCCTTATACAACCCGTGATAAAACGGTGAATTCTCATAAGCCCATTTGAAGATGTTCCTGAACTTTATGAGCTGATATTGGCGCAGCTTCTCGAGGGGCATCGTCTCCATTATCGGGTTCCAGTATTTGTCGGTACCTTTCATACAACGTCTCCTGTCTTCAGAACGCTATTTTACACTTTAATAATTGAGGTTGTGAATGTCAATCGGATGGGTTTGTCCTTCGACAGGCTCAGGACGAACGGGAGAAGGCGGAGTCTCGCGATGATCCGCCTGCGCCAGGGCTTTGACGGGCAAACCGGAGTGTGGATTCCCGCTCAACAGATTTATAAACATAGATTAAGGAAGGGCGGGAATGACAGAAGGGGGGAGTAAATAAGAGAGAGGGGCGGAGCCCCTCTCTCAAACTCTTTCCCCTTGTATGTTAAGGGGGTGAACCGAGGATCACAACCAGGTTCGATTGTAGAGATTGCCACGCCTCGGCTATTGACGCCGAGTCTCGCAATGACAGCGAAAGATGGATTGCCACGGGCTTCGCCCTCGCAATGACGGAGATAGGTACATCCTTCGACAGGCTCAGGACGAACGGGAGAAAGCGGAATCTCGTAATGACCCGCCTACGTTAAAACTTCGGAGGACAAGTGTTTCGGTGGGCGAGCAGGAGATGGGTTCATCCTTCGACAGGCTCAGGACGAACGGGAGAAGGCGGAGTCTCGCAATGACCTGCCTACGCCAAGGCTTCGGCGGGCGGGCAGGAGATGGGTTCGTCCTTCGACAGGCTCAGGACGAACGGGAGAAGGCGGAGATAGTCAGGGATCCTCTGAAGAAATTCCCTCTCCCCATCGTGGGAGAGGGTTAGAGTGAGGGGGCTACGTGCAAATCGCTGCTTTTCACCCTCACCTATCCTCTCCCGTCGAGGGAGAGGAATGTCCCGATCAATAGCTGAATTGACGCTATGGAGACTACATGCTACACTGCCAGCATCATTTGGAGTGAGGGTCTGCGTATGATTATCGATATGGAACACCACCTGGCAACTCTTGATAAACTGGAAAAGGGGGAAAGCGAGTCGGGCAAGGTCTGCGAACGCTACTGGGATACGGACGGTAAGATGAAAATAAGGTCGTTCGAGGAAGCAGGACGGGCCGGGTCTCACCTGGAGTTTATGGATGCCGCCGGAATCGACATCGCTCTGCTGACAACCAATCCTATAATCACCCTCGACCAGTGCCAGAGGTGGAATGATTTCTGCGCCGGCATCGTTCGTGAGAACCCTGATCGGTTCGTCGGATTCGCAACGGTCCCACCTCTCGGCGGTAAACCCGCCTTCGATGAACTCGATAGAGCGGTTACGGAGCTTGGTCTTAAGGGTGTGCATATCTGGACCTGGAATGACGGTCGGGCGCTGGATTCCCGCGAAATGTGGCCTTTTTACGAAAAAGCATCGGAGCTGGGCATACCGGTCGATGTTCACGTTACCTTGGAGCCACCCGGACTGGACTCTCTGCATGCCTCGTATGCCCTGTACTACGTCATGGCACGCGAACTCGATATGTGTGCGGCTGTACTGAAAGTGTGTCTGGGAGGGGTCCTCGAAGACTTTCCCGGTCTGGTAATGATAATGAACCATTTCGGCGGGGGTGTTTCAGCCGTCCTGGAGAGGCTGGATGCCTATATGGGATACGTTGGTCCCGGCTGTCCCAGCCTTTACCAGGGAGAGCCTCTTATCAGCAGACCATGGCGGGAGTACTTCGACAAGCTGTACTTCAATATGGCAGGCAGGGAAATCGGTATGGCGGCGGTACAAAGCGCGCTTACCAATATCAGTCCGCAAAAACTTATGTTCGGCAGCGACTGGCCGTTTAACTACGATCGAAATCCAGCCGGTGCGGCTCAATATATAGAAGAAATACGAAAACTTGCTCTGCCTGCGGAAGACATCGAAGATATGCTCGGCGGAAACGCTGCCCGACTGCTGGGTATCCGGTAAGGATTTACCTTTCCTGCCGGACGGTGCTACAATTCTGTAAAATATATGAGATAAAGAAGGGGCTGAATAATGGCTGATGAGAAAGAAAATTACCTGAAAGCTCTTTATACGGTAGCGGCGGATGTTAACTCGGAACGCGAACCCGACGGTGTTTTACATTCCATCGTGAAAGACGTAACCGCTGCTCTTAATGCTAAAGGCTGTTCCCTTATCCTGCTTTCCGCTGACAGGAAAACGCTGCTGCATACCGCTACGTACGGATTGAGCGATGAATACGTTGATAAAGGCCCGCTTCTGGCAGATAAGAGTATATCGCAGGTGATGACAGGCGAGGTTGTAACTGTCCTGGATTCTAAGAACGACAGCAGGGTACAGTATCCTGAGTTAAAAGAGGAAGAAGGGATCGAGTCCATCCTGTCGGTGCCGATGAATTTGAGGGGAGAAATTATCGGCGTTGTCAGGGTATATACATCGGAAAAGCACGAATTTACCGATGACGAGATATACTTTGTACAGGCTGTAGCTAACCTCGGCGCCATTGCGCTTGAAAACGCGCGCCTGTATGAATCCATCCACAAGAATTACGAAGAGTTGAGGCAGGAGATGCTCGAATGGCGTACCTCGATGGCTTCCACCGGGACTCCCAGGAGTATGTGGTTTATGCGTCACAGCCACGACCAGCACCTGCCCGGCGGCAACCCGGGTACGAACTAGATTAGATAAATATACACGGCGGAGTTTGCTCCGCCGTGATGTATTACTGAGATACTATCAGAATTGTCACAGGTAAGGAGCTGCGTATGAGCACAGAATACTCGGGGATACTAGCCGGTAAGTATCGGCTCGGACCCTATCCGATGGAGAAGTTGAGGAGGGTAGAAGAACCTACTACCCGTATCACCGATTCCATCGAGAGATTCGACGAAAGGGAAATGGCGTTCGCCCGTGCCAGGAGGGAAAATACCGGTTCTCCACCTGTCGCAGGCTCGACCATGCGGGGAGCGCCTACATCTCTGTCCATGACGCTGATGTCCGCCCTGAACCAGATAGGACCACCGCCCGGGATGGCGGCACAGTCCGGCGAACCTGCAGCGGAGAAGGTGAATTTGCCGGATGACCCCGTCGTGTTAAGCCGCCATATCAAGAGCGCCGCCTATTTTGTCGGTGCCGATATTGTCGGAATCTGCGAGCTTCCGCAGTGGGCGGTCTACAGCCATGATATGCGCGGTAATCCAATCGAATGTAATCATAAATATGCCGTATGTATTGCCGTCGACCAGGGGCTCGAAACAATGGAAGCCGCCGACGGCAACGACTGGATATCGGCTTCCCAGAGCGGTCGCGGCTATGCAATGTGCGGCTATATCGGCGGTATTATTGCGTCGTATATCAGAGCGCTGGGATACCCGGCAAAGCTCCATTCAATCAGGGGATACGAGGTTGTCGTGCCGCCGCTGCTTATGCTGTCCGGAATAGGCGAACTCAGCCGGGCGAATATAGTGCTGAACCCGTTCCTCGGCCTCAGGTACAAGGCTTCGATAGTAACCACGGATTTGCCTCTTGAACCGGACAAGCCGGTTGATTTCGGTCTGCAGGACTTCTGTAATAAGTGTATGAAGTGCGCCGATGAGTGCCCTTCGCGGTCCATCTCCAAAGGGGATAAGTCGATAATTAACGGCTACGAGAGGTGGGAATTTAACAGCGAGACCTGTATGAAGTACCGGTTCCAGAACCCGAAAGGTGTTTCCTGCGGTAAATGCATCAAGGTATGCCCGTGGAACAAGGTGGACGGATGGACTCACGACCTGGTGAGATGGATGATAGACCATACGCCGTTTATGAACGGGCTTTTCATCAAAATGGATGATGTCCTGGGTTACGGCAGGCCTGATTATGATAAGAAATGGTGGTTGGATCCATAAATAATTCTTATGTGACAGGATTCAGCCTGATACGGTATAATATATCTATAAAAAAGATGTAAACACGCGGAGGTGTGAGAATGGCGGATAAGAACGTAGTTGTATACTCAACCCCGACCTGACCCTGGTGCGCGAGGGTGAAAGAGTATCTTTCACAGAAGGAAGTTTCCTATACCGAGTATGACGTGTCCAAGGACAAAGACAAGGCTCGTGAGATGGTGGAAAAATCCAAGCAGATGGGTGTTCCCGTTGTGATAGTCGATGACACTATCGTCGTCGGTTTCAACCAGGCCGAACTCGAAAAACTCCTGGCTAATTAATACCGCAGCTTAACACTGATTTAAAGGATTAAATTCCAATAGAAGAAAAGGGAGTGTATTACACTCCCTTTTTCGTTCTCCCTTATATCCGGCTGATTAGCCAGCCAGATACTTTTCCGGTTCTTTGTCGAAGGCTACCTTGCAGCCCTGGGCACAGAAGTAGTACTTCTTTCCCTTGTACTCCGATGTCGCTGCTGCCGTGCTTTCCTCGATTTCCATCTTGCATACCGGGTCGATTGCTTTTGCCATTGTTTTACCTCCACTACTCGATTTTATTTTTAACGGCTTATATCTTTTCAGCCGCAGAGAGTTCGATACGACGGTGATTGAGCTGGCAGCCATTGCCGCTGCCGCCAGGATAGGGTTCAGGAAGCCGTAGTCGCCGAGAATAAAGTGCAGCCCGGACGGCACTCCGCCGTCGTGGAAAGCCAGGTACAGCACTCCCGCCGCCACCGGAATAAGCACGGTGTTGTAGGCGAAAGCCCAGAACAGGTTCTGCTTTATCGTCCTGACCGTGTGCTTACTCAATGAGATAGCGGTGGCTATTCCGCCGAGGTCGCCGCTAATCAGGGTAATATCACCGGTTTCCATTGCCACGTCCGTGCCGGTGCCGATAGCGATCCCCACGTCAGCCTGCGCCAGCGCCGGGGCGTCGTTTATTCCGTCGCCTACCATAGCAACAGTCCTGCCCTGCTCCTGGAGCTTCTTCACTTCTTCGGCCTTGTTTTCGGGCAGTACCTCGGCCAGGACGCGGTCGATTCCGGCTTCACCGGCGATGGCTTCCGCTGTGCGGGAATTGTCGCCGGTGACCATTACTACCTCGGCGCCCATATCCTGCAGGGCTTTTACCGATGCGGCGGCATCCGGCTTGAGGGTATCGGCAAGACCGATTATTCCCTCGACCTTCCCGTCACTGCCCAGATACATCACCGTCTTGCCTTCATTGCGGAGTCGCTCCGCTTCTTCATTCAATCCGTTAAGCGACAGTTTCTTTTCATTAATCAGCCTGAGATTTCCCAGGACGATATTTTTATTATCAATAACCGCTTCCACTCCCTGTCCGGGAACGGCGTTAAATCCGGAAGCTGCCGGCAATTCAAGTCCTTCCATTGTCGCCGCCCTTATTATGGCTTCGCCTAACGGGTGCTCGGAACCGTACTCGGCGGCTGCCGCCAGGGTTAGAAGTTCCTGCTTCGATGCTGCCGGAATTATGTCGGTAACCATCGGCTCGCCGCGTGTCAGGGTACCCGTCTTGTCAAGCATCACGGTGTTTATCTTGTGTGATTTCTCCAGCGTCTCGGCGCTGCGGATGAGGATGCCGTGTTCGGCCCCCTTTCCCGTGCCGACGATTATTGCGGTGGGTGTCGCCAGCCCCATCGCGCAGGGGCAGGCTATAATCAGCACCGCCACGAAATTAAGCAGGGCGTATGTAAGTACCGGTGGGGGTCCGGCGAAATACCAGATTACGAAAGTAATAACGGCTATGCCGATTACAATGGGGACGAAATAACTGGCGATAATATCCGCCAGCCGCTGTATCGGAGCCTTGCTGCCCTGGGCTTCCTCTACCAGCCTGACGATACGCGCCAGTGTAGTATCCTTGCCGACCCTGGTAGCTTCGAACCTGAAACTGCCTGTCTTGTTGATGGATGCCCCTATTACTTCATCGCCAATATTTTTCTCAACAGGAATGCTTTCCCCGGTTATCATCGATTCGTCGATGCTGGAACGCCCTTCGCGGATGATTCCATCCACCGGAACCCGTTCGCCGGGACGGACGATTATTATATCGCCGACCAGCACGTCCTCGACGGGAATTAACTGCTCTTCATCACCCCGGACAACCAGAGCCGTTTTGGGATTAAGCCCGATAAGCTTTTTAATGGCTTCCGATGTCTGTCCACGGGCCCGTGTTTCAAGGAAACGACCGAGCAGAATCAGGGCGACAATCATTGCCGAGGTATCGAAGTACAGCGCTACTTCCACGCCGGTACCGGTAAAAATACCGGGGAAGAGGACAGCCACAACGCTGTAAAAATAGGCCGCCGAAGTACCTACGGCAACCAGGGTATTCATATCGGTTGTCCGATGTTTCAAAGCGCCCCAGGCTCCCCGGTAAAACCTCAGTCCCGCCCAGAACTGGACCGGAGTAGCCAGCGCCCAGAGCAGGTACTTTTTACCGGTGAAATCGGGCAGCCACATCAGTATCATAATAGTAACAGCGAGAATTACGGCGGTGATGAACCTGTTCCTTACGCCGCGCAGTTCACGCTGCGACGCTGCGGTAACATCTTCGAGGGTCTCAGCTTCGGAACCGAGTCCATATCCGGCATCTTTCACTGCGGCCTTGAGCTCGGCTATATCCGTACCTTCGGTATACTCGACAGTAGCCTTCTCCGAAGCCAGGTTTACACTGGCAGAGACGACGCCGGACACGCCGGAAAGGGCTTCCTCGACCCGGGCGACACAGGAGGCACAGGTCATGCCGCTGACGGGGAAGATTGATTTCTTCGTGGCAACACCGTAGCCCAACCCGGAAATGGTATCCTGGAGTTTTTTCAGGTCTACTTTCTCGGGATCGTATTCGACCGAGGCTTTCTCGGAAGCAAAACTCACGTTTGCCTTTTCAACTCCGGGCGTTTCCGCAAGTCCTTTTTCGATTGTAGCAGCGCAATTGGTGCAGGTCATACCTGTAACGGCAATATGCGCTTTTTCCCGCTTTTTCTCGGCTGTTTTTTCAGACATCGATATTTATACTTCGCTTTCTATGACAGTGTTTTCCTGATCTGTTCGAATTCTTCCTTCGTTATTTCTCCCCTGGCATAACGTTCTCTGGCAGTATCCAGGGGATTGTGTTTACTGTTCGAATCGCTTCTTCCGGAAAATTTCTTTACAGCCCAGACAATAAGGGCGATTACTGCTCCCCAGAACAGTATCATCCAGATGAAGCCGAAGCCCATCCACCAGCCCATTCCCGAACTCCAGTCCCACATATGATACATCCTCTACACCTCCCGCCACCACTTTACATGGGCGGTTTTTCTCTCGTAGCTTTTTCTAGTCCGTGAATTCTACTATTACTTCGTTTACATCCCACAGCGGCTCGATTTTTTCGATTATCTCCTCTTTTATCGCCGATGCGAACTGATGGTCCGGCGGCAGAGATATCGATACCGTGACTACGCCGTTCTTAACCTTGATGCCTTCAACAAGCTCCGTCCTGACCAGGTCCAGTCCCGCCATCGGATTCATTACCTTTTTCAGCCGGTTGCGGACCGTTTCCATATTGGTCGGTTTCCTGTCCTTGACCAGTCCGTGCTTCTCCTCGTAGTTTTCTATCGCCGACCGAAGTCCCTCGATAGCCAGTACCGAGCAGTGGGCTTTTATCTTGGGCAAACCTCCCAGGGCGTCCGCCGCTTCTTTCCAGGTTATTTTCTTGGCTTCGTCGATGGTCTTTCCCATAGCGAGGTCGGTGATAATCGAACCGGTAGCTATATTCGAAGCGCATCCGTATGATTCGAACTTTACATCCTCGATGATTTTGGTCTTTTCGTCAACTTTGATGTATACCGCTACCATATCGCCGCAGGCGGGACTTCCCTCCTGGGCTTTGCCGTCGGCGTCCTCGATTTTTCCGACGTTATGCGGGTGACGGAAGTGTTCGAGAACAGTTTCACTATATGGTGATTTCATTATTATCCCTCCTGTTAGTCTTTTCCGGGGGCAAGCGGGCTGATGCCTCTCAGTTCGTCGACAATCTCAGCCAGCCTGTCAACTATACCGTCCACTTCATCCATAGTGTTATACCTTCCGAGGGTGAAGCGGATCGAACCGTGCGCTCTCTCGTGGTCGCCGCCGATGCCGAAAATAACGTGGCTGCCTTCCAGCGAACGGCTGAAACAGGCTGAGCCGGTACTTACAGCATAGCCGTGCATATCAAGATGAAGTGTAATAGACTCCCCTTCGATGTAATGAAACGATATGTTGGCATTCTGCGGGAGCCGTTTTTCGCGGTGACCGTTGAGAGTGGTATCCGGTATCTCGGCAGTAATCCTGTTTATTATATGGTCGCGCATTTCACGCAGCCTGTCCGTCTCTTCATCGGTTATCAGTTCTATCGCTCTGGCAAATCCGATGGCGCCCGGGATATTCTCCAGCCCGGCGCGCAGGTCGAATTCCTGGAATCCGCCGTCCATCCACTTGCCCAGTTTCGTACCTTTGCGTACATACAGTCCGCCTACACCCTTCGGACCGTGAATAGTATGCGCGGCAACCGTTATCAGGTCTACCGGTATTTTCTTCACATCGATTGGAATCCTTCCGAAGGTATGCGTTGCATCCGTATGGAAAGGAACACCTTTCTCCCTGCATACGTTGCCTATGGCTTCTATGTCCTGGATGGTGCCTATTTCCTGATTGGCGTGCTGGATAGAAACAAGAAAGGTATCATCGGTAATTGCTTTTTTCAGGGCACCGGTATCCACGAACCCGTCTCCGTCTACATCGAGATACGTTACCGAATACCCCTGTTTTTCCAGGGCTTTGGCGCTGTTCAGCACCGGGAAGTCCTCTATTTTCGAGACTATCAGGTGTTTGCCCTTTTTCCCGGACATCGCCATTCCCTTCAGGGCGATATTCGATGACTCGGTACTCCCCGATGTAAAAATAAACTCTTCGGGAGTACCGCCCAGCTTTCCGCTCAGGACGGTCCTGGCACCTTCGAGGGCTTCACTGACTTCGATTCCCTGTGAGTAGGCGAATTCCGATGTGGCTACCGCGTATTGTTCGAAAAAGTAGGGTTTCATCGCTTCCAGTACTTTTTCATCAAGCCTGGTTGCCGCTGAATTGTCCAAATATATATGATTTTCGTTCAGCATTTTCCCCTCCTCTTTAGATAAAGAGGGTAATTTTCGAGTTTCTTGCTTCATCAAGGTATGTCCCCACCCCGCAGTAATTCTCAATCAAATCCTGACGAAGGTCTTCCGGTTTAATACCCATAATATCCATTGTCATATCGCAGGCGAGAATCTTCCCGCCGAGTTCCTTGAAATCCTGCACCAGTCTCTCGAGAGAAGCAACGTTCTGCTTCTTCATCTTCATCTTTACCATCATTTTGCCCAGACCCAGCATATGCATCTTGGAGAGCGGTCCTTTTTCGAGTCCGCCCTTTTTAAGCCTCTGGAGTCCCCAGAAGGTGAAGAAGAGAGAGACTTCCATTCCCATAGCCAGGGCGCCGTTGCCCACGATGAGGGCGCTGTAAAGTTTGTCCATATCGCCACTGTGAACGATAATAGTAGCTTTATCCTGCTGCTCGGCCATCTTAACCCTCCTTTTCCTTCCGGATCCTGATTTTCCAGGTGTTACCGGACTCTTCAACCCCCAGCAGCTTCAATCCCAGGGCTTTCACCGCCATAGGGATCTCCTTTTTCGAAGCGGGATGATTTCCGGTGACCTCAACGATATCACCGTCGGCTGCTTTACGAAGGGCTTTCCTGGTCTCCACTAAAGGTACAGGGCAGGTCTCGCCGGTACAGTCAACTTTTATCTCAGCCATTGCGGTCTACCTCCGTTAGATGAATATTCCGACAAATGTATTAAGGATTAAGAAGCAGGGTATATATTAATCCTTTTTCATTCGTATGGCAATTATACGTCCGAGACTGCGGGGAGGATATGACTAATGTCATATTGGGGTGGGTATGATTGAGGTGGGGAATGATAGAAAAGAACCGGCTGCTTAAGAGTCGTGCCTAACCACGTATTTTGAGGCTAAATCGGGTTTAACAGGGTTTAACATTGAGCCTGTGTTACACCCAACATTTGTCTTTAATGCAAATATTCTTCTATCTCTTTTTCTGTTATAACACCAGCTTCTAACAATTCTTGTATTGCTTCCTGTTTCATTTCATTCAATCTATCGTAGTCTTCTTTGTGCATTTTGACTTGTTTCTCCCAGATCCATTTATGAAAATCCTCAACCTGTTTGTAATATTCTTCTATGAATTCTCTAATAACAAAACTATCCCCGGTAGCTTTAAGCTTTTCCTTGGATACATTACTCCATCCATCCCATAATAATAACGAATCAACCGGAATCCGGAATGATTTACTTATACCTGTTTCTGGAGTGGCTGTAATAACACTACCAATAGCTGGCAGGTTCCTATGTTGTATATAATTCCTTAAACCTTTTGCTAACTGATGATTATCATTGTTAGCAAAACGTTCAGTTACCTCTTTTTTATATTCACTCACAAACGATTTATATTTTTCACCCATATACATTTTATCTACATAACGTCTTGTATGGTCTATTAACATGAACGCTGCAGCTAAATAATTAAACAACAACCTTCCGATTTCTTCGAAGACTTGGTATAATTCATTTTTTTTCTTAACGTCCCATAGCTTTATAGATTCAGGTTTATCTTCTAGAGCCTTTAATATATTTATTAACTGTACGTAGTTACCATGGAATATCTTGAAACTCCACTTGATTGAATCAATTTCACGCACAATGTTTTGTTCTGGAGCATTTCTGATCCTATCCATATGATATTTGAATAAATCAACTTTCTTTTCATTCATTTTATTTCTTAAATGTTACCCTCTAACTATCTTTATTTTGGAAGGTTTTTTCTTTGTACGGGACGGTGGGGGGGGTACTAAATAACCACGTACTTATTTACTAAGTCGACCGTGTCGACGGCGTTCAAACTCTTGAATACCATGGTGAACTGGTCTTCCAGTTCTGCCATAATGCCCGCCATATTTTCTTCCGGCATGTGCCAGGTCTCGTGCTTTATACCGCCGAATCCTTTCTTCCTGGTCTTGTAGATAAACTGTTCGTGCGTATCCCCTTCTTTTTTCTCGCTGCCATATTTTTCCGTAATGTAGGCATGCATCTTCTCCAGCAGGTCGCCGGGGAAGTGAGGACTGTCATATATGGCGTTCTGGTAACCGGTGGCAAGGTGAACTTCGAGGGTATTAGCTTCGGGAAACAGGTCGAACATTTCATCCGGGAGAGTCGATGCACCGTGCTGTACTATTCCCCCTACTCCGTATTCCTCCCGGGCTACCTTCCCGAGTTCCTTGATTGTATTGAAATCAAGTTTGACATCGGCAATCGAGCCGTCGGGCAGTACCAGTCCGCCGTGCGTCGTCCCGGTCTGGACACTTATCTTGGATATTCCTTTTGTGTCCTTTCCAATCAGCTTATTATAGCCGTCCATATATGCCCGGAGTTCCTCCACGGTGGTATTGCTTTTTCCAACCTCTCCGATTTCACCGCCTACGGATATCGTTATCCCTTCGGGCTCCAGGTCACGGATGTATTTTGTCATATCGGCGGCTACCGTGTAATTGTCCCTCTGCTGCCGGTCGAGGGCAGGTCTTTCGAGTACGACAAGAGTCGAAGAATCTATATCGATATTCAGGAATCCGGCGGCGACAGCGTCTTTCGTCGCGTTCCGGAGTGTTTTCATTTCATCATCGGGAGCGGTATCGTATTTCTTCTTGTTGAACTGGAAATGGTCACCCTGTATGAAAACCGGACCGGTGTGGCCTTCCCTGATTGCGGCGGCCAGGATGCCGGCAACATATTCCCGGGGCGGCTGGTCCGTATAGGCCATCTCGGTGCGGGCTATCTCAAATATAAAAGCACCGGCATTCAGTTTCCGGGCTGTCCTGAATACAGTCCCGGCTACCCGGTAGGTAAGACCGCGGATGTTTATTGCCGGAACGGTCTTGCCGGTATATCTGCCCTGCGCAGCGGCTTTATAAAGGCCCTGGATACTGGCAAGATATATTCCTTTCGAGGCAGCCAGTTCGTGTATATCTTTCCGTGCGGACTCTTTTTCTTCAGCATTCGAGCCGAATACCGCTTTTTCTATCATTTCGTCAATTCTGTCAGTGGTCATAGTCAATCTCCTGCTAAGAGTCTGAGTAACATATTAGACAGGGAGGGGTTTACCGGGGAAGATTTAAAATCGTACGGCGGCCGTTCAGCCTTTGTGTATCGTAAAGGGTTTCGACATCAACCAGTTGAGTCTTACCGACGATATCGGCTATAGGAACCGAGGTTATCTTCCCATCTCTGTAACTGACCATCCTGCCGTAGTTTTCCTGGATGATAAGGTCTACGGCGGCGATGCCGAAGTATCTCCCCATTCTCCGGTCGAAAGCACAGGGAGCGCCGCCGCGCTGAAGATAGCCGAGAGCCATACTCCTGGTTATCAACCCGGTACCTTTTTCTATTTCCTGCGCTACGTAATTCCCTATCCCGCCGAGGTAAGCATGCCCGAACGCGTCGGTTTCTTCTTTCATGGTAAAGATAGACTGCCCGGCGGGGCTTGCGCCTTCGGCGACCATGATGATGTTATACCTGTTTCCTTCTCTGACGCCTTCAAGCACGAGTTCGTTTACCCTGTCCATAGAAAAATCGTATTCGGGAATAAGGATGATAAAGGCTCCCGAAGATTCTCCTCCTTCAAGAGCCAGCCAGCCCGCGTGTCTTCCCATCGTTTCGATGACGAATACCACCTTATGAGAACCGGCATAAGTCCTCAGCCTGTCGGCTTCTTCCGTAATAACGGTCAGGGCTGTCTCGTAACCAAGTGTGTAATCGGTCATCGGCAGGTCTTTGTCTATTGTCTTGGGAATACCGACAACGTTGATTCCCTCCGCTGCAAGCTGACCGGCGACGCCGAGGGTGTCATCGCCGCCGATGGCTATGACGGCGTTGATACCCAATTGTGCTATATGCTCCGTAACTTCGGCAACGCGGTAATCGTCGGGATTATACGGATTGGTCCTTGATGAACCCAGATTCGTACCGCCGTGCCTGTCCCAGGTCCTGACTATATCCTCGGTCAGGCAGCAGACATGCTGTGATTCGTCCAGGATTTCCGGCGGGGGAAGGACAAGGCCTTTCCATCCTTCGCGGATACCCAGTACCTCGTACTCGACCCCTCTTTCTTTCGCCAGCCTGCTGTCCAGCGCAGTCTTCACTATCCATTTTACTGCGGAATTTAAGCCGGCACAGTCACCGCCGCCGGTGAGAACTCCGATTTTGAATTTAGCCATTTTCTCGTATCCGCCCTGTGATAGGTGCAGTTTTAATTATAGATGTTACTGCACAATGACGGCAAGCGTGCAGTAAACGTCAGATTGAAGAACACCAGAATATAACTCTAGAGTGATATTGTCAATCTTTGATACTTTGAGTACAGTATTAAAGCCTGTTTGCATCTGGTTGGTCTTGTTGTCATTGCGAGTCCTCGATGTCTACAGGCAAACCACTACAACCAGTCCCTTCCCCCTTGAGGGAGAGGAAACAAATAGTGTGTTATCCTGAAAAATTATGCATCACCTGGTACTGGAGATTGCCATGCCTGTCGCCTCAGGCGGACTCCTCGCAATGACCCGCCTACGCCAGGGCTTCGGCGGGGTAAACAGGAGAAATCCGGCTATGACTTTTGAGTGATTTATATAGATTGCCACGCCTTCCGCCGCAGGCGGATTGACGCCGAGTCTCGCAATGACAGCGAGGGATGGGTTCGTCCTTCGGCAGGCTCAGGACGAACGGGAGAAAGCGACAAGCTCGGGACGAACGGGAGAAAGCCGAGTCTCGCAATGACAGCGAGGGATGCGTTCGTCCTTCGACAGGCTCAGGACGAACGGGAGAAAGCGACAGGCTCAGGACGAACGGGGGAAAGCGACAAGCTCAGGACGAACGGGAGAGAGCGGAATCTCGCAATGACAGCGAGGAATGGGTTCGTCCTTCGACAGGCTCAGGACGAACGGGAGAAAGCGGAATATGGATTCCCGCCTGCGCGGGAATGACAAAAGGGAACGGAATGGTACCATAGTGCGGGTAATTAAGCTTATTTCGTTTGGTACGATTCTTGCGGTATAATTAAGCAATTAAAATCGTTTTGTGATAAGCAGCTTTTCGGAGAGATATGGCATTTAAGGTAGCCGTCATACTGGGAACACGACCGGAAATAATTAAAATGGCTCCGGTTATCCGGGCGCTTAAAGAAGCGCAGACCGACTTTTTCGTTCTCCATACCGGGCAGCACTATTCCTACAGCCTTGACGGAGTATTTTTCGAGCACCTGAACCTGGACACTCCCGAATATAACGTTGAAGCAGGTTCGGGTTCTCATGCCGCACAGACGGCAGCGATACTTACAGGAGTGGAAAGGATACTTCTCGACGAATACCCGGACGTGGTCCTCGTCGAGGGCGATACCAACTCCGTTCTTGCCGGTGCTCTGGCTGCTGTCAAACTGCACATAAAAGTCGGACACGTAGAAGCCGGTTTGAGAAGTTATGACCGGACGATGCCGGAGGAAATTAACCGAATCCTGGCCGATCACTGTTCCGAATACCTCTTCGCACCGACGGAGAAATCGAAAAATATCCTGCTGGGTGAGGGTATTCCCGAGGAGAAAATATACGTTACAGGCAATACGATAGTAGACGCCCTGCAGCAGAATATCGATATTGCCAGGCGGTACAGCAACGTATTCGAGACTGCCGGAATACGCCCTTCCGAATACTTCCTGGTAACGCTTCACCGGCAGGAAAATGTGGACAATCCCGAAAGATTTGCTTCCATCCTCGAAGGACTGGACAGGGTAGCCGGTTTTTATCACCAGCCGCTGATATATCCCATCCATCCGCACTCTCTCGTCAGGCTGAAGGAGTTCAAACTGGAGACTCCCAATATTACTCTTACGGAGCCGGCAGACTATTTCGATTTCCTTATGCTTGAATATTACGCCCGTCTCATCCTGACAGATTCCGGCGGTGTCCAGGAAGAGTCCTGCATCCTGGGTGTCCCCTGCGTTACGCTGCGGGATAATACTGAAAGACCGGAGACTCTGGAAGTAGGAGCGAATATGCTGGCCGGTACTTCGGCGGATGACATTCTTGAAATGGTCAGGCTTTCATTCGAAATGCCGAGGCAGTGGCAGAACCCGTTCGGCGACGGCAAAGCGGGTGAAAGAATAGTAAACATTATTACCGGAGGTTCAGATGGCTAAGATACTAGTAACAGGCGGAACCGGATTTATCGGCTCGAACCTAGTCCCGGAACTGAGAAGCCGCGGTCACGAGGTGTGGGTCTGCGACCTGGGGCAATCTGAAGGGCCAAATTATATCAGGTGCGATGTCAGAGAACATCGCCAGATAGAAAGAATATTCGCTTCTCACGACTTCGATTACGTCTACCATCTGGCGGCGGAATACGGCAGGTGGAACGGCGAGGATTATTACGAGAACCTCTGGTTGACCAATACCATCGGCACCAAGAATATGGTGAGAATGCAGGAACAGAAAAAATTCAGGATGATATTCTTCTCCAGTGCTGAAGTGTACGGGGACTACGACGGTGTAATGAGTGAGGACGTAATGGAGAAGATACCCTTAAAGCAAATGAATGATTACGCGATGACAAAATGGGTAGGCGAGATGCAGGTTTTGAACTCAGCAGAAATGTTCGGCACCGAGACCGTCCGCGTCCGTCCGGTCAACGCCTACGGTCCCCACGAGCACTACAGCCCCTACCGGGGTGTGATCCCCATGCTTATCTACCGGGCGCTGCATGATATACCCTATACCGTGTATATGGGGCATAAACGTATCTTCGACTATGTGGAGGATACCTGCCGCACCTTTGCCAACATCGTGGATAATTTCATTCCGGGCGAGGTCTATAACGTCGGCAGTAAAGAGGAGTGGGAGCACGATATAAAGTACGTGTCCGACCTTATTCTGAAAAGCGTCGGCAAAGACGATTCACAGGTAACGTACGAAGCAGCCGAACCCTTCACGACCCGCGTTAAGCACATGGATTTCTCAAAGATACGGCGTGACCTTAACCACGACCCCAGAGTACCGCTTGAAGAAGGGATACCGAAAACAGTCGAGTGGATGAAGAAGCTTTACTACAAGTAGGGATCCTAAAATATAATCATTTTTAAAAAACAGTCAAGAAACCTATTCAGCTATTTCATCAAAATCATCAATCTATCTATATATACAAAAAGCGGGAGTAATCCCGCTTCCTAAAAATCAGTTTTTAATTTTTAGCTATTTTTCTTGGATAAGATATAGATCACTATACCGGTGATCAGATACACCCAAAAATGTGTTGTCAGTTACGTCTCCTTCAAATATTCGGTGTCAACATCTTGACACCGAATATTATATTACTATAAATGCTCACAAATAGCCAGCCACGCAGGTGCACGGTTTTCTACTCAACGATGACCTTTTATGTCCTGAAATGTTTAAATCCGGGCAGGTAGTCACGGTAGTATTCCAGCATCTCGTTGACCATTTCTTTGATTTCCGCCAGTGAAAGGACCGATGCCGTCAGCGGGTCGTACGCGATGGAGTGGAATACCATATCGGGATCGCCCGTCAACGCGGCTTCGACAGCCATTTCTTCCGCCATCGCGTTCACCTGGTCGAGGATAGCCAACTGTGGCGGAAGGTTACCGACATATACCGGGTGAAATCCTTCTTTATCGACAAATACAGGAACCTCCACGCAGGCATTCTGCGGCAGGTTTGTAATCAGATTGGTGTTGGGTACATTGCCGTTGAACCTGAACGTTTCACCTCCCATCCACGCATTGATTATATATGCAGCGTATTCACTGCCCCGTTCGAGGCTGATAGGCGTATCATTACGCAGGAATTTCTCGATATCTGTTTTCCATGTCTTTTCACTATTCTGGTATCGTTTCAGAGTGTTCGCGTGGCGCCCGAAGTTCCCGATTCCGTGAGAGCAGTACTTCTCAATCAGGTCGGGACGTTTCCGGAACCACCAGTTGTACTCCGAGTTGTGGCCGCTGGATTCCGTTACATAGTATCCCAGGTGCTTGAACATCTCGTTTCGGACGATATCCCTGTTGTAGATATCCGGTTTCTCAACTGCTTCCCGCAGCAGCGGATAGGCGTCTTTACCGTTCCATTCGTATTTCAGATACCAGGCAAGATGGTTGATGCCGGCACAGGTGTAAGTGATTTCTTCGTACGGGGCACCTATCCACTCTGCCAGCATCGCCGCGGTTCCCTGTACGCTGTGGCAGAGGCCGGTAGCCTGGATAAAAGACTCGCGTTGGATGGCACGGCACAACATTGCCATGGGATTAGAGTAGTTCAGGAGGATGGCTCCGGGGCAGTGTTTTTCCATGTCCCTGACGATATCCATCACCACCGGGACTGTCCGCAGGGCGCGGAACACTCCCGCCGGCCCCCTGGTATCTCCAACATTTATATCGATGCCGTATTTCATCGGGATGCTGAGATCATGTTTCCAGACCTCTGTTCCCACGGTAAGGATGGTCATCAGGACAGCGTCTGCATCCTTTAATGCTTCTGTCCGATCCAGGGTAGCTTCCACCCTTGCCGGGTAGTTTCCAAGCTGCACAATCCTGTTTACCGCTTTTGTGACATACTCCAGCCTTTCTTCGTTTATATCCATCAGGGCAAGCGTGGCATCCCTGAGTAACGGAAAAGTGAGAATATCCCTGACAAGATTATTCGTAAAAGTCAGACTACCTGCGCCGATAAATGTAATTTTTGGCATTTTTGTATGCCCTCCAATTGAAAAAATATCCGGTATGTCTCAAAGGTTAAGACGATAACGGAATTAAGTCAATAGTAAGAAACAAGGCTTTCAACGGGAAATTGACATTACGGGCATGACAGCAGTATTCTTTTTTCGTATTAATTCAAGGAGGGAAACTATGAACATAATGGTCCTGGGCGGCAGCGGAATGTTCGGTCGGAAGACCGTGCTGCATATGATACAGGATAAGGAAATAGACAACGTCGTCTCAGTGGATATCGCACCTCCCCCGGAATGGGCTTTGAAACAGTACGAACCCTGGAAAGACAAGTTTCACTATGTCCGCGGCACTGTTGCCGAGCTGGAAGATATTCTGAACGCATCAAAACTGATGAAGATCGACGGGATTGTAAACTGGGCATTCGTTATGAATCTACAGGAACTGAACAGCAATCCGAGACTCGCAACCAAGGTTAATATGCTCGGTATGTGCAATGCCTTCGAGGCTGCCCGCCTTATCGATGCCGGCCGCGTGGTCTATGCCAGCTCGATGACCGTATACGGCCCGACCGACCTTTACGGGGATGAAGTTGCCGAGGACGTAATCCTCGCCCCCAGCAGTTCCTACGCCGTTGCCAAGTTATATGCCGAGATAATAGCAGCCCAATACCACCAGCAGTACGGGATCGAATTCACCGGTGTCCGTCCTACAATAGGCTACGGGCACGGCGGAAAATCACCGGCAAGTATGTGGTCGGATATGCCTTCGGCGGTTGCTGTCGGTCAGCCCTACAGGATGGAGTCCGACGGTAATATGTTCATGTCGCTGGTGACTGCCGACGACCTTGCGATATTCACAACCACATTAATGAAAGCAAAATCATCGCCGCGTCCGGCTTATAACGTCGGTACGCCCCTGGTTAACTTCCGTGACCTGGCAGAGGTTGTCAGGAAATATATACCTGAGGCTGTAATCGAGTTCGGTGACAGCCCGGCACCATTCGGCAGGGGTAAACCGCTTAACGTAAGTTCGAAAGCTGCTAAAGAAGACTTCGGCTTCGAATGCATGTCGCTTGATGAAGGTATTCAAATACACATCAACGATGCTCGGCTTGACGCGGGTCTTGAGCCGTTGAAGTTTTAAAGAACAAGGGAGGCAAGGGATGGACGTCCGGGAAGCGATAGAAAAAAGAAGAACAATCAGGGCATTTTCAGCCCCGGTACCGATGGAGATGCTGCGTAAACTGATATGGCTGGGTTCACGGGCGCCTTCCGCCAGCAATTCCCAGCCCTGGGAGTTTATCATCATTGAAGACCGGGAAACTATAAGTGAAATAGCCGAGCAGAAAGGCACGATGGAAGGTCAGCGCGGCGGCAGGCGACGGATTGCGATAGAGAAGGGACTTTATCAAAATTCCAGTGTTGTAGCTATATGTAATAAAAAGGGGATATTTGGCGGTGCGGGAGCCTGGATGGCGGCGGAGAATATGGCGCTGGCGGCTACAGGTGAAGGTATCGGCTGCGTAATGTCTATCTTCGGCGGCGAGTATAAAAACGTTGTCGAGAAACTGCTGAAAATCCCCGACACGCACGAACTCACCACGGTTATGTGCCTGGGAACTCCCGAAGGTGAGTGGCCGACGGTGAGGGCCGTGGGTGAAGACCGCCCCGACTTCAGCTGGCTGCATTTCAATACCTTCGGAAACCAGAAACAATAAACCGGAAATTGATATAAAAGATTAAGAAACGCTTTAAAAAGAGGGCTTTAGGCCCTCTTTTTTCAATGGCGAAGAGAGTGTCCCGGATTAATCTTTCATATCTCTGAGAAGAGCATAGGCTCTACCGACATCGTCACGGTGTACCCGTAAACTTACCATCCCGGTGATATTCATGCGAGCATTGGGCGAAGACAAATTGCGGAGCCGACACCGGATTCCCCTGCTGCGGAGATATGAATGCCTGCGTAAAGTTGGTTCGGGTCTCATCCCAGGCGAAACGTGAATTTCCCGCCAGACATCTCCTTCGGGAAGGAGGCTCAACAGCAGTCTGCCGGTCCACCGGATTACTTTCCACGTTCTAAGCCATATCTGTTTAATCATTAAAATCACGAGTTCAATCTTGCGTATTATCTCAGGATTGTAGCAGTTTATATATACACCTTCAATTCGTAAGTGTACCGGATTTATATACGTTTTCGGATGCATACTTATCGATTGGATAGTATAATGTGAGAAACTTTAAATGACGGTGTTGAAAATGAAAGAGAAAATAAAAGCCGGATACGGTTCTTGGAAGTCGGAGATTACGTCGGACCTCATATCCTCCTCCTCTATCGGATTTGACGGGTATATTGGTATAAATGATGGTGATATTTACTGGGTGGAAATGCGACCTGCCGAAGCAGGACGGTTCGTGCTGGTACGCCGGTCACAGGACGGAACGATAGAGGATATCAATCCCGCCCCGTATAATGTCAGGACACGGGTGCATGAATACGGCGGCGGTGCCTGCATCGTAGATGGAGCTAATGTCTACTTCTCTAATTTTATCGACCAGCGTTTATATCATCAGAAACCGGATTCTCCTCCTTCACCGGTTACTCCGGAAGGAAAGATGCGCTACGCCGACGGCGTTATCGATAGCCTACGAAACCGGATAATCTGTGTCTGTGAAGACCATACTAACGACGATAAAGAACCGGAGAATTTCATCGCATCTGTTGACATCGGCGGTACCGGGGAGGTGAAAAAACTGGTTTCCGGTAATGATTTCTACTCCTCTCCCCGCATCAGTCCCGACGGCTCTCAGCTTGCCTGGATTACCTGGAACCACCCGAATATGCCCTGGGACTATACAGAGTTGTGGGTGGGAGAGATAAATAACGAGGGTGAAATCGTTAATCCGCTTAAGCTGGCCGGCGGCAGCGATGACGCAGTATCCGAGCCTGAATACTCTCCGGGCGGAGTGCTGTATTTCCTCTCCGAGAGAACAGGCTGGATGAACCTTTACCGCTGGAGAGACGGGAAAATCGAGTCACTTCATAAGATGGAGGCCGAATTCGGCATACCTCACTGGGTTTTCGGTCAGTCTACTTATGCCTTCGAATCCGAAAAAAGAATGATATGTATATATTCTCAAAACGGTGAGTCGCATCTGGCAGAACTGGATACGGAAACACTGGATTTTGAAACAATCGAAATTCCCTATACATCGCTGTCTTCTATCAAAGCTCTACCCGGATACGCGGTATTTCTTGCCACTTCTCCGACCGAAGCCACATCGGTTGTCAGGCTCGACCTGACGACAGGAAAAACAGAGGTCCTGCGAAAATCGACTGACGTTAAAGTCGACTCCGGAGGTCTTTCTATCCCTGAAGCGATTGAGTTTCCGACTGAGAACGGCCTGACGGCTCATGCTCTGTATTACAGGGCGAAGAATACCGATTTTACGGGGCCCGATGATGAAAAACCCCCTCTGATGGTAATCAGCCACGGCGGACCTACCAGCGCTTCTTTAGGAGCTTTCAGCCTTTCGATTCAGTACTGGACCAGCCGCGGTTTTGCCGTTGCCAACGTTAATTACGGCGGAAGTACAGGTTACGGCAGGGAATACCGGCAGAGACTGGATGGTATGTGGGGTATTGTCGATGTGGACGACTGTGTAAACTGCGCCCGTTACCTTATCGAGCGAGGTGAGGTAGATGCCAACCGCACCGCGATACGCGGCGGCAGTGCCGGAGGTTATACTACCCTGGCGTCTCTGGCTTTTCGTGATGTGTTCAGGGCCGGAGCGAGTTACTTCGGAGTCAGCGACCTTGAAGCCCTGGAAACCGATACGCATAAATTCGAGTCGCGCTACCTCGAACGTATCGTTGCTCCTTATCCTGCTCAGCGTGACGTATTTATCGAACGTTCCCCGATACACCACGTCGATAAGCTGTCCTGCCCGGTTATTTTCTTCCAGGGGGACGAAGACAAAGTAGTACCGCCCGACCAGGCGGAATTGATGGTAAACTCGCTTCGTGACAAAGGAATTCCGGTGGCTTATCTCCTGTTCGAAGGAGAACAGCACGGTTTCAGGAAAGCGGAAAATATAAAACGGTCTCTCGATGCCGAGCTTTACTTCTACTCGAGGATATTCGGCTTCGAACCGGCTGAGCCGATAGAACCTGTACCGATAGAAAATCTGGATTGAGAATTAATGAATTTGCAGGAATCACTTGCCAGGGCAGCAGACGCACTTCTGGGTGTAGATGACCGGGCGGTTATTTATTTCACCAGGAGCGACCTGCTGGAAGAGACCGTCGAGTCACTCGATTATGTATGGAAGTTACCCGCGCCTCAGAAGATATTGAAGAAGCAGCGCGAGGATGGCTCCTGGAAAGGTCCGGTCAGAAAAACCCCGGTTTATCCCGAGAATCATTCCGAACTTGTGGTCACTTTCAAGGCATTCAGGGAGCTGGTCGAGAAGTACTGCTTCAACCGTGAATCCGAAGCTATCGAGAATGCCGCCGAATACCTTTTTACATTTCAGACCGGCGATGGAGATATCCGGGGATTTATCGCCAACCAGTATGCCACCTACTATACCGGATACGTTCTGTCACTGCTTATACAGGCAGGATATACCGACGACGAGCGTGTGGAACGGGGAATAGAGTGGCTTCTGGGTATGAGACAGAATGACGGGGCCTGGACGGTTCCGATACTGACACATAAATTCGACCGTGAGGCAGTGTACCGGTTGACGTCTTCATATCAAGAACCGGTCGAACCCGACCGTATTAAACCTTTTTCTCATAACTGGACCGATATGGTGCTCAGGGCGTTTGCCGTTCATCCGGTGTACCGCCGGTCGGATGAAGCCCGAAAAGCCGGTGAACTGCTGAAGTCAAGGTTTTTCCAGCCGGATGTTTACTCATCCTACAAAGAAGTCCGGTACTGGACGAGGTTCGTACACTGGTGGCCCAATCTTCTTACATCGATGGAATCACTTCTGTTACTGGGATACCCCGCCGAGGACCCTGATATTCGTAAAGGCATTGACTGGTTTATTAAAAACCAGCAGGAAGACGGACTCTGGAATTGCGAGTATGGTACAAAATCCAATTCCGGGAAGGTTGCTGACCGGGCCTGGATAACCCTCAGGATTTGCCGTGTACTTAAGGGATTTTTCATCAAGGGATAATAATTTCACCTGTCATTGCGAGTTTTGGCGTCGATTCGCCTAAGGAGGAAACCGAAACAATCTATATGAATACCAGTGCCTGCTTGCATAGAAAAGTGTGATAATCAATCCGTTCGTGGTGAGCCTGTCGAACCACAACGGTGCCCTTCGACAAGCTCAGGGTGAACGGCATTATAATAACAGTGACTGCAGCAACTATGTACGAGAGATTACCATCCACCTTCGGCGGACCCTCGTAATGACAGAGGTGGAAAAGATTGCCGCGCCTGCCTGCGCGAAGCCGTAGCTTCGCTTCGGCGAAGGCAGGTCGTCCCGATTTCATTGGGACTCCTCGCAATGACAAAGCGAAAAACGCAACAACCGTTCTATCTCTTGATGTCTTTATCCCAGTCGGGCGGCAGCGTCTGTGTATAATTGGGGTAGTTGCCCGTTGTTACCAGCAGTATGGGTGTGGTGACTTTCTTAATAACGAGCGGACCGTGCTGTAAACCTTTAGGTATGAATATCGCGCAGCTCCTGGTTATAGCGTGCAGTTCATCGTCTATGGTCAGGTGAACTTCTCCTCCCAGGTTCTCGGTGTCGTTCGGATTGGTGCTGTACATCCCTATCACTTCATCCCATTCCTCGTGGACGTGAGGTGGGTCGTTGAAGCTGCCTTCCAGCGTGGGTTTGATAGCCATAAATGACTCGTAATAAAAGGCTCCCGGAATAATATCACCGTCCAGCCAGGTGAGAATCTTTCCGCTTTCCGGGTCGCGCGGTACCTGGTCTACCCAGTCCGAGTGCCGGTGTTCGCTGTTTTCCGTAATCAGGTGACCGTATTTAGTCTCTGCCAATTTCATTCTCCTTCCCTTGTCCGGATATCGCTAAGAGTAATATTCACCGGTAGTGGTTGTCAACGGGAATGGATAAACGTAAAAAGAAGAGTCTCTCCGAGGAAAGACTCTTCCTGCATTAGTTAATTACCTCGGTCTTTCTTCCGGATGAAGATAAGCCCTCTCGGTTCACTGTCGCTAAGAATGTAGTCGGGCTTTCCGATTTGTTTACTGCTGAGATGTGCTCTGACTTCATAACCGTTTCTCTCTATCAGGTTTTCTATTTCCCTGCAGCCATAGCAACGGATTACCTCGTTCGAATTGTAATCATCCCGGTCGGGCTCTTTGATGATTTTGCCTTCGTTGAGAATAAAGATATACCTCGTCCGGTAAGTGGCGGTGGGAACGTCGAACCACTCTTCGAAGAGGGAATACCCTTCTTCCGTTTCATTCCACCAGCGCCTGTACGGTATCCCGGAGCGGTGTTCGGTCGATGAATAGCTTAAAACAGCCTGGCCGCCCGGCTTCAGTGCCCTGTGAATCTTCTGCAGGAGCTGTTCGTTTTCCTCCTCGTTAAGTAATCCGAAAGTCCCGCTCAGTATAACGCACAGGTCGAATTCGTCCCTGTAATTTATATCTCTCATATCACCGACCCGGAAGTTTCCGGAAAAACCTTCCTGCCTGAATACGCTTGATGCGTACTCGATAAGGGCCGGTACCCGGTCTATTCCCGTAACACTGTAGCCCTTTTCGGCGAACACTTTAGCCTGGTCACCTCCACCGCACCCCAGGTCCAGGATGGATGCCCCCGGGTTTATCCCGCACTGCTCTTCGATCAGGTTTACCAGGTCATGATCCCACTGGAATATTCCCGGTATCCGGTGACGGGATGTTACTCTCCAGTAGTAGCCCCAGAATTCTTCAAATGTTTTATTAAGTATTTCCAAAATTTGTCTCCATTTATTTTTTTATTAAGTGTTTTTCGAATATCCTGAATATACTGCTTCATTTTTGATACCTCCTTCTTAAAAATATGGTCTTACCTGCGTCGTAAACTCGAAAAAAGACACTGCTGTGCCTTTAGCAATAAGCAACAGATTTCTCTCGCGACTGCAGGCTTGAGAGCGGAAGTTGAATAGCCGGTAAAAACCAATAGCCGTACCCGAAGGCACGGCTGTGTATTTCATTTCCAGATTTGTGGCTTTAGCCGGAAACCTGCCGGGACGGGATAATCAAATTGCTGATATGAATATTACTCATTATTATCCCTCCCTGGTCAGATTCCTGATAGATGCTATCACTGCGATACTCTGATGTCAAGATATATCCTGTCCGGGTAGTGTATCATTTTGAAATGCTTGAGCGACAAACTACCATTTAAGTATGGCAGAGAAGAAGTCGAAGAAGAAAGAACACGATTTTGCAGTTAAAGCATTTGAAGTAGTTCAAGAGGCTACTGGGCAAAATGAACCTGACTATGCTGCTTTAGGTCGTAAGGGTGGTTTGCACTATAATTTTGTTAGACATCATAAGTCTTTGGCTAATCCATATCCGAGAACACCAGCTATGGCGGCAGGAGTTGAGAATAGAATCTGGACATATGAGGATTTAGTGACATTAGTTGCATAACAGTATATTGACAATAGTGTTATAATATATATGTATCACTATGGAAAGGGGCGACATAGAGTTTTGTCTCTATGAAGTCTCTTTTCTTTTGTACAAATCCCTCATAATATCATCGAGATAGTATATTCTTGTTATACTATGCAATTTCCTCAATAAATGAGAAGAACCACCCCTGCTACAACAAATCAAACACTCAAGCTTACCCTCAGAATGTAAATGTTTCGCTAGATCAGCGTAATCACCATCACTAGCGACTATTACCGCCCTGGCATAATTATCTATATCTTTCATTGCTTGGAGTGTGAGATTCACATCCACATTACCCTTAATCTCGCCACCCTGAACAGCAACCTCTTTGAATAACAGTGTGTAGCCTTGTTCTCTCAATAAGTTGTATATCACTTCGTATTTAGGTATATATCCAAGGAAATAAAAGGCAACATTTACTTTATGTTTTTCCTTAAGATAAATACGGAATTCGCTTAAATCTAGTTCAACTTCAAGTGGTTCGAGTTCAAGTTCTAATTCTTGTTTTGATTTAAAGAAATTTTGTCCATCAATGAAGGCGTAATTAGCGTACTCAGTCATTATACAAAAGATTATCCACAAGCGAACTAAAGAAGTCAACCTACGCTTGGCAATACTATTCAATCACTTTCAACCCAAAATGATACACTACCCCTGTCTGATTTTATTATTAATACTGCACTCCGGTTCTCTGTTCTACAAGAATAACACCGGCTTCGGTCCCGTGTTATAATCATTGAGTGCCCGGCGCAGGTAAGAACTATGGATGAAAAGAGTATTGAAATACTGGAGTTTCCGCGGGTCAGGGATATACTGGCTGGATATACTTCCTTCCCTGTCGGATATGAATTCGTACAGCAGCTAGTACCGCTGACCGATTTCGATACGGTTTCCAGACTTCTCAAAGAATCGGAAGAAGCCCGGTACCTGCTATCGGTAGACAGGGAGTTCTCAATCGGTGAAGCTCACGATATTCGGGAATTAACCGGAATGGCCGCCCTCGGTAAAATACTGGAGCCGCAGAGCCTCATTGAAGTGCAGCAGACACTGTCGGTATTCAGGCAGGCGCATAACAGCCTGGCGCAGGTTGCCACGGAAGTGCCGCTGCTCTGGCAGATTGCCAGAGATATTAAGCCATTATCTGAAGTAGAGAAGCAGATTACACACTGTATATCACAGGGCGGCGAAGTTCTCGACAGGGCGTCGACTAAGCTGGCGTCGGTAAGGAGAAGGCTGCGAGACACCCGGCACTCACTGAGGGAACGCCTGGAATCGATAATCAGGGAACCCGGCCTGCAGAAGATAATCCAGGAACCGATTATTACCGAGCGTGAAGGACGCTATGTGATACCGGTGAAAAATGAGATGAGAAGAGATATCGAGGGCATTACTCACGATGTCTCGAATACCGGGGCCACTGTTTTTGTGGAACCCTGGGCTGCGATTGAACTCGGAAACACTGTCCGCGAACTGGTGACGGAGGAAAGGTACGAAATAGAGAGGATTTTACGAGAATTGAGCCAGGCAATCGGAGTCTATGACGTGGAAATCCGGGAGAGTATTTCACTTCTCGCCGAACTGGATGTAGCGCTGGCAAAGGGAAAATATTCCCGGGCTGTTAAGGCTTCCTGTCCGGAGCTTGTCGCTTTTACCGATACTCCCGAAAACGATGACGGGGCCTTCATGAGGCTCGTGGAAGGATGTCATCCTCTTCTGGGTAAAAAGGCTGTCCCGCTTACGGTCGAGATCGGCCGTGAGTATTCCACGCTGGTTATTACCGGGCCGAATACCGGAGGAAAAACGGTTGCTTTGAAAACCATCGGACTTATGAGCCTGATGGTGCAGGCAGGGATTCCTATACCGGCGGCACCGGAAACCCGCCTGCCGGTCTTCGACGGTATATATGCCGACATCGGCGATGAACAGAGTATTGAACAGACACTTTCAAGTTTCAGCTGGCATGTAGGCAATATCGTGCGTATCATTAATCATGCCACACCGCGAAGCCTGGTCCTCCTCGATGAACTCGGGACGGCTACGGATCCTGCGGAAGGCTCGGCACTCGCCCGTGCCGTTTTGATGCATTTCCTCTCTAAAAAGGTGATTACGGCAGCGACCACGCATTACAGCGACCTGAAAGTGTTCGCCCACCAGACGGAAGGAATGCAGAATGCGTCTTTCGATTTCGACCCTGTTACGCTGGCGCCGACATACCGGATCACGCTGGGGATACCCGGGGGAAGTAACGCGCTGGCAACGGCAGGCAGACTCGGAGTGCCCTCTGAAATTATCGAAGAAGCCCGGAATATGCTGTCCAGAGGAGAACTCGACCTTAATACGACCCTGTCGGAAATTATGGCTGAAAAGCAGAAGATAACCGAGACCAGGAAGCAGATAGAGAAGGAAAGTATCGAGATAAAGGGCCGTAACACAGAGCTTGAGCGGAAACTGGCGGAAGTAAGGGAAGCGGAGAGAAGCATAATCCAGGAAGCCAGGGACAAGATCGTTCGTGAAGCCGCCGAGCTTCACCGTGAAATCCGTAGAGCGGGTAATGATCTCCGGAAGAAGAAGACGGCTGAAGCTGCGGAAGCAGCCAGGAAGACACTGAATGAAACCAGGGCGCGGCTCGAAGGCGAAGAATGGTCGTTGAAGTCACTGCCTTCGGTAGATGATAAAATTTCCGTCGGCGACACAGTATACCTTGAAGGCGTAGACCTGCACGGAACGGTAACGGGTTTGTATGAGGATAACGGTGAAGTGGAAGTGCAGGCAGGCCAGTTAAAGCTGAAAGTCAGTCTTCAGAGTGTGAAGAAAACACAGGTCGAGAGAGGAAAGATAAAACGCCGGACAGCGACGGTGAATATTCCGCAGACTCCACCGGTCAGGGGAGAACTGGACCTGCGCGGAAAAAGAGCCGACGAGGTGGAAGTCGCGCTGGACGGTTATCTTAACAACGCGGCGTTATCGAACCGAAATGAAGTGGTGATAATCCATGGAATAGCGACTGGCACGGTACGGCAGATTGTGAGAGACCTGCTGGCCGTCCATCCGCTGGTCAGGAATTTCAGGCCGGGAGTCCAGGGTGAAGGCGGCGACGGAGTAACCGTGGTCAGCCTGTAATCGGGTGCAGCCGGTGTGCCGTTGTGAAAGTTCCTTGAATAAGGTGTGTTGCTTTCTGGAACCTCCGTTCATGGTTCGACAAGCTCACCATGAACGGACAGGATAAAATGAAACCGCTCGTCCTGAGCCTGTCGAAGGATGAGCATATTATTCGAGTGTGATACCAGTATCCTCCCCGAGGCGAACTATGAATGAATATTATGTTAAGCGTTCTGGCATGACTGATTTCCTCGACAGACTTGAGGAAAATTCCGACTCCGTTTCCACTTCGATTTATTTACCGCCCGGGCTTTCTGCCGCTGAGATCGATACGACGGCATTACCTCCGCTTCCGGATGAAATAACCGATAAGTTTATCGGTTCGTTAACCGGAGCTGTCGTTTTCCTGTGCGGTGACATTAATAAGTTAATAATGCCGCCGTTTCCTTTAAAAGAGAAAGTGATTTTTTCAGAGTGCGTAACCGAACCTTTGAGAGATTTACTTGAGAAGGATTTCATCGTCGGTCTGGTACTGGTACACCTTGGCAGTTATGCGGTTGGGGTCTGTAAAGGTGACAGTCTGGTATCCAGTAAAGTCGGTACCGGTCTTGTACATGGCAGGACGAGGAAAGGCGGATCATCTTCACGACGTTTTGAGCGCCGTCGCGAAAACCAGGCCAGGGAGTTCCTGGAAAGAGTGTGTAATCATGCCCGGGAACACCTGCAGCCCTATGAAAAAACGCTGGACTATCTGGTTTATGGAGGACCTCACCAGACCGTACTTCAACTGCAGAAAGAATGTCCGTTCCTGAAATCGTTTGAAGACAGGACTCTATCGGTAATCGATGTGCCTGCTGTCAGGCAGAAAGTGCTTGAAGCTGCCGTAACCCGGGTGTGGTCGAGTAAAATTATCGAGTGGGAAAACGAGTAACAGGGGGCATCGCCCCCTGTTGAAATCTCCCCTTCATCCGTACGTGAACATTGTCCTCTACCTTGAGAAGACAATGCCGTTATCGAAAACTGCTAATTCCGGTGAATATCGGGGCTGTTAGTCGTAGACCATTGAGTCTCTTTTTAATTCAAGCAGGACCAGGTGCATTCTTTCGGTTGCAAGCAGGCTGCCGAAAAAGTTCCCTACCCCGACATCGGAGACCTGTTCCCTGGCGTTCGAGTAAAACTCTATTGCTGCTTTCTCCAGCTTGATTCCGGTGTCGATCGCTTCGAGAGCAGTCATATCGACTGCCTCGTCCGGTACCTCGGGAACAACCAGTCTGCCGATTGAAGCGAATTCTTTATCGAATTCGGCTGTGAAGTTACCTTTCCAGTCACGTTTAGCGAAGATAGACAGGTCGGCTCCTTTTGCTTCTTCAATCTGGGCGACATGTCCGCGTTCCGCCCTGGCAAGAAGTGCGAAAATTTCTTTTGCACCCGGATCGGTTACCTTGGCTTCGGCTTCTTCGTAGACCCTTAATCCTTCCAGTTCTGTCTCCAGTGCTCTGTCAAAGATTGCTGTTGCTTTCTCTATATCCGATGACATGCATTACCTCCGGAATTTATTCTAATATAGAATATCTGAATTATCTACGTATTTAAAGCGATTTTAGTCATATTAATATACTACTTATTTAAGTGCCTGGTAAACCAGGCGTTCAAATTCCTCCATGTAAAAATTATCCGGCATCATAAGGTGATTGAATACTTGCGTAAAGCAGATGGCGACCATTTCTTCGCGCGGGTCGACAAAGAATGTTGTTCCGGCAGCGCCGCCCCAGCCGAATGTCCCGGGAGACCGCATAATAGGCTCGGTAACATTTCCCTGGTAGACTCCGACCCCCATTCCTACTCCGAATCCGGGTCTGAGCATCGGACTCACTATATTTCCAATATGGTTTGAAGTCATTATTTCCACGGATTTTCTACTAATAATTCGAACGCCGCCTAATTCGCCTTTGTTCAGCAGCATCTGGGCGAGACGGGCATAATCTGCCGCAGTTGACAGCAGTCCTCCCATGTCACCGCCTGTCCCGTACAGTACTTTCGGCCCCTTTACCTTTTCACTGGTCCCGGCTTTATCGTATACCACCAGATGCCACTCCCCGCCTTTATGGGAAGGCTGATAGCACGTGGTAAACCGGTCGAGTTTCTTTTTATCGAGGTAAAAAGAAGTATCGTTCATATCAAGCGGTTTGAATATACGTTCCTGGTAAAACTCTTCGAGTGTTTTACCGGTTATTTTCTCTATTATCACTCCTATAACCGGGAAACCGGCATGATAAACAAAATCGGTCCCAGGCTCGAAACTCAGGGGAATTTTCGCATGGGCTTCGACCCGTTCCAGATAGGTTTTTTGGGGTGGTCTATCCAGTGATTCGATTAGGCTCCATCCCGATTCTGCGATGGCATCTTTAAATTGCGATGCAACCGCGACCGTGGTCCGCTCCGGTGTAGCCAGGCCCGTGGTATGGCGAAGACAGTCGCGGATGGTAATTTCGCGTTTTGCCGGCTTTAACGGCAGCATTGCCCCGGGTCCGCTGTTCTGCGGATCAGGTTCGGATGTTACCACCATAGGGTCTTTGAAGGCCGGAATGTATTTTGAAACCGGATCGTCCAGATTCAGCAGCCCTTCCTCGCACAGCATCATAACCGCGACTCCGGCGACCGGTTTACTGTTAGAATACAACCTGAAAATGGCGTCTTTTGCAACTGTTTTTTTGTTCTCGATATCCAGATAACCCCTGGCTTCGCAATGAGCGATTTTTCCACCCCGGGCGATTAATGTAACGATATTCGGTACTTTCCCCTCATCGACATATCTCTGCATCGTTGTGTCCAGAAGGTTAAGCTGTTCCGGATTAATTCCGGCGTCCTCGGGGTCGGTAAACGGTAGAATCTCGTGATTTGTCATACTGGTAGCCTCTCCTATTTATTAGTACGTATCAAGCGTGTAAGTATTATAGGCAGGTCTGCCAGACGCGTCAATTACGGCCTGTAAATATATGATATAATTACTGTTTGCCGATTCTCATATAGAGGTGCATGAATGAATGGCCTGGATTTATCGAGAAAATTCTACTTTGAATGTGTCAAACCTTTAATTGTAGACAAACTGCCGGAGATATCCGGAAATTATGCGGCAGCATTGCTCGGGTATGGCTCGGATGTCCTCGGGAATGACGACGAAATTTCCAGGGACCATGAATGGGGCCCACGATGTCATATCTTTCTGCCGAAGCCTGTGAACAACCGGTATGCATCCAGACTGGATGAAATACTAAGCGACTTGCTGCCGGTTGAGTTCATGGGGTTCCCGGTTCGGTTTACCTTTGCAGAATACCGGGGGAGTATACCTTCGAAAGATAAAACCGGATATCACCACGTAGTGATAACGACTCCGCAGCGGTTTCTTGAGTTGACTATCGGGATACCGGGTGTTCCGAAATCGGATATCGACTGGCTGCTTATTTCGGAACAAAGACTGCTTGAATTCACTTCAGGAGAAGTATTCGAGGACTTTACAGGTGAACTGACGGCGCTCCGTGAAAATCTGGCATATTTCCCTGAAAATGTCCGGCGGTATCGTATAGCTTTCAACCTGGCGAGCCTGGGCTGGGACGACGGTTTGATTTCGCTGTGCGGACAGAGGAGCGATCTAATTTCGATGCACCTGAATACTGCAAAAACAGCAGAGAGGATTATGAGGCTGGTATTCCTGTTGAACAGACGATACACACCTCTTTCACCCAAGTGGCTGCACAGGAATTTTCGGAAACTGCCGGAAGTCGCCGGTGATATAGAGAAAAACATTATGACTATGCTTGAAGAAAAAGAATATACGTTGAAGACGGAAACACTCAACCGGATATACGAGAGATTACTGACAGAACTTGAAAGTCAGGGACTATGTGGAAGTCATCCGGCGAAATTTCAGAGAGATCTCTCAGGAATTCACTATGAGATCCAGACTTCGGCTAAGGACGTTTTGTCGACAATCAATGGAGAACTAAAGGAACTGCTGATTGACGGTATGCCGCTGGGGGCCATCGACCAGTGGATGTTCAATCAGGACATTATCGTGTCGGCGGAGCATATGAAATCATTATTACCGGTATATAAAGCTGAACCGTTGAAAAGAGAGAAACTGGACATTCATATATAACCCGGATTGATTTTGAATACCGGGCTTATAATGAAGTACAATACCATTTGCCAATATAAACGCAGGAGGAAGTGATGGATAAGAAAGAGTTGCTTATTGCCGGGTTCGAGCGTATTTCAGGAACCCTGGAGCGTACCGTGGAAGGGCTGACAGCGGAGGACATGAATTACCAGCCAAAACCGGACTGCAACAGTATGGGCTGGCTTACCTGGCACCTGACACGCTGGCAGGACTTTCAGGCATCATCGGGAGTGAAAAAAGAACAGGTCTGGATTGAGGACAAGTGGTATGAAAAATTCGGCAGGCCTGCCGACCCTGCCGATACCGGGATGGGACATAAACCGGAAGACCTGGTTAATTTCAAGTCGCCGGACGCGGAGGTACTGATCGGATATAACAGGGCGGTACTTGAGAGACTGAAGGAATATATTAACTCTCTTTCCGATAGTGACCTCGATAAAGTGGTGGAAGGCACTCCATTCACGCCGCCGCCTACGGTCGGACTTATGATTATCGGACTCTGGAGTGACGGCATGCAGCACACCGGGCAGGTGGGCTACGTACGCGGTTATCTTCAGGGATTTGGCTGGCATTAATCCAGACAGGCAATTCCCATACAATTTCAGCCGCCGGAGGATTTTAATCCTCCGGCGGATTCCTTTGTTCAGGCACGAATTTATGTAACTCGCTCCGCCACTCTGTGAAATTATTGACATATTGACTATATTTCGTATACATTTTAGGGAGGATTTCTTACGTGAATATGTTTTTCACTGCAAAAGGTCCTGTTGGTCACGACTTAAACTGTTTAAGGGTAACTGACAAAGGGGAACGTGATTAATGGAAAATGAATTTTTCAGCAGCAGGGATAATGACCGGATCTGGCAGAGGTACTGCGGTTTTCTGGATTTATCTGTCAGGGAGTTTATGGAGATACAGGAAAACCTGCTGATGGAACAGATAGACCTGGTTTCGGGCAGCCCTCTGGGGAAAATTATAATGAAAGATACGAAGCCCAGGACTATCGATGAATTCAGAGAAATGGTGCCATTGACCACCTATGAGGACTACGCTCCCTATATTGGCAACGGACAGGAAGAATATCTACTTGAAAAACCTTACTGCTGGGGGAGGACCTCGGGTAGAGGTGGGTCGGCTAAATGGGTGCCTTATACCGAGAAATCGATGGACTGGGTAGGGCGGCTTGGAGTAGCAATGCTTATCCTCGCCTGTGCTTCCAGGAAAGGTGATGTACGGATAGGACCCGGAGTGCGGGTGATGCAGAACCTGCCGCCCCGTCCTTACTATACCGGTATCGGAGCGGCAGCTATGATAAAGCAGCTCAATATGCGTATGATACCGCCGGTTGATAAATATGAAGAGGAATCCTTTGAAAAAAGGATACAGGACGGTTTCCTGATGGCTCTGCGTGATGGGGTAGACGTGCTGGGTTCGCTTACAACCGTACTGATAAGGATGGGAGAACGTTTTACCGGTGAGTCCGGAGGGATAAAAATTTCACAGAATATGCTTCACCCGCAGATCCTCTTAAGGCTTGCCGGCGCATATATCAGGAGTAAAAAAGAAAAGAGAAAAATGCTTCCCAGGGATATCTGGCCTCTGAAAGGACTGATATGTTATGGGATGGATACAAGCATATACAGGGATGACCTCATACACTACTGGGGTAGAGAACCTCTCGAACTGTACGGCAGTACTGAAGCCGGACTACTTGCTATTCAGGCATGGAACAAAAAGGATATGACATTTTTCCCCTTTTACTGCTTTCTCGAGTTTATACCTGAGGAAGAATGGTTGAAAAACCTTGAAGATGAAAACTATCAGCCTTCTACTCTCCTTCTGGATGAAGTAAAAGCCGGGGAAAAGTATGAATTGATTATTACGAATTTTTACGGAATGCCTTTCCTTAGATACAGGATTGGTGACCTGATCACGATTACCAGCCTGGGAGATAATGAGACGGGAGTTAAGACCCCACAGATGACTTTCGACAGCCGCGCTGACGACCTGATAAGTATCGGTGGATTTACCAGACTGGATGAGAAATCGATCTGGCAGGCAATCGTTAATACCGGCCTTAAATTTGAAGAATGGACGGCGCGAAAGGAATATGAGGACGAAAAACCGGTATTACGTGTCTATCTGGAAATGAAAGAGCAGGTTAAAGAAGAAGATGTCAGGCAGCTTCTTCACGACAGGTTAAAAGAAATAGACGAGGACTACCGGAATATGGAAGATATGCTGGATATGCGGCCTTTAAAGATAGAACTTCTTCCAGAGGGAAGTTTTCAGCATTACTACAATATGAAGCAGGAGGCAGGAGCCGACCTTGCACATCTGAAACCACGCCACATAAACGCTTCCGACGATGATATCAAAAACCTTCTTTCTTTGACCGGAAACGGCAGGGAGGACTAATTTGAATTTTTACCTCTCGTTACCTCTCATACAGGCAGTCCTGAGCTTTATCTTGATACCTGTGGTGCTTAAAGGGCAGAGCCGGAAGATGGCTCAACGTATTTTTGCCCTGTATCTCCTGGGACTGATGATGTGGGGTATATTAATTTACCTGATGCGTTCAAGTCCTACCCTTGACCAGGCCTTTTTCTGGGACAAATGGCTGGCAGCCGTAGGCCCGATACTGGCTGTTATCTTCTTTCATTTTACGGTTCGTTTTGCGGGCGTTACACTGAAAAACTGGATTTTACCCGTTTTTTATGTCCTGTCCATTGCGTTTCTTCCTTTTTCATTATCCGGACTAATGGTTACAGGTGTTCAGATCAAATCTTACGGTTATGCTCCAATTTTAGGGCCGGTTTTCCCGGTAGTGATGGGAGCCAGCTACGTGTTGCTCCTGACGTCCTCCGTATATCTTTATAGAACAGCGAACCGGGCTATTTATACCGAGGACAGAAACCGGAATATGTATATTTTCTGGGGGCTTATCGTTTCTATGCTCGGTGGTATTTTTGATTTCCTGCCGGTAATCGGGCTGCCCCTGTATCCCGGGGCCATAATCGGTAACCTGATATTCTGCCTGATTACCACGGTAGCAATAATCAAATACCACCTCCTGGAAATCCATTTGATTGTTAGAAAAGGGATCACTTATTTACTGGCAAGTCTGATAGTCGGACTTGTGTACGCAGGCGCGGTTTACCTTTCATATACCCTGTATGGTGGTACCATTCCCATCTGGATTCATATAATTATTTTAGCGCTGCTTATTCTCACGCTGAGAGTTTTCTGGGATAGAATCCAGGGACTAGTCGACAGATGGTTTTACCAGGAAAGATATGATTTTCTGAACGAACTGGACCGTTTTATCCAGGATACTCATGATATCAGCAATCTCGAACACCTGGCTTCTTCGCTGGTCAGACTGATAGGCAGGGCTTTACAGACATCGAGTGTTTATTTACTGATGCTTTCCGAATTCGGTGATTTCAGAGTAGTTTCTTCTGCCGGTGGTATCGATACGAACCTGACTCTGAAAAGTTACAGCTCGCTGCTGCGCTGGATGCGTTCCAGACAGGGACTATTATATAACCAGGACGTTGATATCATCCCGCAGTTGCAATCACTCTCGGCGAAGGAGAAAAGTGAATTTGAAAATATGGGAGTTGAACTGTTCGTCCCGCTTAAAACAAAAATGGATGAATTAATCGGGTTATTATTGCTGGGTAAAAAAATATCCGGCCGGCTGTACTCCGAGGAAGATATGAAACTTGTCTTACACGTGGCCGACAGAGTTGCTATAGAACTGGAAAATGCCCGTCTTTATTACATAGAGACCCTGATAAGGAGCGAACTACAGAGTCAAAACGAGAGAAAGACCGAATTCCTGCACAGCGTAGCCCACGAGCTGAAAACGCCTCTCACCTCTCTGCTGTCATCGTCCGAGTTGCTGGAATCGGAAATGGATAACATTACAAGCAACCAGAAACAGAGAATAATCGGTAATATCTCGCGCAGTGCCCAGATTATGAATACCCGCGTTGATGAACTTCTGGACTTTGCCCGGTCGCAGATAGGACATCTGGAGTTAAAACTGGCATCCGCTCGTATCGACAGTGTGGTCCAGGAGGCCGTAGAGAGACTGGTCCCGGCTTTCGAAGACAAGGGGCAGCTGATGACGGTTGAATTATCCGAGGGATTACCTCTCGTTAACGCCGATGCCGATAAACTCGGACAGGTAGTGATGAATCTGCTGTCCAATGCCAATAAGTATTCGGCTAATAACAGCGAGGTTATCATTCGGGCCAGGGAATCGGACGGTAATGTGATAGTAGAAGTTTCGGACTCGGCTCAGGCGGTAGATGTGGATGAGAGGGAGAAGATATTCGAGCCGTATTTCCGCGGAAAAGTCGGAAGTGATAACGGGCAGCTCCCCGGGCTCGGGCTTGGCCTTGCCATTGCCCGGCAGATAATTGAGCTGCACCAGGGACAAATATGGGTAGATAGTATACCGGGCAAAGGGAATACGTTCGCGTTTTCTCTTCCCGCCCTGATTTAGTGCTAATAACAAGTCAATTGCTAGTTGAGGAGGAACTCTGAATGAAAGTTTTGATTATTGAAGATAACGCCGAGGTGGTGGAAGCAGTATCGCTGTGCCTGCAGATACGATGGCCCGATGCGGATATATCTTTTGCATACGGAGGACTCACCGGAGTGCAGATGGTGGAATCGCAAAACTACGATATCGTTCTCCTCGATATTAATCTGCCGGGTATTAACGGATTCGAGGTATTGAAGCGGATACGTTCCTTCTCAACTGTACCGGTTATTATCCTGACGGTAAGAGGATGGGAAGAGGACCAGGTGGAAGGTTTGGAATTGGGAGCTGATGACTATATCGTCAAACCTTTCAGGCCGAGGGAACTGGTATCGAGAGTGAATTCAGTTCTTCGCAGGGTCAATACGGCAGCTATAGGGGCTGAAAATCATACCTTGGTAAGAGGCGCCATTAAGCTTCTGCTGAACTCGAATGAAGTGGAAATGGGAGAAGACAAAATAAAACTGACGCCAACCGAATGTAAAGTCTTATATGCAATGATGAAGAACGACGGACAGACTCTCAGCAGTAAGACACTCCTGACTGAAATACTGGGCAGAGAGGATGGAAACACTGAAATTATACGTACCTATATACGCCGTTTGAGGAGTAAACTCAAGGACTCGCCTCCGAGTATCATACTGAATGACAGGGGAGGCGGCTACAGGTTCGTTACTCCGAAATAACGCTGGTCGAATCGCCGACAGGAGGTAAATATAATGGCTGAGTCAAAATACGGTCATCTGGTCAAAAAAATGGATATGCGTGATACCCAGCGTAAATCCGGGGGTAATGCCGATTACATAAATGGTTTCGGCGGTAAAGACCTGGAAGGGCTGGCATTGAATTTTACCTGGGCTATTCACAAAGGACTTGGTGACTGGCATGGAGGACGTGACCCGCATGTCCATCCATATGACGAGTGTCTCGTTTTTATGGGGCTCGATCCGGATAATCCCGGTTATCTGGGAGCGGAAATTGAAATAGGAATGGGTGAAGAAGGAGAAACTGTAGTCGTAGATTCCCCTACCGCTGTTGTAGTTCCGGCGGGGCTGGTGCACGGTCCCCTGATTACAAAGAAGGTCGACCAACCTTACGGCTTCAGTGCCGTTTGTCTTAACGGTGAACACGAAACTACCTGGCTTGGTAAAGCATAGGAAACCCTGATATTAATCCGGGTATTTTGATATAAATACCATCCGGCAGCCCGCTGTCAGCAGGCTGCCGGTCTGATTGGAACAAATAATTCATCAGGAAGGGCTGGATATCCTGCAATAACGACTTTCGCCGGTATGGTAATATACATACAGAATTATAATTATTAAACAGGATAATTCTATGAATCGGGACATACGTATCAGGGAATTTACTAAAGACGACCTGGATTCGGTTGTTACGCTTATACATCACGTGGTCGATGTCTCGTATAAGGACGTCTATCCGCCCAAGGCTCTCGGTTTATATAAAGAGTTTCACAGCCGTGAAAATATCCTGAATGATGCCGAAAACGGCTATTGTGTTATCGCTGAGAGTGCGGGAGAGATTGTAGGGACAGGCACGCTGATGGATGATGCTGTGAGACGTGTATATATCGAGCCTTCATTACAGAAAACCGGTATCGGCACCGGGATTTATAACACCCTGGAAAAACACGCACTGCAGAAAGGATTACCCCGTCTCGGGCTGGGGGCGTCTATCATTGCCAGAGAATTCTGGGAATCTATGGGTTTTGTATTCGAAGAAGAAATAGATATCCCCACCGGGGATGAAAAGTTGAAGTTCTATATGATGAGTAAATCATTTACGGAGAATGAAACGGGAGGATAATATGGCTTTTCCTGATAATTTTGTCTGGGGCGCCGCGGCTTCAAGCTACCAGGTTGAAGGCGGTGCATACGACGACGGAAAGGGGCTCTCGGTCTGGGATATGATGTGCAAACAGCCGGGAAAAACCTGGGAAGGTAACACCGGCGAAGTTTCCTGCGACCATTATCATCGTTACGAGGAAGACGCCCGGTTGATGGGAGAAATCGGGCTTAAGGCTTACCGGCTTTCAATCTGCTGGCCTCGTGTAATTCCCGAAGGCACCGGTAAAGTCAACGAAAAGGGACTGGACTTTTACGACCGACTGGTTGATTCCCTGCTGGAGAACGGAGTTCAGCCCTGGGTTACCCTGTTTCACTGGGACTATCCTTACAGCCTCTATCTTAAAGGTGGCTGGCTGAATCCCGACAGCTCGGACTGGTTTGCCGATTATGCCGGTGTGATAGCGGATAAGCTGTCCGACCGTGTTTCTTACTGGATGACTCTTAACGAACCGCAGGTGTTTATCGATGCCGGACACCGCATCGGCAGGCATGCTCCCGGTCTGCAGCTTGGATTTAGGGATGTACTGACTGCCGCCCATAACTCACTGCTGGCACACGGTAAATCCGCTCAGGTGATACGAGCCCGGGCTAAAAGCAAACCGTCAGTAGGCGCCGCGCCGGTCGGAATCACCAAAATACCGGCAACGGATAAAGACAAAGATATCGACGCTGCCCGGAGCAGGATGTTCTCCATAACTGAAAAGAACTGCAACAGTAACACCTGGTTTGCCGACCCGATGGTGCTCGGTCATTATCCCGAGGATGGACTGATGCTCTTCGAAGATGAACTGCCTGACATAGCCGATGGTGATATGAAGACCATCTGCCAGCCCCTGGATTTCTACGGCGTCAATATATACCGCGGCGATGTTATCAGCGCCGATAAACCTGAACCTGTCCTGGGTGCCGACGGTCCGGCGCTTACAACGATGAACTGGCGTGTAACGCCGGAAGCCCTTTACTGGGGTCCGAAATTCCTTTACGAACGCTATAAGCTGCCGCTGGTTATTACCGAGAACGGAATGGCAAACATGGACTGGGTTCATCAGGACGGCAAGATCCACGACCCGCAGCGAATAGACTATCTAACCGGTTATCTGTATGAGTTAAACAGAGTTATTGAAGACGGCGTTCCGGTTAACGGATATCTGTACTGGTCTATAATGGATAACTTCGAATGGGCGGAAGGTTATAAACAGCGGTTCGGGCTGATATATGTCGATTACGGAACCGGTAACCGTATACTGAAGGATTCGGCATACTGGTACCGCGACGTGATAGCTTCGAATGGTGCCAGTATCGGGAAGTAAATAGACCCGTCCCTGAAATAAGATTCCCATAGTTAAGGTCGGATATCAAAAACTTTGTCTGTAAATAATGCTTACTAGTGGGTGTTCTCTATCTTTCGGGCTTGACCCGTAACCTTTTTACATTACACCAATTTCGATTTAATATCTTCTATGATTTTATAAAAAACCTGCTCCCGTTCTTTAGACGTATCATAAAGCGTAAAGCCGTATTTCACTAAATGATCAGTCATTTCTCGATTAGATAAAACGGCTTCTTTACTAAACTCTCTTAGTTCATTATCATCAAAACCATATGTCCAATCGTCTTCCGTATCGTATTTCCTTAAATCTTTGAAAAATTCATCAGCCGTTTTTTTATTCTGCACCAACCCTATAAGAATAAATTTGTCTTTCAATTCTTCTATCCCATACATTTTCAGAATAGGTACTATCTTATCAAAATTAAAATGCCCTCCTTCTATCACAAACCTGTTTCCTTCTACAGCGTGCGCCTGCAGGTGCAGCTCATATGCAACGCCGTGACTGGAAGAAAATGCACCAAGAAAATGACCAAGAAACGGCGCTAATTCGTCTGTGGGATTCACACCAAATTTAATATTCAATTGCGGATATGCTCCATGAAACGTGGCGATAAGTTTATCGACATTGATGACAAAGTAATTCAGCTCTTCGTTTATTTTTCTCGCTAATGTTGTTTTACCGGCTCTTCCCCAGCCTGAAATGATTATGTTTTTCATGCTATATTCTACCTTGTATTATATAAATTATCTGTGCATAACCATTTGAAATCTTTATCTGCTAATTTCACTATCTTTTCATATGCGTTCATTTTTTCA
>DAOULV010000002.1:0-1852 GCA_034416335.1 Dehalococcoidales bacterium
AACGATATGCCCTCAGGATGATAAGAGCACCGCAACCCAGTCCTTGTTATATCAATTTCCTTTGCTTTTCTGAAAAGTGAATCGTACAATATGATTCTTTTACCGGTTTGATCCGCGACTCCGATTATAATGTTTTTCAACTCGCCTTCATCTCCACCTCCACCTTTACCTTTACAACTCAACTGTATTAAGCTATCCGTTAACCTTATTACGTCCACCCCGTCTGGACCTTTTAAGTTTTTAATCGAACGCAAGTATTCCTGCGACTGGTTGAATTCCGTTATTTCCTTTCTTACTTGTTCCGATATAAGGATATTATTCCATGGTGTAACCGCTACATCATTCGGTACGTATCTATCGGGTATTTCAAATATAAGGTTACCAAATGGGTCGAACTTTTTAACCATATCCTTGCAGCGCTTTTTATCTCCACCACCTTCTCTATCGGTCGCGTAAATATTACCCTGAGTGTCATAATCTACACCTTCGGGTTTGTGCAAAGGTATATCCAGTTCACAAATAAGGCCGCCTTTCCAGAGAATCACCTCATCTATCCCTTCATTTCCTACAAGATCAGTCACTCTTAGCCTTACGGTCAGGATGTTTCCCGAGACTACGGAGACGTCGAATTTCCCTAAAACGGAATCTTCAACCTCTTCGTTTGATACAGTTATAATATTCCAGTCTGCAGGGTCCATACCCGCGCCGTATTCAAGGACATATTCCTTGAAATGTTTATCTTTTGCCGTTCCTATTATCGTTATTTCATCACTGACTAGAGTTGAATCGAGAGGTGAAATAATCAGCGCTAAAGGTTTCGTATTATCCAGTTCATAATATTTGGAATTAAACGGTTCTTCGTTTAAAACGTTATCCCGAGCCCTATAATCTACTTTATAATTGCCGTCTTCACCTGTGATTGTTAATAAGATACTATCTCCTTGTATGACTATGCTAACCTCTGGACCGGAAGCGGGCAGCGCTTGTATCTCATATTCCAGTTCTTTTGCACCGGATGTGACACCGTTTGACAGCGGGTCTTCGGCAGTTAAGATAAGAGGTGTATTTGAAGTGATAAGCGTTTGCTGTAAGCTATCGCCGGGAAGTTCGTAATTTGGATCGCCTGTTGCAAGCTGGGATATCGGGTAAGTCTCATCGACCCTAAGTTCCTGTGAAATTACCTCCTCTCTATTTCCAGCTCTATCGATTGAATAATACTCGACAAGATGCACTCCTTCGTCTGCCACATTAAATTCTCCTCCGTTATATATATACCAATCGCTATCGTCAATACGATAATATGTCGTATCTACTCCCGATATATCATCAGTTGCAATGAAACTCAAAGGTGTAGCTGAGGTTATATAAATCGAACCACCAGCCACCGGCTCGTAGTGGGGATCACCGACATTAAGGGTGGTAACCGGAGGTTCACAATCAATTCCAACCACAGTATCCTTGTATATTTCAGTATTTCCGAGATTGTCCACCGAGTAATAAGATATCATATATCTGTAATGCGGTGGAGTGTATGGAATGAAAAATTCACCCGTAGCTTCAATCCATTGTGGTGATACGGCTCCGGGTATGGGAGAAACACTGTAGAAGGAATGCGCGATTCCGCAAGTGTCCTGTGCCTCAATAAGAATAGGCGTCTCAGGCGAGATATAAAGAGTATCGTTATAAATCCTTTTCGGGTTTCCGAAAACGAGGTAGGATAGCGGTGGAGAATCATCCACAGTTAATTCTTTGGATTTTATGTCTTCTCGATTTCCCAAGTTATCTATCGAATAATACTCAATTAAATGAGTTCCTTCATCAGCCAGAGTGAACTCCCCTCCGGCATATATAT
>DAOULV010000003.1:0-429532 GCA_034416335.1 Dehalococcoidales bacterium
AATAAACAGATACAGTGGGAAGAAGGTTACATCATTACACCCACCGAACCGGGACTAGGAATCTAACTCAATATGGATGTTGTAGAAGCCAATCCCGCTCATACTACTGCCCCGGGTATTTTCCAGTGGGGTGATACGCCCGAATTCGGATGAAAAAAGCTGTCATCCTGAGACCTGAAGTATTCAGGGTGAAGGATCTCATCCGGTAATCGAACGGGATTCTTCGTTTCACTCAGAATGACATACGAGTCGTCATTGCCACGTCCCGACAAGTCTGGACTCGCAATGACGAGTGGATGATATATGCTTATCGGCTATCTGGCATTTATGCTCTTTATGGCCTTCCTTCTTGCCCTCTGGGAAATACAGATAGAGGGTAAGGACGGATGGGCAGTGAATTTACCCGGCTGGCGGATGGAAACAGGGTGGCTGGTGAAACTTGCCGGCGGACGTCCCGTAACCGGATACCATTTTTATATGACCCTGTTTATGATTACGATAGTACATCTGCCGGCATTCTTCACCCGATGGACATGGCAGCTTGAGTGTCTGCTGCTCGGCTTCTACGTCAGCATGATGGTAGCGGAAGATTTTCTCTGGTTCGTCCTTAATCCACACTACGGGATAAAAAACTTCCGTAAAGGTAAAATCTGGTGGCACAAACAATGGTGGGGGCCGGTACCGGCTTTGTACTGGTTCCTTGTGCCGCTTGCCGCCGTACTCATTTTCTTCGGCAGAACCGCTTTACCGGCTATTTAGTGGCACTTTCCTGAAAGACCGACTGCACCCACTTCCGCTTGACCCAGAGAGCGCAGCCGCCTTCCGTCTCGCTGAGTTCCCTATGGTTAGCGCGTATCTCCTTCAGGAAGTCGGACTGAAGTGCTTCAATCAATGATGCATCCCGCAGGTTGGTGTCCGAATAAGGAGCGAATGGGCAGGGTTCCACGTCACCCAGGGGATTTATGTGAATAAATCCCCTGCCTGCTGAAAGGCAGCCGCCGATTTCCTCCTCGTCGCCGGGAACGGCAATAAACAGCGCCGGATACTTTTTGCGAAATTCGTCACGTTTCAGTATCAGTTTTTCCCGCTGTTCATCTGAAATAAGCCAGTCTTCGGTGCCTTCGGTTATCGGCGTATACTCGACGAAGAACATCAGTTTACAGCCCTGCTTCACCAGGTTTTCCACGAAATGTTCATCCAGTATGGTATCGTAGTTCATCCTGGTCAGGGTCAGTGATACACTCCAGAATATATTCCGCTTCTTAAGTTTCCCGATTATCTTCTCAAGTCCGGCGTAGACGCCTTCTCCCCGCCGGAAATCGGTCCCGGCACGGTCGCCCTCCAGGCTGATAACAGGCACGAAATTCCTGTTCTCCTGTATCTTGTCCAGTTTATCCTCGTCTAACAGCAGACCGTTGGTAAATACCAGGAAAACAACTTCCGGGAACTCAGAAGTGATATCGATTATCTCCGGTCGCATCATCGGTTCTCCGCCGCCGATAACCATAATAGAGACACCTATATCCCTGGCTTCAGCTACGGTACTCCTCAGCTTTTCTTCACTCATCTCGAAGTCGCCGGCTTCATGCAGCGCCCAGTGGAAACAGCCCTTGCAGTTCAGGTTGCACCTGTTCGTTATGCTGTAAATGATAATCGGCGGTACGTGGACTCCCTTTTCTTCCCATTCAGCCCTCGTTTCTGCCGCCTGTTTCTGCCACCTGACAATCTTAAGGAAATGGTATGCCTGCGACGGCCTGGTGACGGCTACGCGTACCGCGTCTTTGAGAAAAATATTGAGTGAATCATTTAATACATTCAGTAAATTGTCTGTTTTACTGAAATGCTTTTTACCCATGAATGAGGGAAGCATCCGGTTTATCATTCAGACTCCATACTGACGGGGTAAAATAATAATATCACACTTGTATTGCAGCCACTATTTTCCCCAGTGAAGCCAGCGCTTTTTCTTCGGCTTCCCTTGCTTCTTTAAGCTGTTCCAGTCCCAGCCGGTATCTTTCGTTTTCCTCAATTCCATCGTTCGGCGGCATCATCGGAAACAGTTCGACTACACGACTCAGACTATCCACAACCGGGAAATAATTCTGGATAGCTTCTTCCAGGAGAGGTGTCAGTGAACCATCCAGCTGTTGTTTCGCCTCATCAAGGAACTTCAGGCCCAGGGCGCGGCATTCCGCCCAGACCGCAGCATTATATGCCATCCCCAGCCCCGTTGCTTTATTTTCCTCGATAGTTTCTATCCAAGTATCATAGCCTGCCAGACCCGAACGGTAATTCGGGAAAATCCATTCGGGGGGATTTTCAGCGTGCTTCAGGGCAAATTCCAAGGCTTCTTTTACAGTATCGGCTGCATCAGCCGGTACTACCTGTTTAATACCATATATTTCGGTAACACCGATTCCGGTATCTCCAAGTTCCTGCCAGGGCTTCGGTCCTTTTTCGCCTTCTATCCCGGGACCGTTATAATAGTAACCGGTGTCATCGTAACCTGTGATAACGTAATACTCCGGTTGCTCCAGTTCCCAGCCATAGCAGGGAATCCCTTCATCTATAGACTTCCTTGTCTTGTCCCAGCTTTCTTCCTGTTTTTCCCTGAAATCAGATTTATCTTTGAAGGTAGTGGTCGCATTTACAAAACCGTACCCTATATTTCCAGCCAGTTCGAACATCTTCTGCGTGTTCCACGCAGTCGGTCCGCTTGGTCACACACTGTCTTTACAGATGTTTATTACGAAAGCATGACCGGTACCACCGAAAAGCCATGCATCCGAAATATCCATTCCAAGATAGTCAAGACATCCCTTGATACAGCCGAGGTGCGATACCATACGCGGATTCCATCGTAGATTTTCCAGGTGCTTTTCCATTTCATCCTCCCTGTTGTTCGTTTCTCAGGTGAGGGTTTAAGGTAACGTCCGTTCCGCTAACACTTCTCCAGAACTCGTTCCATCAGTAAGCGACTTCGCCGGTCCAGATTATCACTGGTCGTGCTGCGTTTCAGATACCGTTCGCATACGCTCGCGGTATATCTCATTTCATCTACTGCTTCCGGTATATCGATGTCGGTCAGGGAAAGGAGGGTATAGTAAAAAGGAAAACTCCGCCATCTGCCGTTACCGTCACGTCGTTGTTTCAGGGCTTTCAAACCTTCCGTAAGCCGGGCTTCCCGGTTGTTAAGCCCTCCGGCTGTCAGATGACGCCACAAGGACGCCGAACACTTTCCGCATCAGTAATAACCGGTGGTTGGAGTCGACTTCTCATTTAATCTATCCATCATCCCTCGGGTAGCACGACTGAGCGCTTCCTGAACACCATTATCAGGGACGTTTAACCGCAGAAGGGCCCGGCAGGTTTCCTGGCCAAGAATATTGCTGGTAGCAGCTTTCGACGGTATCTTCTCGCCGGTAAACAGTTGCGCACCGTTTTCGAAATCATATCTTGTTGGAGCGAACATCCCGGCGTATGAACCCGGTTTTCCCTGCCGTCCGGCAAGCCACTTTGCCGTTTCCGTCTTTTTGGCGGAAGTAAGAGCTTTGTCAAAGAAGAAGGCTTCATTCAGGGCATCAAGAGTCAACGTGAGGCTGTTTTCGTTAATAATTCCCATATCTATCCTCCTGAGCAGCCTTCGATTGGAGTTGTTCCTGACTGAGTATATTGGTCTATGGGAACTAAAGTCAATACCGGAATCTTATGGTTCAGTTCGCAATCTGGTTGTTTATACTCACCTTACCCCCTCCCCCTTTCCGGCCAGAACCATTGATTGTGACCAGAAGGCTTTCCTGGGCAGAAAGGGGGTGAACAAAGATCACAACCAAAACCGAATTACCAATCTTATATCGAGTCTGTTGCTTTCAGGACTCTTAAAGCTCTTAATGTTACCCACTTGTTCGGCTGTTTTTTCTCTCCGTATTCGCCCCATGTCTTACCTTTGTAGTCGAATTCCATCGGCCAGCGACCCTGCTCATCCTGTTTCGAGCGGATTAATTCAAGGGCATTCTTCAATCGCGGGTCATTACCAAAGCCAAGCCCAACCAGCGCTTCTGCAATCTGAAGGATATCTGTTATGTAAAACACCGGAAATTCGAATTTCCACCAGTTACCGCTTGGTTTCGGTGCGTAACCGCAGGGGTATTCCGCCGTGGCAGGGTCTATCCCCAGCAGAAAATCCACTCCCCTGTCGATAGCCCTTTCAATCAAAGGAGTCCTCTTTTGCACAGAGAGTCTACTGAAAGCCATCATTACCTTTACCGCTCCCCAGGCGCAGGCCAGCTTGTTATTCGCACCGCAGGCAAAATCAGGACCTATTTTACCCGAATAGTAGCGTAACGGAGTCGATTTCTCTCCCATAGGAGCGACTCCTTCGCCCGTTGTTGTCATTGCCATCCACTCGAAAGCCATATCCAGGCGCGGGTCATCATACTCCATATCCAGCAGTGCTGTCAGCATATTCCCCTGTAGACAGTCTATCGTCTGGGACGGAGTCCCGTTTGCGGAAATTTGACCGTGCGGAGTCATTGCTTTGTCCAGATAATAGCTGCAGGCAAGCGAAATCCGTTCGTCTGCAGCGGCAGAAGCCCCGAGTTGCGACAGCAGTATCAGCGACCATACTGTTCCGGTGTATTTAGGTGAATAACCAGGCCCCGGTTTCTGCCAGTAACCTTCCGGATTCATTTTCGAGAGAATGAGTGCAATCGGGCCTTCTTTATGAGCCTTCTCCCTGGCGACTGCAAGTTCCTTTTCCCCGGCATCCGTAAGGTCACGCATTGCCAGATACCTTACACCCGGATCATTCTCTTCCAGCAACCAGTTAATTACTTCTTCCCTGATTGCATTACCCATATTTCACCATCCTCCGCGAAGATTTATTCCTCTGAAGAACCGTCGGCATCTATGAATATCATCTTGTCTCTCAGTTCCTCAGCGATCATTTTTTTGAGAGAGGTCTCGGTCAGTTTTCCGGCATACTGTGCCTGGATAAAGATAAACGGTCTCTCGACACTCAGGATTCTGAAGGGGCAATGGATAAACTCCGGTGGTATATATACAATGGTCGACTCCGTAATAATATGCGGTTCCATTTCAGGCCCCATGCACAATTCCATTACGGCATTCAGTTTCCTGGGATTATCCATGTCCGTTCCCAGAGCAACCAGTACCTCGGCATCGCGGTGCGTATGGGGACCGTGACCGGCAACTTTAGTAGCTTCTTCACCCATTATCATCACTGAAAAATAATGACTTCCCTTGATGATGTCGTTATCGGTAAACGCTACCATCGCCGGCATTTTACCGAATCCTTTCTGTCTTTCATCGGGTGTTAACTCATTCAGAAAATATTTCCTGTATTTGGATTCCGCCATTCTTTTCTCCTTTTTCTACTGATAGTGTAAGCTTCTTGTGCAATATTTCCATTAAGGAAATCCATACCGGCTTTCGCCGGTATCCAGTATTATAAATCGAACAGTTTCTGGATCCCGTTTTTCAAAGGGATGGTATTACTATTTTCTCATAGACCGTACTCACTTATTCGTCTTTTACTATCGCCCAGGCCGGGCAGCCGTAGGAAACGCAGGTCCCGCATTCGGTACACTTTTCCGGGTCTATAATATACCGTTCATCTTCCTCATATATCGCTTCCTCCGGGCATTCATAATAGCAGGCACCGCACTGTACGCAGTCTTCCGTGATTTTGTATGCCATCAGTTCTACATCGGCCCTTTATTCGCATTCAGTCGCTCGATTATTCTTTCCAGGCGTCTTACCCGGGTCTCTTCCTTCTTGGCATCAAGGTAGAACATCGTATAGGTTTTCCTGACGGATAAAGGCATCTTCAGGAGATTGGAGAGCGCCGGCTCGGCACCATTTATGGCTTCAATCAAAATCTCTACCTGTTCGTCGGTGGCTGTCTGCCGTTCCGGAAGGTCCCAGTTACCCGTATTCTTCGCCTGTTCGATGGCAGCCATACCATACTCGGTCATTCTCCCGCTGTTTATCAATCTTTCGGCTATCTCTCTGTTCCTCACCGACCACCTGCTGTCCTTCCGGCGAGGGGTAAATTTCTTGATGTATTTTTCGTCATCAATACTTTTTATCTGTCCGTCTATCCAGCCAAAACACAGCGCTTCTTCAAGGGCTTCATCCGCCCTGACAGTTTTCAGTTTCTCGACTTTCCCGAAAATAAGCCAAATCCCCTCACTGATATCACGGTTCTTAAAAAGCCACTGCCTGAATTCTTCTCTATCCGCAAACAGAATCTGTTCATCCATAATACTCCCCCTATTATATATCAAACGAGGTATTCGCCAACTTCTCGTAATAATTACCCTGTTGAGCCGTAAAACACAGCACCGAGTAGTCCGGGTCTTCCACGCCCAGAGGATAGTAGATTTCAGCTCCGTCACTCCAGAGCATTTTTCTCGATTCGATGTCCTGAAGTATCTCTATGGTCCCAACAAGCATCAATCCTCTAAAACTCTTTTCACCCACATAGTAAACGCACGCTCGGTTATCTTTACGCAACTGCTGCACCCTTCTGGACGAAGTATTGGTGCTGAACCAGATTTTCTTCAGTCCTTTATGCTTCAGATTGGTCATCCCTTTGATATTAGGAAAACCGTCATCTCCATTTGTACCCAGCAGACAGAAACTCGATTCTTCTATCAGGGATAAACTTTTAGCCATAGCTTCCTGTTCGGTCAAGATACTTTCTCCTTTCTTTTTAATTTCTCCAGCGCTCTTAATGGCTTCTTCTAGTGCGTCGCCGCTCATCTTTGTTCCTCCTCATACCTGACAAGACTCGATAGAATATGCTCCAGCGTTCTTTCGAACTCATCGATTTGCTCTTCTGAGAGCCCTTCATAAAATAAAGCGGACATCTCTTCAGACACGGCTGTGTGGCGGTCTTCGAGTGATTTGATTTTTCCCGTCAGGCTGACCAATACTCTTCTCCTGTCCCTGTCATCGGCCTTCAGAGTAATATACCCGCTCTGTTTAAGCCTGTTAAGCATATTGGTAAGCGTGGTCTTGCCGAGTGCCGTTTTTCGTGCCAGCTCTGTAATAGGGATGTTGTCGTTCTGCCACAGTGAGAAAATAATACGCCCCTGGGCTGAGTTCAGGTCGGTAATTTCATAATCTCTCAGTTTCTTGTTGAATATCCTGCCCGATACCTGCTTTATCTTCGATATTAAAAACCCGCCCTGACGCAACTTTTCCAAAACTATCACCTGTAATTTTAGTACTATATAGTACATTCTAGATAATACCGATGTCAATACCCTGCCTGATATTTAATTACACTGCATTTTCCACGTCCGCTGTGATACACTGGCATTAAGGCAGAGGCAATTAATGGAATTTGCATTATTGTCAATAGGCGCCGCGCTGTTTCTAGTCGGCTACTTCTGGGTAGGTTTCCATGCCCTGAAAAACGACCCGGGTTATGGGAAGTGGGCTTTCCTCAGCGGTGTTTACCGCATAAATTACTGCCGGGCGAACTGGAGCAGGACGAAGATCCCCTGTTCGGCAACGATACTGGGAATGGTACTTATCCTGGTGGGAGTTATTATCTAAAAACTCACGAAGACTATATGCAGCTCTTATCCACTATTCGGACACAGAACCCATTATCAAATCCAGGCCGCAGTGTTCTGCATAGACGCTAATATCATTACTTATCGATTCTTCAGGTAAAACCAGGGCGATTCCGCTTTCCGACGCATCCGCGATTTTCTCCCCGGTACGCCAGGAAATGAATTCACCCTCGGGAATTTTACTTAAAACCACTTTTAAGGCATCGACACCGATAACGTGAATATTTATCCAGCCTTTGATCATATCATCTATCGAGGTTATTTCTTCAAACAATTTGATACGATTGCTGCCGGTAATCAGTGTGAAGTGCCAGTCTTCGCCTTCCTGCCAGGAATACAGCTCATATCCCTTCAGCGAGTGAGGGAGTAAATCTACAAGTGTTACTGAAATTTCATCTACCAGCTTTCCAGCTTTTTTAAGTGACTTCATAACTTCCAGATTATTCCTTGGGTCTTTTCCTTGAAAGAAACCCGCCCCCGGATAGCCCAGATCCAGCTTTATCGTGCCGGGATTATATCCGAAAGTCTGCCAGATGGTCACGCCGTCGAATGACAACGAAGAAAACGGAGCCCAGAAGGCCCCCCAGTAAACGGGATTTTTATCCACGCATACCAGGAATGACTTTCCTCTTGTAGATACTTCGAGTTCATTGATACGTTCATAAGCTTCGGCAGTAATTTTCATCTCATGAGTTACTGCGTCATAAGATATTACATCTTTGGCCGATAATACAGGCTGTTCGGCAATTTCTACGTGGCTCAGGGCTTCCATCTGTGCCGGAGGAATGTCGTCTCGTGTAAGATATATGGCAAAGCCGCTGCCATCCTCCTGTGGTATATCACCCTGTCCTAAACAACCGCCAAATAGCAATCCTGAAACTAAAATTACAGGCAAAAAGAACACGGCAGTAATAAGTGGCTTATTCATAGTATGACTCATATATGTTATATAACGCAGGAACGCCTGTTAAGTTACCTGCAAATGGTCTATTTGTATCGTACAGAGGCAACGGTAAAAAAGTCATCGATGGCGGTGCTGCTACTGGAATTTTTCAGCAAGTTCACCGGCAGTGACTAATTCCACGCCGATATTCTGCATCTCTTTTTCACCCTGCTCATGCAGACCGGATATCGCGTCTGTAACCAGGATAACTCGGAAATCTCTTTCGCTCGCTTCATATATAGAGGTCCTGGGACAGTTCGGATAATTACATCCGGTGAATATGAGTGTGGAGACCTTCGATTCTTTGAGGTACTTTTCAAGGGGTGTATCGTAAAAGGCTCCCCAGCGCGGCTTGTATATAATAACCTCGTCAGGTGATATTTTCTGAATACCGCCGGAGAGAAGCAATGGTGTGTCGAGTGTTATTTCATCAGTGGCAAACAACTCAGATGCAATCTGGCTTCCGTCCGAACCCTCCAGCAGCCATTGGTTTCCTTTTTCAACGGCTTCCCGTCTGCAAATATCTACATTACTCCCGTCTCGCTTATAAATGCGTACGATGTGAATAACGGGCATCGACCGGCTTCGAAAGAGGTCGAGTAACAATCTCATATTCGGTAAAGCGGTTGACGTACCGGGTATCTCGAGCGGCTGCCCGTCCAGTGTATCCCATTGAGTATCGATGGTGATTAGCGCGGATTTATTCAATTGCGGTTCTGTATACTTACTCATAGCTCATTCTATCATAGAAAAAGTACAATAAGGATGGATAGGGCAACTTGGCAACTCAAATCAAAACATACTCTCGTTTCTCCTTTATAATCCCTTGATGAAGGGAGGTAAGACAGGTGTTTGAATGGAACCGGAGATATAAATGAGTAATTTGAAACGCGGAAATTACGCTGAACACGCCAGGATATGGGGACTAGAAAAGCTGGACCGTTCCGGGGAGATTAATTTCTATTCAACAGTGGCAAAGAAATACGGCCGCAGGATCCTTTCACTGATGTGCGCCGCTGGAGAAATTGCCCGGGGTATGGCGGAGAACGGTCTGGAAATAACGGCGGTAGACATTGAACCTGAAATGATAGCCGCTGCAAAGAAAAATAGTCCAGAAGAAACTAATCCTCTTTTTCTGGTCGGCGATGTGACAGACTTCAACCTGCCTGGAAAAGACTATGATTTCGCCTTCATCGGAGGCAGCGCCGATTTTCACCATCTGCTGTCAGAGGAAGAGATGCTCTCGGCATTAAAGAGTATTAGTCGCCATCTTGTTAATAAAGGCGGGCTGGTGCTTGAACTGGAATACCCAAGAAACGAATCCCGGCATTCACCCGTTCAGAGGTTCGATCTGGCTATCCCACCTGAAACCGGAATAAAAGCGTGGAAATTCGGCGAGACGGCATATAACGCTGAAAATATGCTTATGCACATAAAACAGGAAGTCTTCATCGAGGAGAACGGGGTAACCGAGAGTTTTATACACGAATTCGATTTCCAGTTAATCGACCGCGAAACACTGAACCGGCTGATGGATAAAGCTGGTTTTCAGATAGTTAGAGAATACGGCGGCTACGACTTCAGTAAATGGCATCCCAAATCTGAAAAGTGGATAATCGAAGCGAAGAAAGTAGAACCGGTAACCTTATAATGAAAATCGCTGTTACCGGGGATTTTCATTATAAGATCCTGATCCCGGAACTCCGGGAGTTATCGATATCGTAATATCAGGCTTATTGAATCAAACCGCCGTAGGCTCTTTCCCCATGCTGTGAGATATCCAGACCGAGCATTTCTTCAGTCTCGTCTACCCTTAGCCCAACGATAATATCAACCAGCTTGCCCAAAATCAACGTGATAACGAAAGCATAAGCACCAACAGAGACTATGCCGACCAACTGCCTTAATATCTGCGTACCGTTACCCATCAGCAGACCATCGGCTCCGGCTGGATTTACTGCCAGGCTGGTAAAGACACCGACAGCCAGCATCCCGATAATTCCGCCGACGCCGTGTACGGCGAACACATCCAGTGAGTCATCAAAGTTGAATTTCGTTTTAACCAGTAACATGACATAGTAACAGACAGCAGCAGCCGCAAAACCAATCGGAATACCTGCCAGGGGTGTTACAAAACCGGCAGCTGGAGTTACGGTGGCAAGTCCTGCGACAGCACCTGTAACCGTACCGAGTATACTCGGTCGACGATGTATCCAGCTTATTACCATCCAGGTAAAAGCCCCTGCCGCGGCTGCCGTATTGGTGGTGACGAAGGCACTGACGGCAAGGCCATTAGAAGCAAGAGCGCTGCCGGCATTAAAACCAAACCAGCCGAACCAGAGTAAGCCGGCACCGATTACTACCAGAGGAATATTGGCAGCCTGCATCGGCGCTTCCGGAAAACCCTTACGCCGCCCTAGCAGTATAACCAGTGCCAGAGCTGAAACTCCGGCATTGACATGGACAACGGCACCTCCGGCGAAATCGAGGACGCCTAATTCAGCCAGCCAGCCGCCGTCGCCCCAGACCCAGTGTGTTACCGGACAGTACACCACTGTCAGCCATAATAAAGAGAATAACAGAATTGCCCCGAACTTTATCCGTTCAACCACGGCTCCGGTAATTAAAGCTACCGTAATAATTGCAAACATACCCTGGTACATCATAAATGCCAGGTGAGGAACGGTGCTGGCATATACCGGGGATGGTGCCTGACCTACATTCATAAGCCCGAAAAAATCAAGCCCCCCGATGATACCGGCTTTATCCGGACCGAAACTCAAGCTGTAGCCGTATAGTACCCATAGCAAACCCACCAGCCCCAGACACATGAAACTCATCATCAGAGTCGACAGGACGTTTTTTCGTCTCACCATCCCACCGTAGAACAAGGCAACTCCCGGTGTCATCAGCATTACCAGGGCTGTTGATATAAGAATCCATGAGATATCGGCATAATTGACAGACACGGCTACACCTCCAGAAAGATTATCATCAGTTTAACCGCGAATTGTTACGAACATGTTACACGCACGTTACACAATGCGAAAATCTTTGAATAACATCTGCTTTGGCGGTTTTCAAGATAGTAACAAAAGGGAGGCCCTTTTTGAGTTTTTGATGACGGATTATGGTAGATGAGTATGTTATTTACGGCTGGATTGTGCTATTCTGTTTGTCCTGTGTATCGTTCTTTTCTGCGTTCGCGGGGTGAATCCGGTGCGATATGCTTAATGTATATTAATGGAGGATAAGTAATTATGATATATCTGGTCCGTCACGGTGAAACCGATTGGAACTTGTTCAGGAAGGCCAACGGTGTTACTGATACTTTTTTAAATATAACAGGAATAGAGCAGGCAAAACTGCAGGCTGAAAACTTGAGGACCGTTAATTTTGATGCGTGTTTTTGCAGCCCCCAAACAAGGGCACGCCAAACCTGCGAAATTATCTACAAAGGACCGATTGTGTTTGATGACAGGCTTGCCGAAATAGACTGCGGTGAGTTTGAGGGTGCAGATGAAACTGATCCGGAAACGATGAAACTGGCTTGGCAGGCAATCATGAGTGGTGATAAGGGCACGGAAAGATTTAAAGATTTTATGAAACGGAACTGCGATTTTTGCGACATGATTATGGAAAAATATAACGGAGAAAACGTCTTAATCGTTACTCACGCTGGAAACGTACGGGTAATAGACTATTATTTCAAGGGCAAGCCCCAAGACTATAATTTTAATAAACCAACTATTATAAAAACCGGCGGACTGCTTACATTTGAAAATTCAAAAATCTAAAATTACGAGTTTGTTCACCACGGATAAGACAATCGGCAGTTTTGAAGATAAATGGAAGCTGGCTGGGGAAGAAGGATTCGAACCTTCACTGACGGATCCAGAGTCCGCTGTCCTACCGTTAGACTATTCCCCAGCGCATCTCGATTATAGCCAAAATCCGATTTCGTGGCAAGGTTAACGGGTCGGTAGCCGCTGCTTAACAGTTTGCTTAACACTCTTTCACCGGACGTACGCTTGATTGAAAAAATCTGGTAAACCGGCTCAGTTTACTAATAAATCGTTAGTTGGATTCAGAAGTTTCTTCTTCTATTTGAACACAATCACCCATGCGTTTCTCAATTATGTTTGCGTAAGTTGTAACTTCATTAAATCGGTCTTCGTTTATCCACAATTGCACAATGACATTATTCTCTCTAAATAAAAGGAACGTGTTTTTTTCAGTAGAAACATCCAGTAGACACTCATCTCCTATATCACAATTATCTACGGAATCATCCTGGTACGCTATTTTCTCGTAAGCCTGTTCAGCCGTATCCACATCAGGGTATACAGCTACCCGATTGCTCATATTAAGTGGTGGGACTCCGATGTTGTATTGGAAACTTACACTGCATGCAGACTCGGTATCTCGTCCATCTGTCATACGGTCCGCACTTCTTACCCAGCCAGGTCGGACGTCTGAACTTGACAACACTAGTTTTGAGGCATTTGCGGTTATCAACAGGTTATCATGGATGTTTTGTACCTCTTCTGTCACGCCATCGTCGAGACTAACCGTATCATCGGTCATCGAAATACACGATGTCAGAAATAGAGTGAATATCATGTATCCTGATAACAAATATATAAGGTCATGCTTCATTCCTAATCTCTTCAGTTGGTGGGAAATTTCGCATGTGTCAACTCAGTCAATTGCTCACTCAAATCTTAATTTGTTGACCATCTGACTCCAGATATCCACCCAATACCCAATTCTCCATTATTTTTCCATTATCTATTCTAAGTATACAGGTGGTAGTGAGTCGGATTTTCTTTCCAATTTCCACCCTTATGTATCTGTGAGTTACCGAATATACAATCTTATCTGCATCGGCTAAAAGATGGTCAATGGTAAGACTATAATCGGAAATTTGCGAGGAATCAGGCATTTCTTGCTTCGCTTCCTCAAGGGATACCTCGCCTTGAAATCTGTGTTCAACATAGCCGGAATCACAAATATTGAAATATGCATCCAGGCTTTTCTCTTTGTCACAAAGTTCGAATATCTGGCGTATCAAGACTTTATTTTCTTCAGCTACAGTTCCCATTGTTCATGCTCCTTTTGTTAACTATGACTAAATTCTTTGACAGCCAGAGGCTATCGTTTGGTTGTTCTTACTTTTACCCCGACCAGATTTTCCAGGTATTCAATAATGGAATAAAGCTGTTTATCTCCGAAACCGGCTGTCTTCGCGGCAAGAAAACTCTGGTCTACCGCGGCTGCTACCGGCAGCGGTACGCCCAGTTTTCTGCCAAGCTGTAATGCCAGACCGACGTCCTTGCTGGCTAAACTCAACCTGAATCCGGGTTCAAAATCGCCAATAAAGACCGAGTCAGGATATTTCTCCAGGTCCCAGTTGTTTGCAGTTCCGCTGCTCGCAACTTCGTAAAGCATCTGCGGGTCAACGCCAGCCTTTACACCCAGCACAAAAGCTTCCGCCATAATTGCGTTGGAAGTGATGGATATAACGTTATTGACCAGCTTGGCGACAGTACCACTGCCCGCGTAGCCCACGTGGTATATTTTATGACCCATCGTGTATAAAATGCCTTCTATCTTCTCCAAACCGGCTTTATCACCACCGACGATAAAAACAAGATTGCCTTCTTCCGCCCCTTTAGTTCCTCCGGTTACCGGCGCGTCAAGCACTGTCACTCCCTTCGTCCCGGCATCTTTCGCCAGTTGAATAATGAGGTCATGAGAATTTGTGCTCATATCAACGTAGATGTCTCCGGCTTTCCACCCTTCCATCAGCCCGTCGACCCCATAAGCGACTTTTTGCACTTCTTCCGGCTCCGGTAGAGAGGTGAAAACAGCGTCACACGTTTCAGCCATTGCCCGTGGAGTGTCCACCCACTTCGCTCCCTTCTCCAGAAGATGAGCAGCGGCATCTTTTTTTAGGTCATGGACTGTAAGGTCGTACCCGGCTTCTAAAATATGCCTGGCCATATGGCTGCCCATCCGACCAATTCCAATAAAGCCAACCTTCATCATTTATGCTCCTTTTTAACGCCATGTAATTCGGGCCTGGTTCCGCATCGGTATCCTGTGATATTTGTATTTTGGATAACCGATAGCGACACTGCCATAAATTTGATACTCTTCTGGAAGAGCTATAGCGTCTTTAATTGGTGGAAAGTTAGTCGCAGCACCAGTGAAAAATCCATCCCAGCAGCACCCCAGTCCCAAACTGATAGCAGCAAGGTCGAAATATGCCAGTGATACCGAACAATCGTAAGTACTTATAGGTCTACCTTTTTCAGCAAATGCGGAAACTATCGCCGGAGCACCACGGAGAAAGAAATCGGCGCCGTCTTTAATCGGTCGTTCTAATATATCTGCTATAGGCGCATATGTCGGTCCGCTTTTCATTGCCGTTAGCATCCATTCGTTCCCAACTTTCCTGAAATTGTCAATCATATCCTTGTCATCGATTATCAGCCATTGAACAGTCTGGAAATTACCCCCGTTTGCAGAAAATCTGGCTGTCTCGATAGCCTGAAGAATAGCATCACGTGGGACAGGTGTATCCTTAAAAGCCCTGATTGAACGACGGGTTTTAAGAAGCTGGGCACATTGTTCGTAATTAATATTGAGAGTTGAGTCTATCTTTGGGCATTCCTCATAAGAAACGTCACGATGAATGAAACTCTCATTGGGGCAGACTATCAGACAGGCACTGCATTTACTGCACATTTGTTCAGATACTTCAGGAAACGGTTTTGGGAAGGATTTTTCCTGAAAATCTATTATTCCAAGGTGGCAAACATCAGCACAGGCACCACATTTAGTGCAGGTTTCTTCATTGACTTTAAATATATCCATTTCTACCCTCCTGTTTTCTTCTATAATTCCCGTTGTTTATACTCCTTTAGATAAAAAAGATTTGACAAACCACCACATCGCCAGCAGCAGTAGTTCCCACTACTCGTGTAAATCGATTTTTTAGTTCACCTGCTTAATGTTTGAGTTGAATTCGGCACGATATTGAATGTGCATATATCAAATAATCAGAGGTTCAACATAAATTACTTTAATAAAGAGATATCTTACCTGTTGAATTCTTTCTTAATAAAAAAACGTACAGGGCATCTACACCACCGATGCTGGTCTTCACCAGGGAATGTCGTCAAAGAACACTCTCCATCTTCTTCCAGACAAACCAGGAATGATTTATCTCCAATATCCTTAGCCTTGCATAATTCATCAAATCCATTCTCAACGCATCGCAATCCTTTGTTACATACCAGGTCACCTAAGAGGTTTTTTACCTGTTCACGTGTTAATTGCTCCATTCCTGTGTCCCTCCTTCTTATTTCTCAATCTCTTCATCTGCTGGGAGTAAGACTCATTTGTTGATACAAAGTCTAACGGCCAATCAGGTTCTTAAATTCTATAAGCTTTCCGTTTTCTAAACGGCAGAAGTAGTCTTCGGTAACTTTGATTTGCTGGCCCTTTTTATAAGAACCATCCGGCACATCTCTCTGGCTCGTAGCTGTCCAGGTAAAACGGAAAGCTACTCTATCTTCTTCGGCGATAATATCATCAACGGTACAGTGGATGTCTGGAAAGTGATTCAGTAATCCTGTAGCGAAATTTTTATAGCCATCTCTATCCATTGTTTGCCCATCAGCGGCGTATCTAACGAAGTTGTCCGCAAAACATTCATCCATTATTGATAAGTCACGTTTATTAAATTCTTCCCATAATCGCAAAATTAAGGCTTTATTCTCTTCTATACCCATTGTTTATGCTCCTCCTTAAAACAAAACAGGGCACTACCCTCCGCCACGCATAGAGGTATTCGTAGCACCCTTCTACCAGATTCAAGTTATTAAGTTATTGAGTATAGCATGAGGGAAATTTCAAGGTAAAGCACGAACACGTTTGTATACCCAAATGGCACGCTCTCAGCTCTTCTTGTTTTCTACGGTTCTGTTTACATTTGGTTGGCGGTATTTACCTCACCCCTGACCCCTCTCCAGCCAGAACCATTAATAATTGATGGTCACTCTTGGCTGGAGAGGGGAGTTAAAATGAGAGGGGGCTTCGCCCCCTCTCTAAAATACTTTCCCCCTTTCACGCAAAGTAATCTTTACTGCTCAAACAGGGTACTGCGTGAGAGGGGGATACAGGGGGTGAGTACAATAACGACCAAAACCGAATAGTACCTTTTCTATTTAAACTTGACAACTTTACACCAATATCATATACTCCAAATCTCCCATTATCCTGACAGCGAAAATACTCGCTATAAGGAGGATGAGATGGCAGGAAAACGGAATTACCGGGTATCTCAGATAGAGGGTAAAATAACCTGGCAGGTGGAAGAACTCTGGGACGGAGGTGAGGTCAGAGGTCCGTACGGAAGTAAGGAGGCTGCTATAACTGGAGAAGAAAAAGCAGCCGCTGAAAACGGATTCCTGGACGACCTCATCTTACAGGAAGCCGTAGGGCAGGAAGTTAAACCCAGGGATGCATTTGAAAAAGATGAAAGCGGAAACTGGGTGTGCGTGCAGGGGTGCTCGCTGAATATATCCCGGAAAGAACTCGTTTTCACCGAAGGGCTGACATTCGCACCGGGCGAATTGTTTATGGGGGTCGACATTACTGGCTGGTTAGACGAAAACGTTAAGACTCAATAAGGTTTTGGCGACGCTATTATTCAAACCATAAACGGTTGTATATTCCGTCCATATATGTTATTATGTAAAAAGCATATGGGAAGATGATCGGGATTCCTGAGAGTTCCCTCTTCACCGGGGGAACTTTTTTATGGAAAGGTTCCCGGGGTAGGGTTAATCCTGGTAGTCGTGGTCGGTAAACGGCTCCAAGACTTCACTGGTCTCTATTCAACCCGGTATAAATATACCTTTTCCCGTGTTACTTATGTCACATCCTACAGGCACAATTGTACCCTATAATCGTCGTAAGTATATATTCCCATATCAGTGATTGGTTAAAAGGAGGTGAAATAATGGGCATATTTGAGAAAGTAGTTTCGTCTTTAAGCGGCGCACTGGACCTTATCCTCGGTGAAGATATCCAGAGACCGGCAGATAGATATATCGGACAATATCCCTATCTGAACACATACAATTCATCCAGCTGATAAGCTCGGACATGACCGGTAGTGTTTGCTGGTCCAAGGAAGACTAAAGGAGAGCAAATGCTCTCCTAAAGTTTTTTCCACGGGAGATACCGGGCGATTATTATTGTGAGGTGTTGGACGTCGTCGTAGTATCCGACAATGGTTCGTATTTTCCGTGAACTACCACGAGGTCAAGCCCCGCCTTGAACAGCACACCCTCGACTATTACCGTTTTACCCTCCCTGTACAGGGATTTTTCGCTATCCGAATAATTATCCCAGAGTTCCGGCTGAATCCGCACGTCTACCTCACCTTTACTGTTACCAATTTTCATATACATACCACCCATACCCATAGGACTCTCAACGGCGTACGTAATTTTTCCCTTTACTTTGACTATGTGGTCTACCATCGATTCATCCACCTGGTCGGGGGTCAGTAAATCAGGGTCCGCCGTACAGCCGGGTGATAAAGCGAACATCGATACGATAATTAAAACCATCACGGAAAATTTCCTGAACATTTGAACCTGCCTGTAATTACTTTAGTCGGCGTAGACCGTTTGTGTCAAAAATTTAATACTTATCACTCCATTTGACACGATTGTTTTATGAGACTATGCTGAAATTAGGCTGGTCTCGGAGAATGACCATAAATGAAAGAACTGGCTATCCTGCAAAAAACCCTCGGTATTAAGTTCAGGGACATTTCATTACTGAAAAAATCTCTTGTACACCGTTCCTTTCTGAATGAGAACCCGGGAAGCGAATCCGATTCCAATGAGCGCCTCGAATACCTGGGAGATGCCGTTCTCGGGTTTGTGGTAGCGGACAAGTTATACCGGGACTTTCCCGATTATGATGAAGGCAGAATGACCAGGCTTCGTTCGGCTCTTGTCCGGAAGGAAACCCTGACCAGGATAGCAAGGAGCATTGACCTCGGTGAATATCTTTTCCTGGGGAAGGGAGAGGATACCAGCGGCGGGAGAAATAAATCCGCTAACCTGGCGTGCGCCCTTGAAGCCGTTATCGCAGCTGTGTACCTGGACCAGGGATCGAAAAAAACTACAAAAATGATTATCAGACTGCTGGATGAAGAATGGCAGAAAGTAGTGAACAAACCTGCGGCAACCGATTACAAGTCCAGGCTCCAGGAAGTAATACAGTCACGGGAACAGAGGATCCCCTCCTATCACATAACGGGTACGGCGGGACCCGACCACCAGAAGACATTCAATGTCGAGGTTAGACTCGGAGACCGGGTACTTGGCAGTGGTTCGGGAAAGAGCAAGAAGGAAGCTGAAACCGAAGCAGCCAGAGAAGCGCTGCAAAAGCTATCCTGAGACTTTACACGCCTATTCTACTTTGGTACACTGCAATCGAGAGGAGAATAATTTCAATAGTTACTCAGAGGTGAGACAATGGGAAGAAAGGACTATAGAAGCCGGGAGCCTAAAAAAGCAAAGAAGGATGCCAAGAAGAAGAACCTTACCACCGCTATTCCTACACCGATGCCTGTTGAAGTAATCAGGAAGGAACGGAAAAAGAAAGAAGAAGAGGAGGAGGAATAAAATTCCTCTCCGGCTTCATCCCGGATATACACAATACCTGTACATTCCGGCTTGAAGTTAGTCACCCGGCTGGTAAATAAAGAAATACCCGGACTACCGGCCGGTATTTATTTCCAGTAGTATTAAGTAAATATGGACAAGCCAAGAGCTATCAAAGCTACGGTGCACGGACGGGTACAGGGAGTTTTCTTCCGGGCTTCTACGCGAAAACGCGCCGATGAACTGGAGCTTTCCGGAAGCGTCCGTAATCTGCCCGGCTGGAAGGATGTCGAAGTTTATGCCGAAGGAGAGCAGGGGCAGCTTGAGAAGCTGATAGAATACCTGAAAACCGGCCCGCCGGGAGCGAGAGTGGAAAAAGTCGACATAGAATGGCTGGAATATACCGGCACTTACGATGGGTTCTTGATAATTTACTGAGCTAAGACGACCACACGGATAATAACAGCAGGATACAACGTAATCTCTATGATTCCATTTCTATTTTAGCTTCGGCAATCAGGTCAAGGTAATCCGTTTTAAGTCCCAGTTCTTCCGTTACTTCGTGGTCGACCTCGTAAGGTTCTCCGACGAAAATCTTACCATAGTCCTCGGCCTCGCCATATGCAGAATCATCACGACCGGTAAATATCTGGCGACCTTCAATTATCCCCAGGTCGAACGGAAGGGTAAAATAAAGGTCTGTTATAACCCTGTCTATTCCAAGACTGTACAGAGTCTCCCATCCGGTGAGTTCACCGGTACTGTACTTGGAACTGGGCAGTAGTGTAAGCATATTCATTATGCTCAGACTGCCGATATCCCTGTAAACCTTGAGCGGAGCTACCGATATCAGGAAATCACTGGACAAAATTACATTTGGCACCCAGAAAGTCGGGACCATAAGCGGTTTCGGCAGGGGGTTATCTACCTCCACCCATATACAGTCTTTAACATCCAGCATCAGCACACGCGGAAAATCATAGCCGAGGGACTGGTATATCGGGTATATCGATTCACCGCCGGTAGTGCCTTCAAGAATCAGGATATCGGCATCACTGACCTGCCTGATACCCCTGATAATTGTCGAGAGTATTTCACGACTGGTAGTAACAGGATAGGGCTCTGTAAAACCTGCACTCGGTTTTATCAGCACTCGCCTGGCCCTGGATATCGTCGTCGGTGCCTTAAATACAAAATCGGCAGCGTCAAACTTCAAAGCTTGTAGTTCCTCCGTAAATCGGGTTATGAAAACCTCACATCTTTTACATCGCAGGCTGCAGGACTACGACCTGTGTAGTGGAAGGAAGTCTCCCTGAATGGAATTCAGCCTCGCTGACTTCCAGGTTGGTTACGTTGGACTTTCCTTCGGTAAAATCTCCAACGCCAGCCACGGGAAATTCCGGGCATCTGTCATTCTTAAAATGCATGGGAATCATTATGGCTGGCTTCAATTTATCGATAACAGCATCGGCGGCGGCGGCATCTATGGTAAAATTTCCCCCTACCGGAGCCATAAGTATGTCCACTTTTCCGATGGCAGACACCTGCTCATCGCTGAGTAAGTGACCAAGGTCCCCGAGATGGCAGACATTAATACCATCGACTTCCATACAGAAAATTACATTGCTGCCCCTTTCGCTTCCACCGGAATTATCGTGATAGGTATCAACTCCATGGAATTTTACCCCTTTTACTTCGACCGGGGCGGATTCCTCAAGAATCCGGGGGTTACCCCGGACAGCGGCAGTGTTATTATGGTCGCCGTGCCCGTGACTTACGGTAACAATATCCGCAAACTCGTCTATCGGTCCGTAATTCATCCCGAGAATCGTTTCGTACGGGTCAGTTAATACCTTTACGTCGTTATCCGAAGTTATCAGAAATGATGCATGACCCAACCACTTAATCTTCATAATTCATTACCTCCGGTTCTAAGATTCTGCAAGAGATAAAACGAGGTTCACCAGAGTTCTGACGGGAACTCCGGTGGCTCCTTTCACTTTATAGCCTTTTGTTTTATCGGTATAAGCCGTTCCTGCAATATCCAGGTGTACCCAGGGTACATCACCAACGAATTCACCGAGAAACTGGGCTGCAGTTATCGAACCCGCCGATCTGCCGCCGACATTCTTTATGTCGGCAACATCGCTCTTGTTCAGTTCCTTGTATTCATCATACATCGGCATCTGCCAGATGCGCTCTCCAGCTTCTTCACCGGCCGCAATAACTTTATCTGCCAGTTCCTGGTCGTTTGCAAAGGCACCGGTACATACGTCACCCAGAGCTACCTGCATTGCGCCGGTAAGGGTAGCCACATCTACAATCCGTTTTACTTCCTGTTTCCTGGCGTAACCAATAGCATCGGATAAAGCCAACCTTCCTTCGGCATCGGTAGATATGATTTCGATGGTTTTTCCCCCCATCTGAGTGACGACATCACCTGGTTTAAGAGCGCTGCCGCCGGGCAGGTTTTCCGTGGCGGGTACAATACCCATCACGTTTATCGGCAGTTTAAGTCTGGCAATCGCACCCATCGCCGATATCACCGCGGCCCCACCGGACATATCATCCTTCATCTCCTCCATTCCCGAAGAAGGTTTAATGGATATTCCACCGGAATCGAACGTAATTGCTTTTCCGATGAGAGCAATTTCTGTTTGAGGAGTTTTCCCGCCTTTGTATTTCATGACGATAAATTTCGGCGCCTGTTTACTCCCCTGGGCTACTCCGAGTAAAGCTCCCATTCCAAGTTCCTGCATCTGTTCTTTCTCAAGAACCTCAACTTCAAGCCCGGTATCTTCCCCTGTCTGTATCGCTATTGTCGCCATATCGGAAGGGGTCATATAGTTCGCCGGCTCGTTCACCATATCGCGAGCATTTATTGCCGCTTCCGCTATAATCATTCCTCTGTCACGGGCTAGTTCGAGGGAAGGTATCGAATTATCATCATTCGCGACCATCGTTAACTGTTGAATTTCACCATGTTCGGCTTCTTTTGTAATATGTTTTCTGAATTCATAGGTTCCGAGCAGTACACCCTCTGTCATTGCCTGTACTGCATTTTCACTGGAAATATCGTCATTTTCGTATACGACAGTAGCGATATTGGTAATATTCTTCTGTTCCAGCGAACGGCAGACCTCTGCGGTTACTCTCCGGATACCATCGAGAGTCAGCTCATCCTGTTTTCCCAGCCCAAGAACAACCACTCTTGAAGTAGGCAGCTTTCCTAGAGTGTGAATAACCGTCGACTGGCCGGATTTCCCTTTTATCTCACCGTTTTCCAGTAAACGGGATATAACTCCATCTAAGGCAACGTCTATTTCAGCCAGATTACCTTCGAGTTGTTCGACGTTTTCAAAAAGGCTCAGTATAATAGCATCGGTCTCAATTTCACTTATGTTACCGGAAGCTATCTTTATCTCCACCCCGGCCTCCTTTTATATATCCAGCCTATTAAATAGAGTTTGTCTGATGGTTAATAAACGTCCTGTATCAGGGATACTTTATTACCAGAAAGAGATTAAAGAATCTGTGCACAGCCCTGAACGGACACTGACGTCATCTACACAAGATTTGGATGGTAAAACAATCTTGAGAAAGCGTTTTTCCGCGTCTTTATGAGAATTATTTTACAAAACTCTATATATTTATTATAGAGCCTTTCATCGTTTTCCGCTAGATATATTGTGAAAATTTTACTACCTGAAGACTTTATCGAAAAAGCCGGTAACTCTATTGATGTATTCCTCGGGCATCTTGACCAGCGTTTCGGTATGCCCTACTCCGGGCACAATCCACAATTCATTATCGGGATTATCGGAAGCCTCCATTAACATACTCGCGTGTTCGTAAGGGATCATCTGGTCCAGTTCCCCATGTATGAACAGAATCGGTCTCGGTGCGATACTTACGACCGAATCTACAGGGCGGATAGCCATAAAATCGATTCCGTAAATAATCTTTACCATCCACATAAGAGGAGGAAAGAAAAATTCCGGAAACCTGGTGCGTTTCGAAAATTCCGGAGCGATAATACCTTCCAGATGAGCTACACAGCTGTCGGTTACAACGGCATTAATATCCGTATTGACCGCGGCAGTACGAATCGCGGTTACGGCACCCATTGAAAAACCGAGTACCCCTATTTCTTTATAACCAAGGCTTTTGGCATATTTCACCGCCCCGGCAAGGTCTCTAACTTCATAATATCCCGCTGAAATCCTGTTACCTTCGGACTCCCCGTGTCCTCTCAGGTCGAATGTCAGCATATCGTAACCATGTTCTACTATCCCTTTAATCACAGCCGGGTAATTTTTCTTTTTTGTAGCCCTGTTCCCATCGGTCCCGTGAACGAGTATTATTATCTCCTCACTTTCCTCTGCAGCCTTGATATGCCATCCTTTTAGTGTTAGTCCGTCCTCCTCGCTGAGAAAAGATACGTCCGTATATTCCAGTCCCATATCTGCCGGTGTACTTTCAAGCGGCAGCCGCCTGGCTTTCGTCATCGTCAATCCGATGAAGATGGACGTACCGAGATATATCACCACTATGGCTGCAATTATCCCTATCGCCACTTTATACCACCATCTCACAGGTATTTACTCCTGTCCGATATAATACGAACCGGCTAAGATACCGGTTCAGGAAGTACATTTAATCACCCAGGAAAAGTCGGAGATACAGCTTTCCGTATAATTGAACTCACAGGTAATACCAGTCAGAGTTTTTCCAGCGATTTAAGGTCAGGCCAGCAGCTATTTAAAGAGGGAGATTTTGTGCCGAGGCTTGTCTGTTACGTCTCATTCTACGGTCTACCACAGCCGGACTCAGCAGCATAATCAACATTATCAGTGTCAGGCCAAGAAACAGCGGCAGACCTATCCTGCCTTCGGAATAAAATGTTACCATTACCAGACTCAGGAATCCCGAAAGAAGCAGCAGGATTCCTCTCAACCAGCGCTGTCTGAGACGGATAAAAGCCATCGTGGTAGCCGCGAGGGCAAGAAAACTCAGCCCGATACCCGGAGCAAAATATCCAAGATAATCCAGACTTACCTTGAGAAATTCACCTTCTTTACCTGCAGCCAGAAACCAGCCTATAGTGATTGGAACGGGCAAGGTCATAAGCGCGCTGTAGAGCCAGTCGCGTTTAACGGTGTTCACGGTAACCGACCATACCAGCACGGCTACAAGAGGAAGGTAGATTATTATCGCTACCCACGCCCAGCCTGTGGGGAGGTAAAGCAGCAGGACTCCTGCCAGGAGCACCGGCACGAAATAATACCCTCGCCAGGGGAAAAGCCAGACCGGTCTGCCGTGCAACCACGCGTAAAGAGCCATTGCCAGTATGCCACCAAGAGTAATGACGAGCCAGCCTACCCCCTGCCACCAGTTAAGAGTAAAAAGGAGGGCGAAAAGAATATGGGGTAGAGAAGCCAGCAATGCCTGTCTCCAGGTACCCTGACTGTGTATTTCATAGATCTGACGAGCTACTATAGCCGCCGAACCGAAAAATTTTATGCATGATGCAGCTGCCTCCTCCTCGGACATGCCTGCATCTCTCATTTCCTGGAATTCATCTTCCATGTGAGACTGTAATTCGCTGATAACCTCATTTTCATCAGCTGTATCCAGCCTGAGGTTGTTCCTTATATCATCCAGATATTGACTTAACGACTCCACCACTTTCCCACCTCACTTCACGAAGTAAAAGGGCGGATGATAAGGTTCATGGCATAAATGAAATCCTGCCATTGAGTAATCTTTTCTTCGAGGAGATTATTGCCTTTTTCAGTTATATGGTAGTATCTTCTCTGCCTGCCGCTGGGAAGCATTTCCCATCTGCCCGTAATCAGGCCTGATTTTTCCAGACGATGAAGTGCCGGATACAGAGTGCCTTCCTTGAACTTGAAATATCCCTGACTCTTTTTTTCCAGTTCCTTGATTATCTGGTAGCCGTACATAGGTTGACGTCCGATAAGGCATAGCAGCAGAGACTCGGAACTACCTTTCATCAATTCTAATCGTTGTGTCATTTCAGCTACCTCTCTTGATACTACTTAGAGTGGCTATGTATCAATGAAATAATATTACCAAACGTTATTATTCATTACAATACGTTATTATAAACTAAAAAGGCAACTCTCTGGCTGCCTGAAGAACTTTTGAGCAGTATTTATATTACGGGGAAAACAGGAGGTATTGACAGTCGTTCCCGCAGAGCAGACTTATCGATTTCACCCGACTCATCACGCGGCATAGCTCCGGTGAACATAATCCGCTTGGGAATCTTATAACTGGCGATTCGGTCAAGGCAGAACTGCCTGATCTCCTGCTCCGATATTTCCGCATCTTTATGCAGGCTGATAACCGCTCCAATTATCTCGCCCCGCATTTTATCCGGGATTCCCATAACGGCAAGTTCAGCCACTTCAGGAATTTCCGATATCACGCTTTCTATATCCGCCGGGTATATATTCTGTCCTTTCACGATAATGGTATCTTTACTTCTACCGGTAATGTACAGATTACCGTCTTCATCTCTCATGCCGATATCACCGGTTGAAAGCCACCCGTCTTTAATGGACTCACTCGTACCGTCCGGATTATTATAATATCCCTTCATTAAAGGTCCGCTTACCAGAATCTCGCCGGATACACCGGGCGGCAGTTCGATTCCGGTAGAATCGAGTATCTTTATCTCCCAGCCTGATAACGGTTTCCCTATCGAGCCTATCTTACCTGTACCGTTGATGGACGGACAGGTAACATGGCAGACCGCTTCAGTCAGACCGTAGCAGTCCAGAATATCGTACCCGAAATACTCCTTGAACTCACGGGCAGTGGTGGTGGAAAGAGGGGCACCGGCACTGGCACACAGCCGCAGAGAACTTAGATCATTCTGTATGCCTTCCTTTTTCGCCAGATCCACGGCAAGGGCGAATATATACGGTACACCGAGGAACATCGTGCCTTTCTCCCGCTCGATTGCATCCATAAAGCTGTTAATAGAAAGCCCGGTACCCGGAACCAGAATTATCGTGCCGCCCGTGTAAATGGTAGAAAGTGCCGCTGCAACCAGACCGTACACGTGAAACATCGGCAGTGCAAAAAGCATCATAATATCTTTATCTGTCTGTTCATAGCCCTCCGAAGACATAACTGCTTCCGAGATAAGGCTATAATGAGAGAGCATCACTCCCTTGGGTTGAAAAGATGAAGCTGACGTATACATTATCACCGCTATATCGTCAGGCGACAGCTCCGTGTTCGGATGCCCCGATGAGCCTTCAGCAAGAAATTCGTCGAATCCGGTGAAACGATGTTCCTGTTCCGGCCCCGCTTCAACTACAAGCCTGACGGAATTGAAATCGGATATTGCTGGAGCTAATACGTCCAGTGCCGTTTTTTCCGATACAATCGCCACTGGTTGTGAATTATTGAAAAGAGATTTCATTTCCCTGAGCTTGTATTGCTGGTCGAGAGGGAGTGCGATGGCACCTATCTTGGTGATACCGAAGAAAGCTATGAAAAACTCAGGGATGTTCGACAGGAATAATGCAACTCTATCGCCCGCGCCTATTCCGTTTTTTATCAACGCGGAAGCAAAACGGTTCGATTCTTCATCCAGAGATGCATATGTCAGTCTGCGGTCGCCGTATACTATCGCAATTTTGTCCCCGTATCGGGAAGCTGTTTGCTCCAGCACCGATTTCAGGTTCATATAAGGCTATTCCTCGCTGAGAATCACCCTTGCGTCTACGGCTGTTGCGCCGTCGCTGTAAGCGAAAACTGGGTTTAGGTCAAGTTCATCTATTTCGGGATGCTGTTCAACAAAAGCGGAGACCTTGAGTATTAATTCCTCCAGATTTTCCACGTCTACTGCTTCCTGCCCACGGTATCCTTCGAGTACGGGATACCCTTTAATCTCTTTAATCATTTCCCTGGCATCTCGTTTTTCCAGGGGAACTATTCTGAATGCGACATCCTTAAGGATTTCTACCAGGATACCGCCGAGGCCGAACATAATCACCGGCCCGAACTGAGCGTCTTTGGACATACCGATAATAACCTCGACTCCGGGACGTGCCATTTGCTGTACCGATACGCCGTCAATTTTTGCATCCGGATATTCTTTCTTGATAGCCGTCATTATATCATCGTAAGCCTGTGCCACCTTTTCCTCGGTATCAAGGTTAAGTTTTACGCCGCCGGAATCACTTTTATGCACTACATCCGGTGATGCTATCTTCAGCACTACGGGTAAACCCATCTGTTTACTCAGGGAAATTGCTTCATCTTTAGATGTCGCAAGTTTGGTTTCCACAACGGATATCCCTGCCTGTTTTAGAAGTTCTTTCGCTTCTATCTCGGTAAGAAGGTTTCTTCCTTCTGATTTGGCTTTATCGATCAACTGCTGTCCGGTCACTTAAGCCGTCCTCCTGTGTAATATTTTACTGTCCAGATGTGATTGCCAAGTATAGCAGATTCTGTACTCTTTGCCAAGAAAACCGATTTGAAGATACGCCTGCCTTTTAACCGTACACCGGAGTGTTCCGGGACAATTTCTGATATAATTTAATCCTGTTTCATTTACAGGAGGACAGATATGATTACGTGGAATTCCGTAACCGAATGGCTTATCCAGCATGGTATAAAGATCGTTATCATTCTTCTCGTCGGCGTAATCCTCTGGTTCCTGATACGCCGGCTTCTGCCGCCGCTCGTCAACCGCACGGTTGAGAAATCGAAAGGTGAGACTAAAAAAGGTCTTGAAAAAAGGACGAACACGCTTGTCGGAGTACTTACCGGCGCCGGAAGAATAATAATCGTAGTCGTTGTAATTCTCATGATACTGTCCGAAATCGGTGTCCCGATAGGACCGATGCTGGCAGGCTTCGGCATTGCCGGTGTAGCCGTCGGTTTTGGAGCGCAGTATCTTGTCAGAGATTTTATCGCCGGTATGTTTATCCTCTGGGAGAACCAGTACAGGGTAGGCGATGTCGCCAAAGTCGCGGATGTTACCGGACTGGTAGAGGAAGTAACTCTGAGGAAAACCGTTCTACGAGACGGCGATGGTATAGTGCATCATGTGCCTAACGGAGAAATCAGAGTAGCCAGTAACTTCACAAGGCATTTTTCCAGGGTTAACCTGGATATTCCCGTATCGTATAACACCGACCTGGAACATGCGATGGCGGTAATAAACCGGATCTGCGAAGAACTCGCCGCCGAGGAAGAATGGCGTGAGAAGATGATAACCACTCCCAGAGCGCTCAGAGTAAACAACTGGGGAGATTCGGCAATAGATATTAAAGTTATGGGTGACGCCAAGCCTTCCGAGCAGTGGGCGATTATGGGAGAATTGAGACTTCGGTTGAAAAAGGCTTTCGATGCCGAGGGTATCGAAATACCCTGGCCACATATGAAAGTATATTTCGGCAACAGTACCAGCCCAGGTACAAACACACATAGTCCGGATGATTCCGGACCGAGCGGAGGTAATGATGACAGTTAGAGCTTATTACAAAGACCAGGACGAAAATATCCTGATTAATATTGACCGGGAAAAGATAGAAACCGCACATAAATCCGGAGAGGGACTGCTATGGATAGATATCGAAGGCGACGATAAAGACGATATCAGTCTGATGTCTGATATATTTCATTTTCACCAGCTTGCTATAGACGATTGCCTGGGTGAACGTATTAATCCACCCAAGGTAGATGAATTCGGAGACTATATTTTCGTGATACTTCACGGGATAAATTACTCGATAGAGTCTGACATCGTCGATACATCTCAGCTCGAATTATTTATAGGTCCTAATTTCGTGGTGAGTCATCATACATTTCCTATCCTGAGCACCCAGGAAGTCCGACGGCTCGTCGAAGACAGTGGCCGCCCCATGAATCGCGGTACCGATTTCCTCGCTCACGAGATTGCCGACGCCCTGATAGATAATGTGTTACCGACTATAGATACAATGAATGATGTGGCTGACGACATTGAAGAGGAAGCGATACATAATCCCCGGAAAACGACCCTCGAAGCCATTCTCAAGCTGAAACGGTCGACTATGAAGCTTCACCGGGTGATGGCTCCCCAGAGAGATATTCTCAACCGGCTGAGCAGGCGAGAGTTCCATATCATCACTGAAGACGCCCAGATATACTTCCGTGACATATACGACCACCTTGTAAGGATTGAAGACCTTAACCAGGGGATACGTGACAGGACCGACAATGCTCTTTCGACTTATATGTCGTCCGTCGCCAACCGGCAGAATGAAACGATGAAAGTTCTCTCCATCGTAGCCGCCATTTTCCTGCCGCTGTCGCTGCTTGCCGGTATCTACGGTATGAACTTCGAATATATGCCGGAACTCTCCTTTCACTGGGGATACTTCGCGGTACTCGGACTGATGGGAGTGGTGATAATCAGTGTATTATGCTGGCTGTGGTTCAAGAACATGATATCTTTCGGCAGAAAGAGGATTACCTTTATCAGGCCACTAAAAGCAGATACGAAAAAAATACTGGGTCACATCGACCGAATAGCCAGGGAGAACCTGGACTCATGGAAACTTTAGAGGTTTTTTCCGTCGTTAAAGAATAATAAATGAACGACACTGTTCTTGAAGTATTTAAGTGGATAGCGCTGGCGCTGGCTGCCGGATTCGTCGGTTATTTCGGCCGCTACCTGGCAATGCAGATTATCGAGAAATCACGCCGTAAGAAACAGCCTCTGCCTTCGTCCGATGCTCCGCCAGATTCCGTAAACACCAGCGAAACATCTCTTAAAACAGAGAAGAAAAAGGCTAAAGCCGGGATAAAGAAGGCTAAAAAAGCGCAGAAAGAGAGTAACTAACTAGCTTCTCTCTTTAGTAAATAGCCTGTCCTATACTAGCAATGCTAGACATTAGTGCTAGAGTTTCTCAAGCTGCTTTTTAAATTGTTCCGGCGTTATTTCGATTTCTCGCAGGATTTCACGAGTTAAGGGACGAGCGAGGTCTCTTCCGGGATGATTCGGAACAGTTGTAGTTCTACCATCAGGATGACGATAGAAAACGTGACTTCCCTTTTTCCTAACAGGCTGAAATCCAAGAGATAAAAGAATCTTCGCCATCGTCGAGAAATTCACGATGGGAAGTCGGGTCATATTCCAACCTCAATCTGTTGAAGTCCAACGAACTGCGGGAAATCCGATAATTCACCGGATTCGCCGATTTCTTCAAGACACAATTCCAATACCTCTTTAAGGTTATTTCGTAATTCATCAAGAGAAGAAGCTTGTGTATGTGCACCTTGGACACTTGGAATAGTCCCAACATAAAGATTAGTATCAGAATCCCACTCAATATAAGCGGTAAAGGTTTTCATTATTTTCTCCTTACTAAAAACACTAAATATATTATAGCACTCAAATTAACTCCCTAGACTAATCTTTTATTTTCACTGGACATCATATTCGAATTCTATCATATATGATAGATATATCAATACTAAACTATCCCCTTGACTACCCTCTCCAGCATTTCCCGCCAGTCACTGCCCGGAATTCGTGTATCGATTCTGACCTGGAAACGTCCCGTGCTGACACCCACGATGTACAGGCGATCGAGTTTCTCCCTTTCGAACCTCATCCCTTCGAAGGGAGTCATCACAATTTCGCCGCGTTCGGTGGAAATGGCGCCTATTCCCGTGCCGGAAGCCAGTATCTTTATTTTCACCGCGTACAGCAGATTTTCAACTTCTTCCGGCGGTTCGCCGAACCTGTCTCTGAACTCGGCGGTGATGGTTTCCACTTGCTCGGGATTATCCAGGTCCGCCAGTTTCTGGTACATATCAAGCCGCGTCAGCAGGTCGGTCACGTAGTCCTGCGGAATAAAAGCCGGCACCGGTAACTCTATAGAGGGCGGCGGCAACCGCGAAGATATAATATCGTTCTCCGAAACACCTGCCTGCCTTGCCTTCTGTTCTTCTATAGCCTGCGACAAAAGCTGTGTGTAGAGATTAAAGCCCACGGCGGATATATGGCCGCTCTGCCTCATCCCCAGTAGAGTACCGGCGCCCCTGATTTCAAGGTCTTTCATCGCTATGGAGAAACCGGCACCGAGTTCGGACGCTTCGACAATCGTTCTCAGTCGCATCTCGGCAACAGGTGAAAGACGCTGGCCTTTATCGTAAAGAAAATAAGCATAGGCAGTTTCCGTACCGCGTCCTACCCTTCCCCGAAGCTGGTGAAGCTGCGTCAGCCCGAACTTATCGGCACGATTCACTATGAGCGTATTTACGTTCGGCATGTCCAGGCCCGACTGTATGATACTGGTACACACCAGGATATCGCTGTTTCCCTGAATGAAATTGGTCATCACGGTTTCGAGTTCTCCTTCCGCCATCTGTCCGTGCCCGATAGTTATCCTCGCTTCCGGAACGAGTTCCCGGAGCTTCTCCGTGACAAGACCGATACTCCGAACCCTGTTGTGGACAAAGAAGACCTGTCCGTTTCTCTCAAGCTCTCTCAGTACGGCTTCCCGCACCAGGTGTTCGTTATATTCTGCCACGTAAGTTTTAATGGGCAGCCGCTCTTCCGGCGGCGTTTCCATCACGCTCATATCCCGCACTCCCACAAGGGACATATGGAGCGTACGGGGAATTGGCGTCGCACTCAGGGTGAGAACGTCGACTTCCTTTCTCATCTGTTTCAGGTATTCCTTGTGGGTGACTCCGAAGCGCTGCTCTTCATCTATTATCAGCAACCCGAGTTCTTTGAAAGCAATATCTTTCTGCAGAATCCGGTGGGTACCGATGCATATATCTACTTTCCCCGCCGCCAGGTCTTTAACGATTCTCCGCTGTTCGGCGTGCGAACGGAACCTGCTTAACACTTCGATTGTCACCGGGAAAGCGCTCAACCTCTGGCTGAAAGTAGAGTAATGCTGCTCGGCAAGCACCGTTGTCGGTACCAGCACCGCTACCTGTTTACCGTCCATTACCGCCTTGAATGCCGCGCGGATAGCCACCTCCGTCTTACCGTAGCCGACGTCGCCGCAGACCAGCCTGTCCATCGGTTTTGTATTCTCCATATCCTCCTTGACCTGCCGCTGCACCTGTACCTGGTCGGGTGTCTCCACGTAAGGAAAAGCCGCTTCGACCTCCTGCTGCCAGACCGTATCTTTTGAGAATGCGAAGCCGGGGACCACTTCACGGCTAGCATAAAGAGTAATAAGATCATCGGCAATATCCTCGACAGCTTCCTTGACCTTACGTTTTGTTCGTAACCACTCCTGAGTACCCAGCCGACTCAGTACCGGTTCCTGCTCTCCTGCTCCGACGTAGCGCCCTACCCTGTCAATCTGGTCGGTAGGAACATAAAGCCTGTCGCCGGATGCATACTCAATAAGAATATATTCTTTCTCGCCACCACCTCTGTCCGTTTTCATCCTGGTAACACCGGCAAACCTGCCGATACCGTGCTCAATATGTACAACGTAGTCGCCGGGGTTCATATCAGTGAAAACACGATGGTGAGACACCGGACGTTTTTTCAGCAACCGTCTCTGCTTGATAAATCCGAAAATCTCCGTATCGGTATAGATGCAGGTATCGTCGTTGATAGTCCATCCGCCGGGCAACAGCCCCTGCACCAGGGTAAGTGAACCGGGAGGAGGTAATTCCCTGATTTCATCAACCGGTGTGGCGATAATGTCTTCATCGGCAAGGAGTTCGGATAAACGGCTTGCCTGGTGGCTGATAAGAACAAGCCTTTTCCCCGAATCCAGCATCTCCCGGATTTTCTCCATCAGCAGTGGAACCTGCCCGGCATAACTCGGTGCCGGCAGAAAATCCGTTTCATGCCAGTTTCCGTCTTCCATAACACCGAATGATGTGAGTCTTAATATTCTGCGACGACCGATAGCCGTTATAATCTCATTCCAGGTGAAATAAGGTGAAGGATAATTACCCGGAAGATCCTCCAGTTCCAGCTTCTCGTTACGCAGCTCTTCCGCCTTGTTCTGATAATCTTCAGCAGCAAGCCTGATATTCGATGGCTCATCCAGGACAACAAGTCCTTTTTCCGGCAGATAATCCGTCAGATTACCGTTATTAAACAGGGGTGCATAAAACTGCAGGGCACCCGGCATTTCCTTTTCCAGAAGCATCGCCATTTCATGAGAGTAGTGTTCTCGCGCGTCAGGATTCAACCCGGAAAGATCAAGGTTTTTCAGTATCGATTCGGTACTTTTCCGATCACCGGAAAACGGCTGCAGCAGTTCAGTTGCCGGTCCTACCTTCAGCAGCGCAATTTCCCGTACTGAACGCTGCGTTGAGGTATCGAACAAGCGGATGCTCTCTATGGTATTACCGAAAAACTCCAGTCTGGCAGGATAGTCACTGGTCGGCGGGAAAATATCCAGTATTCCGCCGCGATGGCTTATCGTGCCCGGAATATCCACCACATCTTCAAGCTTGTAACCGATAGACTGCCAGCGTGCAATAAGTTGAAACGGGTCTATATCTATCCCTTTACTTATGCTGTGTCCGGCTGCGAAAAATTCGTTTCTGGACGGAAGCTTCTGCATAAATGCAGCGGCGGATGAAATTATTACCGGAGGGGTTTGTCCCGATTTTTCAGCCCCGTTGATACCTGTGAGTGCGGATAATGTCTGAATTCTCTCCAGAGAAGCCGATATATCCGATGTTATCCTCTCATACGGGAGAGTCTCCGGCTCAGGAAACAGCCTGACATCGGCTTCCGGATACCAGGCAGTCAGCAGTTCGTAAAATTTCCTGCTGTTCTCCGGCTGTGATGTAATCACAATCACCGGTATTTTCATGTCGGAATGAAGGCAGGCAGTAACGAACGGTTTCGCCGCGTCGAGAATAGCCACGCCTGACTCTCCGTTCTCACTCTCCAGGTCTTTGAACATATTATGATATGCAGGCATCTCATCAGCCAGTGCCAGCAAGCCTGTTAAATTCACATTTTCTCCTTTTACACAAACGCCGTTTAGGACTAGCCACTACTGACTAGCCCTCCGAAACCAGTTTAGCACAGCGCGATGACATGGTAAATAGACTGATTGTTCGCCCTTTACCGGCTTGATATAATTAAGCAAACCACCATGTATCAGGACGTTTAATGGCTGAAAAAAAGAAGCCCGGTCATAAATCACTGTCATATCGAAGGATAATCGTCAAACTCGGTACCAGTCTGATTACCGGCGGCACAGAACACATCGACCGGGAAATGATGTCGGGACTGGTCAAACAGATGTCCGGGCTGCACGCGCAGGGTGCCGAATTACTGGTAGTATCCTCGGGAGCAATTGCCGCGGGAAGACATAAGCTGGGACTTGCCAGAGACCGAAGGGGAATTCCCTTCAAGCAGGTACTGGCTTCTGTCGGGCAGGGCCAGTTGATGAATATCTACGACCGGTTATTCTCGGAATTGGGGATTACCGTTGCCCAGGCTCTCCTTTCAAAATCCGATCTTACCGACCGTGCCGGATACCTCAACGCACGTAACACCCTGCTGGCTCTACTGGAACTGAAAGTAGTATGTATTGTAAATGAGAACGACGTGGTTGCCGTAGATGAAATCCAGGAAGCCAAATTCGGTGACAATGACAATCTTTCGGCAATGGTGGCAAACCTTGTCGATGCCGATTTACTTCTGATATTAAGTGATGTCGACGGACTTTACACCGCCGACCCGAACCGTGACCCGTCTGCAAGCCTGATTCCTCAGGTAGACAAAATAGACTCGAAGATTACAAAGCTGGTGAAAGGTACCTCCGGGGCTCTGGGCACCGGCGGTATGGTGACTAAAATCGAGGCTGCCAGACTGGCTACTTCTTCAGGAGTAGCCGTGATTATAGCCAGAGGAAACGAACCTGATATTATTACCAGGGTGGCGACCGGAGAAAAAGTCGGAACGCTCTTTATACCTGCGGGCGGCAGTATCGAAAGCCGGAAACGCTGGATGATGAGCGGTCTTTCCACAAAGGGGAAACTTGTTGTGGATGCCGGGGCAGCCGAAGCGCTGAGAAAGCACAGTCGCAGTCTGCTCGCAGCGGGGATCGTTCAGACCGAAGGAAAGTTTCAGCGGGGTGACATCGTTAACATATTCGACCCAGAAGGCAATAACATCGGCTGCGGGATTACAAACTACAGCGCGTCCGATATTACTACAATCAAGGGGATACACTCGAAAAGTATTACCGATACCCTTGGATACGATTACGGTTCGGAAGTAGTCCACCGCAATAATCTGGTGATTTTATAAATTACGGCAGGGGACGGGTAAAATAACGATACTAAAAACCAGCACTCTTTATCACGGCGACAATCTTGAGATAATGCGCAGGTATATCCCTGATAACTCTATCAACCTGGTATACATCGACCCGCCCTTTAATACCAACCGGAATTATAATCTTTCGTACTCGGAAAGAAAGGGCAACTCGAAAAGCAATCGAAAAGCGTTCTCAGATACGTGGCGGTGGAATGAAGACTCTGAAAATACACTGAGCCAGATTCAGAAAACGTCACCGGCACTCGGCACTTTGTTAAACGGGCTTGTAAAAAGCCTCTGCAACAGCCCGGTTGCGGCTTATCTGGTAATGATGATTCCGCGCCTGCTGGAAACTTACCGGCTTCTGGAGGATACCGGTTCGCTGTACCTGCACTGCGACCCCACCTCCAGTCATTACCTGAAGATAATCCTAGACCAGATATTCGGTGCGATGAATTTCAGGAACGAGATTACCTGGTCTTATAAGGGCGGAGGGAGATCTTACAAACATTTCGCCCGGAAACACGATGTTTTACTCTTCTATACCAGGAGTGATGAATGGACGTTCAACTATCAGGATATCCTGGTGGACAGGACGAACCGGACGTATTTCACCGATGAGAACGGTGACAGGTACTGGCTGAAATACGGTAAAAGGTATTACCTTAAACACGAAGGCAAAGTCCCCGAAGACTGGTGGGCTGATATCGACCCGCTTCACGGTCCTTATAAAGAAAGACTCGGTTATCCCACGCAGAAACCGCTGGCTTTACTGGAACGGATTATCAACGCAAGCTCAAACGAGGGAGATATCGTCCTTGACCCGTTCTGCGGCTGCGGTACGACACTGGTAGCAGCCGAAAAACTGGGAAGGAAATGGATAGGCATCGATATTTCAGAGGATGCGATAGAAATAACCGAAAAACGACTTAACGAGACATTCCCGGAGATTAATATTGAGACCACACAGGCGGTGTAGTTACTGCTATTCTATCTTCAGCAGCTTGAATTCACTTGCCGCATCATACACCCGGGTCGCCTTTATATCCAGGATTTCATAGATAACCGCTTCGGCTACCAGCCACGTAGTGACTCCGGGACGCAGGCAGCCGGTCAGTGTTTTTCCTGAGCGTCCCAGTGCTCCGTGAATATGAAGAACCGATTTGCCATCCTCGTCAGGCGCCAGCACACCGACTCCGGCAACCTCATGGGCGCCGTCAACCGGCAGCAGTACCGGCTCCGGCGGCATCTCATCGGAACGCCGAGGTCCAACCACGACCTCACCGCCGCCTATTCCACCCACCAGCACAACCTGCCCGACCGAAATTCCTTTTTCCCCGGCAAACCGCTCTATGCACTCGGGCACAATATCGCCGTCTTCAAGACGCACAACAAAAACCCGGCCGATCCGTCCTTCACTTGCTCTCATTTTTAACCTCCGAAAACGGATATTACTCCAGATATTGTCAGTATGATATTAGCATACCGCTATCAATTACTTCATTTCATCCAAAAATCCGGTTCGGATGTACGAAGAATATGATAGAATGAAAAAACCACAACAAGTAATACATCCGGACGAACAGGGAGAATAAATTGGCACTTGAACAATACCGGAGTGATATGGAGACCTGCTGCCGCTGTTCGGCATGCAAATTCATACCGCTGGAAAAAGTAAAAGGATACCAGCCGGTAAATATATGCCCCAGTATTACCTGGAATGACTTCCACGCCTATTCGGGGGGCGGCAGAATGGGAATCGGGGTAGCCATGCTGGAGAACAGGCTGGAGTACACCGATAAACTGCTTGATGTGGTCTATAACTGCATGACCTGCGGCGGCTGCGATATCTCCTGTAAATACGCAATGGACATGGAAGTACTTAAGCCGATACTGGAAACCAGGATAAATTGTGTAGAAAACGGCCATACCCTGCCTGCCTTGGACCGCCTGGTAGCCAGCCTGAAAACTCAGGGACATATGGTACCCGGAACGAAAGTAAAACGCGGCGACTGGCTGGAGGGGGAAAAGATAAAGGACTATACTTCTCAGACCTGTGAGGTAATTTATCACGCCGGATGCCGCACCTGCTATAACCGGGATATGTGGAAAGTAGCTCGGAACACGGTCGACTTGCTGCAAAAAGCCGGCACAGACATCGGTATCGCCGGAGTAAACGAGTCCTGCTGCGGCGGATGGGCCTATCAAATGGGCTATAAAGAAGAAGCCCTGAAGCAGGCTGAGAAAAATATGGCTGTTTATAAAAAAGCAGGTGTAAAAACGCTGGTAACGGGATGTGCCGACTGCTATCACGCCTTCAAGGTCCTGTACGACGAGTTCGGTCTCAAAGGAGACCTCGAGATACTTCATAGCACGGAATATCTCGCCCGTTTGATAAGAGAAGGTAAACTGAAACCGGACAAAAGCCTGGATCTGACCGTCACTTACCACGACCCATGTCACCTCGGCAGACTGGGAGAGCCGTATATACACTGGGAAGGAAAGCAGGTTCCCGGACACATCAGGATTTTCGACCCGCCTAAGGAATTCCGGCGGGGAACCTACGGAATCTACGAACCTCCGCGTGAAATTCTCAGGAGTATTCCCGGAGTGAACCTGGTCGAAATGCAGAGGATAAAAGAATATGCCTGGTGCTGTGGCGCCGGCGGCGGAGTTGCCGAATCCAATCCCGAATTCAGCGCTTTTACATCGGACGAAAGAATTAAAGAAGCCGAGGTCACAGGAGCGGAAGCGATAGCCACCGCCTGCCCGGGATGCGAGATGAATTTCGATAAGAGTATCAGCGAAACCGGCAGCAGGCTGAAAGTATACGACGTAATCGAATTGCTGTACGCAGCCATATCATATGAGGTTGATTGAAAAATGGCTTTGAGCAGAGAGCAATACACCGCATTTGAAGACATAGTCGGGCCGAAATATATATCCTCGGACCCGGTGATACTCGATTCATATTCATGGAGGTCCGGGCTGCTGGCCGGGATGGATAAATTCACGCCCCGTTTCGAAGCGGTTATGCTACCTGACAGCACCAAGGAAGTCCAGGCTATAGTCAAACTCTGTAATAAGTTCGACCTCCAGTTCAAGGCGTCCAGCACCGGATGGGGAGTCTATAACGACGCCCCCGGACCGGGTGTGATAAGACTGGACCTGAGACGGATGAACCGTATCCTAGAGATTAATGAGAAAAATATGTACGCCGTGGTCGAACCCTACGTAATCGGCGCCCAGCTTCAGGCGGAATGTATGAAGAGAGGTCTGATATGCAACCAGTGCGGAGCCGGCAGTAACTGCTCTGCCCTGCCTATTGCCGCCCACCAGGGAGTCGGACATCTCAGTCAGAGTGCCAGTTACGGTGAGCGTAACCAACTTGCCCTGGAGTGGGTTACCCCGGACGGTGACGTGGTGCAGTTCGGCTCGCTGGGTGCGATGGATGAGTGGTTCTGCGGCGACGGACCGGGTCCTTCCCTGAGAGGGATAGTCAGGGGTAACGTGGTACCTCTCGGCGGACTCGGCGTCTACACCAAGGCAGCGACCAAAATATACCACTGGCCGGGACCCGATACATTCCCGATAGAGGGAGTATCACCCCATTACGCCCCCAGTGAGATACCGCCGTATTTTCTGATAAGGTTCTACTCATTCCCCTCCCTGGAAAAACTGATACTTGCCGTCCAGAAAATAGGCGAGAGTGAGATAGCCTACGAGCTTATGGGATTCAATGCCGCCATGGCGGCGTCTAATATGGCGACAAGTAACGAGGAAGATATCAGGCTGTTCAACGAATTCAGACAGTTCGTACAGGGACCCTGTTTTATGATTATCATTGCCGGAAATTCGAAAAACGATTTTGATTACAAAACTAAGGTGCTGGAGCTGGTAGTTAAGGAAACCGAAGGTAAATCCCTGGAAAAACTGGTGGAAGACCCGAAGGTAGCCGGCGGCTGCCTGTGGCGGTGGCTGAGAAGTACGGCATCTATCAGGGAGACTTTCCGTGCCAGCGGAACTTTCGGCGGCGAGGTAGGCGGCACCGACATCTTCCCGCTTATGGCGGAATATATCAACATCACGGCCCGTGCCAAGGAAGACCTTATCAAGCGAGGTCTGGTATATAATGATGATACATCGCCGTTCACCCAGTCGTTCGAACACGGTCACTACGGGCACGGAGAATTATTGATAAGATATGCCCCGAATCCCAATACCTTCAGGGCACTGACAGAGGAATTTATGGCACAGGCAAACGATACGGCGATAAACGGTCATTTCGGTGTACCGGCGCACGTATTCGGTGACAGTTCTCACGACCTGTACGGACCGAACGCAACGAATTATCATAAATGGCTGAGACAGATAAAAAAGACCTTCGACCCCAATAACGCTTCGGAAGGCAGCTATTATATTACGGATAAATAGAAACGGTAACCACCCGATATCAGGAGCAGACTTATGAGTAACACAATCGAAGAACTCGAAGCGAAAGGGAAGGCAGCCAGAGAAGCTTCCCGCAGGCTGGCTTTTATACCGTCAGACACAAAAAACGCAGCTTTATCAAACATCGCTAACGACCTGAGATCGAAAAAGGACGAAATACTGTCGGCAAATAAACTCGACTGCGATGCCGCAAAAGATTCAGGGATGGACGAGGCCATGCTCGACCGCCTGTTATTAACTCCGGACCGGCTTGACGGAATGGCATCCGACGTGATGGCGGTTGCAGCCCTGTCCGACCCCGTAGGTGAAATATCGGATATGCGTACCCTGCCCAACGGACTGGTAGCCGGCAGGAAACGGGTACCTCTGGGAGTACTCGGGGTAATTTACGAAAGCCGCCCTAACGTAACGGTAGATATATCGGCTCTCTGTATAAAATCCGGCAACGCCGTCATCCTGCGGGGGGGAAGAGAAGCTATTAACTCGAATACTGCACTGACGGCACTGGTCGGCAAAGCGACTGAAAGGGCTGGAATGCCTGCCGGAACCATACAATTTATCGAAAACACCGATCGTTCGCTGGTCGAACATATGCTGAAAATGAACCAGGAAATCGACCTTCTGATTCCCCGCGGCGGCGCTGGTCTGATAAAGTACGTCAGGGAAAATGCCGCCATGCCCGTGGTAGCCGGAGGGATAGGTGTATGCCATACCTACGTGGACCTTGCCGCCAACCTGAAGAACGCAGCGGCAATAGCTTATAACGCCAAAGTCCAGCGTCCCACGGTGTGCAACGCCATGGATACACTCCTCGTTCATTCTGAAATCGCCGGGAAGTTCCTGCCGATGGCGGCAGCCGAACTGGCTAAAGCCGGAGTTGAAATGCACTGTGACAGCCGGGCAATGGAAATATTGAAATCGGATTCATCTCTGAAACTTGTCGATGCGGTAGATGAAGACTGGGGCAAGGAATACCTGGCACTTATCGCCGCAATAAAGGTTGTCGACTCACTTGATGAAGCCCTCGACCATATAGCACGGTACGGCTCGGGGCATTCCGAGGCAATCATAACCGAAGACTACGGGGCAGCTACCAGGTTTCTTAATGAAGTGGATGCTGCCTGCGTTTACGTGAATGCCAGTACGCGGTTCACCGACGGGGCGCAGTTCGGTCTGGGTGCTGAAGTAGGAATCAGTACTCAAAAAATGCATGCCCGGGGCCCGTTGGGAGTCAAGGAACTTACTACTTATAAATGGATTATCTACGGCAACGGCCAGGTCCGGCCTTAATAATCAGCCTATTCCCCTGATTCCCGCTGCCGTCAGAGCTTTCTTCTGAAGCTTGAACAGTTCGTTGATGCCTTTGGTCGCCAGAGAAAGTATGGAATCTAGGGTCTGCCTGTCGAAGTTCTTACCCTCGGACGTGCCCTGCACTTCAACATATTCTCCGTTGCTGTTCATTACTATATTGAAATCGGCCCCGGCATTGAAATCCTCGTCGTAGCACAGGTCGAGGAGCATATTATTATGAACGATACCGGCACTCGTCGCCGCTATGGCATATTTAAGAGGGATGGTGGATATAATCCCCATATTTTCCAGGTTCTGCATGGCGAGGTAAAGGGCAACATAGCTGCCGGTAATGGCGGCTGTTCTGGTACCGCCGTCTGCCTGGAGAACGTCGCAGTCCACCTGCAGGGTCCTGCCGCTCAGGACGCTGAGATCCGTAACAGCCCGGAGAGAACGACCGATAAGCCGCTGTATCTCCTGGTTTCTGCCGGAAATCCTGCCCTGCACGGAATCCCGCGGTGTCCGGGTAACCGTGGCTCTCGGCAGCATGGCATACTCCGCCGTTATCCAGCCGTTACCGCTGTCCCGTAGAAAACCGGGAACTCTTTCATCTACACTGACGGAGCAAAGAACGTGTGTCCTGCCTAATTCAATAAGAGCCGAACCTTCGGCAAAACTCTGTACGCCTGTTGTTATCTTAACCGGACGCAGTTCATCCCAGTCACGCCCGTCCGCTCTCTTCATAATAAATCATTCCTTTCCGAATCTAATACTATCTGCCAGAATATGCCCGAGTATAGCATTGATATGTCCCCGTGGCAATAAGGCCAGTAAAAGCGGTTCCCGTCATGAACCGGTTTTCGCGGTAAAGTTCACTTTCAGTATACGGGACGTGTTGTCTGTTACTTTTACACGGTCGTCTATACGGTAACCGACAATCCAGATAATCTGTTGATGATTGCACACTACCGGAATCCTGTTTCGCCAGGCTTTGGGTATCTTGACGTCTATCATATACTCACCCAGTTTCTTCGGTTTATCCATTCCCAGCGGGTAGAATCTGTCGGCGGCTCTCCTCGGACGTACCGTCAAGTCCTTTCCAACCTCATCAAAATCCAGTAGTGCGGTAAAACTATCGGCATTAGTATCAGTCTCTCCGAAGTCGATAATATCGGCTGATATCTCCCATCCCGGCAACTCGGTCCGGCCCGGAACGTTCAGTACGTATTGTCCATCCAGTCCGGGGAAAGGTGAGAGTGAGGACGGTTCGCGTGCCAGCAGGAAACGGTCGTATTCCACGACGAAAATTAGTCCATCAGGAAGATGTATCCGTTTACCCGCCTGTAAATTCGTGGCTTCAAGTATTCCTTCGATATGCCGTGTCTCGATATCTTTTAGGCTGCCTGCAGTCCTGTCGATCGCCTGCCGTAAGAGGTGTCTCTGTAAAGCTTTTGGTAATCTGACAAATCCTTTTTTATCCAGAATTACAGTGTTTCCCTGCTTCTCCGCTATCTTCCCCCATAATTCATCCGCAGCAGCATCCAGAAAATCGAGTTCATCACCGGCTATTCGGGCAGTTCGCAGGAGTGCCTCCCCGACTTCCGAATTATAGCCTTCCAGGAGCGGAATCAGCTGGTGGCGTATTCTGTTTCTTAACGGTACCAGAGACTGATTTGTAGGGTCTAGCCTCGGTTTATACCCTCTCTTAAGGCAGTAATCCAGAGTTTCCTGTCGGTTGACCTCCAGCAAAGGGCGGACAATATCGATACTACCATCGGAGGATTGCCACTGTATTTTCGGCTGGAGTCCCCGCAGTCCCCTAGTACCGGTACCCCGTATGAGATGCAGGAGTATTGTTTCTATATTGTCGTCGGTGGTATGACCCGCTGCGACGGCATCGGCACCCACAGATCTCGCCGTTTCGGCAAGAAAAGCATAACGCACCTCCCGGGCTGCTTCCTCTACCGTACCGCCGTGTTCTCTTCTGTATTCCACCACATCGCGTTCACCGGCAGTCACGGGTAACTCCAGTTTCTGCGCCAGTTGAGTTACGTACTTCGCGTCGTCATCGGATTCCAGACCACGAAGTTTGTGGTTGAGATGAGCGATATGAAGCTGCAGGTCCAGTTCATCCTGTAACCGAGTTAGTAAAAGCAAAAGGCATACCGAATCGGGACCGCCGGACACTGCCACAAGCAGTTTGTCTCCGTTGCCGACAAGATTTCTAACTCTGATAAATTGAATTACTCTTTGTTCCAGGGCTTGAAGAGAGTCGTCTGTCTTTGAGTTCATTATTTCTCCGACGGGATTTTCCCTATTCTTAGCAGATTACGGTAATTTTCTCAATGGCGGCAGCAATCGTACTTTATGAACCTGCGCGTTAACTGTTCAGAATAAGTCTTGTTCGTGATATCGACCGTGGAAACCTTTTGAAGCCAAGTGCGAGTGTAACCTGTTCCGGTCTGCCCGAACCATTACTGCCGCAGCGGAGAACCATATATATTGTACAGAGTTCGTCATCCGAAGAAACCAGCTTGATATCATTGATTAACTCTCTCAGGTCGTACTCACGCCTGCCGGTATCTCTTTCGTGGTACCAGGGCAGTTTGTCCAGTGAAAGCAGGGAACCGATAGCTGATTCGATATCTTCCGGGCCGTCCTCCATTTCCACCTCTACCCGGTATTCGGCCAGGCTTACCTGCGATTGAAGTGACGGCATCATCACATTTATCTGCTGGACTCCAAGAATATCGACTCCGGCAGGCAGCTGCCTGCTGACAGCATCGGTGAACCAGTGCGGAGTAACATTTCCGGAAATAAAAACATCCAGCAACTCGGACTCACCGGTAACTCCCACCGCCAGAGGAGAGGCAAGTGAAAGCCTGGGATGGGGACTGAAGCCTTCCGAATATGCCACCTGGATTCCGGCGCGATTCAACGCCCTCTCCCAGAGACGCATAATATCAAGGTGGGAGATATATTTAATTTCTTCTCCCCGTGTAAATCTAACTCTGAGACGCTGCATCTTCACCCGGCAGTATCTTCGGTCTGGAAAGCAGGACCTTCTCTATCTTCATTCCGCGCATTTCGGTTACCGTCAGGTTCATGCCCCGGTACCTGAGCCTTTCACCCGTTCTCGGTATCCGTCCGAGGTGACTCAGGATGAATCCGGCTACGGTCTCGTAGTCTTCGCTTTCCGGCAGTCCCAATTCCATCTCGGCGTTTGCTTCCTCGATATTCATACCGCCGTCGATCTGGAAGGTATTTTCATCGATTGCCTCGTATTCTTTTTCGGCTTCGGCAAACTCATCTCCCACAGCCCCGACTATTTCCTCGACCAGCAGGCTGAGACTGACAATACCGGCGATGCCGCCGTATTCGTCTACTACGGCAGCCATCCGGTAATTCCTGTCTCTCATCTCGTTGAACAATTCATCGATATACTTTGATTCCGGCGTAAAATAAGCCGGTCGGATTAATTCGTCTATCGTATCATCAAGGCTCATGGATTCCTTTGCCTGTGCCATCAGCACGTCCTTCACTGCGAGTACCCCGATCACATTGTCCGTATTCTCTTCGTATACAGGGAAACGTGATATCGGCGATTCGGCATAAATGTTAAGGAAATCTCTGAGAGTCGTCCCCTTCTCCACCCATATAACCTCGGTCCTGGGGACCATCACTTCTCTGGCGGGACGGGCACCGAATTCGAAAACCTTGTGAAGCATTCTGGCCTCGGTTTCCTCCATAGTACCGTCCTTGTGTCCCACCGAAATCATGGTCCGTATCTCTTCCTGGCTGACCAGCGACCTCGGTACGGGAGTCCCTCCCACTATTCGGGTAACCAGCGTTGCTATCCAGCCGAGCAGGAACACAAAAGGTGAAAATACCCAGAAAAGTATCTCGATAGGCCGGGCAAACGCGAGGGAAATGCGTTCCGAATGAATGTTTGCCAGCGTTTTAGGCGTAGTTTCAGCCAGAACCAGGATTACTATCGTCAGTCCCACCGTGGCTATTACGATACCGTGCTCTCCCCAGAAAGCTACCGCGAGTGCCGTTGCCAGGGCGGAAGCCGCCGTCATTGCCAGATTCGTGCCGAGCAATATAATCGAGAGAAGCCTGTCGGGTCTTTGTATCAGCCTTGCAATCCTGGCAGCTCCTTTTACGTTACTGCTGACTAGCTGTTCTACTCGGACTCGCTGCAGGGAGAAAAATGCCGTCTCGGAACTGGTAAAGAAAGCCGTCAATACCAGGCAGATGATAAGCAGGATTATATATAATGTTTCGTTGACTTCCATTATTTCCTGTTTCCGTTACTCCTTCGTCAGCAGCACTTCTTCTATCTTCATACCTTTCATCCTGGTAATAACCAGCTTTACGTTCCTGAACCTCAGCTGTTCGCCCTGTTTCGGTATACGACCGAGGAGACTCAGGAGAAGACCGGCGATAGTCTCATACTCTTCGCTTTCCGGCAACTCCAGCCCCATCTCTGCGTTTATCTCCTCTATGCGCATACCTCCGTCCACCTGAAAGGTATAGGAGTTAATTCTCTCGTATTCCTTCTCGGCTGCCGCAAGCTCGTCTCCCACGGGACCGACTATTTCCTCTACCAGACGGCTGAGACTGACGATACCGGCGGTCCCGCCGAACTCGTCTATTACAACCGCGACCCGGTAGTTATTATCTCTCATCTCGGCAAAAAGCTCGTTTATCAGTTTGGTCTCCGGAGTAAAATATGCGGGTCGTACCAGGTCGTCGATTACCGATTCCCTGGTTATTTCACCCCTGGCCAGCCCCATCAGTATATCCTTGATGGACAGTATCCCCACAACGTTGTCCATATTCTCCTGGAATACGGGGAAACGTGATATCGGTGATTCCGCATATAAAGCAAGAAAATCCGAGACATGGGAACCTTCCTCGATGGCTATTACCTCGGGACGGGGTATCAGCACCTCACGCACCGGCCTGTCTCCGAAATCGAAAACCTTTGCCAGCATCTTGGCCTCGTTTTCTTCAACCGTCCCTTCCTTATGGCCGACGGAAATCATGTTACGTATTTCGTCGGCAGTGGCGAGCGACCTCGGGACCGCTTCGCCTCCGGACATCCTGGCAAGACCGGAAGCTATCCAGCTTAATACAAACACGAACGGTGATAGAATCCAGGAGATAATTTCCAGGGGGCGTACGGCAAGCAGGGACATCCTCTCATTGTGATTAGCCGCAACCGTTTTCGGAGTGGTCTCGGCGAATATCAGCAGAATTATGGTTATTGCAGCCGTGGCAATAAGTATCCCGTACTCGGGCCAGCGGTTAATCGCCAGCGCAGTTGCCAGAGCTGCAGCCGCCGTATTAACGAACGTGTTGCCTAGCAATACAGTGGAAAGAAACTTTTCGGGCCGCTCTATCATCCTGGCAACCCGTCCGGCTCCTCTAACCTTGGTACTTACCAGATGCTCGAGTCTGATTTTCTGCAGAGATATGAAAGCCGTTTCCGAGCTGGAGAAGAAAGCGGAAAAGATTATACAGGCAATAAGAAGCACCAGATACAGTGCTTCGGTGCTAGACAAATACCATCACCTGCCTATCGAATTGTTCATTAGTACAAATAGTAATCCACATAATATCATCGGGTGAAAATATTGTCAAAAACATTTTAATTAATCTGTCTGGACAAAATGTAAATATATAATCTAGAATACTGCTCTGAATATATAGCGAATAGAACAGTGAGGAGGTCGGTGATGGCTATTATCAGTTCTATCGTCGGAATAATATTATTCGTCGGCGGCTGCGCGGGAGTAGTACTCACCTGGATAAACTACCAGGTTTCTTCGATAAACTGGATAGAAGGTCTTTTAACCTACGGAATGTTTGCCGTTCTGGGTCTGGGGATTATCGCTATCGTAGTAATGACACCGCGCGAAATGTAGAGGAGTCATTAAGACTATACCGGCGTCCAGTCTATCTGTTCCGTCACCCGCTCGCAGAAACCGGCCATCAGCTTAGCAGCATTTTCGACATCATCAAGGTTTATAATCTCATTCGGCGTGTGCATATACCTCAGCGGTACCTCGATAAGTCCGGTAGCTATTCCGGCACGGCTCAATTGAATTACATTGGCGTCAGTCCCCGTAGCTCCGGGTGACGCCTGGATGTAATACGGGATTTCAAGTTCTTTTGCCGTTTTTACAAGAAGTTCAAAGACTACCGGGTTTATATTCGCACCTCGTGTTATCTTGGGCCCACCCCCGAGTTTGACATCTCCGACCTTCTTTTTTTCGCCTCCCGGGTAATCCGTCGCATGTCCGACATCCGTAGCTATACCCACCTGCGGGTCGATACCATAAGCACTGGTACGCGCTCCCCGCAGACCGACCTCTTCCTGTACCGTAGAAACTCCTATTACCGAAGCTTTCAGCGACTTTTCGGACAGCAGCCTTAAAGCTTCAGCCACGATGAATACTCCCATTTTGTCATCGAAGCTGCGGGCAACGCACAGATTTCCGCGTAAACGCTGTAGTTCGTGTTGGTATGTAACACAGTCGCCGATAGCCACCACCGATTCAGCGTCTGCTTTGTCGCTCGCACCGATATCTATCCAGAGGTCGTCGAGTTTGGGTGTTTTTTTCCTGTCGTCGGCATCCAGCAGGTGTATTGCGGTTCGTCCGAGAACGCCCGGAACCGGCCCGTTCGCAGTATGAACGGTGACGCGCTGTCCCACGGTAACGACGGCGTCGTGACCGCCGATAGACCCGAAATATAACATGCCCTCTTCGCTTATGTACCGAACCTGGAACCCGATTTCATCGGCATGCCCTGCCAGCATAATCCTGGGAGCTCCGCCCGGGTTAACGGTCGCATATACATTACCCATCACGTCGGTGCGAACGTCCGACGCATAAGCAGCAACACGGTCGCGGAAAACCTTTTGAACCGGCTGTTCGTAACCGGAAGGACCCGGTGTGTCCACGAGTTTTTTCAGAAAATCGAAAGAATCTTGCTTCATAATAACTCCTTAAGACGAAGTAAAAAATTGCTACCCACCATACTACCTGTAACGGGTAGACCCGTCAAGCAGACCGATTCGTCTCATCAGACATTTCACTTCGGCATAAACCGTCTGTGCTATAATTCGAGTGTATGAAGGTATTCGGCATAGAAACTTCGTGTGACGAGACGGCGGCGGCGGTAGTCGAAGACGGGACAAAAATCCTCTCGAATCGGGTATCCTCACAGGTGGAAATCCACGCCCGTTACGGCGGTATTGTCCCTGAAGTAGCTTCTCGTCAGCATATACTGGCCATAATACCGGTCATAGAGCAGGCAATGACCGAAGCCGGAACCAACTGGGATGACATCGACGGAATTGCGGTCACTGCCGGTCCCGGTCTTGCCGGGTCTCTGCTTATCGGCGTAAACACGGCTAAGGCTATATCGATGTCAAGGAACATTCCTCTTACCGGAGTCAACCACCTTGAGGGACACATTTATGCAAACTGGATTTCACAGAACGACACTCCTCCCGAATTTCCGCTGCTTGCCCTGATAGTATCGGGCGGGCACAGCGACCTTGTGCTGATGAAGGCCCACGGCAGTTACGAACTGATCGGACGTACCCGTGATGACGCCGCCGGAGAAGCCTTCGACAAAGCTGCCCGGATACTTGGTCTCGGGTACCCGGGAGGTCCGGCTATTCAGAAAGCTGCGGAATCTGGAACTGCTTCTTTAAGCCTTCCCCGCTCCTGGATTAAAGGTACCAATGATTTCAGTTTCAGCGGTATCAAGACCGCCCTGCTTCGTCTGGAAGAAAGTAACCGGATAGAAAACGTCTCGGATGCTGCGGCCAGTTTCCAGGAAGCCATCGCCGAGGTACTTGTTACCAAGACGATTAACGCGGCGGAAGAATACGGAGTAAAGCAGATAATACTGGCGGGAGGAGTCGCCGCAAACAGGTCTTTACGGGAGCGGCTCCTGAAAGACTCGATACTTCCCGTTCTTATCCCCGATATCAGCCTGTGCACCGACAATGCTGCAATGATAGCCGCCTGCGGGTATTTCCGCTTCGAAGCCGGCAAAGTCGACGGTCTGTCACTGGATGTCTCACCCGGCCTCAGGATTGCTTAATTCACAATCCTCACACCTGCCCCTGGTACAAAGGCTGTTATATATGTGTATCAGCCCCTGTTGTCTCCTAACCGTATTGACTGTGGTCTTTTCTAGACCGAGTTGCCCGGCCATGTGCTTTACTAGCGAGTTTGTTTCCAGGCGCGGATAATCGCGGAATAACTTCAACGCTTTTTCAGACATCTGTGATATTTCATTAAAAACGCCACAGGCAAAGACAAAAGGCAGTAGTATATTCACTGTGATTTCTTCGGCGCGGCTTTTACCGAGGAGAGTTCCCCGGATATCTCCCAGGGTAACGATAAAACCCTTTTCAGGTTCACCGTGTCCTGCCGTTTCGGGAGCGGAATCCGCCAGATCCAGCAGACGCTCCAGCAGTCCTCTGTTCCGGTACCTGAGCAGGAGATAGCTCATTGCCATCAGCCTGCGTACCGGAGAATTGCACGGTCTTATTCTGAATAAACGCCATCTTTTCGAGGGCATAATATCCTCCGGGTTTATGCATTTTGCAGCCTTAACCAGCTTTTCTACCGTTATATTATCCAGACCGGCAGCATAGAGTCTTCCCGTATTATTTTCGGTCAAAAAACCGGCTGTACCGAGGAGAAGCGTCTGTATACCGAAAAGATATTCCTCGTCCGGTATTTCGCAGTCCTTCTTCATCTCCAGCAATTCCAGCGGCAATACCCCTGCCAGTTCCAGAAACGCATCTTTATTTCCCGAGTATCCCAGTGCCACCATAATCCCGCGGTAAAGAGTCGCACCGGCACCGGATTCGATAATTTCTTCATAAAACCTAGTTGATTTTTCCAGGAACCTTTCTTCTCCCGCCCTGTCCAGCAACTCGCCGACGTATTCTTCAGTTATATATTTGGTGATGTGCCGGCAGGGCACGCCCCGCCTGTCACTGATATTAGGCTGCATCGGCAGACTATTCTGAACGATACCAGGATGTTTACCGAGGACGAGTATGGGAATCTTACTGCCGTTCTGAAGAACGGTACCTGTTTTTGTATTATGATGCATCACGACATGCAGAACGACCCGATTATAGACAGAATCCAGATGATGATGGTGCGCCCTCCAGTCTCCGGACCTTAGATGAAACTCCACGTCGCCGGATGACAGCTTTCCATCGGTAACGATAACGGCATCTCTGAAATCGGCACCCTGACCGTCGTTCGGTCTTCCCGGATAGACAATGTTAATTATCTCCCCGTTTTCAGCCACGAGGTCACGTCCCACGATCTCATTAAGCTGCCAGATTTCCCTGAACTGCCTTTCGGTTATTGTGTGACTCGTTTTTCCTGCTGCCATAACCGTTCGCCATTACACCGTTATCGAATTATTTATTCATATTTGCTTATTCAATAACCGGATTTTACACGTTTCCGTGTAACAGGTACAATAAAAACTGTATTAATATTCATAATAAGAATGAAATCAGGAAGTACTTTTTTCGGGCGAGCCGGTATTATATTTGTACCCGGACTGGTCCGCAACGATGGAAAGTAGTGTAGAAGAAGCTCCGCGCGGCCGGTATAAACCGAGTTCCCACTCACTTATCGTTTGCTGACGTGTACCCAGCCTGTCCGCCATTTCACGCTGTGTAAGGCCGAGATGTTTCCTTAACGCTTTGACATCGGCCCCGTCCCACTTCTTACGCCCGGCATTATACCTTTTTACCATATCCGGATGATACACGTTTCAGTGTAAAGTGTCAACTGCAAATCATCATTTCTCATTATTGACATATAGAATTGTCTGGCTTTATCATTATGAGTAAGATTCATGTCAACCGCTGTGGAGGAGAAGCAGCAGGCAGGTGAATGAAACACCTTAGAACATATATCGCTTTTTTAACCGCGGTTATATTGATTGTTGCGGTTGTTCCTGCGCCGTTACCGGCAAATGCCGCCGGTGAAAGTATCAACCTCGAAGTAAACGTCGGTTCCATAGGTCAGGAGATCACCATAACCGGGAGTGGTTTCGACCCCGGAACCCCTGCAACCCGTTCGGTAAACGTAATCTTCAGCACTACCCAGCCGTCTGTTATCGATTACAGTAACGGCATTTACGAGATAGTCAGGACTCAGATACTTAATACAAACGGGACTTTTTCTACAACCTTCACGGTCCCGGAGTACCTTGATGACGGCTCCTTTCATGCTGTCGACCAGGGAACCTACTACATCCTGATAACCTATCATATCCCTCCGTCAACCAACTTGCAGACTGTACTGACCATAGCTTCATTTAACGTTCTGGCAGGGTCCATAACGGTAACTCCGGAAACCGGGCCGGCCGGCACCGAGGTGACGATAACCGGTTATGATTTCGGTAATGCAGAGGAACTCATCATCTTTTACGATTCCGAAATGTTAACCATATTCGAGGGCGACCGGTACACGAATGCGGGCGGTATGTTTGCCAACACCAGGATTTTCATCCCTTCCAGCACCGCCGGAGTCCACGCTCTGACAGTAAAAGGAAGTACCTCAGGCCACCAGGCCGGAAGGACATTCACCGTAGAACCGGCATTGGTAATAAAACCTTCTCCGGGTGCCGCCAGCAGTACCATAACGGTCAGTGGAACAGGCTTCGGCGCCGGAGTAAATATCGATGTGACTTTCAATAACATTTCTATATACTCCGGGACCACGGAATACAACGGCAGCTTTGTTTCCAGTCTTCCGCCTAACACTTTCCCGGAAGGTACCTACCTGGTAAATGCACTTGACAGCCAGGGTAATGCGGACCAGATATCATATGAAATATTCGATGCCAGCATTACCATGGAGCCTTCCACAGGCAGTCCCGGCTGGGAAGTCAACATATCCGGTGCCGGATTCAAACCCGACGAGACAATCACAATAGGTTTTGAAGGCTTGAGCAGCGGAAGCGATATCTCTACTCGAAGCGATAATGAAGGTAATTTCAGCACTGTATTTACCGTCCCCTGGGGTAACATGGGAACATGGGAAGTTGATGTCTCGGACGGAAACAGCAGCAAGACCGTTGAATTTGAGGTAAATACCAGCGGAAACATATACCCCATTACCAATACCTCCCTCCCCGGTAATGTAGGCACAGAAATTACTGTCGCCGGAACTCAGTTTATTGCCGGCAGAACCGTCAGCATAACCTACAGCGGCACTCAGGTGGCAACGGGAACCGTCGAAAGCGACGGGACGTTCAACATCGGATTCGTCGCTCCGTCGAGCAGCAGCGGTGCTCATATAATCGAAGCAACCGACGGAACCAACGTAATCAAATACGGTTTTGTTATGGAGAGTTCTCCGCCGCCGAAACCGTTGACCCTTCTTCCCGAACCTGCTACAAAGGCTGATGCCGAAGCATTCTTCGACTGGGAAGATACTGCCGATCCCAGTGGAGTGACTTACACTCTGCAGATTGCAACCGACCCTTCCTTCTCCGAGACATATCTCATACTTGAAGAAAAAGGGATAATCGAGTCTGAATACACCGTGCCAAGTCAGAACAAACTCAATGCAGTTACTGTTGAAGCTCCTTATTACTGGAGAGTAAGAGCTGTCGACAATGCTTTCAATGAGGGCGAATGGACGGAACCCTCCGCATTCTATGTGGGATTCGGTATGAATCTACCGCAGAGCGTTATTTACATTATTATAGTCGGATTTGCCCTGCTGCTGGCTGTATTTACATTCTGGCTCGGCAGGAAAACAGCTTATTACTAGGTACTGGCATCCAGTATCCGGAGTACCCGTGTCCTGGCTTTGATGGCATCAAGCTTATCCACTTTCTCTACGGCTGCCTGAACGTCGGCTTCCCTGGCTAGATATGTGGTCATCACCACCGGCACGTAATCCTTCTGAGAAGTTTCTTTCTGAATAACCGCCGCGATATTTATGTCATATTTCCAGAATATATCGGTAATCTGTGCCAGGACGCCGGGCTGGTCCAGGACGTTGAACCGCAGGTAATACCGGCGCTGGACGTCTCCGGGTGAACCCAGTATATATTCATGCGCCGTGGAAGGTATCGGCAGAGGTCTTCCCTCAGCTATATCAAGTAAATCTTTTATCACCGTATCGGCGGTAGGATATTTACCGGCCCCGGGATTCACCAGCCCGGACACAACGCCGTATTCATCTTCGAATTCCGTACCGTTATAGGCTCCCTGCAGTGAACCGAGCAGGGACATTTTGGGTACCAGCGCCGGGTGTACCGCGACATCGTAGGCACTGCCGGTATGTTCGATTACACCGATAAGCTTGACCGAATAACCCAGTTCATCGGCATAAAGGATATCCTGTATGTCGATAGCCTTTATGCCCTCGACGGGAAAATCTCCGGCATATTTATATGAATTGGTGATTAAACCGAGCAGGATGCGGATTTTGTTTTCCGTATCATAACCTTCGATATCGTCCGTCGGATCGGCTTCCGCCAGGCCTTCTTCCTGAGCACCTTTCAGAGCTTCGTCAAAGCCTTTCCCCTCTCCGGTCATCTTCGAGAGGATGTAATTACAGGTACCGTTCAGAATGGCGTATATCCTCTTGTATTCCTTGGATTCCGAACCTACCAGTCCCAGTTCGTGTATAAACGAATGGGCGCCGACAAAGCTTGCCCTGATTCCTATATTTCGGTTAAGGTCGAGTACATGCTTGAATATCGTCTCACCTTCTTTTGCCAGCAGTTTCTTATTGGCAGTAGCCACGTTCTTACCCTTGCCCAGAGCTTCCATCTGGATGGTCTTCGCCGGCTCTATGCCACCTATCAGTTCGACGACTATATCGATAGCGGGGTCATCAACAATCTCGTGCCAGTTGTTTGTCAGCATACCGGACGGCAGAGTGATCCCGCGGTCTGTTTCCAGGTCGATATCACACACTTTTGTCAGTTCCAGACCGGGTATTCTTTTCCTGTACAGTAACTCGACCACGCCTGTGCCTATGGTACCCCAGCCGATAACCGCTACCTTCTTCGTCTCTGCCATAACGAGTACTCCTTGTATTAAGATTTATGCAGCCTAATATTATCGTACAGGCAGGTGAGTGTCAATCATTCCTCCCCCTCGCTTCCCTTGGACTGTACCCTTCGGTAGCTTCAACAAGAAGTGCCAGACTCATCAGAAAATCATCATGCCCCTGCGACGGTTCGACATAGAAGTTCATCGTCTGGTTGGAGCGGTAACGGCTTCTGGCTTTTTCGATTTCCGTCCAGAACTGCCGGTAATCGTACGAACCGTCCCCGGCATACATCTTCAGCCTGCCCGAGTTAATAGCGGCCAACAGCTTGAAACCGAGTTCCGACTTCGAATTTGCGGTAAAATTGAAAGGGATTATCCTCGAACCGAGCGCCTGCCTTAGAAAAGAGTATACCGGCTGCCCCACACCCGTAGAATCAATCACAACTCTTCGGCATTTCCATACGTTCCTGATTATGTCAACAAGTTGATTGTACAAAACGGCATGCTTTTTGCCCGTCCAGCGGAAATGTTCCTTAATTCTTACTACCGGCTGTTTCTGAACATCGTTACATTGTGAAAAATCCAGTTCACCGATAGTTATCACGGTCGAGTCCTGCCGTGGCTTTATCGTTGTCAGTCTGTCTTTATCATCTTCCTCGGCTTCACCTGCAAGGTCTATCCCGGCGACGTACATTTTCTCTCCTTCCGGCAAATGACTCCTCGTGTGGTCTCCCTGAAGCTGGGCTTTTTGCTGGGCAGACAGGAATCCTCCTCCTCCACGAATCGGTAACAGCCGGTACTGGGTCAGGAACAGTGGATGGTTTTCACCAAGACGCGCCCTTTCACCCTCGACATAAGCCAGGTAGTCGGAGTTATATCTGGCAACTTCCTGCCAGTCGTAGCGGAAACAGCGTTTGATTCCATCGCTCTTTTCAAGCTCATACCCGGTCTGTTTTGTTTGTTCCAGCAGCGTAGTATCATCCCAGGTAGTCCCGTACAGAACCGTCGTTGTGTTGGTAGTCGCACCCATTGGTTTGAATTCTTTGGTATATTTCTCGGTACTTACGTCCTGAGATTCGTCAACCTCGAGAAGAATGTCGGCAGTATGACCGACGACATTGGCCGACTTATCGGCGGAAAGGAATATAGCCCGTGCGTATCCCAGTCTGACTATATAATTCCGTTCCGATGTCCAGATACCTTCGAACCCGGCATCGTTCAGTCGGTCCTCAAGCCTGATTATGGATACGCCTGCCTGAGGTGTGAAAGTAGGCGAACACTTTACCAGGTTACGTGATTCAGCCATAAACAACGTTAACAGAAGAAGCTCGATCTGTGCCGATAGTTCATTCTTTCCGCCCTGGCGTGCGATCTCGACACAAAAGGTTAATCCCTTTCTGTACATCACGCTGTCAATGATTGCCGCCGCCACTTCTCTCTGGTACGGGCGTAACCCGGGCAAATGTGATTCAACTTTTTTACTCATTACCGGTTAATCATTCTGGTACCGATAGTTATTCCCAGCGGCAGCGCAACTTCTCTGAGCACGGTACCTATCGCCTTTTTAATACTGTTGCGGTCGTCAATCTTAACGTTATATTTGATCAATATCAGTCTGACCAGAGTATTGGTAGCCTGGGTAATAAGTCTGATGTTTTCCGGGTCGCGTTCGAGCAGCGATATTATCTTTACTCTCATCATGGCGATTTCTTCATCGATCCCTTCGACTTTTATAGCCCTTTCAAAGGCTGCTCTTTCTTTTTCATCGAGTACCTTGGAATAGAATCCGTGTTTTCTTGCATTCTGGTTTCCTTTCTGCCCGCCCGGCTTCTTTTTTATCTCTTCCTTTCCCATCTCTCTTTACCATCCTTTACGAAGCTGCATCTAGCTCAACACCTCTAAACGGATAATAGCACAAATGTTCTAAATTTGACCATATTCTTATGTCGCCGGTTTATGCTTCCCCCTTTTATTGATATTAGTTCCTCACCGGTATAAAATAATCTGTATCAAAATGAATGTTTCCAGACAGCTTTTTAAACTGCAGGAAGTAGACCAGGAATTAGCTTCGAATGAGCAGACCTGTGCCCAGATTGATGCCCGACTGGGTGAAAGTAAAGAAATAGACGATACACGGGCGAAACTTGAATCCGAGAAAAAACAGCTCGCAGAAATCTCTCATGCCCAGCACACCGTGGAATGGGAAATAGAAGATATTTCATCCAGGATGGCCAAATTCGAAGAGGAACTCTACAGCGGGAAAACAACAAATCCCAAGGAACTTACCAGCCTTCAGCAGGAAATCGACAGTCTGAAAACAAATCGCGCGAAACTCGAAGACCAGGACCTCGAGCTTATGGAAACCGTTGAGAAACTCAACGGTGAAATATCCGGACTCCAGGAGAACCTTAAGCAACTGGAGATTAAATGGCAGGAACAGCAGAAAGATTTGGCTGCTGAAATGAAAGAGCTTGAAGCAACGATTTCCGGGCTTAAGGACAAACGGGAAACACTGGCAGCAGAGATTGACCCGCAGGTGCTGGAAATCTACAACGAGCTTAAGAAACAACGAGGGACATCCGTGGCAAAAGTAGAACAGGGTATCTGCCGGGGCTGCCGGATATCTCTGCCCGTAAATGAGCTTCAGCAGGTAAGAAGTGGCAGACTGGTACGCTGCAGCAGCTGCGGACGCATCCTCTTCCTTGCATAGTAATTTGAGCAAAAAAGCACTTATATTCACAGACGGTATGGCGGAGCCTAATCCCGGTCCGGGAGCAATAGGCGTCGTAATACAGGACGAACACGGTAAGACTGTAACCACTATCTCACGGGCTGTCGGAAGAGTCACCAATAACCAGGCCGAATACATGGCGGTGATATCCGCACTTAAAAAAGCCATCTCTCTCGGTTTTGACGATATTGAAATGCGTGCCGATTCGGAACTGATCGTCAGGCAGATAAACGGCGAGTATCGGGTAAGGAACGCCGACCTGAAAAAGCTTTACCGGAAGGTGTTTGAACTGAAAAACCGGCTGAAGAATTATTCGATCGTCCATATCCCGCGCCGCCTTAATAAAACAGCCGACAGGCTCGCAGGTGAAGCTGTCAGATAGCTATTTACAACCGCCCCGGGAATATATACAATAATGCGAAACAAATGATATAAAAAGCTATTGACGATGGTCTTTGGGTATGCTATCATCTGAATAATTAACATAACCACATGCACCATACGATAAAACACAATAATCAGGAGGATTGACTATGGCGTGGTGGACCTGGATACTCATAGTTTTACTTATTGTATTGGTAGTCGCGTTCTTTATGGCCCGGAGACGGTAACTTTCTTTATACACCGGTTATTCCCGATCCGTCACTTGAAAAGAAATTGTTCTGAATTAGCGGCTTTTAGTCTCCAGTGACTAAGAGATAACTCTCTGACCGATGTGTCCGGAGAGTTTTTCTTTTATAACAACAGCTTTGAATAATCAAAGGCACTATTCGGTATTGGTTGTGATTTTCGGTTCACCCCCCGCCTGCCAGAGTCTTGTACGGCGGGCAGGCCTTTTTCCCCCTCAAACAGTTGCCGTATTCAGTAGAAATATTTCGATTGTTTGAAGAGGGAAAAAGTTTGAGAGAGGGGTGAAATCCCTGGCTATACGTTCCTCCTCCGTCATTGCGAGGAGTCCGCCTTAGGCGGACGACATGGCAATCTCTATAATCGAACCCAGGGATTGCTTCGTCTCGACTACGTCGAGGACTCGCAATGACAACAAGACCAACCAGATGCAAACATAACCTAAATCTCACTTGACACTCACATACCTAATATATAAAATAACCTTTGTGCAATATTGTGCCGAGGTAGCTCAGGCGGTAGAGCACTTGACTGAAAATCAAGGTGTCACCAGTTCGATTCTGGTCCTCGGCACCATATAACTGAATATCAACCCCATGCGGGCGGAAGTAGTTCAGTGGCTAGAACGCCTCCTTGCCAAGGAGGAGGTCGCGAGTTCGAATCTCGTCTTCCGCTCCACCCTTTTCCACTCCATCTAAGTCATTACGAGACTCGGCGTCAAAAGCCGAGACGTGGCAATCCATATCAATCATTTCCATTCGAATGGGATACTACCGTTGACTGTTATATCCCTCGTTTGCCCTGATTCGACAGCTTTGCTAATATTGAATTATGAGGTTACGCGCTTTCGAGCTTGATGAACCAGTTCCGAAACTAAAGGAACCGTACGCGTTTGCCATGCTCAAGCCCTGGGTGGATGTCGGACGTGCCGGGTCTCTTATCATTGCCTGGATGGAAAATCGCCTTGGCGTAAGTGACCTTGCCAGACTTTCCCGACCGGGTGATTTCTTCGATTTCACCCGTCATCGCCCAACCAGCTTCGTTTCTGCAGGCCGCCGGCGTATGACCATCCCCAACACATATGTTACTTACAGCAAAGCTCCGTCAGGGAATGATTATATATTTTTTCACCTGCTGGAACCCCACCATCACGGAGAAGAATACGTCGAATCCGTGCTGGAGTTAATGCAGAAATTCGGTGTTAAGAGGTTTTCCATTATCGGCAGTATGCATGACTACGTTCCCCATACCCGGCCGATAACTGTTACAGGAGAAGCCCTCGGTGAAAACACCGGCAGATACCTGGCAGAGCACAAGATCGATTCGATAGAATACCGGGGGCCCACGTCGATTTGTTTCCTGATACCTCAGCAAGCTGCCGATACGGGTATCGAGACTATGAGTCTCGTCGCCCACCTCCCTCAATATACCCAGATGGAAGAATATTTCATCGGCGCCGTAAGACTGATGAACATACTCTCTCCCATATACGGCATTCCGGTAGACCAGTCTTATGAAAATAAGGCCAACCGCCAGCTGGAACAAATTAATGCCGCACTGGAAAATAATCCTCAACTGAAATCCATTATCAAGCAGCTTGAAAACCACTACGACACCCGGAATGAAAAACCTGAAGACCGGTCTACGACCGAGCTCTCTCCCGAGGTAGAAAAGTTCCTCGCTGAAATGGACAAACGCTTCCGCGAAGGCTAATTATTATCTTCTTCGCAAACCGGGAAATCCATTTTTCAAAATCCACAAGTGTTATTAAGCTCTGTAATATGAAAATTTATGAAAATAAGTATTGATTTATGAAATTATATGAAATATAATGAAACATACTTGTTTTATCTCATAAGGATATCGGAGGGCAGATGATGGAAGAGTATGAGAGGTTGTTTACAGTCGAAGACATTGCAAAAATGACTTCACTGACGTCCCGAACCATCAGGAATTACCTGAAAAACGGGACTCTTCAGGGAAACAAAATAGGAGGGCAATGGAGGTTCACCATGGAAAATATCAGGCAACTGTTCGATAACAGCACGTTTTCAAACGACCTGTCCCGGAATAAACGGCTTCAGGTGATGAATTTCATTAATAATAAGTTTCCCGGTCATCCGGGTGATATCCGGGTCTGCACCATCGTCGACTGTTACTGCGAAGACCGAAACGAAGGTCACCGGATGTATGAGAAACTGGTAGCTGTGATTAACAACAGGGCGGATGGTTCTTCGAAAGCAAAATTCGACTACGAATTCATCGAGAAAGACAGCAAGGCAAGGTTTATCCTGTTTGGTGATCCTGATTATATTATCGAGACACTCCAGACACTTCTGTAATTCTGGTTTCCACCGGATAACTTGATTATCTTATATTGCCCTGCCCTACAACCATATATTAGTATAGAAGTTACAGCTTCTTCCTCTTGTTGGAAATGTAGTCCACAAGCATATATTCTCCCAGCCTGTCAGGACTGGTGTAGAAGACCCTCCCCTTGTTGAGACGTGCCATGCGTACTACGAATTCACCTTGAAAATCGGCCCTTAATCCCCTGCCGCGTCCCGTCCGGAAACCACGCCTGAATCCACTTCCGAAAGGGTCGCCTTCCAGCATAAATGTATTGATGGTAATCTTTTTCCTGGTGCAGAAACTTACCTCTCTGAGTGTCATTTGCAGTGTGCGGCTTGAGGGCGGGACCTGGAAATAAAGCTGTTTCCCCTCGAAGTGTGCGGTAGGTTCGCCATCCGATACAAGGATTATCTGCTTATTACTGCTTCTTTGTTTATCCAGCAGCTTCCGTGCAACATAAAGACCGTGCTGGAGATTGGTATAAGGATCGAATTCATCCCACGTCATACAGGTCAGGTCTTCCTTTTTTAACTCCCTGGCATAACTCGAAAAACCTACTATCCGCAGGCTGTCCTTCGGGTATTGACTCCTGATGAGCCCGTCGAGTGCCAGCGTTACTCTTTTAGCCGCTTCGAAATTGCCGCGCATCGGCATTGAAAGACTCATATCGAGCAGCAGAACGGTAGCCGATCTTGTCGCTTCCTCCATCCGGTATATTTCAAAATCGTCCGGGCTCAACCTGACGGGAGGTTTCTCCGGCTTTCGTTGAATGGAATTCATAATCGTCTTCTGGAGATGGAGATTAAAATCGTCGCCGAACTCGTAAGGTTTGGTCTCCTCTGTTCTCTCCCCTCCACTGCCGCGGACGTTAAGTCTATGTCCTCCGATACGATCTTTCTTCAACTGGTCGAATATGTCCTGAAGAGCCTGCTGGCCTATCTTTCTCATTCCGCGTGGTGTGAGTTCATATTTATCGCCTTCCAGGCGTATATATCCGGCTTCTTCGAGGGCTTTCGTGATATTTTTCAACTGGTCGAGGTCGTCAGCCGCTTCATCACCCAGCAGTTCTTTAACCAGTTTTTCGTCGACATTATCGATGGTTCGGTCGAAACGCGAATCTCTCAGTTGTGATTCCAGACGGTCCATCTTCTGGAGTTCTTCCATCAGGTTTAGGGCTTCATTGTAAGATATAGATTCATCTCCCGAGAACGGGTATTGCTGCTGAAGTCTGTCACTGGGGTAAAGCCTTTCCATGTACGCCGAAAGTTTAGCCAGTTCGAACTGGGTCGAATCATCTATCATCGACTCCAGCAAATTCTGCAGCTCAGCCCTGTCTTCCGGTGATAAGCTGTTCATCAGCGACTGTGCCTGGGCAATCTGCTGCTGCATGCGCTCTATCAGTTCATCCAGATTACGGGGCGGATTCGGTCCGAAAAAGTCTCCGAACTCCCGCATAAAACTCTCGAAATCCGGTTCTTCGCCCTTCATCCTCTGTTCGAGCATCTGGTTCAGGGCTTCCACCATATGCCGCATTCTGGCAAGAGTTTCGGGGTCGAGATTCTTTATCTGGTTCACCAGGTCGCGTCCGAACGACTGCATGGCATGCTTTTTCAGCATATCCAGCAGTTCCTTGAACTGCTGGCGTGCATCTTCGTCGATAAAATCGTAATCGGTTAATTCTTTAATCCGCCCACCAGTGTCGGGCGGTAAAGAATCGAGTTTCTTCAGGTTCTGTTCAGCCCTATCTTCCAGCGTTTTAAGCAGTCTTTGCCGTACCTCCGGCTCAAGTTCTTTGTACTCATCGTCAGCCTTATTTCTGGCATCATCCAGTTTATTAGCTATACCCTCTCGCTCGGTCTTAATGATGTTTTCGAGTTTTTCACGGATGTCATTCATCACCGAGTCAAGGTTATATTTGCCGAGTTGTTCCTGTTTTTTCTGCCGGAGTTTGTCGACGAGTTCCTGGATACTTGGCATCCGCCTCCCCTGCCCGTCCCTGAGTCCCCTCTGCTGCATAAGACGCAGCGAATAAGACAGGTCACCGTAAGACATCAGGTTCCTGCCCAGCTCATCCATCAGGTTATCGGCACTTAACTCGCCCGGCTCCTGGCTGCCGTCCCATTCAGAATACCGGAAAACGTTCACGCTACTGCCTGTATACCGTCTTGCCGCCGCTCCTGGACTTGTTTAGCCTTTTGTTGATATGAAGTCCTTCCAGTACAAACTCAATCGCAGCAGCGACTATTTCAGGTTTCTCCGAGTCCGTAACTATCTTCAGCACGTCGGTAAATCCTATCATTTCCTTGATATTACCGATGTACGACTTCGCACTCATCGTATCCGATACTTCGACGCTGAAACCACCGGTGAACTGGATGATTATATCTTCGAGCTCATCCACCATAAAATAGCGATTGAAAACACTCAGAACGGCTTTTCTTATCAGGTCGTTTATTATTTTTTCCTCTCTGGTATCCTCGAAACTCTCCAGTTCTATCTTTCCGCTGGTCGATGCCAGTATATAAGGAAGGTCGCTGATACGGGGAACAGCTAATTTTTCATTTGCCGTAATCGCACGTCTGATAGAGTTACTTATCACGGTCTCATAATTAGCAATGGAAGTCCTTACACTGACCCCGGAACGCTGATTTATATCCGGACTCGAACGGGCCAGGTGGGTAATCTCAGCAATTATTTCCTTCATATAGTCAGGAACGTAGACCTCGAAATCATCCTCTTCGAACTTCTTCCGCTCCGCTTCCACGATAGTTATTTCATCCTCTGCGGTAACCGGATAATGTGTCCTTATCTGAGCGCCGTACCTGTCTTTCAACGGAGTTATAATTCTGCCGCGGTTCGTATAGTCCTCCGGATTGGCGCTGGATACCAGCATAATATCGAGAGGAAGCCTGACGCGGTACCCTCTGATCTGGACGTCTCTCTCCTCCATCAGGTTAAATAGTCCTACCTGCAGTCTTTCGGTAAGGTCCGGTAACTCGTTGATACAGAAAATGCCCCGGTTTGTCCTCGGTATTAGTCCGTAGTATATCGTTAGCTCATCCGAAAGATACCTGCCTTCGGCTACTTTTATCGGATCCACATCGCCTATAAGGTCGGCAATGGAAATATCGGGGGTAGCCAGCTTCTCTCCATACCGTTCTTCACGCGGGAGCCAGTCGATTTCAACATCATCGCCTTTCTCCGCTATCTTTTCATGGCAGGCTCTGCATATCGGTGAGAACGGGTCATCGTTTATTTCACAGCCCTTTATCACCGGGACTTCCTCATCGAGGAGGCTGACAAGGGCACGCATTATCCTGGACTTGGCCTGCCCTCTCTCACCGAGGAATATAATATCCTGTCCGGATATTATCGCGTTCAGAATCTGGGGGATTACCGTATTATCGAAACCGATAATCCCCGGGAAGAGATTATCCTTCTTCTTGATCATCTCAATCAGGTTACGCCTCATTTCTTTCCTGATGGACTGGCTTTTGTAACCTGAAGATTTCAGTTCACCGATTGTCGCTGGTCTTTTCTTTTTAGCCATACTACCTCACACACTTCTATATTTTGCTGCAGACTATATATTGATTTTACCACAGTGCAGATTCGACATTAAAATAATCGGATTGCCGTTATGTATCTGTCTTTTTGCTTTGTTTATTTATGAGTGTTATAATATCTGCGTATGAACTGGATTATGTCCAGTTCAATTTTTTTATGGGCGGTGAGAGTATATGGCAGAACCTCAAATAGGTGATGAAGTTCTGGACAAGAATGGCAAGTCGCTGGGTAAAATCGACTATCTTATACGCGACACATGGAGCGGAGATATAAAGAAGTACATTATATACCAGCAGCTTCCGGACGAGGATATATCTTTCTCACCCGAAGATATTTCAGAGATAACCGATAGTAACGTGGTATTAAATATTTAAGTTAACCGAGAAACAGAAGAACCTCGATAGAAAAGGACCTCTAGATAATAGAAACAATGGGAGTAGCTTCAGGCTACTCCCATTTCAGTTTGCGATTGTGGACAATCCTGGATTTACCTTTACAAAGGTGATGCTTAAAGCTAAAATAATATGCAACACACTCTGAGGGCAGTTAGCTCAGCTGGTCAGAGCACTCGGTTCACATCCGAGAGGTCACTGGTTCGAGTCCAGTACTGCCCACCATGGTACTCATATCACCATAGTATTACCGCATTTACTCTCAAATTGTTAGGTTAACTGGATTCTTTCATTCTAAACTCATTTTCCTCTTGTGCCTAAACTCAGTTCAAGTCCATTATGGTCATTTCCCCGGATTCGTACTGCTCAGCCGGCTTTTTCTAAAACCGCTCAAATTCCAGAAAAACGATACTGGGAGCGGAATTGCCGGGTAAGGTTGAAGATAACGACACGAACGTTAAATCATTCAAGATTGGAGACCGGATCATAAACTATATTGGAATGAAACCATGAGCAATACGGAGTATGTCTGTCTTCCCGAAAAATCACAATACAGCGCGAATTTGTGGATTTCCATTAAACCGACATCGTGATGTTTGATTTCTTGTATGTACGAACCGCAGAGAGAGAAAGAGTTTATTCAGATAGTTATTTAACCATTTATCCTTAAATGCTTTATCTTGATTGACGTTTCTTTTAATTTCATTTCTTTTCTAAGTTCGCGTCTTAAAGATTCGAGTAAATCACCTAAATCAGTACTTTTACCATATGCAAATTCATTAGATGCCTTTATCGCTAATTCTATTTGTTTATCGTTGCCAAATAATTGTATATCGGCTATCGCTGATTCGAATTCAGATATCTGAAAATCTTTCCTTGCTGCTACATTTTCTAGTCTTCTCCACGCTGATATTAAATATTCAACTACTATATCTTGTTTCTTATGATTCCGTTCGCGCATTGAAGATAGTACATGTACTACATACCAACCAATAACGGCAACAACTGTAGTAAACATTAATGGAATTAATATCTCAGTATTCATTATTCACCTCTGGCTTTTCCGATGTCATGTTTTTAACACATAACCTTTTTTATTTCCCATGACATCGTTTATATTTTGGTCCACTCCAACAAGGACAATGGTAACAGAAAAAAAGTTTCCTTTTATATTTCGATCCGGATATACTAATCTACCCTTGAACGAACATCATGAAACTTAATAAAAGATATGATTTCCATTATCTCTTCTTATTCGAGATTAATATAACAATTTGGACAAATTTTACCTTACTTGTTTCCGATAATCAACGAAAAATTCCGTACTTCTTGAATCATATCCTTTTTCTCAAACAGTAGTTCGGGAACTGTCAACCATGGCTATTATTCGTAAAATCTCCGGTTTGATTGTTATAATCACCCTCTATTGATATAATACTTGTAAGAATTAGTAAGGAAATATAGCGTATGAAATATACGGTAATTGTGGAAAAAGGCAATGAATCTGGCTTCGTGGTTTACGCGCCTGCTTTGAAGGGTTGCGTTTCACAGGGTGAAACAAAAGAGGAGGCTCTGAAAAACATCAAAGAAGCCATGGAAGCCTACGTAGAAGCCCTTCTTGAAGACGGATTGCCTATACCGACCGAAGTAGGTAAGGATACAGTCGAGCTTGAGGTAGCCGCTAAGTGACGAAGCTGCCACGAGGATTATCGGGTAGAGAAGTAATTAAGGCTCTGCAAAAAGCAGGTTTTTTCATCAAGCGACAGAAAGGCAGCCATATCATTATCCGAAGAGATGACCCATTTTCTCAGGTAGTAGTGCCGGACCATAAGAATATTGACACCGGGACTCTTTCCTCAATTCTCGACGGAGCCGATCTATCAACAGAAGAATTCATCAAGCTACTCTAGTAAGAGTTTTATCTCCGGTATAAGTCTCTTCATCTCAAACAGGAGTTCGGGAACTGTCAACCAAGGTCCACCATACTGGACAATAGAGGGAACCCCCGGACTTCTTCATTAAGGTTATCCGGAGGTAATTGGAAAGGTATATCGGATTTTACCCTCGTTACCTGTAACCTTTACTTCTTTTTTTATAAAGCCTTTTGTGAATGCTTTTCTTTCTGGAAGATTTCTGCTATAGAAGTAATTATTACTGATTTAGAAAGGGTAATTTTTAGTCAATTACAGCAAGGAGGTACTTATATGGCTGTTAAAACAGTGGGGCTTCTCAGCCCCGGAGATATGGGACATGCGGTCGGCGCTGTTCTGGTAAAAAGCAGAACCAGGGTTATCACCTGCCTGGAAGGGCGCAGCGAACGTACTACCGCACTGGCAGCTAAAGCCGGAATCGAGAATGTACCTTCTTACCAGGCACTGGTGAAAGAGACGGACATAATTATATCCATCCTGGTACCGGCTGAGGCAAAAAATGCGGCAGGAATGGTCGCAAAAGCACTTGAAGAGACCGGCGAGAAAATAACGTATGCCGACTGTAACGCAATTGCACCTCAAACTGTCCGGGAAATCGGCAAGATAATAACAGGGGCCGGGAGCAACTTTGTGGATGGCGGAATTATCGGTGGACCACCCGCGCCAGGGGTGATGAACAGGATATATGTTTCCGGGCCTGATACAGAGCAATTCGTCGAACTGTCTGAATATGGACTGGATATAAGAGCAATCGGTCCGGAGATCGGACAGGCGTCCGGCTTAAAAATGGTTTACGCTGCCCTTACCAAAGGTACATCTGCACTCGCCCTGGAGCTTCTAGTTGCAGCGAAAAGATTGAACCTCTACGACGCACTCATAGCCGAATGGGAAATGAGCCAGGCAGACAGGTATGAATCTTTCAAGAGGGGACTTCAAAGCGTGCCGAGTAAATCCCACCGCTGGATAGGAGAAATGGAGGAGATAGCTAAAACATTCGGACACGTGGGGCTTACCCCGAAAATTCTCGAAGGAGCTGCCGAAGTGTACCGCTTCGTGGGAAGTAATCCTGTTTCCAGCGAAACACCCGAAACAATAGACAGAAACAGGACCCTTGAACAACTAATAGAGAATCTGGCAAAATAACCTTCACCCAAACGAAACTCAAAATGGTTTCAGGAGGAGAACAATGCGAGGAGAAACGCATAGTCTATTTGATTTGACCGGCAAGGTTGCAATTGTGACTGGTGGAGGGAGCGGCCTGGGGCGTGAATTTTGTGACGTTTTGGCTGAATACGGGGCCGATGTTATTTGTCCCGACCTTTATAAAGAACGGGCTGATGAAACCTGTAAAATCATTGAAAAATACGGGCATAAAACACTGGCGATTGAGAGCGATTTATCACGGTACGACCATGTCGAGGCCATGTTCAAGCAGGTGATGGAGAATTTCGGCAGAATCGATATACTGGTTAACAATGCCGGTATCTCAGCGCAGCCTGCGCTAATCGGTGAAGTAGACCTGGAAGACTGGCATAAAGTGATTAATATAGATCTTCACGGTGTATTTTATTGTATGAGAGAGGGTCTCAGAATCATGGCAGAGCAAAAGGCAGGAACGATTATAAATATAGCTTCGATACTCGGTATTATGGTGACTCCTCCTTCCGTTCTATCGGTCCCACCCTATGTTGCAGCTAAATTTGCAGTTGTCGGACTTACCAAGGAAGCCGCCGGGGAATACGGGCAATACGGTATCAGGGTAAATTGCATCGCACCGGGGTTTCATCACGGCACCAGGTTAGGTGAAGGAGGGGTTGGACAACAAAAACAGGACAAACCTTCGGAGAGCCGACCGGAAGTAATAGAGAGAACACCCCTGCAACGAACCGCATCGCCTGAAGAACTTAAAGGCTTGCTGCTGTACCTTGCCTCGGATAGCTCGGGTTTCTTAACCGGCCAGATTATCGCCCACGATGGAGGTCTATCTGTCTGGTAGAAAAGGTACCTTTGAATAAAGACTTTTCGAAAGAAGGTGAAAAATGATATTGGCCGACAAGGTAGCAATTGTTACAGGGGCAGCTTCCGGCATGGGGGAAGCTATAGCCATGTTGTTTGCCAGAGAAGGTGCCGGTGTGGTTGTAGCTGACATCAATGATACGGGTGGTGAAGAGACTGCGGCAGCGATTAATGCCGATAACGGCAGGGCTATCTTTGTCCACACAGATGTATCACAATCATCTGACGTTAAAAATCTTATCGATGCCGCCAGGAATGAATTTTCAAAAATCGACATACTTGTTAATAATGCCGGTATCTTTATGAAATTGACTCCGGTAGAAGAAATTGACGAATCAGTCTGGGATCAAATCTACTCTGTGAACGTTAAAGGTATTTTCCACGGGGCGCGGTTCGTTGTACCCGAGATGAAAAAATCCGGAGGCGGTGTGATATTAAATACTGCTTCCATGACGGGGCACAGACCTGGATCACTGCAGTCCGCTTACGCGAGTTCCAAGGGTGCTGCTATTACGTTAACTAAGGCATTGGCAGGTGAACTGGCCCCTTATAAGATACGAGTTAATTGTATATGCCCTGCTTTAACGGAGACGCCCATGTTGTTCAATTCCGAGTTGTGGGAACATGTGTCGGACATTCCTCACCCATTGGGAAGATTATCCAGACCGGAAGATATAGCCCGCGCAGCCCTGTATCTGGTTTCGGATGATGCCTCAATGATAACCGGAATATGCCTGGACGTGAATGGTGGACAGGGAGTCTAGGTTTCCACCGAAGCCCTTTGTATTCAGGTCTTAATCACTATTCGAAAAGCCGGTACCTATTGCCATATATCGACCTTTTCTCCTGCCGTACAAATTACCAGGAAAATAAGAGGGCTGCCGACATTCCGTACTGTGACCGGACAATGTTTCAAGTTTGGTGGTATCGATACGATCGTCGCGGTATTAAAAACATGCTCTTCCAGTTCCTCACCGAGGCAGACAGTTACTTCCGCATTCAGATCTTTTACGTTTTCAGGATTGCCGCCGAGGAAACACAATAGTTCATGATGATTATGAGCATGGGTACCTGGTGCCGAATAGGCCGGATAAATTCCATGGTACCCGAGAGTCGTACCGCTCCGGTATTCATTATGGATAGCCGAAATCGACATGCCCATATAACCCGGCTCTCTTTCTTTATAAAAGGGGCCTTGTATAATATTCATCCAGTATTTTTTACCGTCATTCGTGAGGGGACTGCCTTCTCTCATCATTTGTAATTGCCTGTCCTGACCGTCAGTGGCTTTTTTATCCTCGTATTCTTTAGTTGTGGTTATCCTGAGAAATACGAATGGTTTACTGTATCCTTTCAATCGTACGGGATTGTGCTTCAAACCGGGTGGAATCGAGACTACTGTGGCGGAGGTTATGACGTGTTCTTCATTCTCGTCGCCCAGGCACAGGCTTACTTCTGCTCCCAGGTCCATGACGTTACCGGGTTCACCGCCGAGGAAACAAAGCAGTTCCCAGGCATCATGGACTTGACTGTCATCGATAGACCAGTCAGCTTTGTTGACGCAATGATACGCATAGGTTAATCCTATCCTGTCGCGATCGTCGTAAGAAAAAATCGGGGGGTTGTCATCTGTAAATGGTTCCCGGATCACATGTTTCCCATATTTCGTCTCAGCCATTTATGTTATCGTCCTCTCGTCCCCGCGGAAATTTCCTTAATGTAAAAGCATCCTCGCCTGTTTGTCAAAAACTACGTCCTAACCTTTCCTGTACTATTTTCGTGTGTATTCCCTGATAAGGCCGTTTCTTACTTCCCACCCTCTGCAAACCGCCGGAAATAATCAGTGCATATGTCCCGCCATAATCCGGCGTTTTTATATTGTTCTTCCAGTCTTTTACGGACGTGTTCGTATCGCTGCGGGTCTACTTTATCCTTCAGTTTTTCCCAGGCATTGCACATTCCAGCCACGTATTCGACTCCCGAATTATAGCGATATTCTAACTCATCATAGAGCATCCTTCCCGATTTTAGCCGGTAGTCCCAGGGAACGTGGTGGAACCACAGCAGGTATTTTTCAGGGCAGGTCTCCAATTTACCGTATTCTTCGCACATCGGACTGAAATACTGATCGGTAGCATTACTGCCGGTGCTGCTGCGGTCGAACCCGAGACCTTTATTATCAGCTCTGTGATAATATACCGAATTCCAGTCTTCCCTCCCGGCACCACCGAAAGCAGGAGCGGGACCGTAATGATGCCCTTCCTGCATAATATGGTGCAGACCGAGCGGCGTCATATAATTAACGCAGGCTTCCCAGGCACCGAGCATCATCTTTTTAATAGAATCGACAACATCGGAGTCGTTCGACCACGTCATCCGTGTCCATTCTTCGCAGATATCTTCGCTTTTTAGTGAATGGTCCCACGCCAGGCGTCCGTATGCGTACCAGTTCGCCTGGGCAAAGTGATGGCCGCACCAGTTTCGTTCCGAGCCGGTATTTGCCACGCCGACTATAGCCGAATCTTCATTCCCGAAAAGCGAACCGTCGATAACTCCCGAGACCGGCGAGTCCTTTCCTCTCGAATATGTATCGGAATCCAGGACCTCTTTCCACATCGGTGCTAGATAGACCAGGTGAACCGCCTGCCCGAGGTACTCCTGTGTAATCTGCAGTTCGAGAGCCAGCGGTGTTTCCGGCATGGCGCCGAAAAGAGGATGAAAAGGTTCTCTCGGCTGAAAATCTACAGGTCCGTTTTTCACCTGTACAAAAGCTCCGGAATCAAACTTACCGTCAAGCGGCATAAATTCTCTGTAGGCGCATTTAGCCCTGTCTTTATCGATTGAAGTATCATAAACAAACGCTCTCCAGAGTACCACTCCCCGGTGAGGACGCAGTGCATCGACCAGCATATTGGCACCATCGTGGTGGTCCGCGCCGTAATCCTGCGGACCCGGCTGCCCTTCAGAAGCCGCTTTAACCTGAAATCCTCCGAAATCCGGTATCAAACCGTATATTTCATCGACTTTTTCCTTCCACCATCGGGCTACTTCAGGTTCACGCGGGTCGGATGTCGACAGTCCTCCCAGCTTCACGGGGGCATCGAAAAGCACCGACAGGTAAATCCGTATGCCGTACGGACGCAATACATCAGCCAGCGCCGCCGTCTTGACTAAATAATCGGTACTCAGGCTTTCAACCTGGCTGTTAGCATTGTTCAGCACAGACCCGTTTATCCCAATTGACGCGCAAGTCCTGGCGTAATCACGGTATCGCGGATCGATTTTTTGCGGCAACTCAGCCCACTTCCACAATGAGGCGCCGGCATATCCACGCTCAACAGAACCATCGATATTGTCCCAGTGGCACAAAATCCTGCGGTGAATCCGGGGATAGCTAAGAATATCGATTCTTCTTATATCCCGGTATGTCTGGAGTAGTCTCAGGAAATGGAATACTCCCGTTATCAGACCTGTATTGGAGTTTGCAGTAACGATAATCCACTCGTTTTCATCGGCCTTTACGTGGCGAATTAAAAAACCGTCTTCTCCCATTGCCAGACAATCCGCCCCGGGTACAACCAGGTCAATTTTAGTTAAATCTTCAACGGTGCCTAAAATCAGCCCGTTGTGAGAAGGTTTCGTTCGCCTAACCGGTATCTTTTTATCAAGCATTGCCGGCAGGGCAAGGTCCAGTTCATACCTTATAACCTCGTACGCCGGGCCCTTTCCGAGTATCGTGATACTATCTATCGTCTGGCGGTATTGCTCCAGCCTGGCATCATCATTTACTATGCAATATCGCAGCCATAACCGGTAACCGTCTTCATTCTTATACATCATGTTCTTTTCACTATAAGGCTGAAGCCAATCTAGAGGCAGAGTGTACTATCTCAAAGAACAGGTAAGCAAGGAACAGGGAGTTTATCCAGATACACCGGATATTCCAGACTTTGACCATTGATTACATTATCAGAAAATTCATTAATAAATAAGGCAAGTATTATCAGTCTCAGGGAAAACAAAGGAAGTATCAGATTGCGTCATCGTAGACTGTACAATCAGGATTACAAGGGCGGCAACAAGTAGCAGTAAAATAATTGCGCTCGATATAAAAAAACGCTTTTTCAATTCGTCCCTCCTGAAAACGCGCAGCTACCTAAAACTAAAAACCACAATTCGACAAAGTCGTCAGGAATTTTATCTTACATAGATATATACATATGTGTTTCAATTATCGATAAAGTATTGTGGCTGTATAGAGTATAGTTCGCACCTGAATCAATGTCAATAGTTTAATGTCGCATACGACAAATAATCCGATTTTTTTATATTTTCCCTGGAACTTAGAGTGGAATTATTATTGCCAAAAATGGAATTATATTGTATGATTACTGCCACCGAGTATTAACCGTTTTCATCAGAAAGGAGAAACCGATGGCAGAAAGTCCAAAAATAACAGTTCGTAAAATGACCAGGGGAGATCTTGCCAAGATAAATGCCGTTGACAATTCACTACGGGGCAGGAACAGGGTCACCACCTGGCCGTTCTCTTTTGATATGTACTGGAGAATATATGAACCCGAGATTTGCTACGTTGCAGAATTGAATGGTGACGTCGCAGGTTTTGTCGCCGGGGTTATCGAGAAAGAAGAAAGAAGCAAATTTCTCATCAACCAGCCGCGCACGGTTGCAAGTCCGATAGGCGACAACCCGAAAGTGGGATGGATTGAAATGATGGGTGTTCATGCCGATTACTGGGGTAAGGGTATCGGTATGGCATTAATAGACGCTTTTACCGAAGAATGCCGGAAAAACGGAGCGATGATGAGAATCGTTGTCAGAGATGACGATGAACCGCTAAAAAGCTTCTTAATCGGACGTGGTTTTAACCGGTCTATCTTCGTTTCCTACAACAAGGATCCCAGGCAGACCTAGTCATCCGACTGAATAATTAAAACAATGCACTGACCAAAAGTCAGTGCATTGTTTTTTATAACCGTAACAACCGAAATCATCACCTGGAAATACAGGATGACAGAAAGTAAAAAATCATATAAACTATCTACGAATAATTTAGAGGAGAGAATACATGGCGGACAAAATTTACAAATGTCTGAATCCTGTCGGTATTCACGAACCGGTGGAATTTTCACCACTGTCGCCGCGCCTTGATAAGCTCGACGGCAAAACAATATTCGTGAGTATCGGCGCGGGTGGTGAACAGGATATCACCATTCCCCTGCCCAAGAAACTGCAGGAGAAGTACCCGCAGGTAAACTGGATAATCCAGGGAGCCGGACCCCACCTGACGAAAGCAGGAAGTATTTCTCTAACCGATGAGCAGGTGGAAAGCGGAGAGATAGACGCTCTGATACGCGGAGTAATCTGGTGACACGGAGCTATATGGGAGCAGTTGCCCCACTTAGCGACAATTGAAAAACGCGGTATTCCCAGCGTCTTTATTATCTATGAAGACCAGGACGAATGTTTCGAGCAGGCATGCAGACTCAACGGTATTCCCCATCTAAGACGTATTAACTGCTCACGCGTCATCCCCGGACCAGAGGACGTCGACAGGTGGATTGACGACCTGCTCGATGCTCTTGTCAGACCCCTCACTGCCGAGGAAAAAGCCGGCGGTAAATGGGAAGAACCTGACAAGAGGATACTTTTTGAAGGTACCCTTGAAGAGGCAAACGAATTCTATCAGCAGACAATGATAGTACCCACACTCCAGAATGCTCCTTTCTCTATTTATACCGACGGTATGCCGATAGTAATTCCCACGGAAGAACGGGTCGCAAAGATGCTTACCGGTACCAGCCACAAACCTGATGAGATTATCACCTATCAAGCCGACCACAGACTCGGCGACAGAATAAACCAGATGGGCAGCTCCGGCGTTAAAGGCGAACCGGTCTACTTTATGCCGATGAGACGGAAAGCAACGGTAGAGAAGGTTGCCACGATCGGCGTCATGGCAGGATGCAAGCCGGAACATATGCCGATTCTGCTGACGATGGCTGAATCCGGCGGCGGCTGCAGCGACGGCCGCGGCGGCGGATCTTTTTGTATCTCCGGTCCTATCGCCAGAGAGATTGGTATGAATTTCGATGTAAACGTACTCGGTCCCGGCAATCCCTCCAACCGTTGCCTGGGACGCGCTACCGATCTTATGTGGCGTAATTTCGGACAGCAGATTCCCAGCGTAAATAACTGTGGTGTTTATGGCGGTGGTATTACAAACGTTTTCCCTGAGAATGCCGACGCACTACCACCGGGATGGCAGGGTCTGAATGAAGAATACGACTTTAAAAAAGATGAGAGTATATTAATACCGGCTGGTGCTGGTGGCGGCGGTACGCACTTCTCCCCTGGAGGATACCGCGCATTCCAGAAGAGCGGTCACGGAGGAATAGCCAGGCGTCTGGGTGTAAAAGGCGTTCCAGGTCCTAAGAACTGGCTTGAATACGAAGTACCGGGCTGGTGGAAATGCGGAGAAGGTGGCATATCAATTATTATGCTTCCTGAAATGGCTCAGCACCTGTACGAAGCTGGTTTTAAATCCAAGGATGATGTATATGAATGGATTTATAAGCAGAGTTTCACGACGGTCAGGGAATACCGGACTCACTCCTGGCCCGATATGCGCACCAACGCCTGGAAGGGTATTGAAAAGACATCCGGTAAACACTGGTTGGAACTTGACGAGGATTATATGGTTCCCGCCTGTGAAGACCCCTTCAGCAACCTGATTATCGTAACGGGCGGCGGAGAAGAAATGGCTCTTATCGGTGGCGGTCGCATGGCAGGAATGGACGCAGCCTGGCATATCGACCCATGGCGGTAATCCTTACACACATCCGGAAAAATCCGGAAGGGCTGGCAGAAATCTGCCAGCCCTTCTTTATCGGCAGCAAACAGAATCCTACATACATCTTCATTGACAATTAACGAAAATTTCGTTATAATCGCGGCATGAATAATAATTTGAACCCGGCAGAACAGATAATCCAGCGTTTTGGAGGTCAATCTTCACTGGCAGTTATTCTCGGCAGGCGGCAGAGTACGGTACAACACTGGGCAAGAACCGGAAGGATACCGTCGCAATGGCATGAGAAACTGCTGAAAACAGCCCGTGAAAGAGGAATCCCCCTGGAACCGAAAGACTTCATTACCCAGCAGACATTATCCATTGAGCCCGCAGGAGGGAAACTCGGTATTCTTATCATCGGCCTGGGAGCGGTCAGTTCCACCTTCATGGCAGGCGTGGAACACGTCAGGCGCGGCATGGGAAAACCGTTCGGTTCCATCACCCAGATGGCAACAATAAGACTGGGCAAGCGTACCGATAAAGAAGCCCCGCTGATTAAAGATTTCGTCCCTCTGGCAGACCTCGACCAGTTAACTTTCGGTGTATGGGACCCTATTCCCGATGATGGTTATCAAGCCGCCGTAAAATGCGGTGTTCTCAACCGTACCGCGGATATCGAACCTATTGCCGATTTCCTTAAATCCATCAAACCGATGCCGGCGGTGTTCGACAAGGACTATGTAAAACGTATCAGCGGGACCAACGTTAAAAAGGCGAAAAACAAGCTTGAACTGGTTGAAGCTGTCAGGAAAGATATACGCGACTTCAAGGCGAAGAACAAGTGCGACAGGCTTGTAGTAATCTGGTGCGGTTCCACTGAAAAGTATATCGAACCTTCCAGCGTTCATCAGAATATGAAAAATTTCACAAAAGGTCTCGAAGCAAACGATAAGAGAATCGCTCCTTCTCAGATATATGCCTATGCCGCACTTATGGAAGAAGTACCATTCGTAAACGGTGCCCCGGCTCTTACCGTCGACATACCGGTACTTGAAAAACTTGCCGTCGAAAAGAATATTCCGATATGCGGCAAAGACTTTAAGACCGGCCAGACTCTGGTAAAAACGGTAATCGCCCCTATGCTTAAAGCGCGTATGCTGGGCTTGAACGGCTGGTTTTCCACGAATATCCTGGGGAACCGCGACGGCGAGGTTCTGGACGAACCTGAAAACTTCAAAACCAAGGAAGAATCAAAACTCGGCGCGCTTGAATATATACTCCAGCCTGACCTTTATCCGGACCTGTATTCAAATGCGTATCACAAGATACGTATAAACTACTACCCTCCCCGCGGTGATGATAAAGAAGGCTGGGACAACATCGATATATTCGGCTGGCTGGGCAGAAGGATGCAGATTAAGATAAACTTCCTGTGCTCGGATTCCATCCTCGCCGCTCCTCTGGTACTGGACCTGGTACTGTTTATGGACCTGGCAAAACGGGCAGGTCTCGGAGGAATCCAGGAATGGTTATCTTTCTACTTCAAGAGTCCCCAGCACGCATCTTCCGTATACCCCGAACACGATCTCTTTATCCAGCAGACAAAACTGAAAAACACTCTCAGGTGGATGATGGGTTCCGACCAGATAACTCACCTTGGAATGGAATACTACCTGGACGAGTAGATTTCTCAATATAATAATGAAATGTAAAAGAAAAAGGGATTGGCAAACCAATCCCTTTTTCCTAAGTACTTAATCAGCTGTAATTAGCCGGCACATTCATCGAGGAATGCTTTCTGGTCCCGGCTCTTCTCGACCGGCTGTAAACTCATTGTGAGTTCTTCGATCTCTTTCTCAATAGCAGAAAGAACATCGGTGCCGGCATCCTGGCCTTTCTTTTCTTCGAGTTCTGCACGTTTCTTGTTGATTGCGTCGATGATTTCTACTTCTGTCATTCTTCCTCTCCTTTTATTTTTCCCTGTTGAGAAGGTGTTACGTTTTATCTTACACTAAAGTGTAACCCATTCTCAAGTTATGTTATAATCATTATATACTATTATCATAAGATTAGTAAACTATTATTTTCCACTTATTTGTGCGATTTTTTTCATTTCCGTGATGACTGATTAACGGTTTTTTCTCAGCTTTTTTTACGTGCCTGGAACAGGTAAAATAAATATCTGAATATATGCAAGGAGGACAAATGACTATTATCGATGAAATGACGGGAAAAGGTGCCCCTGCCTGGCCCTATCCTGTCAATTACGGAAAGGAAAATGAATTTTCAACCGATGTCCTTGTAATCGGCGGCGGGATTGCCGGATGTCACGCTGCAATCAACGCCGCTAAAAAGGGGGCAAAGGTTATAGTCCTTGAGAAAGGTGCCACCATACGCAGCGGCTGCAGCGGTGCGGGGGTTGACCACTGGGGAGCTGCCTACACCAATCCCTGCTGCAAAGCCGACCTTGAAAGAGCCGCCGACTCCAGCGAAAGACGACGGCCCTGGGCGAATGGAATGCTCAGCTACATCACGATGAAAGAGTCATGGGATGCCCTGCTCGACTGCGAAGGAATGGGTATGAATTTCCGCGATGAGGACGATGAATTCGCCGGCTCTCCTATCCGCGATGAAGAAACCAAGGTTATGTTCGCCTACAACTATATCTCCAGAGTCAATATCCGCGTGAATAACGGTGCCAAAGTCAAACCGGCGCTTTACAAGGAACTGTTACGCCTCGGGGTAAATGTAATCGATAGAGTAATGGTCACCGGTTTCCTCACCGAGGGTGGGAAAGCAGGCAACCGGGTAATCGGAGCAATGGGCGTTAACATACGCACCGGTGAATTCTATATCGTAAATGCAAAATCTACCGTTCTCAGTGCAGCCCAGTACTCGGGTATCTGGGTATTCAATACCGAACTGGCCGGTTCCTCCGTACACCTCGATGATCCCAATAACGTCGGTGAAGGAACCGCCGCCGCCTGGAGAGCGGGAGCTGAACTTACGCTGATGGAACGTAGTAAAGGTCCCGCCCACGGAAGCTTCGGCTGGCCAAGGTTCGGCGTCGGCAGCCCGACGAATACCTGGTACCCATCCAATATCGTCGATGCTAACGGCAGGCAGGTCCCCTGGGTAGACCGTGATGGTAAATTCGTACTGGACATACACGAAAGGTCCATTTCTCAAGCCGGTTCGACACCGCATCCCGACCTCTTCGGCATGATTGAAAGAGGTGAGATTGTTATGCCGCTTTACGCGGACCTTACGAGCATGCCGGAAGACGAACGAAAAGCAATCTGGGACCTGATGCTGACGAATGAAGGAAAAACACGGGTCCCCGTTCACAAGGTGTTCGGTGAAGCCGGTTTCGACCCTGAAAAAGATATGCTTTACGCCCCGATTACCAAACTGGAAGTCGGCGGTGAAGGACTCGGTCCGCCTTTATGGAGAACAGCTTCATCCGGCGGCGGATGGGGAAGCGGCGGTCTTGTAGCAGACTGGGACCTGAGAAGCACTTTACCCGGCCTGTATGGAGCCGGAAACGCTCTCGCCGGACAGAACGGAGGACATCCCGGCGCCGCTACCACCGGACGTTATGCCGGAAGGAAGGCAGCCGAATATGCGACGACGGTGGACTCCGCGACTCCGATAAGAGAACAGATAGATACTGAAAAAGCCAGAGTCTACCAGCGTATCGGCCAGGGTGGAGATGTAGGATGGAAAGAACTGAACTCCGGTACGGCAAGAGTCATGCAGATATTCTGCAACGCCTACAAGAGCGAGAAGATGATGGAAACAGGTTTATGGTGGCTGAATTCCATCAAAGAAAGTGAAGCTGCCCGAACCTATGTCAGGAATCCTCATGAACTGGAACGGTACATCGAGTGTCTCTCCAGATTAACTGTCAGTGAGATTATACTCAACGCTTCTCTGGCACGGAAATCATCAAACAGGACCCTGGATTTCAACCGCGTTGACTATCCTGAAGTCGACCCGGAGGAATGGAATAAATACATAACGTTAAAACTGGAAGATGGTAACGTGGTTACCAGGGATCTCCCCCTGAATTATTACCTGCTCGAACCTTATTCATCCACGTTCAAGGATAACTACGAGGTTCATGCAAGTCTGAACGAAGCGAGGGCGAAATAATGAATAACGAAGCATATCTGGTTCCCAACCCGGCGACCCCGTGCCAGCCGATCAGGATAGATCCTGAGATTTGCATAAGCTGTTATCGATGCGCCGACCAGTGCCGCACCGATATCATGATTAGAAATCTCCCGATGCCAGGCGGTATCGCAAAGTGCGAAGAAGGCTGCCCCGCCGGAGAAGCGATAAGATGGACTACCTACCACATTTCCAGGGGTGAGTTTGACAAAGCCCTGGAGAGTATAAAAACAGAGAACCCTTTCCCCGGTATATGCGGGAGAGTCTGTTTTCATCCCTGCGAAGATAATTGTGCGCGGATTCCTCTCGATGAGGGAATCGCAACCAATGCTCTGGAAAGAGCCGCTTACGACTACGGCACTGCCGACGCAAAACAACCGGAGAAACGTCCCGCAACCGGAAAAACCGTGGCAGTGGTCGGAGGCGGCCCTTCCGGCCTTGCCTGCACATATTACCTGGCTCTACTCGGGCACAAGGTAACAGTTTTTGAAGCCAAACCGGTTGCTGGCGGTATTCCCCGTGTCAACATCCCTGAGTTCCGCCTGCCGGCGTCGGTAGTCGACAGCGAGATAAACCAGATTACCGCGCTTGGTGTCGAAATCAAGACCGATAGCCCGGTAGACGCCGAAAAGTTCAAGAAAATAACAGAAGAATACGATGCCTGTTTCGTCGCTACCGGAGCACCGTTATCGGTATCTCTGGGAGTACCCGGAGAAGATAACCCGGATATTATCGGGGCACTTGAATTCCTTTACAAATCAAGAATAGACAACGACATAAAAGTAGGTAAGAAGGTCATCGTAATCGGCGGTGGTAATGTTGCCACCGACTCCGCACGACTGGCGCGCCGTCTCGGTGCCGAAGAAGTCACGATGGTTTGTCTCGAATCCCGTGATACCATGCCGGCTTATGAAACGGAAATTGAAGAGGCGATAACGGAAGGTATTAACATTTTCCCGTGCTGGGGAGTTAAGGAACTAAACCTCAAGGACGGAAAGCTGTCCGGTCTCGAACTGAAATCCTGCCTTTCCGCGTTTGACGACCAGGGTAGGTTCAGCCCGACCTATGACGAGGGTAACACCTGCGATATGGAAGCAGACACCATTATCCTCGCTATCGGTCAGAGGATGGACCTCTCGTTTGCAGACGAAAAGATGCTGGATGGTTCCCGCATGATCATCGATCCGAATACGCTGGAGACTCCTGTTGCGGGAATATTCGCCGGGGGTGATATAGCCACAGCTGAACGCTCCATCGTCCAGGCTATTGCTTTCGGTAAGCGAGCCGCTATCAGTATCGATATCTACCTGAACGGTGGAGATAACAGTATCCTCAAGGACGCCGGGACCGGCGCTACGTCGATGCGTTCTTATATAGAAAACGGTACTGCCGCACCCGAAAACCGGGTCCCTGAAGAGCTAGCAGCCACGTATTACGGTCCCGGAAACCGTATGGTTTCGGAGATGATCCCCGGAGATGATCGTACAAAATCGATGGATGAGGTAAACAGGGGATTTATCCAGGAACTGGCGACTGCCGAAGCCACGAGATGTTTCCGGTGCAGCCAGTACCTGCCGCCCCTGATACTTTATCCCGACGAATGCTGGTTCTGCGGTACCTGTGTCGAAGAATGCCCGGCAGAAGGAGCCATCCGGATGGAACACCCGTTGAACCAGAGAGTTATCTGGAAACGCAAGGAAACGGGGGAGTTGTTCCGGCGCGGAATGAAGAACCCGCCGCCACCCGCCATGCGGACGCCGGTAGGTGAAAGCAAGAAAAAACCTGCAAAGTAGTAAAAAAGAAAGGGTGGGTCTAAGGACCCACCCTTTACCGTTCTATCACAGATAAAACCCGGAGATTATTTCAGTATCGACTCCAGGTTTGAATCCGGCTGACCCTTCTCTTCCTGGCGGTTAACCATATCCTGAATCGTAGTAGAATCGAGGACGTTATCCATAGCGTCTTTCAACTCACACCAGACATCGCGGGTAACGCAGGTCACAGCACGCTCGCAGATATCCGGGTTGTCCACGCAGTCGGCCGGTGCGACCGAACCTTCGAGAAGTCGGATAACCTCGCTGAGTTTAATATCGGACGGTTTCCTGTTGAGCGAGATTCCGCCCTTGGGACCCTTGGTGCTTCTTAATATCCCGCCGGCAATCAGCGGGCTGATTACGTGCTCAAGGTAGGCAAGCGAGATATCCTGTTTCTTGGCAATATTCCTCAGCAGCATGGGTTCATTGGTATCGCGCAGGGCAAGTTCCAGTAAAGCTCTTGTACCGTATCGTCCCTTAGTCGATATCTTCATCTGCGCACCTCCCCTCCAAGATAATAATATAGATAACTAAAAGAATCAACTATATATGTTATTTGGAAATGTAAATTTTATACACAATCGTTTAGAATTAGAGGGTATCTTGTAACATTTGAAAATACACAGTATTATGTAGTGTAATATTATGTACCATACTAAATGGTATAATCATAAATGGATTAGTAACAAATGATGCCCATTAAGGTGGCGAAAAATGGATAAAAAAAGACTATATATTTCGAATTTTAAGTCGATTAAAGAAATAGAAATAAATTGTGGACGGATAAATGTATTTATCGGAGAACCGAATACCGGTAAATCGAATATACTTGAAGCATTAGGCTTTATGTCCCTCTTTGTATATTTTAGTTATGGTAAGCCAATAAATTTTGTAAGACATGAGCGTCCTTTAAATATTTTCTATGATGAGACTATAGATGAACCAGTAGTCATACGTTACGATTCTTATTCCACTGACCTTCGGTATGAGCAATCAAGACTCAATGGCATAATGAAAATTAATGATCCGAATTCGCCACGCCAAATCGTATTAGGAGGAGATTATAACAGTATAAATTCCTTCCATCAGTCTCATCTTGAGAATAAGTTTAGAATAAGATATTACAAATACATAGATCAAACAGATTACTCTGTCAATATCCCAGAGTTATTACTTCCCCCGAATGGTAGAAATCTTGTTTCACTTATACTAACAAATAAAAAACTTAAACAGTTTGTTGATGAATTACTTAAACCTTATGGATTAAGAATGGTAGTTAAACCACAGGAAAATAAACTAGAAATCATAAAGCTTATGGAAGATATTATTATTACCTATCCATATTCACTGCTTTCCGATACTCTTAAGAGAGTAATTTTTCATATGGCAGCGATATTATCGAATAAGAATGCTACTCTCGTTTTTGAAGAACCAGAATCTCATGCGTTCCCATACCACACTAAATATTTAGCTGAGAAAATCGCCCTCGATAATGCAAATAACGAATATTTTATTGCGACACATAATCCATATTTCTTACTTACTCTTCTAGAAAAAACTACTAAAGAAGATATTCAGATTTTTCTAACTTATTTTGAAGATTACCAGACAAAAGTTAAACCCCTTACAGATAAACAAAAAGAAAACTTATTAAGAATGGATACTGATGTATTCTTCCAGCTTGAGGAGTTACTTGTATAGTAATGATCTACGTTGAATGTCTCCCTGATACTACATTGGCAAAGTCACTTTCCGGTGGTATGACTGTAGAACATCTCCATGGTAAATCAAGAGTCTGCAACAAACTAATGGATAATACCAATTCCAAAGGAATGGTAGACCAAGACGAAAAAACTCAAACACATCCGTATATAAAAGAACTAATTGCTACTGGTACTATTAATGACCTACAGAATGATGAAATAATCGTATACATCGATATAATTAGACACAATACCTTAGTAATGCTTAAACCTAGACTTGAAGAATGGATAATTAAAACTACGCGAATTGCAGGAATTAATATGATGAATAGTTATCATCTCCCTGATACTGCCGAAGAGTTGCACCTCGCATTGAGCATAGGTGATAAAGAACACATAAACAAATTCAGAATGCTTATACAAAAACTAGCGAATAATTCAGAGAGAGTAGACACTTTAGCAAGATTACTTAGGTAATTTATCAGTCTCTTACTGCCAGTTTTTCGCTTCCGGCATGTTGTCCATTACGCAGAGTTCTAACATTATTAGAAACAACATTCCACAATCTGCCGGATTGTTAATCATGAAAATCAACGGGAAGTTTATCTATTGATTATTTGAAATTACAGTTATACGCTATTGTACTATCTTAGCTATCAGATTTTCATAAACTCGGGAGAATCACTCCCTGCTTGAGCAGGCTTTTCTGTAAGGTTTTAATACCCACATTCCTGACACTTACTCCGCTGTCCAGCGCTATCGCCGCCGCCGTCCCGGCTGCCTGTCCGAAGCAGAGACAATGGGGAATCAGATTGAAATGAGTATTGACGGAGTCCTCGGACGAGAAGGCACGGCAGGCAACCAGCAGACCTTCGATTTTTTTCGGTACCAGGCTGCGATAAGGAATAAACATCTTTGGGTACCGGTGTGACAGTTCACCTCGGTCGTTACCGGCAAAAACAGCAATCGTATCCTCGAAAGGTTCGTCCGTGTTCATGTCTTTTTCGGTTAACACATATTCGCCGACCACCCGTTTGCCGCCGGTGGTTCCCAGCTGCGGACACGTCTGCATAATGTAACTCTTTTCATATCCCGGGACGTATTTCTTCAGAAATTCATAGGTTATGAGGGCTCTTTTCCGGGTGTCGATATCTATCCGGGTCATTTCTTCAACGTCCGTCTGGTCGTTGGCAGGTATGTGCGGATGGAACCATATCACGCTTTCCTGGTCTTTTAACAGACCGCGGAAGTGCCTGGCAAACCCACGTTTTTCAGTAAGTTCTTTCATAAGCTCTTCATACTTTTCAGGCTGGGCTGCCTTGAATTCATCCTCTTTTGCATTATCAACGTTTGTGATCCAGAAAGCGAAAGCCAGGTTGGCAATCCTGCTGGGACGCTTGATTTCCGTGATTACTTCGGCTCCGGAAGGTATCAGTAGATCGCCGTCTCCTGTGGAGTCGATTACCACCCTGGCAAGTATGGCCTGCCTGCCTGATTTGCTTTCGAAGATAACGCCCTTGACCTGATTTCCCTCCATAATTGGTTGAGTACCCCACGAATGGAGATAAAGTTTAACGCCTGCTTCTTTCATCATGTCGTTGAGTTCGTCCTTGAGGACCTCAGGATCGATTAGGGCAGAATACAGCACTATCTCTTTACCAAGTTTGTTGTTTTCACGTACGTAGAAATTACCCATACGGGCATTGAGGTAATAGTCAACCACCTTTCTTTCAGAGGTACCCCAGTCCGACTTTCCAGGATATGAAGCAGCCCCTCTAGCGTCCATCCTGTCTACTATCTCCTGGACAATTCCGGCAATGTGCTGCTCTCCATATATATCACCGAGGTTCGGTATGATATTAACCAGCCCTCCCGTAGCCATTCCACCCAGGTATCCGTACCTTTCGATAAGCACCGTATCCGCTCCTGCCCTTGCGGCACAGACGGCAGCCCCCACTCCACCTGGACCTCCACCAACTACCACTACATCGGCTTCGTAACATACCTGCGTTTCTCTTGCAGGTTCGGTTATAGACTTTAATGACGGACTCTTATTCATATTCACACCTCGTTTGTATACAGAGTCGGATATATCCCGTTATTCGATGAACCGGGGAGCACCGGGAACGGCATCGCTTAAAGGTGATTTTACCGGGTCGATTTCGGGAGTGTCCGGGATGACCGGCAGCAGTAGATGGGACGGATGTTCAGAGTCGTGGTATATGGAAATCTCCGCTTTTGCCGGTGACAGGGGCGTTTCCACATATCCTGAGGACCTGTCCCAGGTGGAGTACAGAGAGTCATCACTGGCAATCTTCAGCCATATCCTGCACCCCTTCCTGAATGTTTTGAATATGGGCTGCATTTCAATCTGGAATTCGTATATCATATTCGGCTTAATATCTTCGGGATTTTGATAAGAATGCCAGGGCATTCCCGGTCGGGACATAGCCTCGTCTACCTGTCTAAACCTGGCCTTCAGAGAGCCCCAGCTCCATATCTGGACTTCCGGAGGTGTCCACGGATCGTTGGCTTCCGGTTTGATTTCGGGGCTGCCGGTTACGGGATTCAGGGATACACCTTCAGGAACCATCTCCCCCATCTTGACGAAGAACGACCAGTCGGAGGTTATTTCTTCAGTAGTCGAAGCGTATAAAGTAAAGCAGGCTGGTCCCCAGATGGTAATGTCTTCTTCGAGTGGCTGAGATATGCAGGTAACATTTCTGGGTTTTTCAGGTCCGGTTAAGGTGCCTGCCAGACCGTATGAGGCTGTCAGAGCGGTATTCAGACTGAGATTATGATAAATATCCGGTTTTTCTTTACCCGGTGGAGTCCGGTTGATATTTCCATATACCTCTTCTCGCCTGGTCTTTTCACTCAAAAAGAATTTCGTCCACTGTGTGCGTTTCAGGGGGAATTCGTTTTCGTGCCGCCATTTACCGGTCCCGTTATCATAGATAGCCACTTCCGGCTCATCCATGATGCCGGTATCATTTCCCTTCAGCCAGTAGTCCAGCCAGCGGAGAACGTACTGATTGAAGGAAGTGGTCTCGAATATCCATGGCTGGTAGTTCTCGTTCGTCCACGGAGTGATTATCAGTTTCTTGGGCGATTTTATATCGGCGTAGGAACGGAGATGATAGATTGCGTGAAGCCGGTTGGGAGTTTGAATCAGGTTAAGCACAGGGGTTTTAATCTTGTGGACATTTTTCCAGCCGCCGCCGTGCTCCCACCAGAACGGTCCGTCCTCGTTATGAGAGAAGATTTCAGCGATAACATTCATCGGTGGTTCCTTGCCATCGACAGGTCCCGGCCATATAGCTGCCATCGTAAGTCCCGACACCAGCTGCAGAACGAAAGGTCTGCGCAGAACTCCTCCGGGATAACAGAGCCCGCGGTAATTATCGGTTGTTCCCAGCACCACCAACGCCTTCAGGTGTGGAGGATTCAAAGGGGCTGTTATCCACTGCATAACACCATATCCGGAAGCACCCATCATGGCAACACTGCCATTGCACCAGGGCTGGTCAGCAATCCATTCAATGATGTCATAGCCGTCTTCGGCAGCAGTTGAGCCGTGAAAGGTGAATTTACCTTCGTTAAATCCGCTGCCTCTCTCCGCAGCCTGGACGCAAACATATCCATTCGGGCAGTAGAAAGCCGGCTTGGCACTCTCAAAGAAGCGCTCTTTCTGGAATGGTGAGTAGGCGAGGATTACCGGCCACGGTCCGTTATCCGAAGAAGGTTTATAAATATCAAGGGCAAGCTTCACTCCGTCTCGCATTACTGCAGGAATGTTTTTCTGAAGAATGCTCCCTTCGGGAACTGTACTGGGGTAGATGATATTATAATCATCACTGTTCATAAGCACTCTTTACCCTACCAGTCAGGCTGTCAGTATACTTCAGGAATGTCAAACAAAGCAAAATTTTTCAGGAAATCTTGTACTTTATTATGCCGGAACCGGCATACTTGAGTCCGTTCACCTGCTTCCACCACCTGCCGTGCAGCCGAAGCAGTGATTTCCAAACCTTATTTTTCTGGTTAGCAGTGCCGACGAATCGAAGTTGTATATTCCGGTCGAATTGCCGGAGACTTTCATTCCGAGCGCCTGGTTGAAGTCACAATCATAAAGGCTTCCGTCATAACCCACACTGATCAGGTAGCGGCAGACGAGACCTTTGACAGACTCAGGGCTAAAACTATTTTCCAGCTTATGGGTGTATTCTCTCAGATTATCTCTCTTTTTCAACAGAGAACGGAACCGGCCAATTGGCATATTGGTCACAGCTAAAAGTGAATTAAACACTAGACCATATCGGCTTGATAGTATTTTCCTGAATTGATTCTCTAAATGGTCTTTCTCATCTGGAGATATCGGACCATCACAGTTATGGACAAGATTCAAGACGAGTCCGGAATCAGGATGTCCGTAACCAAGTGAATTAAGACGTCGTATAGCTTTGATGCTTTCCCGAAACACATCTTTACCTCGTACCTGGTCGGTTATTCTTGCATTATAATGAGGTAATGACGCCAGTATTTTTACATTGTTTTCCGCGAAGAAGTCTGGTAAGTATTCTTTGCTGCCCCGAGAGCCTGGATCTCCATCGGCAGTAACTGTTAGATTATGGCGAACAGTTACCTGTTTTCCCATTTTTCCGGCTTCCATAACCAGGTATTCGAAATCGGGGTGCAACTCCGGTGCTCCACCCGTAATGTCCAGGTTCTTACAACTATCCAGGTCGCTGATAACCTTCAGACATTGCTCCATAGTATCTCGACTCATTTGTTCGGTTCGGCCCGGAGACGCTTCAACGTGACAGTGGGCACAGGCTTGATTACAGCGCATGGTAATATTAATCCACAGTGTTTGGATAGCAACCGGGCTTAGTTCCAGGCCATTATTGTCCAGAGTATTAATAAAATTATTGTTTGCCATCTTCTGAGATTGCCAGAGCATGTTTCATTATTCCGGCGTAATCGTTATTTACCGGTACCGACTTTCTCTGCCACCGGCGAAGGTCATCTTCGGTATCGATGTCATCAAGAATCCTTAAGTTATGGACTCTGAGTCCTAATTCACCTGCTGAGGACACGGTCTGGTCATATACAGCATCGGTACTCCAGGCAACGCCGTCAAAAAGACTCGGGTATAGTTCATTCATTCCAATGAGATAATATCCGCCATCGAAACTGGGCCCGATAACCAGATCAGCCTCCTTCAGGGCGCTAAAAGCCTCTTCAATGTCATCTACCGTAAGGTCGGGTACGTCCGTTGCGGTAATAATTACTTTCTTGAATCCTTTTTCAAACTGGTCACGGAAGATTGTCTTGAGTTTTTCCCCCAGCACACCATTAACCTGCGGCTTGAAACGAAAACTCCGTCCGGCCCAACGCCGCACTCTCTTTCCGGCACTCCTCGGAGTATAGTATATGTTCCTGACGATATCCGTCGGAAGGTTTTCAACTTCTTTGAACAGGTGCTCGATACAGTCACGATAAAATTGTGTCGCCATCTCTTTACCAATCGTTCTTGCCAGACGCGTTTTGACCTCTCCCTCCGATGGATAACGCAGAAATATTACGAGACTCCTCTCGAATTTAAGGCTGTTACCGTAATATTTTTCAGCGAGTCTCCAGGGAGATACACCAAGCATATACTGTATGGTGTAATATACATTCTTTATCTGCTGCCGTATGATACCGTTCTTTACAAATCGACGTGCTGAGGTTACAACCGAGACCGGGAAACGGTATACCCTTGTCTGTTTACGAGCTGCACGAATAAGCTCAAAGTCTTCAAACAGCATCCAGTTTGGGAATCCTCCCAGGTCATCAAAAAGAGATTTTCGGATTACTATGCCCTGGTCGCCAAATCGGAACAGTCCCATATCGAAGTTAGCCAGAAAACTCAATAGCCGCAGAAACCAGTGCTTCGTATCAAAAACAATCCCGAAATTCCCAATTTTTACTTCATCCTTGCTAAAGATTTCAGACAAGTAATTGAAGGCATCTCGAGGTAAAATCGTATCGGCATGAAGAAAGACGATAATCTCGCCGGCTGCAGTCGCAGCTCCAAGATTACACTGTAATCCTCTACATGGTTCAGTATGTAAAACCGTAGCTCCTGCTGTTTCCGCTATCACAGCAGTGTCATCGGAACTGCCGCCGTCGACAACGATGATTTCCGCATTTGACTGTTCAGAAACGATACTTGATATGCAGGCCCCGATCGTTTCTGCTTCATTCAGCGTTGGGATTATCACCGAAAATGAATGTTTCATACTTTCGCAATATCCGTTATTCCGTGAAATACATCTATAATCGCGTCTGATTTTATCTTAGCTGGATTTTACCTCGATAACAATCCGTCATTTAACGCTGAATGCCAGGACAGACTGCCACTTTCTGCAGTCTCTATTATGACAGCGGTACTTTGACATCCATTTTGCAAATGGCTAGTATGGAATAAGGAGACCGAGATAAATTTGGGAGATGTGGTGGATGAAAGTTAAAAAATTCGGGTTGTTTATAGTTTTTTCAGCAGTATTAGCCTTGTCAGTAACATCCTGTACTTCTCAGAATACGGAACAAGAAGCCGTATCGGGACAAGAGGGCACTAACAAGGCAGTCTTAGAACCTCAACCAGATGAAATTTGGAATGACATTATTCCAGAACCGGGTACAGAAACTATTTATAATATTCCTCTATCACTTGACAACACGCAGCAATTTATTGATTGGTTCTTTTCGATAGACCTGAATGATGATGAGAAAGAACTGAAGAACGAAGCCCTCGGTTCGCTGGTTGCACCCTGTTGTGACGAATATCCGATGAACGAGTGCTGATGCGAGTGCAATTTGGCCCGCAGTGTGTGGGGCCTGGCAACCTACCTTGTCAAAGAGAATTACGATGTTGAACAGATTCAAGAGGCTTCTTCTCAATGGCTGCATTTTATTCGACCTGACTATTATGTAGCAAAAGCTCTTAAGGAAGAGCGACTTAATCCTGAACAATTTGGATTTACTTTAGATAGTTCATGTTTCTCGGGTCGCTGTGACACCCCTTTTTATACCAGAACATCCACTTCCTACCTTGGAGGTTGTGGCGGAATGGAAGAACTCATCCAATAAATTAACTCAAACAATTGTGCTATCCGGTAATCATACTCCTTCGCAATTTTAGAAAATAGCCTGGTTTTCTACGATGGTTAACAATCAGATTTTGCTATTGCTGTCACTGAGGATTATCCCGTCTTAGACCTGTTGGGTCAGTAGAGGTTATTCCCAATTTGTTTAAAAAAGTCCTTTACATTTTTTTGAGAAAGTCCTACAATGTAGTATCCCACATTGTAGGACTTTCTCTATTTTAGTATCAGAGAATAACTTGTAACGGAGGTTTTTCATGAGTTCATGGGTATATCTGGTAATCGGTCTGGCGATACTTACTCTGATTCTGGCAAGTGTAAGAATTGTTAAGCAGTACGAACGAGGAGTGATATTCCGGTTTGGAAAATTAGCCGGAGTACGTAATCCGGGTTTCAACATGATTCTTCCATTTATAGACAGCATGAAAAAAATCAGCCTGAGGGTTGTTACCTGGGTACTTGATCCACAGGAGGTAATAACCAAAGACAATGTTACCGTCAGGGTAGATGCAGTCGTGTATTTTGTTGTTATCGATCCTGTGAAAGCGGTAATAAATGTCGCCAATTATCAGCAGGCTATAATCCAATTAGCATTAACTACCCTCAGAAGTGTTTTAGGGCAATCGGAACTTGATGAATTACTGGCTCATAGAGATCAGATAAATCTAAGGTTAAGAGAGATTATCGATGAGCAGAGTGAGGAACCCTGGGGAGTCCGGGCAACACTGGTTGAGGTTAAGGACATTCTGCTGCCGGAGATGATGCAACGTGCAATGGCAAGGCAGGCTGAATCAGAGAGAGAAAAACGGGCAAAAGTTATCCACGCCCAGGGTGAACGTGAAGCGGCACAGACACTGGCAGAAGCAGCCGAAATTATCCAGAGTCAGCCGGCAGCACTCCAGTTAAGGTATTTACAAACTCTTGTTGAAATCTCCGGTGAAAGAAACAGTACTATCATCCCTTTAACTGTTGATGTATTAAATACTATTTCACGCCAGTTACAGGATAAAAACGATTAAAAAGATTAGCTGAAGAAACCGGGATGAGTATTGTTATCATACTATTATTTGACGCGATGTTAAGTCCGATGAGGAGAAGATGAAAAAAGAAAATAGAAATTTATCGCGACGCCAGTTTCTGAAAAAATCCGCTTTTTCACTGGGGTTAATATCGGTTGCCGCGTCGTTACCTTCATTCCTGATGAAAAGCGTAAAAGCAAAAGAGGAACCTCCTGAAGAAAGTGATGACACCACAAAAATCAGGGAATGGTGTATGGTAATAGACCTCAGAAAGTGTGAGGGTTGCGTGACAATAGACTCTCCACCACAATGCACCCAGGCATGCATCACGGGGCATTATGTGCCTAAGGGGCAACAGTGGATACAGGTTTTTCAGGTCGATGCCCCGAAAGGTAGTTATTTTTTGCCGGTACTCTGTAATCAGTGTGAAAACGCGCCATGCGTAAATGTTTGTCCGGTCGGAGCTACTTATCATGATAAAGATGGAGTAGTACTTATCGACCACAAGAGATGTATCGGCTGCCGGATGTGCATGGCTGCCTGTCCATATCACAGAAGGTTCTTTAACTGGGGCGAACCGGACCTACCTCCGGATGCAGCATTTGCCGAGTATTCACCCATATACCCGGTACCGGCTGTGAAAGGTACCGTGATAAAATGCATGTTCTGCGCCCATTTCCTTCGAAATGGCGTTTTGCCTTATTGTGTCTCGGGTTGTCCGATGAAAGCTCTTTATGTCGGTGATTTGAATGAGGACATCGCTTCAAACGGCCAGGAAGTAGTCCAGCTATCTCGTTTCATCTCGGAAAACGATGGTTTCCGCTTGAAAGAGGAATTAGGCACCCAGCCGAGAGTGTGGTATTTACCCGGACACGGACAGGCATTTCAGCGAACGGCTGACGACCCACGTCCTTTCATTCCGACGGAATGGCCCTGGGAAGGCGAAAGTTATGATAGGAAAATCGGTGTCTGGCCGTGGGGAGAGAAGGAATAGTTCGAGTGAGAGTCCAAGAAACATATAGAGAACGATTGGAACGTGTTGTTCTGGCTCCGATATCCAGCTCAAGTCGCAATTATAAACTCTTCCTGTTATTTCTTGTCGCTGTAGTATGTTGGGGCCTGTATGCACTGATAGTACAGCTCAATTTTGGCCTGATGGTCACCGGAATGCGTGATGACGTTTTCTGGGGTTTATATCTGGTTAACTTCGTTTTTTTCATTGGTATCAGTCATGCCGGGACGTTGATATCGGCGATTTTGCGGGTTACTCATGCAGGATGGAGAACACCGGTAACCCGTATGGCCGAAATGATTACGGTAGTAGCCATTTCGATAGGTGCTTTGATGCCGATAATCGATATCGGTCGACCTGACAGAGTCTGGCACATGCTGGCATTCGGTCGCTTTCAGTCGCCGCTGATGTGGGATATATTCTCCATAACTTCTTACCTTACCGGAAGCTTAATTTACTTCTATCTTCCGCTTATTCCCGATTTTGCCAGGATGAGGGACCGGAGTGATAGATATTCGACGTCATTCAGGCAAAAAGTATATTCAGTGCTATCCATGGGGTGGAAAGATACACCCGAACAACGCCGGCGACTTGAAAAAGGTATCAATATAATGGCGATTATCATTATACCGATAGCTGTTTCCGTACATACCGTTGTTGCCTTCGTGTTTTCCATGAACCTGAGACCCGGCTGGGACAGTACGATATTCGGTATTTATTTCGTTATCGGAGCAATTTTCTCCGGTATTGCAACTATCATTATAGTTATGGCTATCTTCAGGAAATTTTTCCACTTCGAGGAATATATCACTGAAAAACACTTTAAATATCTTGGCTATTTACTTCTGACATCTCTGGTATTTTATCTGTACCTGACCATAAGTGAATATCTGACCATCGGGTATAAGCTACAGGTTGAAGAAAAGCATCTGCTCGAGATACTTGTTTTCGGCCAGAATGCTCCCTGGTTCTGGACATTCCTTATAGGAGGAATGATAATCCCTGCTGTACTGATTGTCTTTCAAAAGCTGCCTACCGTCCGCAGGCTGGTAATAGCTGCAGTGCTGATAAATATCGGTATGTGGGTTAAAAGATTCATAATCGTTATTCCGACCCTCCAGGTACCGCTTATGCCGTACGATTTCGGCAGCTACACGCCGACATGGGTGGAATGGTCCATAACCGCGGCTGCATTCGCCGCCTTTATCCTCATAATGGCAATCGGCGGTAAAATACTGCCCATGATTTCAATGTGGGAGGTTGCGGAAGAAGCTGAAACAGAAACACAAGCGCTCCCTGATATAGCCGCAGAGAGGAATGTAAGATAATGAGAATTGCGCTGCGCGTATTATTAGCGGTTTTCTTCATTACGATAATAACTTTGCTGATATCATCTTCAACTGTAACAGCCCAGGAGGAACCTCCCGATCCATATAACGGATTGATTAATCCATTCCAGTGGGATGATCCATCGGCACAGACTGCCGGTAAAGCGATTTATACTCAAAAATGTCAGGGATGCCACGGGATAAAGGGTAACAATTTTTCCGATTCTGATTTTAGCTCGCCGGATTACCATGTTCTTCTGGAAACAAGACCAGATTATTATTACTGGGAATTAAGTGAAGGAATAAAAGCAAAAGGTATGCCGGGCTATGCCTCTATTCTTTCGGAAGAAGAACGATGGCAGGTGCTGACATATATATGGTCGCTGGAATCAGTCACCTTTCAGGAAACTGAAGGGCCGACGACCATTGAGGATGGTTTACTGAGACTCCATCTACCGGAAGACGGTACTGCCGGACAACCGATAACAATAAGCGCCACTCTCCTCGAAGATCAGAGAGACCCGGTTCAGGGCGAGCAGATTGAGTTTTATATCCGGGCTGATTTCTTCGCCAGCGGACTGATGGAAATCGGGAAAGTTTTCACGGATGAAAGAGGTATTGCTGAATTCAGTTATGTACCTAGACAATCCGGGGAGATAGACGTTATCGCCCGTTTTCAGAATCTGGAATCGAGGAAGACAATTACATTGGCTGCAGCAGGAGAGAGTTTTTACCATTCGGAAGTAGGAATAAAAGTCCCCGTACTTGGTGACGAAGTGTTAATCGGACCTCCCGAGCGTCTACAACTCGGGGCAGCCGGAGAAGCTCCACTGCCGGTGCTTCGTCTTCCCACAGGACACCTTGCCTGGTTGGCTCCTCTTGTATTCGCGGCAATGTGTATCTGGATAGTATATTCGTACGTAGTATTTCAAATATTCAAGATTTCGGATACAGGAGTCGATGAGGAAATCAACACAAAGCGATTCTCGAGAACTTTACTGGTAGTGATATCTGTTCTGGGGTTTTTACTAATGGTTATGCTGTTACTCAGTCCGGAATCGAATCCTCAACTGTTCTAATAATCAGGGGTAGAAAACCGGAATCATTATCGGATAAAGTAATAAGAAAGTAAAATGTAAAGACCGTATAGCAGATGGAAAGTAAGGAATTTGCAAACATAAGATATATTCTAGGGAAAAGTCAGAAACAACTTGCCAAGATACTATGTGTATCGGTAAAGACTCTGCAAAGTTTTGAACAGGGATGGCGAAAAATTCCTGTATATATCGAAAGGGAAATGCTGCTTCTACTTTCCTTAAAAAGAAATGGCGGACAGATCAATATAGATATGCAGCCGTGCTGGGAAGTAACGGACTGTCCTCAAGAATGGCGTGAAAAATGTATAACCTGGGAATTACGGACTACTTACTTCTGCTGGTATTTAAACGGAACTTATTGCCAGGGCGAATATAAGCAGACATGGGAAGAGAAGATATCACTATGCCGGCAGTGTAAGGTTTTTCAATCCTTGTTTCCAGCAAGTATTTGAGACAGTTAATACCCTTCTGACTCCAGATATCCTGACCCAAGTAATACGTCTCATATCAGCCTGTATCCTGATATTCCTCAATATCCGATTCACAATCTTTAATACTTCTTATATTCGCTAAGGCAAAACAATCGATGAACCAACTACTATCTCTTAATCAGATGCTAGATATTTACTTTTTCCGTTACGGGTATTGAAAAATATCTTGATATATGTTATTGTTGATTATGTTGATAATAATACTCAACAATTATTAGTTTGAGGTATTGACAATGAGACTTTCAACAAAAGGGCGTTATGGCTCAAGAGCACTCCTGGAGATAGCTCTCCATGACAGAAATACGCCTGTCCAGCTTAAAGATATATCTGAAAACCAGCAAATTCCACTTCCCTATCTGGAGCAATTGATAAGACCTCTCGTTGCCGGCGGTTATGTTCGCAGTTCAACCGGTCCCAAAGGAGGAGTAACTCTTAATAAACATCCGTCCGATATTAAAATGCTGGATATTATCCAGTTGTACGAAGGTTCTGTTGCACTTGTCCCCTGTGTTGACAATCCTGATCTATGTGAACGTTCGGCAACGTGTGTCACCAGGGACCTCTGGAGTGAACTCAAAGACTCGATGAATGATGTTCTAAGTTCAAAAACTCTCCAGGACCTTATAGAGCAGCAAAAAGAAAAAGATGAAGCTGAAGAAGCTATGTATTATATCTAGACCACGCACGTATAACACTCACGCGATGTTTCAAAGGAGTAATAAAATTAATGTCTGACAGATATTCCAGACAGATAATTTTCACAGGAATCGGTGCCGAAGGACAGGCAAAGCTGAATGAGAGCAGTGCCGTAATAATCGGTTGTGGCGCACTCGGTACAGTTATTGCTACTGCTCTGGTACGAGCCGGTGTCGGGAAAATAAAAATCGTGGACAGGGATTTCATCGAGTATCACAACCTGCAGCGTCAGGTCATATTCGATGAGGAAGATATCAGAGAAGGTCTGCCTAAAGCAGTTGCCGCTGAACGATATCTCAGGAAAGTAAACTCAGAAATAGAAATCGAAGGAATTGTCAGTGACGTCAACTATTCCAATATTGAAAAACTGGTGGAAGGTGCCGATATTATCCTGGACGGACTCGATAATATGGAAACCCGATTGCTTATCAATGACGTTTCTCTAAAACTGAATATCCCCTGGATATACGGCGGGGCTATCTCTTCATACGGGATGACGATGAATATTATCCCCGGTGAAACAGCCTGTTTTCGCTGTTTTCATACCGACCCGGCAGGTATCGGTATCGCAATGACCTGCGATACAGCCGGAGTAATCGGTACGGCGCCGTTTGTTATCGGATCGCTTCAGGCAACCGAAGCTATAAAAATACTTACAGGATCGGAAGAAACAAGTCATGAGTTAATTGCTGTCGATGTCTGGAAAACTGACTTTCATCGGTTCAGGATCAGCCGTCGTGATGACTGCCCGGCCTGTAACGGCGAATATGAGTTTCTGAATGCTAAATTCGGAGTCAGGACTACTTCGCTTTGCGGTCAAAACTCGGTGCAGATACTCAATCCGAATGCCGGGAAAGTATCCCTGAATAAACTGGCAGATAACCTTAAACCACTCGGACAAGTCAGCTTTAACGACTATATGCTTCGTTTTAATATCAACGGTAATGAAATGGTTGTATTCCCTGACGGACGGGCGATAGTTAAAAATACCGATGACGAATCTTATGCCAGAGGTCTATACGCGAAATTTGTAGGAATGTAGGCGGATGTAAATGATATATCTCGATAATGCAGCAACAACGTGGCCTAAGCCGGAGAGCGTGTACAAGGCTATGGACATTTTCCTCAGGAACAGCGGCGGTAACCCGGGGCGTGGAGGGCACTCTATGGCTGAGGCTGCAAGTAAAGTCGTAGATGATACACGATTACTGTTATCTCGGTTCATCAATGCAACCGAACCGAAGAGGGTAATATTTACGTTTAATTGCACGGATTCACTGAATACCGGCATCAAGGGCATACTCAAACCCGGCGACCACGTGATAACGAGCTCCATCGAGCATAATTCGGTAATCCGTCCGCTCGAAAAACTGCGTCATCAGGGAATAGAAGTTACCCGGATAAACCCAAATCCGGAGTATGGCTATGTTTTGCCCGGCGATATCGAAAAAACTATTAAAAACAATACCAGATTGATTATTATGACACATGCCTCAAATGTAAACGGCGTTGTCCAGCCTGCCGGAGAATACGGTCGGATTGCCCGAAAACACAATCTTATATTCATGCTGGATGCCGCTCAAACCGCAGGCAAATTCCAGCTGGATGTCCAGAATGACAACATTGACATACTTGCTTTTTCAGGGCACAAAGGTCTGTTTGGCCCACCCGGAACCGGCGGATTGTATATAGGCGAGAGAGTAGATTTGGACACGCTTCGTGAAGGAGGGACCGGTTCACAGTCCGAATCGGAAGAACAACCGTCTTTATTGCCCGGAAAATACGAGAGTGGTACTCATAACACGGTAGGGATTGCCGGGCTGGGAGAGGGGCTGAGATATATATCACAGGAAGGTATCGACAGGATACTCAAACATGAACTGCTGTTAACCGAAAAGTTAATAGACGGTTTATCCGAAATTTCCGGGATTACGATATATGCAGCTCCAGATATATCGATACAATGTCCAGTGATTTCTTTCACGGTGGACGGCGTTGAACCCGGAGAAGTGGGCACAATACTTGACCAGGCTTTCGATATTAAAGCCAGAACCGGTCTGCATTGTGCTCCGGCAGCGCATAAAACACTCGGGACTCTTCCGCGGGGAACGATTCGTCTGAGTCCCGGTTACTTTAACACCATTGAAGAAATCGATGTAACACTTGAAGCTATAGAGCGAATAGCTTATACGGGAGGATTGATAACAACTGCCGGTGCAAAGCCGGTGAAGTAAAAGGAGGGTGGATATGGTCAAGAATAAAACCAGATTTGAAAAAATAGCTTACAGGACACTGGAATTACCGGTGCTAACCCGGGGTATAGCAAAAGACTCTACGGAACTAATCGGTAATACCCCGCTGGTCAGGTTGAATCGTGTAGCTGAAGGAAAACCGGCAGATGTCGTCGTGAAACTGGAATCCTTCAATCCGCTTGGCAGTGTCAAGGACAGGATTGGAGTAGCGATGGTCGTTGACGCCGAAGAAAAGGGATTGATTAAAAAGGGTACGGTTATTGTCGAACCTACCAGCGGAAATACCGGTATAGCACTGGCATTTGTCTGTGCTGCCAGGGGCTACAAACTGATCCTTACCATGCCGGACACGATGTCCATGGAACGCCGGCAGCTCCTGTCCGTGCTTGGAGCCGAATTGGTATTGACACCAGGTGTCGAAGGAATGCCGGGAGCCGTAAAAGTGGCGGAAAAGCTGGTGGCTGAAAATAGTAATTATGTTGTTTTGCAGCAATTCCAGAACCAGGCAAATCCTGAAATTCACAGCCTGACGACCGCCGATGAAATATGGCGTGATACGGAAGGACAGGTGGATATACTTGTTTCCGGAGTAGGAACAGGCGGAACGATTACAGGAGTAGCCAGAGAACTGAAAAAGAGGAAGCCAGGATTTAAAGCGATAGCTGTCGAGCCGGTCACTTCTCCCGTCCTTTCCGGAGGATCACCCGGTTCGCATAAAATCCAGGGAATCGGTGCTGGATTTATCCCGGATGTACTTCAGACTGATCTGATAGATGAAATAGTACAGGTAAGTAACGATGACGCAGGAGACATTGCCAGAAGACTGGCTCGTGAAGAGGGGATACTGGCAGGAATATCTTCAGGAGCAGCCGTGTGGGCAGCGCTTGAAGTTGCCGGAAGACCTGAGAATAAAGGAAAGCTGATAGTAGCAGTTCTACCCGATACGGGTGAGCGTTATCTGTCGACCTGGCTTTTCCAGGATCTTTATAAAGAGGAGTAGTTAGCTTACAGATGGGTGAATGACATTTTCCCTGAATCGCCAGAAAGCTGGAAAACAAATAATGTTAGAAATCATAAAAGAAGATATACAAACTATATTTAAAAAAGACCCTGCGGCAAGAAGTGTTATCGAGGTATTGTTTTGTTACCCCGGACTGCATGCCTTGAGGTTTCATCGCGTGTCTTCATTCCTCTGGCGACATAAATTACGCTTTATTGCGCGCCTTTTATCTCATATTGCCCGCTTCTTAACGGCGATTGAAATTCATCCCGGCGCGGTTATTGGCAGACGATTTTTTATCGATCACGGTTCCGGAGTGGTTATCGGAGAAACAGCAGAGGTCGGCAATGATGTACTGATGTACCAGGGAGTCGTCCTTGGAGGTACTTCCCTGAAAAAAGAAAAACGTCATCCGACTATAGGAAATAATGTCGTGATAGGCACGGGGGCTATAGTGCTGGGAGCCATTACCGTCGGTGATGACGCCAGGATAGGTGCCGGTTCGGTTGTAGTAAAATCCGTGCCACCCGGTACCACAGTCGTTGGTGTACCCGGAAAAGTGGTGGAAGACCAGCATAAACAGATTATCGACCTTGAACATGGAAATCTTCCGGATCCCGTGGCACAGGCTATACGGATTGTATTAAATCAGCAGGAAAGATTTTCTGACAGGTTAAAGCGACTCGAAAGATCGAATGGACTGGAAATCTTCGAAGACGCATTTCAGGAAGAAAGTGACGCCAGGAAGGAATTGATCAGGGAATTCTCCGACGGTGGTGGAATCTAGAGAGGAAAGGTTATCAAACCCGGATGAGTGTAAAAATAAACATTCCGTCATATCTTCAATATTTTACTGATAACGCCGAGGTTGTTGAAGTAAACGGCAGTTCGGTAAAAGAATGTCTGAGTATACTTTCAAAACGTTTCCCCGAACTGAAGAAGCTGCTTTTTAGTTCGGATGATGAACTGAGTAATAATCCCTTAAATTACGTGGAAATATTTCTAAATGGAAAATCCGTTATGCACGATGAGATAACCGAAAAAGTGAAAGACGGCGACGAACTGGAGCTAACTTACGTAGTTCTCGGAGGATAAAAACAAGGAGTGGGTATATGAAGGTGGTGACATACTTATGGTTGATGTGGTGCCCGAAAGGGCTACTCCGTACATTAAATCAATAATTAAAAATATGGAGGAAAACACATGGCTAAAAGTATAGCTGAAATAAACGAGAGAATTAAAAAAGGTGAAGCTGTAGTTGTAACTGCCGAAGAAATCATCGATATCGTCGCGGAAAAAGGTATCGAGAAGACTGCAAAAGAAGTCGATGTTGTGACAACAGGGACATTCGGACCGATGTGCTCATCGGGAGCCTTCCTCAATATCGGTCACGGATTGCCGAGAATTAAACTCGGCGGGGGTAAAGTATACTTCAACGATGTGCCGGCATATGCCGGACTTGCGGCGGTGGATGTATTTATTGGAGCAACCGCCGTTCCGGACGACGATCCCAGAAACAGGAACTATCCCGGAGATTTTGACTATGGCGGGGGTCACGTAATAGAAGACCTGGTAGCAGGAAAGGATATCCGCGTGACCGCAACGGCTTACGGGACGGACTGCTACCCCGGCAAGAGCCTCGATACTACTATAAACCTTGAAAGTATCAACGAAGCTGTCCTGTTCGATATCAGAAACGGTTACCAGAATTATAACGTTGCGGTAAACCTTTCCGATAAAAGAATACATACATATATGGGGGTCCTCAAACCTGAACTGGGTAATGCTCATTATTGCAGCGCGGCTCAGCTTTCACCTCTGCTGAACGATCCCCATTACAAGGCTTTCGGCATAGGTACTAAAATATTCCTCGGAGGAGGTATCGGTTACGTCGCCTGGCAAGGTACGCAGCATAATCCGGGCGTTCCCCGCAGCGAAAACGGCGTTCCGAAACGCCCGGCCGGGACTTTATCCGTTATCGGTGACCTGAAACAGATGAATCCTGAATGGCTGCGAGGGACAAGCATGTTAGGATACGGCACTACTATCACCGTCGGAATCGGCTTGCCGATTCCGGTACTGTCAGAAGAAGTCGTGAAGTATGCTTCGGTGAAAGATTCCGAAATATATGCTGCGATAGTAGACTATTCCGAGTCATACCCTAACCGGAAACCGGACGTACTCGGTGAAGTCAACTACGAGGAACTGAAGAGCGGAACTATCGAAGTCCAGGGTAAAAAGGTTCCCACGACTTCATTATCAAGCTATTTTAAAGCGCAGCAGATAGCCGGAACTCTGAAAGAGTGGATACAGAAGGGAGATTTCCTGTTGACCGAACCGGTTGCATATCTTCCCGGTGCAGAATCCGGTATCGTTTTCAAGAATCTTCCCCAAAAAGTATAACTAAATTATCTTAATCGAAGAATTCGGTTAACATGATAGGGGTAGTGTTTCATAAGGTGCATTTCCTGTAAACACTACCCCTTCTTAATATTCGTTCAAACAAAATGAATTGTGGCACCATTCGGTTCGGTTATAATTTTCAGTTCACCCCCACTGCCAAAGTCTCTCGCATGCCGAATCTTGTATGGCGGTCAGGCCTTCCTCCTCCTCAAAAAGTTGCCGAATTCAGCAGAAATATTTCGAATGTTTGATGGGCAAAATGTTTGAAAGAAGGGCTTCGTTCATAGTCATATGTCCCTCGCTGTTATCGCGATGTTCCGCCTTCTCCCATTAGTCCTTCGACAAGCTCAGGAAGAACACATCTCCGTCATTGCGAGGAGTCCGTCGAGGCGAACGATGTGGCAATCTCTATAATCGAGCCTGGGGATTGCTTCGTCTCGACTACGCCGATGACTCGCAATGACAACAAGACCAACCAGATGCAAACAGAACCAATTCCATTTCTATTGACAAATTTCGGTTGTTTCCTTTATCTTAATGAATATTCAATAAGGAAGTCCTTTCTTGAAATTCATTAAACGTTTCATAATCGGAATTATTGTTGTTGTCATCCTGGCCGTCGTGGCAGTCGTCGTTTCCATTTTCGGCCCCCAAATATGGTCCAACTTTGGTAGTGAATCTGACTACAGCGTAACGTTACCGGCTGACGCTAAACCGGTAACCGACCGTTACGACGTCTTAATGGTAAAAGGAGACTACGGGCAGGAACACCCTGTTATTCTGCCCAGACCGCAACCTCCTTCACCTCCATCCAACCGTTTTACGACTGGCCCTGAAGGTCAGGCCGCAGCAGTCGCTGAGGACGTATTAAGGTCCAGCGGAATCCCGGCAGATGTTTACGTCGTCCAAGGAACAATCACCGGCGAACCAGTAATGGTAATTTCTATGGAAATCAGCCAGCGACTACCAACCTCAGCACAGAATCTGGACGAGACGGTTTCAAAGCTTATCAGCGCCTGCCGGAGCGAGGGAGTGGATTTAACGGGTATTGCCGGTGTTCTCCACAATGAAGAGGGAGAACCACTGATGGCTTTCAGCACCAGTATCGACGAAGCTCTCGACTATCGTGATGGTGAGATTCCCAATGATGAAGTAATGGAACACCTGGGTCTGAGCCTGATTGACCGGAAAGAAATTATAAGCCTTCTATCGGAGTTACGACCGTGAAAAGCGAGATGAAAAACAAGGGACTGCCGCGATTCAGGAAAGCCTTCGCTTTGACGGCGCTGGCGATGTTGCTGGTTTTCACGGCGGTGTTCCCGACTGCCTGCACGGATGCGGAACTCGATGAATGGATATCCCTGGCCCTGGACTGGCTCACCAGTTCGGAAGGTTTGCTGGCTTCCTCATTCGGAGTTGACCAGGATGCCGGGACGGATGAAGGTAACGACGCCCTGGAGGCTGCTAAAGATATCAAGGCTATGGTGGAGTCGTCCAGACTGAGAGACGAAGCCAGAGCTCTGGAGGAATCCGGAGACTACCAGGGAGCGATGGAGAAATACAATGAAGCAGTTAACACCGCTCCGAAGGACTCTCAGGCGTGGGAAGCGCGGGCACGATTCCTGGACAGTATGGGCCAGTACGAAGATGCAATAAAAGACTACGATGAGGCCATCAAAAAGAATGACGAACGCGGCATCACAAGTGCCGGTGAACTGTACCAGGCACGGGCGGCGGCGCTGCTTCATGCCGGTAAACCGAAAGACGCTTTAGACGATATCGAACGGGCGGAGGAAGCTTACACGGAAGCCGGAGAGAGGGTGCCTGACCACCTGCAAAAAGACCGGGAGATTGTTGAGGCCCACATACAGAAAGAAGAACTGGTTGAAGCAGGAATTATTCATCAGGACGGGACCATAAATGAAGAGATCTTTGATGAAGAGTGGCGGAAGTATTCCGATTTTGATGACCGAATTCCCCTACAGTCGCGAAGTTATGAAGTCCAGCAATGGGAATCCAACGCACGGGAAAAAGCAGACCTGATGCTGGAATACTTCCTGCTGGAGCGTGACCAGGAAATCGAAGCCCAGATACGAAAAGAAGCTCGGGCTTATCAGGAAGCCTTGAGAAGGAACGAGAAACAAAACGTTATCAAGACATTTATCCGGATGTCCCTGCTTACCTATACCACCATTAAAGGCACACCGGGGCTCGGTTCCGGCGCGGTTGGACTGGGTAAATCATATTCCAAGTTGTTCACCGGAACCGGAAACCTGCTAACGGTCGGTGAAGGTCTGCAGCAACTGGGGCATCTGCTCAATGTAATTAATGGCTTGACACCTACAGACGCTCCTTACGCATTTAACGGGAAGCAGCTCTCAGGCCAGATAGGTTCTGCCGGAGCGTCCGTAGCGATAGAAACCGTCCAGGAACTGGGAAGTCCGGTCGCCGTGGGTACAAAAATCGTACAGGAGACCACCAAGCTGGTGGTTCCCACCGACTTTGCACTCAGCCAGGATGAGCTCGATATCCTCAAGCAGCAGCACGACCAGATTGGTTTGATTGATGAAGCTATGAACGCAAGCTATGATGCCGCCAGGCAGAGACAGGCTCGAATGGATGAAATTACCAGTCAGATCGGCCAGATAGATGACCAGCTTGTACAGTGGGAAGCTTCGGAAAAAGAACGGGTAGCCCGTTCTCTCGCATCCACCTACGAAAAAGCACTCGCAGACTAATAAAAACAGAGAGTGCTGGCAATTCCCTGCAAAAACCGTTAGTAAGGATTGTTTTTGCTTAAATACGTCTTACCGCTTTATTTGCAGATACAGTTCGTCACCCGGGGTGGGATTCTTGATGGTGGACTGATCGTTATACACAAGCCGGGACTTTCCGTCCACTAACTCCCGCGTGATTTTATACCGCTCTTTGTCCTGCATATAATATGGAATGAAACAGACAGGTTTCCCTAACCTTTTAATGGTTACTGCACCGCGCCACATTCCGGGAGGAACAGCTATAACCCCGGGGTACTCGAAATTCACCGCCTCCATATGGTCGGGGTCTTCCCCAAGCATTACTTCTATGTCAGCGTCAAAGCTATCCCACGGTTCTACGACGTCCGTTCCTGAAAACCACAGGAATTCCGCTACCTGTCCGTTACTCATCGGTTCGTCATCTCCAAGCTTGCACGGCGCTGTAATGATGTTAAAGCTGAACTGGTACCCGGTGCCGGGCATATCTTCTTTACCTTTATAAACACACCTGGGATTCATTACCGCATCTCCGAGTTTGTGGTAATCTTTCCTCAATTCCCTGATGCAGTCTTTATATTTTCCAGCTGTCGAAGCGTTTTCGTAAAAAGGTTCCATATATTTGCGGACATCCTCGTCTGTCTGCTTCGGATCGGTGAAGCAAAGTCCGCAGAAGGTGCATAATTTTGTCTGGTCCTTTACACATGGTCTCGAGTTTTCTTTCTCGTAGAACCATTCCTCTTTTCCGTTTTCATCAAGACGGCTGTAAACTCTTCCCGTAGTAGTGCCAACATAGGTAAGCATGGTATTCAGGCCCCTGACAACCTTTTTAAAATACACAGGACTGTGCCATACGCCCGGAGGAGCACTCACGATAGACGGCTTCGTTATATGGTATATCTCCATGGATTCTGCGGAGTCACCTATACAAAAGCCGATTTCAAATTCAGCTTCAAATATCCTCTCAAGTTCAGCGCCTGTGAAAACGAAGAAATTATACGCTCCGTCGTGGATATGGGGAATATCCATAGTTCCAACTTTATTGGCAACAAGGAAGCCCGTTCCAAACGGGACATCCGGAATTACATCGTCGGAATTAAAGAAACCCATTCGCGGACTGGTGTAACCGTACCAGTTATCTTTCGCGTGCGTTTGTATAAACGGAATGTACTGTCTATCGAGCTTACCCATTTTTAACACCTCCAAAATAGATGGTCTTACTATTGTCCGATTAATGCAATTTGCCGGGTTGACCTGACCCCGGTGGCGCTGCCGGTTGTTAGCTATTAGTACCGAATAATATCTCTTTAAAGTCTGGTAGCTGATAGTGCCAGGCACTATGCGGTCGAAGCTCATTATATTCTCTTCGCCATCGACTTATCAATACTTTGGTCTCTTGCCGCGTCGTAATAATCTCATGGTAATGACTGCCGAGGTTACACACAACACAGAATTTTTTCAGGGGGAGTTCGACTCTCTCCCACTTCTCCAATTAACAGGTTGCTTTGAAATGAAATGTTAAGGCTCCTCGTTATCGTGAGGAGCCTTAATAGGTAAGACGATATTTCAGACTTAACCCAGGATTTCCATTGCCTCTTCTTTGTAGCAGTCCATAAGATAGGGAATCCCTGTCACTTTTGCACATTCTTCGGTCAGCGACATAAGGTGCTTCCTGGACAGCGAAGGTATACTGAAACTCCTGGCACCGGCCATAAGCTGCTGCAAACCGACCTTTATCTTCTCGGAATAACTATAGATGCCTATTGCACCGAGAGGAATTTTATTAATTTCATCGGCACCGACAATACTTTTTACGTCTTCGTAACAGACGAATATTTCCTCCGGAGTAGAACCGAACTGCCCTACCGTATTGGGAAGTTTATCCTCTTCAATCCACTGTGTGATATTCTTTCCGACCATCCCGGGAATCATCAGGGCTCTTCCCATACAAACTGCCCTGACAAATGGTGCCCCGAGAGCCAGCGCTTTGAACACACCGTCCTCACTGCTGAATCCTCCGGCAAAAGCTATATCCGGTACCCTTATTCCTCTATCGGCAAGTTTTTTACAGAACTCGTAAGCGGCGGAATGGAGATAAAGACTGGGTATCCCCCATTCTTCCATCATTCTCCACGGACTCATACCCGTACCACCGCCGGCACCGTCTATAGTCAACAGGTCTATCCTGGCATTAGCGCTCCATTTTATTGCCATGGCGAGTTCACGCAGGCTGTAGGCTCCGGTCTTGAGAGTCACCCGTTTAAAGCCGATATCTCTCAGACGCTGTACCTCATTATAAAAAGATTCTTCGCCGATGAATCCCAGGCGGCTGTGCCGTTCGAATTCTTTCAACGAACCATTTCTGAATGCAGCTTGAGACAGCGGATCGGATGGGTCGGGCGTGACAATGTACCCGCGTTTTTGAAGCTCTAAAGCTCTTTCAAGGCTTCCAACCTTTATCTCGCCCCCGATGCATTTGGCACCCTGACCCCATTTCAATTCGATGGTATCGAGCCCGTGCTTTTCATTAACGTACTCGGCTACTCCGAGGCGGGTATCCTCGACATTCATCTGTACCAGTATTTCACCGTATCCCTGATGATAGCGGCGGTAGGTCTCGATTCTCCGATCCATATCGGGAGCAGCTGTAACTTTACCCTGGTTGTTAAGCTGAAGTTCAGGATCAATCCCGCAGACATTTTCACCACAGACCAGAGTGACACCACTGAGAGCCGCCCCGACTGCGAAATGCTCCCAGTTTTTCCGGGCTATCTCGGTTGAGCCGAGAGCTCCGGTGAAAATAGGAACCTTCATCTTTACTTTCCTGTCCCAGCCGTATTCTGTTTCAGTATTGACGGACGGGAAAGTCGCCGTATCAGGATCGCCGATAACGCCGTCAGGCAGACCGTCGGCACCGAGAGCGTATCCCTGAATGTTAAGATGAGAGTAGTCTACAGGATAATCCTTGTCACCACCCGCAGTCACATCACCAAAAGGTCCCGGATATATCAGTTCACGACCTCGGAATGTTGCCTTGAAAACTTCACAGTTTCCGGTACAACCGTCGATACAACGTGAGCAGAGTCCGCTGGAAGGAACTACGCTCCTGGAACGATTTGCCGTCCTGGTAGCATCGTTAGCGTTGGGTCTTTGAAGGTTCAATTTTCAGTCTCCTTTTTATTGTATTCACCAAGTCAATCTACATTTTCTAAAGAAAGTTGTCAACACGTAATATTGTTACAATATATCAACTATAATCAGATAAGCTAAGCTAATTCGATGTAATCAGGAATAATCGGAGTTAGCTGTCTTTCAGCATATAGCCGGACCCGCGTTTATTGATTATCATATCCGGAGGTTCATCGCCCAGTTTGTGGCGCAGGCGTCGTATGAATATCCGAATATGATTATTGTCGCCGGAGTACTCCTTGCCCCAGACTTCCATGCTGATTCGGTCATAATCAACAATACTGCCGTTGTTCCGGGCCAGCAGGACCAGGAGGCGATACTCGAACGGGGTGAGAACAACGGGTTGGTTACCGACTTTTACCTTCTGATTGACAAAATCTATGGTGATTCTGGAATTCACCGCATTATTCTGCTCGCCGGAAAAGGGGATTGATTCCGTACGCCGAAGTACGGCTTTTATCCTGGCCAGCAGATTCATATAGTTAAAAGGTTTTATTATATAGTCATCAGCTCCGTACTCAAGTCCTTTAAGCATATCTTCGTCATCTGACCTTACGGTCAGTACTATAACCGGCACAGAGGAGAACTTCCGTATCTCCCTTAACACATCAAAGCCGCTCATATCAGGCAGGTTTAAGTCGAGGATTACAATATCCGGAGACTCATTTTTTACCAGATTGATACCAGTTTTGCCTGTCGTACCGTCTATCAGTGAAGCGTCCTGCCAGCGGAACTCAAAAGCCACTCTGACGGCGTCGATGATTTTCCTTTCATCCTCTATGATTAATGCTTTCATTTTTTAGACTGCTTTCCATTTTCCGGAACAGTGGATACAACAGGTAGAGTAAAGAAAAAACTGGCTCCTTTGCTTTTGCTGTTTACCCATATTTTACCGCCGTGGAGTTCCACCAGCATCTTGCAGAGGGCAAGCCCTATTCCCAGTCCGGCTACCGGTTCATTTCCCTGTCCGGCTTGGTAGCCCGGCTCGAAGAGACGTTTCTGCTGGTCGGGAGGTATTCCGGGGCCTTTATCCCGTACCTCAATACGCACAAATTTCTCGTTTGCAGTACCGAGTATTGTAACCTCTCTGCCATCGGCTGCATATTTGAAGGCATTATTCAGCAAGTTCAATACTACCTGCCGCACGCGAATCTCGTCTGCGTATACCAGAGGCAGGTTATCCGCAAGCTTCAGTTTGAGCTCGATACCGCTCTGCTCCGCCAGCGCCTGCATTTCGCTGATAACAGCCGGCAACAAGACATTTATATCGAAAGGCTTTACCTCTAACTTGAGAGTACCGATTTCGCCCTTGACAACATCGTGCAGTTCGTCAATTCTCGTGTTTAAGCTGTTGGCCCCCTCCCAGACATATCCGGCGAGCTTGCCCAGTCTTTCGCTTCTCTCTTCATCATAAAGAAGCTGACTGGTAGCCAAAAGCGCCGTGAGGGGTGTTTTTAGTTCGTGGATCAGATTGCGGGTGAAGGCGATTCTCCGCTGCATTTCAGCCTGGATCTGCTCTCTGAGATGTTTCTCCTCTTGATAGAGAGACTGGAGCCTGTCCTCCGCCATTCTGTGTTCAATAATGTGTCCCAGCCTCTCAGCTATCGCGTGTATCAGGTTGCGTTCCTCTCTCAGAAAAGGTCCTTCATCGCTTTCCGGCATCTCCTCCAGGTAACAGACATCTATTTCCCCTGAAACCGTGCCGTTAACGACAATGGTTTCAGACTGTTTCCAGCGTGTTTCCCTGAAATTTTTAGTCTTATACCGTTTATTCTTGAGTCCGATACTGGCGCAGGTAACCTCCGGGTACTGCCATGAAGGGGGTACTAAGTCCGCAACTCCCTGGAGAATCTCTTCCACCGAGAGGTCTCCCTGCTCAACGAGCCGTGTAATACCATACAGGCAATTGAGTTCCTTTATACGTTCCTGTAGTCGATGGGTTACCTCATTAAGGCTGTCGCTCTTCATTCCAGACATGTTCCCGCATTAGTTCTGACTGGAGAATTATACAACGTGTTATTAGATGTGAACAAGGAAGAGTCCGCGGAAAGTAAAAGAGCCAGGCTGCTACGTGTTTGATAACTTATTTATGGGTCTTTTTAAAGGCTTCAAAAACCGAATAACTTCAATGCCATATTTCTGGCAGTTCGTTATGTGTACAGGCTATAACGAAACTTCAAGCGTAATGGCTGCTTCGATGTAACGATTGAGTTCCGGCATCTATAGCCCCCACTTAATACAGGTCCTGATCGATGAGCATATTAAATCTAGTTAAGATGTATACTAATAAGCCAGATTATATATGTAATCCGGCACTCTGATCTCACCCCTGGGCTGGTCATACGGTGGATAATATGGTTTGATATCGATAACCGGTGTGCCGTCTAGAACATCCAGTCCACTCAATTTCAAAACATTTCCTTTTCTCTCGATTAGCCTGACTGTTGTTAACCCGACCGGGTTAGGCCTGTCCGGTCACCTGGTAGCCAACATCCCGAGGAAGGGAACATCATTTCTCCCCTGCGGATGACATCCTTCCCGATAGGTGTCGATACGGTTAAGCCAGTACAAAACCACAATATGCGAAAAGTCTTCAATTCCGTCCAAACATCTGGCGCAATCATCGTTTATAACCAGTTCTGTTTCTAATTCTGTCAGACCGCCGGTTTGGGGTTCTTTTAGAGATGAATTAACGTATCCGATAGGTTTTATTTTAATATTGCCTTCAGGATCAACAGGAAAGATTGGATGCATAATTTCCCTCCCTTGACATTATTACATATAAGGTTTGTGTCAGAAATAGAGGAAAAGTTAGTTCATTTCCGTTTATATCTCCATAAATATAATCTCAATGCAGGGATTAGTAAACATGATTTGTACTTAAATTCGTATGATATACTGCTTATTTTGTTACAAATTAATACTGAAGTATAATATGTTGACAAAAAACCTTTCACTCATTAAAATCTGTAGACTTAACAGAGAAAGTGGTTTCGGACAATATCGTGGAAATTGAAGAACAACCATTAGAATTTCGTCCCTTAATATCGGAGGACTGGGACAGCCTCGAGCAACTCTTTGGAAAACGAGGTGCTATGGGAGGATGCTGGTGCATGTTCTGGAAACAGACTCAGGCTGAATTCGATAAAATGCATGGTGAACCGAATCGGCTGGCATTCAAATCACTGGTTGAATCTGGAACAATTCCTGGAGTGTTAGCTTATCAAGGCAACGAGTCAGCAGGATGGTGTGCAATTGAGCCCAGGAAATCCTACTCAAGACTCGAACGGGCAAAAGTCCTGGCCCCTGTCGATAGTCAACCTGTATGGTCTATTACATGTTTTTATATCGGTAAACAGTACAGGAGAAAAGGTCTTATGCGGCGTCTATTGGATGCAGCTATCGGCTGGGCTGCAGAGAATGGAGCGCATATCATCGAGTCATATCCGCTTGATACGCAACAAGGAGTCCGTTCTTCAGCCGCATATATGGGAGTCATACCGGTTTACCTTGAGAATGGATTTGTCGAGGTAATGAGGAGGTCGCCACGCCGACCAATCATGAGGAAATTTCTGTAAATAGCCACTGTAAAAAAGCACCTGATTTCTCAGGTACTTTTTAAATGATTTTACTGCGAGATAGTCGCTATTTTTTCATATAAACCGGATCTATTGCCATCATATAATCTCTGGCTACTTGCAAATGGTTTGCATTTGCTGTATTATGAATACGTAGAGGTGCAAAAATGGTAATACAGGACAGTCAACCAATAGATCGCGCTAAGGCTAATCTTAAAAAAACCAGACAAAGGACCTTGATACTCAGCATCATACAGCAAGGTCATTTTGATGCCGACGAAATATACGTTCTGGCTCGTAAGCAAAATCCACGTATCAGCCTTTCTACTGTTTATCGTACATTACAAAAACTTAAGCAACTGGGAGTGATAGACGAACATCACTTCGACGAAACGCATCATCATTACGAATTGAAAGGCAATGATGAACACTATCACCTGATATGTCTGGGTTGCGGGGAAATAACCGAATTTCAGTATCCCATGGAAAAATATATTAACGAGAAGATACCCGCTGCTAAAAACTTTAAAATCGTTTCCACGGAAGTTAAGGTATCAGGATATTGTGATAAATGCAGAAAGAAAAAGAATATTTAGTGTACATGGTAAAGACAATTCGTAGTTTAGCAATTTTAGCAGACAGTTTAAGGATGAATAGTAGATGAATTTAAGAAACACTTTTAATATTTTAAGGTTTAACCGGAGAAACGGAAGCTGTCACGGAGTGGTAACGGAATCCGGAGACGAGAACCTGCCAAAAATATTGATAGTCGGCACACCGAACGTTGGGAAAAGCGTCATTTTCAACAGACTAACCGGCATCTACGTAACGGTATCCAATTACCCAGGAACCACTGTTGATGTTACCCGGGGGAGGGCCAATATAGGTCATGAAAGAGTCGAGGTAATCGATACTCCGGGCATGTATTCGCTCCTGCCCATTACCGAAGAAGAACGAGTTGCCAGGTTGCTTTTACTGGAAACCAGACCTCAAGCAGTTCTACATGTCATAGATGCCCGTAATCTCGAGAGAATGCTGCCCTTCACAATGCAGCTTATCGAAGCTGGTTTACCGGTCTTACTTGTTATCAATATGATGGATGAACTTGCATCTACCGGTACGAAGCTTAATCTTGATGAACTGGAAAAGGAAATTAATACACCAGTGATAGCCACCGTCGCAACTACCGGCCGCGGCATAGATGAATTACGGAGGAGACTGGCGGAATATGTCGGTCGAAAGCAAGCTACTGTTTCAGTATGACGGTCATATAGAAAATGCTCTTTCCCACATCGTGGAACTGCTGGAGCATGACTATAACCTTTCCAGGAGAACGGTCGGTCTCTTGCTGCTGCAAAATGATCAGGAAATCGATACTCTTGTCAGGCAGCATGACGGTGAAAACATGCCGGCTATTGAGGAAATAATAACCGCGACCAGGTCCCGGTATAACAGACCTCTCGACTATGTCATCGCTGTGAAACGCCAGCAGCAAGCGACGCGTCTTGCCTCAGGGGTTACTTTATCCGGGGAGAAGGTCGGTATCGGATTCGCGGAGAGATTAAGCCGTATTACCATGCATCCCATTACCGGTACCCTGATACTTTTAGCCGTTTTATATGTGGGATTGTACCAATTCGTCGGTGTGCTTGGTGCCGGTACGCTGGTAGATTTTTTCGAAGGTACGGTGTTCGGACAATGGGTAAATCCATGGATAACCGATGTCGTCACTCGTTTTATTCCAGTCCAGTGGCTGCAGAGTTTATTCGTCGGAGATTACGGCATCGTTACACTCGGATTAAGTTATGCCCTGGCAATCATACTGCCCATTGTTACAACTTTTTTCATCGTTTTCTCAATTATTGAAGACAGCGGCTATCTCCCCAGACTTTCGATGCTGATTGACCGCTTATTCAAAACAATCGGCCTCAGTGGTCGCGCCGTCATACCGATAGTACTCGGGCTGGGGTGCGATACCATGGCTACTATTGTAACTAGGACGCAGGAAACAAAGAGGGAGAGAGTTATCACAACACTTCTTCTGGCCCTGGCTATCCCCTGTTCGGCACAAATGGGAGTCATATTCGCAATTCTGTCAGATAGCTGGGCTGCACTGTTTATCTGGATAATATGTGTAATCGGGATATTATTACTCGTCGGTTTTCTTGCTTCCAAGATACTGCCTGGAAACAAGGCTTCATTCTACATCGAGATACCACCATTACGATTACCCCGGATTTCCAACGTACTCGTTAAAACCTTGAGCCGCCTGCAATGGTATCTCACTGAAGTTATACCGTTTTTTATCATAGCCAGTATCATATTATGGATAGGGGACCTTACCGGCGTATTTAACTGGGTTATAAATATACTGAAACCGGTTGTGAATTTTATCGGACTTCCGCAGGAGACAGCCCAGGTGTTCTTATACGGCTTTTTCCGTCGGGATTTCGGCGCTGCCGGTCTTTACGACCTGCATAGCTCAGGCCAGATTGTCGGCATTCCGCTTGTTGTGGCAGCGGTAACTCTAACCCTGTTTATTCCCTGCATAGCACAGTTCATGGTAATGCTTAAGGAACGAGGAATCAAAACAGCCCTGGCAATCGCTTTGTTCATCTTTCCCTTTGCTTTTGGATTCGGCTATATTCTGAACCTGGCCCTTACCTCGTTAGGAGTGAGTTTATGAAATGTCCGCTTTGTGGTCTTGAATTCAATCGGGAAGACGGTAATGCAGCCTGTAGTGGGTGTCCCCTCTCAAAGGGTTGTAAGATGATACGATGCCCTAATTGTGGTTATGAATTGCCACTCGAGACCGGACTGGTAAAATTACTGAAATCATGGAGTAACCGAAATGAACCTAGAAGAGAAACATGAAGAATTACTTGAGACCGTGTGGATTAACACTAAGGAACAAAATAAGGCCACCGTTCCGCGTGAGGATATAGGCAATGGGAATGGAGTGGTCGATGAACTTCTAACTGCAGGGTACCTGCACATTACAGATGGTCAAATAGGTTTAACCCCGAAAGGAGAACCTCTGGCACGTAACGTCATCAGACGGCACCGGCTCGCCGAAAGACTGCTTGCGGATGTTCTGGACACAAATGTATCCATTATGGATGAAAAAGCCTGCAAGTTCGAGCATATTCTCGATCTCGGCCTGGATGATAGTATCTGTACGCTGCTGGGGCATCCCAAGGTATGCCCGCACGGGAAACCGATTCCACCCGGACGCTGCTGCCGACAGAACCTTGTTCAGCCACTGAATCTAGTTTCACCTCTGTCCAAGCTGAATCAGGGCCAAAAAGGGAAGGTCGCTTATGTCCATGCCCCTGAAATAAACCAGTTGCAAAAACTTATGGCGATGGGTGTATTGCCCGGAGCGCCGATTGAACTGGTTCAAAGCTTCCCTTCTTATGTTTTTCGCATCAGGCAATCTCAATTCGCTGTTGATGGAGAGATTGCCGAGGCGATATATGTTCGCTTAACTCAGGACAACGAATCCTCCGATACAGGAACTACATTCGAAGCAAGCGGCAGGCAAAACAGACGTCGATTCGGCTGGTGGAAACATCCGATGAGGCATAGGGTAAACTGATGGTATCCAACCCCTCTATAAGGATTTACGGTTGATAAGCAATAACTTAAAATAAAGTTTGATAGTGGATAAATAGATAATTAATCGGTATTATCCATAACAGAAAAGCTATCTCGGAGTTAGCTATGTTTGATAAAAACAACGTGGTGAAACACAAAAACGAATTTGATGATTATTATCAATCTCATCACGAGGGGACTGAAGAAGCGGAAACAGCGGAAGAAGCACTAGAAGCTGGCTTAAGATTGAAACGAAATCCAATATTAACAAAGAATTACTACTCAAAATTCTGCTCTCGAATATATAAAAATTTAAAGGTTAAACGTGGTGATAAGGTCCTTGATGCAGGGTGTGGCACGGGGATTGATGTTCAAAAATTATCTCTTGCTTATCCTAACGCTGATTTTTTCGGTTTCGATATCTCGGAGGTTATGATAAAGCAGGCAAAAAAATACGCTAGTGATGGACAGGTTTTTCTTGCAATAGGAGAAATGTTACCCATTAAAGACTCGGCTTTCTCAAAAGTCTATTCACGAGAGGTTATCGAACACGTGATCAGTCCTCAAAGGTATATAGACGAACTGGCAAGGGTTACTCAACAAGGCGGAATCATTATTATAGCCACACCAAATGGTAATGGACTGTATGGCAGGTTTATTCCAAAGATTCTAAAAAAAGTACGGGGGTATTCACAAACCGAATCATTAAAAGACGAAGCACTAACATACGGAGAATTAAAAGATATACTGGCCAATGCAAAATTATCTATTGAAAAAGTAATATTCGATGGATTTCTTTATTTTATGCTCAGCAGTACCTGGTCAGCATGTCCAAGACTTATCACAATAATTACCAAAGCAATTGTACCTCTATCGACCTGTTTTGAAAAAATCCCAGGATTTAACAGGCTGTTCTGCGACCAGATGGTAGTTGTGGCTAAAAAGAGCTAGTCAACTATGTGACCCTCCTATAGTCCAGTAACATCCACAGACTTACCGAAAACTCCCATTTTATCAGACCACAACCTGTAAGAATGCTACATATTTACGAAAATTAATTAATACCCGAAACAAGTAACAATCAAGTGCGGGAATAACGCAATCAATTTGTCTTCCGCATTCTTTAAATACGGCATTACCGGATATGCTACTTTATCAACCTTCATCACAGTAATACCCGCATAAAATTACCGCATAAAAAAGTATAGTGTACTCATAATATATAGTTGACACTATTTTGATAGAATACTATAATTAATCACGCCGGAAGTGAAAAAATGACCAATTTACGCAGTAGACAGAGGCAGAAAAGGGAAGAAGCCATCATTAACGCGGCGAAAGAGCTGATTGGCGAGAAGGGATACCGCAATACCAGCATCGAAGAGATAGCCGAGAAGGCAGAGGTGGGGCCGGCTACCGTATACAACTATTTCACCTCGAAATCCGGTTTGTTCATGTCTGTTTTCAACAAAGAATTTGAAACACTTCTGAAATACGGGGAAAAGATAATAAACGACCCCCCGGTTGAAGCCGAAGAAGCTGTCTATAAACTCACAGAGTCATACTTCGGTGATTTCATGAGTCGTTACAGCCGGCAATTAATGCGTGAGATTTTCGTCGCGGCGCTGGTTGAGCAGCTTTCGGTGAGAAAAGCAATAATAGGACTGGACTATGCCTTGATAGCACAACTGGTGGAGCTTCTGGAGTTGATAAAAAGTCGGGGGCAAATCAGTCCCGATGCCGATACGGAAGATGTAGCCTTTATCATCTATTCCGTTATTATAACCAATCTGATGGCGTTTTTCGTCGACGATGATATGACTATAGAGGACTGTCTTCAGGCGATGAAGCGCCATATTTGTCTGACGTTTAAAGGTTTCACGCCTTAGAACAGGATTTATATATGAGAAGGCGAGAAGGGGGGTCATTTTATGGCAGTCGTTGATAATAAGCAAATAGATATCAGTAATGTTTCCAAGTCTTACCAGATGGGAATGTTCCAGGTAGATGCCCTGAAAGATGTAAGCCTTAGTATAAACAGGGGAGACCTGCTGGTAGTTCTGGGACCCAGCGGTTCCGGGAAAACGACCCTTCTCAATCTTATCGGAGGAATAGATTCGGCAAGTTCCGGCAGGATTACCGTTGATTCCATAGAAATAACCTCTCTCGACGAACGCGGACTAAACCGATACCGTCGCAACAGCGTGGGTTTCATTTTTCAGTTCTTCAACCTGATACCGACACTCACCGCAGCCGAGAACATCGAGCTGGCTGCCGAGTTGGTTGATAAACCGAGGAGTGTCGAGGAAGTGCTGGCAGATGTCGGACTGAAAGAACGTGCCGGTCATTTCCCCAGTGAGCTTTCCGGCGGCGAGCAGCAGAGGGTGGCTATCGCCCGGGCGCTGGTCAAGGATCCACCGATTCTACTGTGTGACGAGCCTACCGGAGACCTTGATTTCGAAACGGGGAAGCACATCCTCTCCGCAGTGCGGGATATCAATCGCCAGAATGAAAAAACCGTGATTATCGTTACCCACAATTCGGCAATCGGTGAAATGGCCGACAAAGTACTGCGACTTCGCAGCGGCCAGATAGTCGAAATGAAAGATAACCCTTCGCCAATCGACCCCGGCGAGTTGAGGTGGTAAGGACAGTGAAAACACTCCGAAAGAAATTTATCAGGGACCTTCTCGCCGAAAAATGGCTTTTCATTGCGATAACCATCGTTATCTTTCTCGGCGTTGCTTTGTTCGGTGCAGCTTACCTGGGATTTCTGAACCTTAAAAGTTCCTACGATTATTCATACGAAAAGCTGGGCTTTGCCGATTTCACAATAAAAGTGAAGTCCTCGCCAATCGATACCGTGGCAGACCTTAAGCAATTGGCGGGTGTCAAAGCAGTAGCCGGCAGGCTGAATACCGATATTGGTTTAAGCTTGCCACAGAAAGGCGGTCATAATCTGATTGCCACAGCTATATCGGTACCGCAGGACAGCCATCCGGGTGTAAACGATGTAAAGGTTGAATCCGGTAACTACCTGTCCCCTGGTGATAAATATGAGGTACTTCTGGAAAAGAGTTTTGCTGAATACCATAACCTCAATCCGGGTGATATTGTTCTGCTGGACGGCACAAAAGGAGAAATGGAGTTCACCGTAAGCGGGGTCGTTACCAGCCCGGAATATATCTTTCCGGCAAAAAGTAAAAGTGAATTCTTCGTATCTCCGGATACCTGGGGTGTAATCTTCGTCGCTGATTCCGTTTTATCCGAGCTTACCGGAAGCAGTGATATCAATGAGTTCTGTGTACTGGCTGATGAAGGTGCCGATGTCGATTCAGTTATCAGCCAGGTCGAAGGAAAACTGGCCCCTTTTGGGATTATAGAAACAATCACAAAGGATGAGCAGCCGAGTAATGCGGGTTTAAAGATGGACCTTCAGGAATTCGGTGAAATGGCGGAAATATTCCCGGTACTTTTCCTGTTCGTCGGTGCTATGACGACTTTTATCCTGCTTTCCCGAATTATCCAGCGGCAAAGGAGTCAACTGGGCGTGATGAGAGCAATCGGCTACTCCCGACGGCAGGTGCTGCTGCATTACCTCAGCTTCGCCCTGGTCATCGGCATCATCGGCTCCGTTACCGGGGTGATTGCCGGATATCTACTGGCAGAATCCATAACAGATTTATATATAGAAATGCTGGGTCTGCCCTTTAAGATTACAGAATTCCACTGGATGGCTATGGAAGAGGGCCTGTTTATCGGTATCCTGCCCAGCTTGATAGCGGGAATATTCCCGGCGCTTAATGCTTCACGTCTCCGACCCGCCGAAGCGATGCGGACTCCGCCTCCCGTTGCCGGCAGGGAGCCGCTCATAGAGAAAGTGTTTCCCTTTCTCAAGCGTATGTCACTGTTCTGGAAAATACCGGTACGTAATATATTCAGAAACCGCCGCCGCAGTCTCTCCACAGCACTGGGTATCATCTTCGGTACGGTGCTGATACTTACTTCGGCAGGTTTTATAGATTCAATCGATAATCTGTTCGAGGTCCAGTTCAATCGGATACAGAGATATGACGCGCGTTTGAGTTTCGCCCAGCCGGTACCGCAGGAGATGACCGGTACGGTACTCGGCTGGGAAGGAGTGAATGAAGCCATACCGGTACTCGAACTGCCGGCAAGTCTGGAATCCGGAGACAATTCCTATACGACACTGGCGATAGGAATGCCGCCGGATGAAGACCTTTACGGGTTCTACACACCGGGCGGGGACAAAACAGCCCTGGCAAAGGGAAGTATACTGTTAGCCGACGCTATTAAGGACAAACTGGGCGTGGTACCAGGTGATACCATTACCTTAATATCTCCCTACGGACAGGACAGCTTTACTGTGAAAGGTTTTGTTAAGCAGCCGATGGGCAGCTATGGTTATATCACCATGGATGATGCCCGGCAGCTTATCGGAGGTCAGGCAGTTATCAGCGGTATGTTACTGGGGGTCGACGCGGGTGCTATCCCTGGTCTGCGGGATATGGTATCCCGGAATCTAAGCGGTGTGGCCGTTGAGATTACCAGCGAGGTAAGAGACCAGATGATGGGGCTGATGGACCTCATCTATGCTCTTATGTGGGTTATGCTGGGATTTGGAGTCATACTGGCGCTGACGGTAGTCTTCACCATGATTACCATCAGCCTGATAGAACGCCGTCGTGAAATCGCCACCATGCGCACGCTTGGAGAAAGAAGCGGCAGAATTGCCGCGATGGTGACTGTCGAGAACATAATACTGGGTATAGTGGGACTCATCATCGGTACACCATTGGGCTATGCCGTCGCCCTGTACCTGATGAGGTTAATTAAGACGGACATGTTCAGCTTCGACCTTGTAATTTACGCCCGGACTTACCTGCTGACAGTCGGTGCAATGATAGTCGTTATGCTCATTTCGGAGTTACCCGGAATACGCAGCCTTAATCGTCTTGACCTGGCGAAGGTTACCAAGGAACAGGTAAGTTAAACCGAAAAACAACCGCGGGAATTCCGCATCCATCGCTTTTAAAAATTGTTCCACATCCTCATTTTGCCAGAAAAGATTTTTTTTGATAATATTGTATTCCGTGTATCAATAAGCATAAGTTTGATTAAAGTATGCAGAAATACCGGGTAAATATAATAAAATGTGCAATAATAAGGAGGAGAAATGGCAGAAAACGACAAGGTTTATAAATGTCTGAATCCTGTCGGGATCGAGCTGCCGGTGAAAACTTACCCGCTGGCACCTCGCCTCGACACACTCGACGGTAAAACCATCCACTTCAGTATCACAGGTGAGCCGGACATCACCATCGCCCTGGACAAAGCTCTAAAAGCAAAATACCCTAACGTGAACTGGACCCAGAAAAAGTCTTATATGCCGATGCCCGTCTACCTCACCGAAGAAGAGATGAAGACCACCGACGCGGTGGTTCTTGGGGTCTGCTGGTGAAGCGGCGCTGTATGGGGGCAGTTGCCCTATATAGCCAAGCTTGAAAAAGCAGGAATTCCCACCGTACTCATCGACCTCGAAGACCAGCACGAGATGGTAAAGCAGGAAGCCCTGGCAGCTGGCGTCCCGAATGTCAGATATATCCCCGCTTCACGGACTATCCCCGGTCCTGAGGACGTCGAACAATGGATAGAGCCGATGATGGCAATGCTGACCACTCCGCTTACCGAGAAAGAGAAAGAAACTGGTATGCACACCCCTTCACAGGATAGAATCCTGTTCGAAGGAACACTGGATGATGCCCAGGAATTCTACCAACAGACAAGGATGGTACCCGAACCACTGAATGCCCCTATCTCCGTCTATACCGACGGTCTCCCGATAATAGTCCCGACCGAAGAACGCGTTGCCGAAATGCTGAAAGGTACCAGCCATAAACCTGATGAGGTTATTACCTATAAATCGGAGAGAAGGGGGCGATTCGACAGAATCCAGGAACACAGTGAGGTCGTAAGGTTCCAGCCGAGACTTTTCACGGCTACCGTAGAGAAGGTCGCCATCAACGCGGTTATGGCGGGATGTAAACCCGAACACCTGCCGGTCGTCCTTGCTATAGCCGAATCGGGCGTTCAGACCGGTACTACGGTATTTAACAATCAGTGGATGTGTCTCAGCGGTCCTATTGTCAAGGAAATCGGCGTGAATGCAGGAACAGGGATGATGGGACCGGGCAATCCCGCCGGAATGGCTATTGGTCGCGCCTACCAGATGATGGCTGTCAACCTTGGCGGCGCTATTCCCGGTATCAACCGTATGAGCAGTATCGGCAGCCCTATAAACAGAGTCGGACTTTGCTTTGCCGAATGTGCCGATAAACTACCACCCGGATGGAAAGGGCTGAATGAAGAGTTCGGCTTTAAAAAAGATGACAGTGTCATCATGGTAATGGGCTCTGAGGGTGGCCTTAATGGTGCCCAGTTCTCACCGGGTGGATATCGCGCCCTCCAGAAAAGCGGACACGGCGGCATGGCCAGGAAACTTGGTGTTAAGGGTATTCCCGGCCCCCATAACTGGCTGGACTGGATATTACCGGATATCTGGGTGGGAGAACGCGAAGGCGGACGAGTATTCGTGATGGTCCACGAGATGGCCTATGACCTGTACAGACTGGGATTCAAGTCCAAGGGTGAAGTACTGGAATATATCTGGAAAAAGAGTTTTGAACCTTTGAAACAATACCGCAACCGTTCCTGGGTAGACCTTATGACGAATGGCTGGCTTGGAAATGAACCAATTTCCGGCAAACCGTGGAAAGAACTACAGGATGACTATATGGTGCCGGCCGCCGGCGACAAGCCGGATGGAAGCTGCATCATCGTCTGCGGTTCGGACGAAGAGATATGCTACGAGATAACCGCAACCGTCCGTGGTATGTGGGGCATGCAGCCCGTATACAGCATTGATGCCTGGCGGTAACTCATATCGCTGATAAATGTTGATCTATAAAGAAAGCCGGGTCGATAGAATTCGACCCGGCTTTCTTTGCGTCATTGGTAGTGTTTTTCACTTCAACCAACAATCCGACCTTTTTAAGGTCCGGAAAGGTTATGATGCGTATTATCTCCTGGTCAAGCAGGTTTTTTGTCCCGTGTCTGACTGTAGAGGAGGTGACATTAAGGTACTTTACCAGCACGGAACTGCTCATATTAGCATTCTGCATCAGCAGGTCGATCAGCTAACCATCCATGAAATCAAGCGCCACGAGTATAAATTATCACAAAATGTTCTATTTTACGAGCAATATATGCAAATACCTTTATAGAGTATGCATATATATTGACATAGCTTAAAAATATGACTATATTACTCACATTTATACTTTTATTATCTGATACTGACCCTGCCGGGGGAAACCAGGGTGCTGAGAGTGCGCAGCTTATCTCGGCTTAAATGCCAACCATACCCCTCCCGTGTCCGGAGCCCTGGGGGTAATCGGGCTTAGCGGCAGGGTCAGTTCGGGGGGTGATGCCTTTGATATGAAAACCATTGAAAATACTATGACAAATGATTTAAGACTGGCTACTGTAAATTTCTACGATATGTGAGGTGGAAATGACAAAGAAGATTACCTGGCTAACAATCACCTGTGTGATGGTGTTGTCTCTCGTGATAGCATCCTGCGGCACGGAAACAACAGGAGGGACAACAACGACAGATGAAGGAAACGATAAAGTAATAGTAACCGAAACAACTTCAGGAGGAGCGACTGAGAAAGAGGAGATGGTGGAAGCAAGTTCGGACGTACCGCAATATGGGGGTACGATTGTCCTTGCTACACCGTTCAACTGGCAGGATTTCGATGAAGTCGCCGGCAGCCCGATAACGTTTAATCACCCCATGCGTTTTACCAATCAGGAACTATGGATTGGCGACTGGTCGAAAGGCCCGGCCGGCACGAAGGATACCCGAGGCTGGAGCCGGCCTATGTTATACAAGACCGGCGATCTAGCCGAGAGCTGGGAATTTGATGGATGGGATGCCGGTACGCTCATTTTCCATATCAGGAAAGGAGTTCACTGGTCTCTCGATACAAACAGTGAGGCCAGCAAGCTTGTCAACGGACGTGAGGTGACGGCTGAAGATGTCGCCTACTCCTTCAATGCGGTTTGTAAGACTTCCACGTCCTACATCTACAGGGCTTACCCGGTCCTGAGGACAGCCGAAATTACCGCTCCCGACAAGTACACGTTCATGGTAAAAGCCGATCCCCCTACTTCCCTGTGGTTCCTCAGGGTAACCGATTTCTTCCACGTGTTCCCGCCCGAAGTCGTGGAGACATACGGTGACATGTCGGACTGGAAAAACCTGGTGGGTTCCGGTCCGTTCATACTTAAAGACCTGATAGACAACAGTTCGGTGACACTTGCCAAGAATCCCACCTACTGGGCTAAGAATCCGGTCGGACCCGGAGAGGGCGACCAGCTTCCGTATGTCGATACCGTCAGGTTCCTAATCATCGCTGATACCAACACCAGGCAGTCCGCCTTCAGGACCGGCAACATCGACAACCTGGCAGCCGATTACAAGGACGGACCTGCCTTTATCAAAGCCCTACCTGAGATAGAGTATTACATGAATCCGGCATACGGGTCGCCGGGCAACACCGCCATGCGGACGGACCTGGAGCCTTTCAATGACATCAATGTCCGGAAAGCCATGTTCAAGGCTCTTGATTTCAAGAAAATCGCCGAAGCCCTCTACGGAGAGGGGGCACGGTGGCTGTCCTGGCCGATTGGCTATTCGGAGGACTTCAAAGACGCTTACCTGGACGTTACCGATCCGGACTGCCCTGATGAAGTGAAAGATATCTACACCTACGATCCGGAAGCGGCAAAGAAACTCCTGGCAGATGCCGGGTACCCGAACGGGATAAAGGGCAACATCATCGTGTTGAATAATACCGATACTATGGACCTCTATCAGACATTCCAGAGCTACTGGGCGCAAGCGGGTATAGACGTAACGCTGGACCCCAGAGAACAGGGCGCCTGGTATGTCATTCTACAGAATCGTTCCTATGACTTCATGATGTATGGAACGGGTTCGCCCATCACCAACCTCCATCAGGCTGCAAGCATGTGGGGTACTTCAGCAACCAATCCCGCCTACATCGATGACCCCAAGGTGAATGCAGCGCGTGAACAGATGATGGAACTGTCCGTCAAGGACGACCCGGCCGCCGATAATATCTTCAGGGAGCTTATGAAGTACGTTCTTGATCAGGCCTGGGTTATTCCGCATCCGGGCGGGGTTTCCTACAGCCTGTGGTGGCCCTGGCTCAAGAACTACTACGGACCGATTAGTGTAGGCTACCTGAACACCGACAACTGGGTCACGTGGGCCTGGGTTGACAGGGAATTGAAGAAATCGATGGGATACTAGAAGGTCGTCTGATCTCAGGCGACTAAATGACCACGTGTCAGCATCGGACATTTATTTTCCACCTCACCCCGTATTCCTCGGGGTGAGGTGGAAACAGAACGAAGCCGCGAATATAACCGTATTAAACTGAAAGGAAAATGTTGTGCTTTCGTACACAATTCGGCGACTCATGCTCATATTTCCCACCCTCCTCATGTTGACCATGGTCGTCTTTCTCAGCGTCCGCTTCATCCCGGGAGACGTAGTGGACCTGATAATCTCCGAGATTAACACCGAGGGAGAAATGGATTACGCCGAAGCTCGTGATATGATACGCGAGCAACTCGGTCTCGACACACCCATCCACATCCAGTACTGGAAATGGCTCACCGAGGTGGTCCAGGGCAACCTGGGTACATCGTTACGGACCGGCGACTCAGTCACCGAAGAGTTTCTCTCCAAAGTACCCATTTCGTTCGAGCTGGGCATACTGGCAATGGTCACTGGTCTGGTGCTCGCCTTACCTATCGGGATATTCTCGGCTATCCGGCAGGACTCGCTGGGGGACTACGCCGCTCGGACGATAGCCATTGTGATGATGTCAGTGCCGGGATTCTGGATAATGACCATGGTAATCGTCTTCCCGGCAATCTGGTGGAACTGGCTTCCCGCGATGGAATACATCCCCTTCACCAAGGATCCGATGGCGAATCTCGTCCAGTTCATTATTCCGGGTGTTATCATGGGGGCGAGTTTCTCCGGGGGTTTGATGAGGGTAATACGCACGATGATGCTGGAAGTTCTCCGCCAGGACTACATCCGCACCGCCTGGGCGAAGGGCCTTTCCGAGCGAACTGTCATCATCCGGCACGCCCTTAAGAATGCATTGATACCGGTAGTTACCATCGTCGGTATGGGACTGCCGATGCTTATCGCCGGTTCCGTCATAACGGAGCAGATATTCAATCTCCCCGGAGTAGGACGATGGCTGTTCGACGCCGTTACCCGGCGGGACTATCCGATTATATCCGGAATGAACCTGATGATGGCTACACTCGTCCTGTTCTGCAATCTGGCAGTTGACCTAGCCTACGCCTGGCTCGATCCCAGAGTGCAGTACCGGTAGAGGAGGGAGAAAGTAATGGAAGAAAGTGTGACAACTGCTACGACCGGTGTCTTGGGAAAGAGGAAGCACCTTCCATTCTTAATCGAGGTCGCGGTCCGGCTGATCAAAGAGAAACCTCTCGGTACTATCGGAGGTCTTATCGTTATCGTCTTCTTCATGGTCGGCATTTTAGCCGACTGGCTGGCACCGTATCATTACATGTACCAGGACCTGGACTATGTTCTCAGTCCCCCCTCGGCGCAGTTCCTGCTGGGGACAGATAACCTCGGTCGGGACCTGCTGAGCCGGATCATCTACGGCGCCCGTATCTCGATGATCGTCGGCCTGAGCGTCCCCGCCATTTCGACTATTATGCACCTGCTCATCGGCGGCACCTCGGGCTATTTCGGCGGTAAAATAGACCTGGTAATACAGCGCTTCGTTGACACTATCATGTGCTTCCCCGGACTTGTGATAATGTTGACAGTTGTAGCTATCATCGGTCCTGGTCTTATCCAGCTCATTCTCTTACTGGGGATTTTGGGTGGTCTTGGCGGCGGTAATCGGGTGACGCGCAGCCTGGTAATCGGCATCAAGGAAAATGTATACGTGGAAGCGGCCAGATCGATAGGCAGTTCAGACTGGCACATTATGATAAAGCACCTTCTGCCCAACATCCTGCCTATGGTCATCGTCAGCTTCTCGATGGGCATGGGCGGAGCCATCCTGGCAGAGTCCACCTTGAGTTTCCTCGGCTTCGGCATCCCGCCACCGTTCCCGAGCTGGGGCGGCATGCTTAGCGGTCAGGCCCGGCGTTATATGTTCACCGCCCCCTGGATGGCTATCTGGCCCGGTTTGTGCCTGGGAATTGTCGTCTACGGCATGAACATGCTCGGCGACGGCTTGCGGGACATCTTCGACCCGAGGCTGCGAGGTGGCCTGGGACGCTACGGCGGCTTGAAGAACAAGAAGAAGCTCCCGAGTGCTGTCAGAGATAAGCCTGAAGATACCCCAGAGTAATATTTATCTGATTCTATGAGGGAATGCTATCAGAAGGATGGAGTTTGAGGACAAAGTGCCAGATACCCGATTGTTTAAAAAACACCTGAAGTAAGATTAGAAACAAACCGGATAAGCAGGCCTAAAGAAGTTACTTTCTTATAGCTTGAGATTACGGAAAAAATAAAAACTTGAGAGTACCAGCCTGTATTAAATCGGCTGTTATCAAAGCAGGAAGCTCCAGACAGAGTGCCCCTGTATGGCTTTAACCATTTCGTGGCTAATTGCTGTGGCATTTGATGTTATCCCGTCAAATATTTATCATATTATTTAAAAGAATCAGCCAGAGATTAACAGGATATAGCAATGCCTTCATATGCGATGTTGGATAATAGTACTCTGGCATGGAAAGGAGTATTTATCAGATGAGCCGAGTCATGACAATGCAGGAGGCGATCTCAAGGTACGTCAAGAGTGGAGACCTGGTCTTTATAGGCGGGATGCAGCACGGGGAGCCTTTTGCGGCAGTAAACGAAATAGTAAGACAACGAATAGACCACCTGGAATTAGTATCCTGCCTGACGATATCAACCACCTTGTTAATAGCAGAAGGAAGGGTTGATAAATATTACTCCGGTTATTACCAGCAAGATATCAAGAGGTCTTATTTGATGAGTAGAGCCAAGAGTATAGGCAAGTATCCGGTTTTCCAAGAATATTCTCACTTCGGTATCGCTCAGGCATTACTCGCCGGACAGATGGGTGTTTCATATCTGCCTATCCGCAGTCAGGTCGGCTCGGACATGTTGAAATATAATCCGGAAATTAAAGTGATAGATGACCCCTTTACCGGTGGTAAAATCGGAGCAGTCGGAGCAATTGTTCCCGATGTTGGCATAATACACGTACAGCGATGTGACGAGAACGGAAACGCGCAGAGATGGGGGTCTCTGGGAGTAGACGCCGAAGGGATCAATGCCAGCCGCACCGTAATAATAACCACCGAGAAAATTGTCGATTCCGATGTAATCCGTCGTGACCCGAACCGCACCATTATCCCTGGCTACCGGGTCTCTGCTGTTGTTGAACAACCGTGGGGAGCGTTTCCGATGCATCTTGCCGGCTGCTACTCCGGTGACTGGCCGGGCTTTATGGCTGAAATCAGCTCCGAAGACAAATACGACAATTTCAGAGAAAAGTACATCTATGGTGTCAGTGACTGGAATGAGTTTATGAAACGCTGGAGAGAGTTTAAAGGCGAGGACTATTTCAAACGATTCGAGGTTAAACTGAAACCAAGCGATCCGATATACTCAGGATGGGAGGAGAAAGGATAATGAGCCAGGAAAACTCTGCATTAGAATTTACTGCCAACGACCAGATGATTGTAGCAGCTGCTCACTTGATAAGAAACGATGATGCAGCTTATGTAGGCGTCGGACTTCCGATGTTTGCAGCCCTGCTGGCAAAACGCACACATGCTCCTGACTGCACATTCGTTATCGAGAACGGCATAATGAGAACCCTGGGATTCGAACTCCCCGGAGGTACGGATACGCTCGGAACTCAATATTACGCGGATAAACTGGCCGGACTGAGTTACATCAGCTATCTGGGTCAGTCCGGTTATATAAACCTGGGCTTTATCGGAGCCGGTCAAATTGATAGGTTTGGCAACGTAAACGATACCGCGATAGGAGACTATCACAATCCCGTACACCGGTGGCCCGGCAGCGGCGGCGCAAATGATGTAATGAGCTTCTGCGACCGTACCTGCGTGATATTGAACCAGTCCAAACGCCGCTTTCCGGAACGAGTGGACTTCGTTACCTGTCCCGGCTTCTTTGACGGCAAACCGGGGAGGAGAGAAGAACTGGGGATAAGGTCCGGGACCGGACCGGTTGCAGTGGTATCGGACCTTGGATGTTATGAATTTGAAGACGGCGAAATAGTATTGAAGACCGTTCACACCGCCTGCGGGATTACACTGGATAAAATTAAAGAAGAGACCGGATGGGATCTCAAAATATCTCCGGACTTAAAAGATACCCCGGTTCCAAGCGAAGAAGAGTTGACAATTCTGCGTGAAACCTCCGCTCCGCTGCTCGCCCGACTCCGGCGTACCGACCTTGAAACGAAATAAGTAATAACTCAAGTAGACAGTTAATTCCGTAATCAGCTGAGTAAATAATGAAGAATGGTTATTAACAAATGCACCTGAGCCGACCGAGGAAGGAGACGAGTGATGACCGGTAAGGTAATGACGATGAGTGAAGCTGTTAACCGGAACGTCGAGCCGGGTGACCTTTTATTTATCGGAGGAGCGCAGCACGGGACTCCGACGGCGGCCGTAAATGAAATTGTACGCCAGAAAATCAACCACCTGACAACAATATCCGTACTCAACAATACATCCACGCTTATCGGCGAAGGTCTTGTCGACAAGGTATTAACTGGATATTCGATGACTGCTGAGAGTCGTTCTTACCCGCTCCGGAGAGCCCGACAAAAATTCAACGTGAAGATAGAATTCGAAGAATATTCTCACTTCGGCATATCTCTGGCACTCTTCGCCGGCTATATGGGGATACCTTTTATACCGACAAAAAGTCATTTAGGCTCCGATATGATGAAGTATAATGACAGCGTTTTGTCCATGGAATCCCCTTTCACCGGAGAACAAATCGGCGTTGTCAGGGCGGTGGTACCCGACGTCGGTTTACTTCATGTGCAGAGATGCGATGCCGAAGGTAATGCCCAGAAATGGGGCAGCCTCGGAGTGGACTTCGAGGGGATAAATGCCAGCAGGAAAGTAATTATTACCACTGAAAAGATTGTAAACAGCGACGTTATTCAGCGTGACCCGAATCGAACGATAATCCCCGGTTTCAGGGTCAGTGCCGTCGTCGAACAGCCATTCGGTGCTTATCCCGGGCACCTTGTTGGCTGCTACAATGACGGACCGATAAATTTTGGTGGAATGCAGGACGAAGAAAGCTGGGAAAACAATGTTAATACTAATATTTATGGGGTGAAAGACTGGAATGAGTATATGCAAAACCTCAAGAAGATAAATGGCGAAGATTATTTTGAAAACCTCAGGATAAAGAACCCGTTATTGAGTGAACCGATTGTTACCGGTATGTAAGTGATATCCATTGGATAATCATACGGAGGGAAAATGAGTAAGGAAGAACATACTGAAGATTACACAGCGGTTGACCAGATGATTATTTCAGCAGCCCGTCTGATTAAAGACACGGATACTGTTTACACCGGTGTTGGTTTCCCGATACAGGCTGCCGTATTAGCGAAAAATCTGCACGCCCCCAACTGCACTATTATCATTGAAAACGGCATAGTGAGAGCCAGCCTCTTTCGACTGCCCTACTCAACAGATACGATGGAATCACAGTTGCTTGCCGAACAACTGACCGGGCTTTTCTACGTAAATTGCCTGGCGCAGGCCGGTCACCTTTCTCTTGGATTTATGGGCGGCGGTCAAATCGACCGTTACGGGAATGTCAACGATCACGTCGTGGGAGACTACTACAAGCCGATACACCGGTGGATGGGAAGCGGTGGTGCTAACGACCTGATGAGTTTCTGCAGAAGTACCATAATTATTCTCGAACAGAGCAAACGAAGATTTCCCGAGAAAGTGGACTTCAATACCTGTCCGGGTTTCTTCGACGGAAAACCGGATCGCAGAAAAGAAGCAGGTTTACCATCGGACAACGGTCCGGTAGCGGTAGTTACTGACCTGGCTACCTATACCTTCGAGAATAGAGAAATGACCTTGAAAACCGTTCATACAGACTGCGGAGTTACCCTGGACAAAGTTAAAGAGGAAGTCGGCTGGGATATCAAGATAGCTGATGACCTGACGGACACCGAACCTCCCACCGATGAAGAATTACGCGTTTACCGCGAGAAGATTGTAGCAGAAAGAAGAGCCATGCCGTTTGTTCGTCCCGATAGACGAGCGAAGAGATAAAAGGTCAAATACTAAATCAATCTACTGTGATAAAGCAGTCCGGAATGAAAATACCTTTTCACCGATTATCAATACTGGTTTAAGGAGATAACTATAATGGCAGAGAAAGTGAGATGTCTGAATCCGATAGGAAATGCCCTCCCGGTCAAAACGTATCCGCTGGCGCCTCGCCTGGACACAATCGACGGTAAAAATATTTGCCTGAGCATCTGCGGTGAACCGGATATCACGATACCGCTGGAGAAAAAACTCAAGAACGATTATCCCAGCGTGAACTGGATTCTCAAAAAGACCTACCTCACCGACCCCGTCAAACTATCGGACGAGGAGATAAAAACAACGGATGCCCTTGTTCAAGGCGTAGCCTGGTGAAGCGGAGCCGTATGGGGGCAGTTGCCCTATCTGGCAAAGCTGGAGAAAGCGGGAGTTCCAACGGTAGTTATCGACTTCGAAGACCAGGAGAATATGGTGAAGCAGGAAGCTTTAGCACAGGGAGTACCGAAGGTACGTTATATCCACGCCTCACGTATCGTACCCGGACCTGAAGACGTCGATGACTGGATGGACAAGATTTTCGAAGCTTTAACAGCTCCTCTAACCGATGAAGAACAAGATAGCGGAATGTGGCTACCGGAAACAGAGAGGATAATATTCGAAGGCACAATGGATGAGGCCGAGGAGTTCTTCCACCAGACCGAATATGTCCCTCACCCGGTAAACGCTCCTATAGCCAGGTTCACGGATGGTCTGCCGGTAAGGATACCCACTGAAGAACGTGTGGAGGAAATGCTCAAAGGTACCAGTCACAAGCCGGATGAACTGATATCCTACCAGATAGAAAGAGAAGGGCGTACTCCGGGAAATATAGTCCGTTTTCAGCCGATGAGATGGACGGCAACAGTGGAGCAGGTAGCTACCTGCGCCGTGATGGCCGGCTGTAAACCCGAATACTTGCCGGCAGTGCTCGCAATCGCTGAATCAGGGTGTTTTATCGGAAGTACTCATACGTTCGGTCAGTGGCTCTGTGTGAGTGGTCCCTATGCAAAAGAGATTGGCATGAGCAGCGGCTGCGGTATGCTCGGCCCGGGGAATGTCGCTAACTCAACTATCGGTCGTGCCTATGAAATTATGGCGCGCAACCTTGGCGGAGCTATCCCGGGAGTAAACCGTATGACCAGCATCGGCAGCCCCTTCGAGGGCAGTCGCTGCTGCGCTGAAAACGCCGACGCTCTGCCCCCGGGATGGGAAGGCTTGAATGAAGAGCACGGCTTTAAGAAAGATGAAAGCGTCATGCTGGTCATCCCGCACGTCAACGATGGCATAAGAGGCGTCCAGTTCTCACCCGGCGGCTACCGGGCATTCCAGAAGAGTGGTCACGGCGGTATGGCAAGGAAGCTTGGGGTCAAAGGAATACCCGGACCTCACAACTGGCTTGAATACCTGATAGACGAGTTCTGGGCAGGCCGTGAAGGTGCCAAGACAATCATTATGGTTCCCGAGATGGCACAGCATCTCTATGAATACGGCTTCAAGTCCAAGGATGCCGTTTACGAGTGGCTCTGGAAGAGGAGTTTCGTACCGCTGAGTAAATACAGGCATTTCTCATGGGTTGACCTCAGCACTAACGGATGGCTGGGGATCGAACACCGGTCCGGTAAACACTGGAAAGAGCTGCCTGACGATTACATGGTCCCGGCGGGAGGTTATGATCCTTATTTCTTCAGTATCATTGTCGGCGGTGGAGACGAAGAAGTAAGTCACCAGTTAAGCTCGATACGTCATCTCTGGATCGATCCGATTTACAGTATCGATGCCTGGAGGTAATTTAATAGTTTGATGGAGCAATACAAAACTGAAGATGAATTCCACGTAAGTGTTGACATTAAGAACGCGAACGATACTGCCTACAGCAGACCATCGGATCGGCTGAAGCATTACCTGTGTAAAAATCATTGGTTTAATATTTGTGAGGGGGTATGTAATGAGTACGAAAAACAGTGAATGGCCGTTACCTTTTGCAGAACCAGAAGAAGTCGGGGTATCTTCAGAACGTCTGTCCCGTATCGGTCCGGCGATGCAAAAATTCATCGATGACCGGAAAGACCCTAATTTCATCACCATGGTTATAAGGCGTGGGAAAATCGTCCACTTCGAAGCCCTGGGTTATATGGATTTCGAGAGCAAAACTCCTGTCCGGCAAGATGCTATTTATCGACTCTGGTCGAATACCAAGCCCATTACAGGGGTAGCCACGATGATTTGCGTGGAAGAAGGTCTCCTTACCCTCGATGATCCGGTCTCGAAGTACATACCGGCTTTCAAGAACCAGCGTGTCAGGACAACGACACCCCAGGGACCGGTAATGGGAACTCCCACCGTTCCCGTTGAACGGGGCATTACGGTCCGTGACTGCCTGCGAAACACTACCGGTATCACCACGGCAAGACAGGCACCACTGACCTACTTGAATGAGTTCAAAGACGTTTTGGCTAAAACAAGTCTCCTCAGCCCTCCGGGGCAGACGCCCGGGGGGATACGTGAATCTCTTGATGCCCTGGCACAGCTTCCGCTCGAATCCCAGCCCGGCACACAGTTCGAATACCAGGTCGGGTATCCGATTGCCGGTGTCGTGCTGGAAACCGTTACCGGCAAGACTCTGGAGGAGTTTTATACCGAGCGGATTTTCAAGCCACTGGGGATGGAAGATTCCTCTTTCTATCTTCCGAAGAACAAACTCGACCGGTTCCCAACCCTGTATAGCCCCGTCCGGGAGAACGGCGAATGGAAACTCACCGTCAGCGAAGAACCGGCTAAAAGCGAGAAGGTTATCGGTCCGAAGACCTACTTCGAAGCCGGAGGTGGTGGCGGCGGGGTACTATCCACCGTAGCCGACTATGCCCGTTTCGCTCAGATGCTGCTTAACGGCGGTGAACTCGACGGCGTCCGTATTCTCAGCCGGAAGAGCATAGAAATTATGTCAAGCAGTCATACCGGTAATATACCGTTGATGCTCGGTCAACCGGGCATGGGATTCGGTATGGGAGTAGGCGTTTACAAAGGCGGTGCCACTCCTGCTTACCGCTCAGTCGGAACTTTCGGGTGGGGCGGCGCTGCCGGCACGAACTTCTTCGTTGACCCGAAGGAAGAGCTCATCTGCATCTGTTTCACGCAGGTCTTTATGCATCAGGTTATGGGAAATAATACCTACCTCGAAGATTTTGAGCGACTCGCCTATCAATCACTAATATAGAGTAAAAACAGGTACTGAATCTTTTAATTTTAAAGACACAGTGATAAAACCTTCATAAGGATGTTCCGGTAACACTTCTCCTTACAGAGGTAATTTTATTCGTCTTAAGTTGTTAACGCCCCTTACAAACGAATGTGAATTAAAGCCAGGCTTCCTCATTACCTGCCCTTGCCATGGCGCGTACATTTTCAATAGCCGCCTGGTCGGGTGTGCAGCAGCCGGCGCCCAGCATGAAACCTCCGCCATCTTTACCCAGCTCATCGATTAGCTTTTTACAGTAGGTAAAAACTTCATCGGGAGAACCTAGTGTCAATAACGGGGCCGGAACATCACCGTGGATGGCCATATGGTCTTTCAAAACCTCTCTTGCCTTGAATATATCAGTGGCACCATCAAGCTGCAGCAGACATCGTTTTGCCGGAAACTCTTTGAAATATGGGAGGAACCTGGTCCAGTCGCAATCACAGTGGAAAACGATATCGGCGCCTGCATCCACCATCGCCCAGACATACTCCAGCCATGTCGGAAACACGAATTCCTCGAACTGCTTCGAGCCGATAAACGTTCCTGAAGAACGCGAGGCTGCGGTCGCTATTCTTTTTATAGGAGCTTTTTCGAGCTCCTTTAGAGAATTTTCGATTACTTCAGGCATGGCAGTCTCGATAGCAGCTTTTACCTTCTCGGGCATTCTCCTGACATCCATCGGGAATTTCGAAACAGAACGGTTTATCGAAAATATATCGAACGGAGGTATGGCGCCCATACCGGACATCAAATCAACGACACCGCGTTTATCCCACTTCTCTGTTTCTTTTTTCACCCTCTCTTGCTGCTTTTCCGCAACCTTTTCTCTTTCTTCTTCGGACATGGCCGGTATCGGAGGTCCCGCCTGACCCCTTCTTTCCGATAGTTTTTTCAGGAACGCGTTGTATCCGTTATCGATTATATAATCGTAGTCTTCCGGTTTCATAACCTCTTCTTCGATAAACTGCATGGTAGTATTACTGGTAAAATCACGTCCGGGAAGACCGCAAGACATTGCCAGACCGGACATACTGGAACCGGAACCGGAGCCAGGCCCTCGGCCAATCATAGGTCGGCCGACATCCCAGCCACCCAGTTCCGTGAATGTCTTCTCATAAGCCGCGTCCGCTTTATCGGTGTCTTCCATGAATTCCTGCTGGGTTATTCCCGCGTATTTAGCTGCGAACTGCATGATTGACGGCGCAAACAGAATTTTATCAGTTTCTTCGAACCTTATCGTTTTCCTGAGTCGTTCCTCGTTGGTCATTGTCCCCTTGTTTGTCATCTTAATTTACCTCCGCAAAAGACTTTACCAGATTGACCGCTTCCATGGCATCACGCCCCCATCCGTCCGCGCCTACTTTTTCACATACCAGATCATTTGTCATTCCGCCGCCAATCATCGTTTTTACATTCAAATCGGCTTCTTTCAAAGCCTTAATAGTCTCTTCCATACTGCTGAAAGCGATGGTTAACAGTCCGGACATTCCGACTATCTTTGCTCCTGTTTCCTTTACCTTATCGACAAACTCCTGCGGCGGGACATTTATACCAAGGTCGTAAACCTCGAAACCATTGCAACGGAGCATCGCTATCACGATATCCTTGCCGATGTCATGGATGTCATCTTTTACCGTGCCGATAACCACTCTGGTTTTAGGTCCCTCATCATCGCTGGCAGATAACAAAGGTGTTACCACATCCATGACGCTTGTGAACAACTCGGCTGAGCAGATTAGCTCGCTAACAAAATACTCTTCCTCGCTGAAGCGTTTGCCAACCACCTCCATTCCATCCCGGCACGCTTCCACGACAGCCATAGGCTCCGCCCCCCCTGCCAGGCACTCTTTCACGACTACCAGAAGCTCATCTTCCTCAAGGTCTCCCAATAACGTTGTGATTCGGGTAAGATCAACCGACATACTAGTCCTCCGTAATTTTTATTCAAGTTAATTGTCTATTTAAATACACAATGTACTAACATTACAAGCGTTTTTTTAAAGTCCTGATATCTAAGCTGTAAATTCTAAACAAATTATAATATCGAATATTTTTAGACTTTATATTTTAAAATTATTTAGGATTTCATATTTAGGGCTTCGGATTTTCTTTGTTTCCTGCCATATATCCCGTCAACGCATCTTCGATATCGGTCAGAACGCTTCCATCTTCGACAGTCGAAGGAATTTGATACTTCTTACCGTCGGCGATGTTTCTCATGATTCCCCTGAGGATTTTACCCGACCTTGTTTTAGGCAGTGCTTTAACAATAAGGACCTGCCTGAAAGAAGCAATAGCCCCTATCCTTTCCCTGACCATCATTATCAGGTCATTGATTATAGTTTTTTGATCTTTTTCAGTACCGGACTTCAGGACCACAAGACCGAGAGGTAACTGTCCCTTCAGTTCGTCGGTAATGCCGATAACCGCACACTCAGCAATATCAGGATGATTAGCAATAACCGCTTCCATCGCACCGGTCGACAGTCGGTGTCCGGCCACGTTAATGACATCATCAACCCGCCCCATCACGTAAATGTACCCATCACCGTCTACATACCCGCCATCGCCCGTATAGTAGTATCCGGGAAAGGTATCCAGATAGGATTCTTTATACTTTTCATCGTCCTGCCATAAAGTTTGTAGCATACCGGGCGGTAGAGGTAATTTTATGACTATAGTTCCTTCCTCGTTCGGACCTAAAACATTACCCTTCTCATCCAGTATTTCTACTCTGTAGCCAGGTACACTCTTTGTGGGTGAACCGGGTTTTATCGGCAGCAGTTCGATTCCCGAGCAGTTAGCGGCGATCGGCCAGCCGCTCTCTGTCTGCCACCAGTGATCGATTACCGGGATATTCAAGAGTTCGCTTATCCAGTGGTAAGTATTGGGATCCAGCCTTTCACCCGCCAGGAATAAGTATTTAAGGCAGGAAACATCGTATTTTTTCAGGTAGTCACCGACGGCATCCTCACGCTTTATAGCTCTGATGGCAGTGGGTGCCGTGAAAAAGACTTTGACCTGGTGCTGATTTACGACGCGCCAGAATGCGCCGGGGTCCGGTGTTCCGACCGGTTTGCCTTCATACATTACCGTTGTACAGCCATAAAGAAGCGGTCCGTACACTATGTATGAATGTCCCACCACCCAACCTATATCGGATGCAGCCCAGAATACATCACCGGGATTCAGTCCATATATATTTTTCATACTCCATTTCAGGACAACAGCGTGACCTCCATTATCCCTGACAACACCCTTAGGTTTCCCGGTAGTCCCTGACGTATAGAGTATATAGAGAGGATCGGTCGATTTCACCGGCGTACAGCCAACCGGCTCTGCGTTCTTCATCACCTCGTTCCAGTCATAGTCGCGTTCCGGTATCAGGTCAGCTTTTTGCACTTCTCTCTGGAAAATTATGCAGCCTTCGGGTTTGTGATGAGATAATTCGATTGCCCTGTTGAGAAAAACATGATAATCGATTATTTTCTTTCTCTCTATCCCGCAGGAAGCCGAGATAATCATCTTTGGTTGAGCATCATCTATCCTGACAGCCAGTTCATCGGGGGCAAAACCTCCAAAAACCACCGAATGAATTGCGCCGATTCTTGCGCAGGCCAGCATAGCTGTTATAGCCTCGGGAATCATAGGCATATAAATTATCACCCTGTCTCCCTTCGATATCCCCTTTGCGGTAAGAACCCCTGCCAATCTGGATACCTGAGTTAGAAGTTCAGCGTAGGTAATTTTCCTGATGGTGTTTGTTACCGGACTGTCGTAAATAACGGCTATTTTTTCCGCACAGCCGTTCTCAACGTGATAATCGAGAGCATTGTAGCAGGTATTCAGTTCTCCACCGGGAAACCAGCGGTAAAACGGCTGGCTTGAATCGTCAAGAACGGAAGAATATTTTGTATACCATATAATTTCTTCGGCAGCTTTTTCCCAGAATTTTTCTGGACTTGTTATAGATTGCTTATAGACTTTGCTGTAATTTCCAGGCACCTGCAACCTCACCGCAGTATTATTGTCTTCTCAAAGCTTAATCCAGACCGGTCACCTGTGCTAAATTCTGTTGACAAACCGGTAACAGGATAATATAATCCCAACATCGATTATCCTACATAGGATGAATATCATCATAGCCACTATGATTTGAGTTGTCAATTCGACTGGCAAAGACCGTACAAAATAAGGTATCCTCATATAATTCGGATGATGTAATCCTGCAATTCAGGCATAATGAATCAAATAATTACTCAATACACGGTTCCGGCATTCGAGGCTGAGTAAGGAGGTAATATGGGATTTTACATGGATATCGATACCGGCGGGACCTTCACGGACGGTTTCGTCCGTGGGGACGGCAGGACGGAACTGGTAAAGGTAGATACCACTCCGCATGATTTAACCCTCTGTTTTATGGAGTGTATAGAAGAAGCTGCACGAAAATTCGACTTCGAAGATGCCAGCGACCTGCTGAACCAGATGAACACCCTGCGTCTTTCTACAACGATAGGCACCAATACATTAATTCAAAGCAACGGACCGAAGCTGGGCCTGCTGGTAACGCGAGGACAAGGTGAAAATGTCTATGCACCGGCTAATTCCGTAAATCCGGCAGTCGGTTTCCTCGTGCCAGCCGATATGGTTATCGGTATCGATGAAGAATTAGATGAATCCGGAGAGTCCGTTCGCCGGCCCGAAAGCGTTCAGGTACTCGCCGCAGTGAAAGACCTGCTTGAGAGAGGCGCCCGTAGAATCCTGGTAAGCCTCTCACGGTCGCCGCTTAATCCTGCCCACGAAGAAAAATGCCGGGAACTTATTCTTGAAGACTATCCCGCTCATTATCTCGGATCGGTACCCCTGCTGCTTTCCTCTGAGGTAAGTACCGAACTGGACGACATGTGCCGGACTAACGCGGCCCTTATAGGCGCCTATATCCACCAGGATATGACTCATTATCTTTACAAAGCCGACGATGATGTCAGGAATCGACGATATAAGTGGCCTCTGCTTATCGTCCATGCCACGGGAGGAGCAGCCAGGGTTGCCAAGACCAAAGCAATAGATACCTGTGATTCAGGACCGGCAGCCGGTCTGTTCGGTGCTGCTTTTCTAGCCAGACTCTACGGTATTGAAAACGTCGTAACAATAGATGTGGGCGGTACCAGTACCGATATCGGCCTTATTGCTCATGGAGAGCTCTCATATGCAACGGACAGGAATATGTATGGGGTTCCGGTCAGGGAAAGGGTTATCGAGACCATTTCCATAGGCGGAGGAGGAAGTTCTATCGCCCGGATCGACAAACAAGGTACCCTGAAAGTTGGGCCTGAAAGCGCCGGAGCGATTCCAGGCCCAGCCTGTTACAGCCTGGGTGGCAATAAACCCACAGTAACCGATGCATGGGTTACCCTGGGTTATATAAATCCTGATTATTTCCTCGGTGGGAGAAGGAAGCTGGATGTAGAGCAGGCCAGGACAGTCATAAAAGAGCAGATAGCCAAACCATTAAACATTACCGTAGAAGAAGCGGCGGAAAAGATACTCGAAGAGATGACCAGACAGACTGCACAGTCGGTAAAGACATTTATCGACGGAAAAGGTTTAAAAGAAAAAGAGGTAGTGATGTTCGCTTTCGGCGGAGCCGGCGGACTTTCCTGCGCCAGTCTGGCCCGAGCATGCGGTATCCCCGCAATTTATTCATTCCCCTTCGGTGCCCAGTTCTGTGCTTTCGGCTCTTCCTGTACTGATGTTCTCCACGCGTACAGCCGGGTCGAAAACCTGTCGCTGGACTCTAACGCTGCGGCAGAAACGGTCAGGAAGTTCAACGCAGCGACAAAGGCAATGGCGGAAGACGCGTACTTCGATATGGAAGGGGAAGGTTTTTCAAAAGAAAACGTTGCACTGATGCTTGAAATAGTGCTCGACTCAGATGGCAGGGGTGAACCGGTAGCAGTCCGCCGGACAGAAATCACACTTGACGGAGAAAATGGTCTGGCAGACCTTGCCGAAATATACCGGAAAGAGACAAATTCCGGAAATACTGCGGGGCCGTATATCCAGGAAATCAGACTTCAGGCAGCAGCACATCTGACTGATCCTGAATTTCAGGCCCATCCTTCAACCGGAGAAAGTCCCGAAAAGGCGTTGAAGGGAACCCGGTCGATTTATCAGGATGGAGAGTTCCGCGACGTGCCTGTTTACGACCAGGAAGTGCTTGAAAGCGGAAATGTGGTGAAAGGTCCGGCTTTCGTCGAAAGTGCCAGCACAACCATTATGGTACCTTCGGGCAGCCGGTATACGGTAGACCAGTACTTGAACGGACTGATGGAAGAGAGGTAATTGATGGGACAGAAAATACAAATCACTGAATACCTGGATATCGATCTTGAAGAAGAAAAATGGTGCTGCAATCGGTGCGGACAGGTTTTAGTATCAGCCAGAGAGAATTATAAAAAGGGGTGCCTGGTTTATGACCGTGATCCAAGGACGATTTACAATCCGGTGGTTGAAGACGGCAGTTTCGCCCCGGATCCGGACATATGCCGGATAGTGGAATTTTACTGTCCCGGCTGCGCGGTAATGATAGAAAATGAGGTGCTGCCTCCCGGACATCCAATTACCTACGATATTGAACCGGATATCGACAAACTGAAAAAGAAATACCTTAAAAATGAAACCACACAGGGGGACAGCTAATATGGCGGAACTTCGATCAAAGAAAGAAACGACTGCAAACCCGAAGGTAAGAGCCAGTATTAATGTCGATATCGGAGGGACGTTCACCGACTGTCTCATCACGTACGGTGACCAGATGGTATTCGGCAAAGCCCCGACTACCACCTATGACTTATCAAGAGGTTTTATGCAGGCACTGCGCGAAACGGTCGGCTCTCTGGAAATTTCGCTCGAAGAGCTACTGGAGTCAACGGAGATGGTCCGTTATTCGACCACCTTGGCCGTAAACAGGCTGATCGAACGGAAAGGACCCCGATTAGGTTTGTTTACGACGGAAGGCTGGGAGGATACTCTCGCGGCGGGAAGAGGTGGCTCATGGGGCGACGGAATTGCTATCAGTGAGATGAGACGCCTTCCCAGGATGAAGAAGCCGGAGCCTATTGTCCCCCGCCATATGATAGTCGGTATCAAAGAGAGGATAGACTATAAAGGCGATATTGTAAGACCTCTGGATGAAGAGGATGTGCTGGAAAAGCTTCGATACCTGGTAAACCAGGGCGCCCAGGGATTTGTCGTATGCCTGATAAACAGTTATACCAATCCCATCCACGAACAGAAAATACGGGACCTGATAAAGCGTCAGTATCCCGAATCATATCTCGGCAGTATGATAGTGGTAATATCTTCCGATGTATCGCCCAGGTGGCGTGAATACCCCAGGATGGTAGCCACCATGCTCTGCGCATATCTGCAACGCTCCATGGCAGACGAATTGAAGGGCATGAGTGACGAGCTCAGAAACTCGGGTTACAAACGGGCAATGATGATGGTCCACAACAGCGGCGGAATGGCAGAGGTTTTTCGTACCACTGCCCTTAACACTTTTAATGGGGGACCGTCCGCCGGTATTATTGGCGCAGCCTATATCGGCAAGCAGCAGGGGTATCCGAATATCATCGCTACCGATATGGGCGGGACCAGTTTTGACGTTGGCCTGGTAGTAAACGGAAGCCCGAGTTTTTACCAGTATCATCCCGTCATAGAACGCTGGGCTGTGGAACTAACCATGCTCGAATCGAAGTCTATCGGTGCCGGTGGTGGTTCTATTGCCAGTGTCGACCGTCTCATGGGTAATAAACTGTCGATAGGACCTCGCAGTGCCGGCTCCATGCCGGGTCCGGCCTGCTATGACCTCGGCGGTACCGAACCGACGGTAACAGATGCCGATGTTGTCCTGGGCTATGTCAACCCGGACTATTTCCACGGCGGCAGGATGAAACTGGATAAAGAAAAGGCGATTAATGCTATCCGCCGCAGAATCGCGCGCCCCCTTCAGGTAGAAGTAGAAGAAGCCGCCTGGCTGATAAAAAAGATAGTCGACGGCAATATGGCCGGTGAGTTATTCAAGGAGACCATTCTGAAAGGTCGAGACCCGAAAGAATTCGTCGTATTCGCCCTTGGTGGAGCAGGTCCGACTCACAGCTGCGGGTATACTTTTGAAGCCGGGGTACCGAAAATCCTTACCTTTCCAGCTTCTCCGGTCTTTTGCGCGCTTGGTTCCGCGGTAATGGATGTTATCCAGTATTACGAAGCAACCAAATATATCCTGCTGAAACAGCCTTCAGGGATTGGTGGTGCCGGTACGGGTGAATACTTCACCGATTATGAATCGTTCAACGAAGTGGTGGAAAGCCTTCAGAAACGGGCTGTCAGGGACCTTGAAGGACAGGGTATCGCTCCTGAATCGGCGGTCTTTTCGCTGGAATTGGAAATGAGATACGGCGGGCAGTTGAACATGACCCGGATATCTTCCCCCCGGTTATTTCTCCATAATGAAGAAGATGTCCACGCCGTTTATGTACAGTTCGAAAAGGAGTTCATCGAGGCGTACAGTGCTTTATCCGTGTTCCCTGAAGGCGGCGTCGATATCTCATCATTTATCCTGAGGTCAACTTTCGTAACTCCGACATTCGAAATGCCCAGGTATCCTCTGAAGAGTGATAAGGTTTCATCTGAAGCTGTTAAAGGAAAACGCGAAGCCTACTGGCAGGAACTGGGTGGTTTTACGCCTACGGATACCTACGACCTGAGTCTTCTGGAAGCAGGAAACAGGATCGAAGGACCCGCAATCATTGAAGCGTCCGATACCAACATAGTTCTTCCCCCGGGAAGAACATTCACGATAAACGAATATATGAGTGGAATTATCGTATAGAATGCTTTGCATTACGGAGGGAAAAGGAGGAAGCTGTGAGACCCACAAAAGATGAAGTAATGGCATTCACGAAGCCATCTCCCCCTATTGAAGAAGAACTGGCCGGTCTAGAGAAACTACAGCCGGGCGATTACGAGATATACAGTGAACGGATAAACATGATACTGGCCGAGTGCAAAGATGTTTTTCAGCGAGTTGGAAATTCTGACTGGGTTATGTCGGGCGATCTTATCGTTGGCTTGCATACAGCCCAGGGAGACATGGTGAGTGCCTGCCTTGGTACATATATACATAGCGTTACCGCTCAAAATCCTATCAAGTGGATTATGCAGAACTACTATACCAATCCAAAAGTTGGCGTTAACGAAGGAGATATATTTTATTGCAATGATGCTTCCTACGGAGGATTTCATAACTGTGACCAGCTGGCACTTATGCCCATTTTCCACAATGGGATTTTAATTGCGTGGGCGTCAACCGGAACCCACATGGATGAGACAGGTGGTATCGTCCCCGGAGGTATGATAGCTGACGCCAGAACCCGCTATGACGAAGGAATGAGCCTTACACCGATAAAGCTTGCCGAGAACTATAAGATAAAAGAAGACCTTCTCGATATGATGGTCAACATGATAGGTCGTGCCGGTCGTCACCAGGTACTCGATACACGGGCGAGGTGTACCGGAGTCGACCGGCTGAGAATGCGGATCGAACAGTTAGCTGATCAGAAGGGTGGTGATTTCGTTCAGGGATTGCTGCGTAAAATAATGATAGTAGCCGAGGAAGGAGCCAGAAATCGTATTCGCAGGTGGAACGATGGCGTTTACCGGAACGTAGTCTTTATGAGTGGTATAGGGTCAAGGTCAAGTATCTGGCGGATAATCTGTACTGCTTACAAAGAAGATGACCATATCCTGCTCGACTACACAGGTACGTCTCCTGAAAACGACAGCGCCTATAATTGCTTCCCCTGGACAATGGCTGCTTATGCTGCGCTTTTCATGTATTCTCATGGTTTTTGGGATTTACCGGTATGCTCAGGCACTATGGCACCGATAGATTACTTTTTCCCTGATGGCACTGTGACCAGCCCTGCCTGGAATGCGGCAATCTCCATGGCCCCTCCTGTCGGGGAATTAAATACCCAGTTACTCCCTAAAATATTCGCCAGTATGATGTTCAGCGATCCTGAAGAAAGAGCCAATATAGCTGCTCCTCAAAATCAGATACTCGGTATCGGCGGAAGATGGGGCGGGGGTGGTGGTATGGGATTTTCAACCGGTGTGAACCAGTGGGGTGTCCCTGTAATAGGTGGTGGCGGAGGCTGGACGAGGAACACCGGAGGTCAGGGAGCTCGCGTTGATTCGGACGGAATGGATAGTTCGATATTCAGATCAGCGGTACATGCCCAGGGGAGTGATGGCGAGGAAGCCGAGATCGCTCAACCAACCCTCCATCTCTGGCAGAAGCATAATAAAGACACCGGAGGTAGTGGCAAAAACCGGGGTGGTGTCAGCGGGTATATCGGAACAGTTTTTTACGGAGTCCATTCCCGAAATCGACCCTCTTCAAGCGGTGGTACCATGGTAAAAAGGATGCTAGTTGGAAACGGTCTTTTTGGAGGGTACCCGCCTAACGCTCCTTCAGGAATAGGTGTTGAGAATAGCAACATATTAGAATTAATGGCCGGGGGTGAAAAAAATATCCCTACGGAACCGGAAGAAATATTCAGAGACAGGGTTCTTGAGGGTGATTATGATTTACCATGGGAAATTAAACCACGACCTGCGAGGGTAGTTTATGAGGGAAGTGTCTCGGCAGGCGGCTACCCCGGAGGTAAAGGTTATGGCGACGTACTGGAGAGAGAACCGCAAAGAGTTGTTGATGACGTCAGGGCTGAAGTAATATCGGACTGGGTAGCACACAACGTTTACCATGTTGATTACGATACCGAGCTGTGGCTGGCGGATGAGGAAAAAACTGCAGAGTTACGTAAAAAAGAACGCGAAGACCGCCTGCGGCGGGCTATAAACTACGATGAATTCGAGAAGGAATGGTTGAAGAAGAAACCACCGGAGGATCAACTGGAATATTACGGTTCCTGGCCGGATGCAAAACCCCTCAAACGGATAATTCGACTTTAACATTAGATGATGTAAACAGATAATTATGTACTCTTTAAAAGGAGAAACATATGCGACCGACAAAAGATGAAGTAATGGCTTTCATGAAACCATCTCCTCCCACTGATGAAGAACTGGCTGGTCTTGAAAAGCTCGAGCCGGGGGATTATGAGATATACAGCGAACGGATAAATATGATTTTAGCCGAATGCAAGGAAGTCTTTCAGAAAGTGGGAAACTCTGACTGGGTCATGGCAGGAGATCTGATTGTCGGCTTGCATACAGCCCAGGGAGACATGGTAAGTGCCTGTCTTGGGACCTTCATCCACAGCGTAACTGCTCAGAATCCCATCAAGTGGATTATGCAGAATTATTACACCAATCCCAGGGTCGGTGTCAATGAGGGAGATATATTTTATTGCAATGACGCCTCCTACGGAGGATTACACAACTGTGACCAGTTAGCTTTGATGCCGATATTCCACGAAGGAGTTTTGATAGCCTGGGCATCGACCGGAACGCACATGGCGGAAACGGGCGGCATTGTCCCCGGGGGAATGATACCGTGGGCGAGAACACGTTATGACGAGGGGATGAGCCTTACTCCGATAAAGCTGGCTGAAAACTTCAAGATAAAAGAGGAACTCCTCGATATGATGGTCAATATGATAGGCCGTGCCGGACGCCAGCAGGTACTTGATACCAGGGCACGGTGCACGGGCGTTGACCGGTTAAGAATGAGAATCGAGCAGCTTGCCGAGCAGAAGGGCAGTGATTTCGTCCAGGGGCTGTTACGAAAGGTATTGATGGTGGCGGAGGAAGGGGCCAGGAATCGTATCCGAGGTTGGAATGACGGCGTTTACCGCAACCTTTGTTTCGTCAGCGGGGCAGGTATGATACCGGGCATCCGGCGTTATTATTTAACCGCCTACAAGGAAGATGACCATATTCTCCTTGATTATACCGGCACTTCTCCCGAGACCAATAGTGCCTTCAACTGTTTTCCCTGGACCATGGCAGCTTATGCGGCACTCTTCATGTATTCTCACGGTTTCTGGGACTTTCCGGTATGCTCCGGTACGATAGCACCCTTAGATTTTATTTTCCCTGACGGCACATTTTTAAGCCCTGCCTGGAATGCAGCGATATCCCATGCACCGCATGTCGGGGAAAACAACAACGTATTGCTTCCAAAAGTTTTCGCCAGTATGATGTTCAGTGATCCCGAACAAAGGCTGAATATTGCCGCACCGATAAACGGCGTGGGAAGTGGTGGTTTTGGAGGAGGTGGAGGACTGGGCTTCGGTTCTGCGGTAAACCAGTGGGGCGTATCGGTCGTCGGTGGTGGCGGCGGCTGGAGCAGGAATACCATGGGTCAGGGAGCTCGCGTGGATTCGGACGGCATGGACAGTGCGTTGTTCAGGTCAGCCGTGTTCGCTACTGGCAGTGACGGTGAAGAAGCCGAAGTCGACATGCCGACCCTCCATCTCTGGCAGAAGCATGATAAAGATACCGTTGGCAACGGTAAATATCGTGGAGGTGCAAGCGGATACGTGGGGACCATCTTCTATGCGGTACCTTATACCGACCGTCCCGAATCAAATCCGGGCAGACCTTCAAAATCTATAATAGTCGGGAACGGACTCTTCGGCGGATATCCTGCAATTTCCGGACCGAGTGCCGGCATTGAAAACAGCAATATTCTGGAACTCATGGCAAAAGGTGAAAAAAACATACCCACCTCTTTCCGGGAAATGATCAAGGATAAGGTACTGGATGGCGATTATTTGTTGCCATCCAGAAGAATTCATCGTCCGGCGAGAAGAGTGTATGCGGGCTCGTTATCGGGATTCGGCACACCGGGCGGACAGGGCTACGGTGATGTTCTGGAAAGAGACCCGCAGTCAGTAGTCGATGATATCAGAGCCGAAATCATTTCGGAATGGACGGCGACCAATGTGTACCATGTAGCTTATGATGCCGAGACATGGACCGCCGACGAGGAGAAGACCGCAGAATTAAGGGAAAAAGAACGTGAAGACCGCCTTCGACGGGCTGAGAGTTACGATGAATTTGAGGAGAAATGGCTTAAGCAGAAACCTCCCGAGGATCAACTTGATCTGTATGGCTCCTGGCCGGATGCAAAAATAATCAATCGAATAATAAGGTTATAACCTTTACGGTATTCAGGCATCAGTTTTCACTGCAAAGGACGGTGATTATCGATGAAAGTATTTATTGAGGGCGACCCTTACTTCAGGGTAGTCCAGCTTATCGATACGATTTCTGCCTACAGCCGAAGACACGTAGAGAAACAGCTAAAACCTCTGAACATGACCTACCCGCAGATGGCAGTGTTAATGCTTTTACATCGGACTGACGGCATCAGCCAGCGGGAACTTGCCGATTCCGGCGAAACGGATACCACGAATATGATGGTAATCTGCGATTCACTTGAAAAACGAGGCTGGGTAAATCGTGTTGTAAACGAGAATGATAGAAGAATCAAGAGAATATGCCTGACCGACAAGGGAAAGAAGGTATATGTCGAGGCGCAGGAAATACTCCGGAACGGGATCAATTATATACGCGAAAAAACTTCGACAGAAGAACTGAAAAGAGTCCAGCCATTTCTTGAAAAATTGAGCCGGAACACGAAGGCACTTTACGAAGGCAAGACCGAACAAAACCGGTAACTGATACTCATATAACTGAAAGGGTAGATATATGACGCAGAACTCTCGAGAACTGGTTACAGACTTTTTCGAAGGTAAATCTGTTGAAAGACCCACATTTATGCCCTGGGTATGCAGTTTCGCGGCAAAACTGGAGCAGGTACCGGTTAAGTCCATGCTTTCAGACCCGGGAATTCTGTCCAGGGCTCTTTCGAATGCCCATAAGCTTTTCGGGTATGATGTGATTCTGAACCATTTCGATCCCGGTCTTGAAGCCGAAGCCCTCGGTTGTAAGATAGAGTGGCAGGATAATGAATGGCCGCCGGTAATAGTAAGTCACCCTCTCGAGGACGGGGCAGATATATATGACCTGGATACAGATGATATCGAAAACAAAGGCCGGATTCCGGTAATCCTTGAAGCCACCAAAAGACTGCTGATTACAAAAGGAAAGGAAGTGCCGGTTGCAGTAATGGTAACCGGCCCTCTGACTCTGGCAAGACACCTGAAAGGAAAGGCATTTACAGCAGAACTGGAGCAGGGAAATGAGGAAGCATTCGACCTCGTTGAAGATACCGGGAGCATTTGCCTGAAATTGTGCCGGGTATATTGCGAACTGGGGGTCGATATTATCGTAATTGCTGAGGATATTCAGGACCTGGTAATTCCAGATTTACCACAGGTGCTGGCATCACCCCTGAAGAGTATTTTTAATGTCACCAGGTTTTACAATATTAAATCCGTACTGCTCAGCAAAGTGCGGGATGATGAGCAAGCTGTATCGATATACAGCTTTGGAGCGGATGCCGTGTCCATATCCGGCAACTCAGGTATCGAGCAGGTACGAGAAAAAGTCCGCGAGGAGACCTGCTGCTTTTCTTTACCTGTTCCCGATTCGGCTTTTCTGGGAACTGACCCGGAACAGATTAACCTTATCAAACGCACCGTCGAGTCCGGAGAAACAGGCATTTTCCTTTCCTCGGAATGGGAAGTTCCCCGGGATACCGATGTTAACAGTATGCATGAGATAATGAAAGTTATTCGTGGGCAATAGAGTCCTTCAGGCTGACTTCGCTGTTTAATCCGGCAGGCGGAGCGGATTTAAACGTAGTATTCCGGCTAGGTCTGGTCGGCGTGCTTCCACCATAGACATACAGCCAGGATACTGCCAATACCGACCAGCCCTACCAGGACATAGCTGATAAAACCAATCGGCACGGGTGCCGCTCCGGTCAGCGCCTCGGCAGCACCGCTGTACAGGGCGGGAACATCCCACGGGAAGTAAGGACCGTAGCCGAGCCGGTCGACAATCTGGTCGAGCACTATAATCAGGAAGATGATACCGACCGCCGGCAGATATCCGCGGGTGAGACTTGCCGCCAGTCCGAAAGTAATACACAGTATTACAGTCAGACAGCCGGTAATTAGTAGCGTTTTCAGTCCGTCCATTATTACCGCCGCTGATCCTCCCGGTAGCTGCAAGACTGCACCGACCCCCAGCATGAGGAGGAAAGCCAGCACGACCAGCGCCAGGGACCAGTACGCCGCAGTGATAATCTTGGCGATGACGATTGTTACCCGGGACGTGGGCAGCGACAGCATATCGTAAATGGTCTTTTCACTGAACTCCCTGCCGAAAACCCAGATAAAGATAAAGCCGAAGACCACCAGCCCTCCGACACTTATTAAAACCAGCATCAGGCTGAAGAAGCTCGGCCAGTCGGCGGAACAGCCGAATATCTCTGCCTTGGCACCCAGCAGCCCGAGGCTGTGCGCCCTCTCCGGGTCTTCAAGGATAAACATAAAAAGACCGCAGATCAGGGTTATAAACACAAATGCCAGGACGGAAGCCCAGAGCGTCTTTGTCCGCCAGACCTTGCGGAACTCGACCCAGAGTGCCGATGACGTTTCATTGACTATTCTATTCATTATCCTTTTCCTCTTTCATGCCGACCAGGGTGAGGAAATATGATTCAAGGTCTCCCTGCTCGACAACCAGCCTGGTAGGCGGATAGCCCTCTTTGACCAGTAGAGTCGCTACTTCATCCGGATGCTGTGTAGTTCTTATGTCCGTAATGACAATCGAATCTTTACCATCTGCTCTTACCGGAATACCGGCATTCTCCAGTGTCGTCAGAGCACCAACTGTGTCCCTGACGTCTATCATCAGGTGTTGCTGCTCCTGTTCGGCAAGCTCATCGGAATCAAACTCTTTTACCAGCCGCCCCTGGTGTACCACGCCGATTCGTGTTGCCAGGCGGTTCACCTCGCTCAGGATATGGCTGGACATGAAGATGGTGACACCGCGTTCGGTGGCAAGGTCATGGAGCAGGTTCCGGATTTCGACTATACCGGCGGGATCGAGACCGTTTGCTGGTTCATCCAGGATGAGCAGGTCCGGGTGATGAATGAGTGCTTTAGCCAGTCCCAGCCGCTGGGAATTACCGTGCGAAAGTGCTTTGGCACGCTTGTCCGCGTCTCTGGTCAGTGATAGTTCTTCGATAACCCTGTCAACCGCTTTATTGTCACCCAGCTTACGCAGGCGCCGGATAATCTCCAGGTTCTCCCGGACTGTCAGGTCGGGATAGGCGTGGGGAGTCTCGACCATGTAACCGACACGCTCCCATATCTGCCTTTGTCCCGGTTGTATTTTGGTGCCGAAGATCGAGACCGAGCCTGCGTTTGGTTTGAGTATTCCCAGCAGCATACGGATTGTTGTCGTCTTACCGGCACCGTTAAGACCAAGAAATCCGTAAATCTCGCCCGGCTCGATGCACAGCGAGAGGTCTTCTACCGCCACCAGGTCTCCATAACGCTTGGTTACTTTAGATATGTTAATCGATGCGTCCATATATCCGTTACCTCTGTTCAGAACTGCCTGGTTGCTTTCCGCTGCTCAGATAATTAACCAGGCACTCAATCAGCATATCGACTACCCTGAAATACATTTCCTCGCCGAGGTTCTCTTTTTGAAGAAGTATATAGAAGGTCGAACCCAGTAGATTACTTACAACTTCGGTATCGAGCTGCCTGATAATGCCCTCATCCTGCCACTGTCTGACAAGCTCTTCCATAAACCAGATATTCTGATGGTAGTGTTCCCTGAATTGCTCTGAAGTCATGAGACCGGAAAGGTTACCGGGTTCTTCTTTGCTGAAAACAGCTAGCAGAAGAGGGTCTTCTTCCAGGTAAAGGAAAGAGTTCTTTAGCAAAGAACGCAGCTTTTCAGCAGGTTCTACGGCACTCTCCAGTTTCTGCATTAAATCCGTCCGCATTTTCTTCTCGGCCTCTTCATGTATAGCCAGGAAAAGGTCTTCCTTGGAGTCGAAGAATTTGTAAAAAGAGCCTTTGGCTATACCGGCTGATTTAGCCAGTTCCTCAACACTGGTCTTTTTAAGACCATACCTGATGAAATACTCACTGCCCTTTTGAAGCAAAGCCTGTTTTATCCGTTCCCTGTTCGATTGTGTAAATGCTTTTGCCATCTTTACACGACTCTATGACCGAATCAGTATATATAGTCATAATATACTATCTTTATTAGCCTGTCAATAGCCTGATAAAGATAGTAATCCAGGGCGGAGGTTAATTATGGATTAGGTATCAGTCAAGACGGAAAGAGTACTAAAAACCGGCGCCCGGTTCACCCGGGCGCCGGTATGAAAAAGATCGTTGTTCATTTCAGGACTTTATAAAATACCTTCTCCTGAAGAACAAAGCCACATTTACCAGGCTTATCAGGACCGGGACTTCTACCAGCGGTCCGATAACGGCAGCGAAAGCCTGTCCGGAAGATATGCCGAATACTGCCACAGCCACCGCGATCGCCAGTTCAAAATTATTACTGGCGGCGGTGAAGGCGATAGTGGCCGACACGGGATAACCGGCACCGATTTTTTTACCCATATAGAACGAAATGAGGAACATCACAACGAAATAAATGAGAAGCGGTACGGCGATACGGATGACATCGAGGGGTATCTCGACGATGAGTTCGCCTTTTAGTGAGAACATTACTATGATGGTGAATAAAAGGGCTGCCAGAGTGATCGGACTTATTTTCGGGATAAACTTCGATTCATACCATTCTCTGCCTTTGGTCTTGAGGAAGACAAACCTGGTTATCATACCGCCGAAAAACGGGATGCCGAGGTAAATAAGCACACTTCTCGCGATTTCACCCATGGTAACATCGACGCTGGAACCCTCCAGGCCGAACCACCCGGGCATTATGGTGATAAATACATAAGCATATACGGAATAAAGAAGAATCTGGAATATGGAATTGAAAGCTACCAGACCGGCGGCGTACTCGTGGTCGCCGTCGGCAAGTTCATTCCAGACGATAACCATTGCAATGCAGCGTGCCAGACCTATCATAATCAGGCCTACCATATACTCAGGGTACGGCCAGATGTAGCCAAGAAAGAGTATCGCCAGGAAAAACATCAGCACCGGCCCGATTATCCAGTTCTGTACCAGAGAAAGTCCCAGTATCTTCCAGTTACGAAAGACTTTTCCCAGATCCTCGTACCTGACCTTGGCAAGGGGAGGATACATCATCAGGATAAGCCCGACGGCTATCGGGATTGACGTGGTGCCGATGGAGATGCTGTCGATAGCATCGGCAACGGATGGCACGAAATAGCCAAGCGCTACTCCTATGCCCATTGCAATGAAAATCCATAATGTCAGAAACCTGTCTAAAAAGGAAAGCCTGCCGGCCACTCTTCCTGTACCATCACTCACTGGATAGTATTCCCTTCCTCTTGTTCTGAACGAATGATACCATTATATACCGAGTTCCCGTATCAGTTCGATAACCCTGTCTTTAACCTCGTCCCTTATTTCACGTACTTTTCCAATCGGCTGTTCGTGAGGGTCATCGAGTTTCCAGTCTTCGGTCTCAATAAAACTCGCGGGGCAAACTTCAGCAGCGTCTGCTCCACAGCCCATGGTTATCATCTTTTCTGCATTTTCTGCCATTTCAAACGTCAGGGCTTTAGGTTTATTCCGGCTGATGTCAATGCCGATTTCTTTCATGGCTTCGACGACTACAGGATTTACATCATCAGCCGGTTTTGTGCCGGCAGACAGAGCTTCCGCTTTTCCTCCTGTAAGTTGATTGAAGAATGCTTCAGCCATCTGGCTGCGGCCTGAGTTATGGACGCAAACAAACAATACCGTCTTCATAGTTATTCCTTAATATTACTATCTTAATTGTATATTAATACTTGCTATGTTTGGTTAAAGTTCTGTTAAAATTTCCTTAACAGTGTACTCTATGGAAAGGTATAAAAATAGTAAAATAAAAAAATTGTTGATGGTATCTAAAAGGTCACTCAAACCGTTGCTTTCCGATATACGGTCCACAATAAAAATCAGGCTTAATCAATGAAAAATTAAGCCTGATTTTCCTGGTCTTCGTATAGCGTTAATTATTTACATCCGGAGGAGCTATACCCATTCTTATTGCTGTGTGGTCTCTTCCCAGGTACAAATTTAACCATGAAGGTGTCTCCCAGAGTTCCCAGTTACACGGCGGTACTATCCTGTTTCCCATCTCATCTTCCTCGCCGTATGCCTTCATTCTCTCGTACGCTCTGACCCAGATACATTTTCTCTCACCCGGGTACACTTCACACCAGCCGTCATAGCTTCCACCGCAGGGACCGTTCCGCTGACTCTTAGGGCACTGGGACATCGGGCAGAGATAAGCAATATCAACTAACGCGCAGTCGCCACAATTCATACATCCGAAAAGCGCTGTCTTCACCATATGTTCGGTATATCCGAAGGCAGATTTCAATGAGCGTCTGGAGTCCACATATTGTGCCATCGGTCGAAGCAGGTTGAAAATTTTGCTGTCAGGATTGAAAAATAAAGTATGCATCAATCTGGCTACCCGGTAGGTCAGCGGAGGCGATTTCTTCTTTCCTCTGGCAGCCGGTTTATCGGTATTCAGTCCGGTACGGGGGTCTTTTTCAAAGTAGTAAAACCCGTTTTCCTGGGGGTAGTCGAACTCAGGTACGAATTCCTGCCATTGTACAGATAATTCTTCACCCTTGTTGATAATATACTCGACATCCTCATAGGTAATGTTGTGTCCGCCGATATGGGCGCCGGCGTATCCCATCCCTTTAGCTATTGCATACATCTTCGCCGCTCGCAGCAGCTTGGATGCCTTTCCTTTATCTTCCAGTTTCTCTTCTTCGGCCAGTTCATGGACCATTTTCTGCGTAACAACACACCCCGGAATCTGGTTTACGCTCATAATCTTTGCCGTTGCATGAGATATAACGTATATATTAGCCAGGACGGGAATATCATGACCTTTTAGTTTCAGGTACTGTAAAACTTCGTGGCACTTCCGGGCGTCATAGCCCACCTGGTTTATGATGAATTTTGCTCCGGCTTTTATCTTTTTCTCTACTTTGTAATACTGCCCGAGAAGCTCAGCTTCCGTCTTCTTGAAAGATGAGACACTTACTCCGGCAAAGAAATCCGTGGGTATCAAGGTCTTCTTCCGCTTTCCCGAGGTATATTCCAGACCATCGTTCATTAAACCGACCAGTTGAAGAGTATGAATCGGGTCCAGGTCGAATACAGGCTTTGATTTTCCGTTAAAACCACCGTCGGACGGAGCGTCTCCGGAAACGATAAGTATGTTCTTGACTCCAGCCGCCGATAATCCGTAGAGAACACTCTCCGTCTGGTTTCTGTTTTTATCACGGCAGGCAAGATGTACAAGCGATTCCATTCCCATCTTTTTAATTTCGGAACACAGCATCTCAGTAGAAAAAGCCGGATTCCCTCCCGGATTATCCGTTACGCTTATCCCGTGGACCAGGCCACCTCTTAACGATCTGATTACGTTGTTAATCAGCTTTTCCTGCTGTGTTTCAAACGCACCCTTGCCGGCTATTTGCTCCCAGGTAACGCAAAAAGTGTTCGGATCAAGGACCGCTTCCTGGAATGTTTTTATTTCTTCCGTGGATGTTTCTGACCGTTTATCAGCAGTATCGGTCAGTTCCAGCATTCGATATATATCTATAAAATCATCATCGGAAACTGTAATATAGTCATCCGCTTCCATATACAGCCCTTCATCAATAATCCAACCTTTTGATGGATGCTGTTCCGCGTTCATATCTGCTATACAAAGAGGAATATTCCTGGTTATCATATCATTACGCAGTTTTTTGTGGAGTTGAAACGACGTTCCTCTTGGTGCCAGGTATCCGAGTAAAATTGCATCCGGTATCTCTTCTTTTGCCCTATCCATCGCTTCCTTTTCATTTACGGCATATACCACCGAAAATGTCTCGTCAAAAGCCTTCTGTGACATCTGAATGAAATCAGGTTCGCTTCCTACTACTAAGATACTGGGTGTTCCGTTATTATTTTTCATCTACTCTCTCTCGTCAGGATTTATTCATGGACATGTACGCATACGCGATTGTTTCGTTCACTGAGCTACTTTGAAACGCTGATGATGTCTGGAAACACCGATGTCTGAACTGTGACGTGTTCTTCCGTCGATCATTGATGCGGAAAATGAAATTTTCTGTACAAGATTCGTGGCTCATCAGGACCTAATTCCATTATCGCCCATCGTATTGATTTGCTGAATGGAATAATATCCCTGTTTTCCCGGTAATATGCCTTATTAGTTGGGTATAAAGCACTCTGTTTTACCGGAGGGATAGCGAGGATTATGTGAAATAAATACCGGTATGGTACGTATTTAAGCGGGTTTTAGCCTTGATTCAGAAGGCAATGAAACGGGATTTCAGTAAAACGAATAGGGGTGCCTTTTCTTACACGGAAGCCAGTACAAGTAATGAAAAAATTATAATTCGTTGCCGCAGTTCGGGCAGTACTTATAGCCGCTGTCGACAGGATTACCGCACTGGTCGCAGAACCTGGCTCCCGTCTGCTTCTTTGTTTTGGGACGTGCTGGAGATTTTCTGGATGACCGTCTTCTTTCCGCCCGTGTAGCCGGTGCTGACCTTCTGCTCCAGACCAGCCAGCCGACTAATGCCACCGCCAGGACCGCGACTAATATTATCAATAAAGTGTAGTCGGTACTTTCACTTGATTCACCGGATATCGACGGTTCGACAGCTTCGCGGTAATAGCTGATTTCGAATTCAAGTGTATCCTCTTTGACCAGGTTCGAATAACTATACCTGTAAGCCGCAAACCCTGCATTACCCGCAAAAGCCTGCCCCGCCGGCAATACTGTAAAATTCGTGGAATCTTGAGGTTCCTGAACGATAACTTCAATATCTGAGATTGGATAAAGACACCTGAAATCATAGGAAATCGACTTTTCAGGTTTTCCGAGTATTATAGGGTCGTAATATTCAACCCTGAATGTATCGGTCTGCAGCTGGTAACTTATTTCATCCCAGCCCGGAATTCCCGAAGCTTTTCTGTCAGGCGGTCCGCCTGAATAATTACCCTGGGCATCCATCGAGCCCGCCGAATACATCTCGGCAGTAGACGGGACTAAAAATCTTACCTCAGCAGGCGGCTGGATACCCGAAACCTGTCCTTCGAGCATGACCAGAAGCCTCGGGTCATCATATTCGGGGTAAATCCATAATTGCACATCCTGAAAACTCTCGGATTCATCCTGTGCTGAAACGTGATATACGTTTAAGCCGGACAATACCAGTCCGGCAACAATTACCGCGAGAAATATACGAAAAGAACCAACCGAGAATATCTTCATACTTAATTGTACCTAAAAGTAATTTCGAGAAACAAATTTGTCTACTGAAAACGTGTAAATACACAGGAACAACCGATAATAACCGGGAATTTACATACCTGAATGCAACCCGTCGAAACGGTATCAGGTTCTTAAAAACAGGAGATACATGATATTAACCCAGGTCATATATGTTAAGAGGAAAACCGCCAGGAGATATATGGATTAACATCGTATTTTAGGTATAAAGGGCGGTATCTCAAGGATAGTACTGTCTGAAATAACAATTAGATTCGCGTCCGGCTCTTTCTTACCAAACCTGCGTATTTGACCTTTGCTTCGCTTTCATGCAATTGTGTCTCGATAATATCCCGCATTGATATTATCGAGACTATTTTTGATCCGCTAACTACTGGAAGATGCCTGATTTTCTGTTTTTTCATTACGTTTGCCGCATAGTCCAGATCATCTCCGGAGCTACATATCGCTACATTCCGGGTCATTATATCTTTAACCTTGTTATTCAGTGATTCCGGTGCGGAAAGACATAATTTTAATAAATCCCTTTCGGAAACGATTCCGGTCAATATCATCTTCTCATCGCAAACGGGAAGTGCCCCGATGTTATTATCAACAAGCATCTGAACAGCATCACGTATACTTGCATCGGGTCCGATGGTGACCATCGGGCGTCCTCTTAGTTTAATGAAATCAGCGATTTTCATCTCTCTTAAACCATAAAACCCCGTTCCGTTCCGGCAGAACAGGGTTTCATTATATCACTGGATAACGGTCAAATGGAAATAATCTATCGGGGAAATTTCGGAAATTTATACTGCAGGTGAGATGATACCTTTACTTTGCGGTACGCACTGCCCGTTGATACAAATGTACCCGATAGGGCAATCTGCATCGATAGAGCAGATCAGGCTGTCGAGTCCAATCTGCGAACTCTCCCGTGATACCGATCTTATTGAACGAGAAGCCACGTAGATTGCGATAATCGCCGTACCTATCATTACCGGGAGCAGCACATAAATTCCCAATACTTGTAAAACCAATATTACGACTTCCATCTTCTTCCACCTCCTGTAACAAAATCAGGTTAATTCTGTTATAGGTTAATAATATGGTGATAATAAGTACCAAGACAGAGGAACATATCCCTATCAAATTAAAAAAATACCCCGATTATGTTAATACAAATGCTCGTAAAAGAACTCACTCACTGCATATGCAGTGAGTGAGTGTAACTATATACAGTCTCGTGGTATATGCTTACGTATTGATATTTACCAGGCCTTTCTGTATGGCATACTTGATTACCTCAGCCTGGTTATGCATGTCCAGCTTTTCCATAATTCTCGTTCTGTGTCCCTGCACTGTTTTAATGCTTATCCCGAGTCGCTCTGATATGTCGCGGCTGGTATATCCTTCACAGACCATCCCGAGGACTTCTTTCTCCCGCACTGTCAATCGGTCAAGGGGTTCTTCACGCATTCTGTCTACATAGTCCCGCATCATCACTTGAGCTGCCGAATGGTAAAGAAAAGATTCGCCTTTTGCCAGCGAACGTATAGCTGTTATCAACGTTTCACCCATAGCACTCTTGGGAAGAAATCCATCGACACCTGATTTAATGGCCGATATAATATATTCTTTGTTATCATACTGGGATAAAACCAGCAGTTTTATATTAGGATTTATTTTCTTAATTCTTCTGCCGGCTTCCAGTCCGTTCATTTCTACCATAGAAATGTCCATAATAAACAGGTCCGGCAATTCTCTCTCAGCTATATCAATAGCTTCATTTCCGTCGGATGCCTCTCCGACTATTTCTATATCGTCACATCCTTTAAGGAGAGCTCGAATACCGTCTCTCATTATCACATGATCATCAGCCAGAGCTACTCTGATTACTCCCAATGATTTCTCTCCACTGTTATTTCCGTTTACTGGTATATCAGGACTTCACTTAATACCGGATTTCAGAGGAATCGTGCAGGTTATTTCGGTGCCGTTACCGACAGAAGAATCAATCGATATCTTACCGTTAACAAGTTCGATTCTTTCTTTCATCCCCTGCAATCCGAGCCCCCTTGACCCCTGCTTAACACTGATAGCCTCTTTAACGTTAAAACCTGTGCCGTCATCGGAAATACGGACTCTTAGATTACCCCGAAGTATACGGACAGATATATTTACAACATCGGCATTGGAGTGTCTGACAATATTGTTGATAGCTTCCTGAATAACCCGAAACAATGTTGTCTCAATACTCGAGGTAAGTTTATTATGCAGGTTAACTAACCTGACATTCACCTTGATTCCAGTTGCTTCAAGCTTGCTTTCCACCAGCCACCTGATTGCGGCATCCAGCCCGAGGTCATCCAGCATCGAGGGGCGTAATTCGTAAATCAAACGGTTCATGTCCCCTAACAGGTCAGTATGTAAGGTCTTTATTCGTTTTAGTTCTTCTCTCAACCGCTCCTGGCCTTCCGGCAAAGTGATGGCAATCGCTTCTATCTGTCCGGCTATTCCGGCGATCACCTGGCATGTTTCATCATGAAGCTCCCGGGCAATTCTTTTTCTCTCTTCTTCTTGAATACTGAATGTTTCATTCAGCAGTTGGCCGCGGATTCTGTCTTTCTCTTCAAGTTCGTTAAGTAACTGGAGAATACGCAGTTCACTGTTTTTAGCATCCGTTACATCACGCATGGTTTCTACTATTGCCACTATATTCCCGTCACTGTCCAGCAACGGTGAGGCAACAATATTAAGATATCTCTTCTGTACCTTATTGCCTGATTTCACAGTATGAATATGAGTTACGCGGGCAGGTTTTTTCGTCTGAAAGACAATCTTCACAGGGCACTCGTGATCAGCCGAACCACACGGTGTCGACCTGTTATGAGATACCCTGTAGCAGTATTCGCCTATTACCTCATCCCTGGATTTTTTCTGATTCGATAGTGTCGCTTCATTAGTATCCAGTATCCTGTAGCCCCGGTCTATAATCACCAGTTCGTCATCAAGACCATTGATTACAGAATATAAATATTGAACGGTTTCTTTATTTATTTCCTCAAGCATTTCCATCAATCCTTATAAAATTATACTGCTCTTTGATTGATGTTTATATAGAAGAACGGGATGATCTAGAAAGGTTTCCGGTTAATTTTGCTGGAGTATGAAAATATTGTCCGCCGGATAAGCAGTATGGTATAGTTGACTTAAAGGATCTATTATAATTTATTATACCTTTTTTAATCTAGATTGTGTAATCCCACCTTCCGGAAATAGTTGATTTATTGATAGAGGATGTGCTGTGGAGAGTGTTTCTTATAATCACCAATATCCCGAATCACTTACCGGAAAAGAGACCGAATCTTCCACGGTAAACGGTATCATCCGTTTGCTTATAGTCGATGACCATGTACTGGTCAGAGAAGGTATCAGGTCGATACTGAACAGCCAACCTGATATCGAGATAGTCGGAGAAGCCGCCAACGGCGAAGAAGCCGTTGAAAAAGCCGATGAGTTGAGACCCGACGTTATTCTAATGGATATCGCCATGCCTGTAATGAACGGACTTAAGGCTACGGAAATAATCAAGAAGAAGTATCCGGATATCAACATCCTTACTCTCACCATCCATGAAGATGATCGTTATTTTTTCAAAATACTTGAGGCCGGTGCTTCCGGATATTTCCTTAAAGGAGGATCTTCGGCTGAACTGATTTCAGCATTGCATACCGTCCGGGAAGGACAGGTTTTTCTTTACCCTACGATGGCCTCAATGCTAGTTGGAAATTACCTCAAACATTCGAAGAAAGAAAACGACAACTCGTATCTATCTTCTCTTACAAAACGTGAAAAAGAGGTACTTGAACTAATCGCGCAAGACTTTACCAACCGGGAGATAGCATCCCGGCTTTTCCTAAGTCCGGCAACAGTCCAGACCCACCGGGCCAACATTATGGCAAAACTGAATCTGCACAGCCGGACCGAACTGACCAAATATGCCATCAGCTGCGGCTTGATATCTCTGGACAGATAGTTAGACCATATTACCCTCACAAATATCCCTCCATTAAATACATTAAACAGTGTAGTCTAATTACTCTATTTAATGTATGTTTCGATTAAATCCTGAAGTGCTAATGTAGTTTTGGTACCGGATAAAACTACTACTCGTTTCTTAGTGGTAAACACCCGCACGAAAAGCGCAGTATCCGGTAGATTGTACATCCGGTTTTTATGACAAACGTACTAATTCTGAACTTTGCTTCAGACTCTTATATCGAGGAGGAATAGAAGACTTATGAGTACATGGGTAATATATCTTATAGCTATCGTGGTTCTGATACTAATCGGTTTCTCTATTAGAATTGTGAAGCAGTATGAGCGCGGCGTGGTCCTGAGATTCGGACGATTAACCGGAGTACGTAATCCGGGACTAAACTTCATAATCCCTTTTATTGACCGTCTTATCAAGGTCAGCCTGAGGGTAGTCACAACAGTACTCGAACCACAGGAAGTGATAACCAAGGATAACGTAACCGTTCGAGTTGATGCCGTCGTCTACTTCATGGTTATCGATCCTGAAAAAGCCGTCATTAATGTTGAAAACTACAAACAGGCAACTATTCAGCTTGCTCTTACTACCCTTCGAAGCGTTCTGGGACAATCTGAACTTGATGAATTGCTCGGTCATCGAGATGAAATAAACCTGAGACTGCGTGAAATAATCGATGAACAGACAGAGGAACCCTGGGGAATAAGGGCTACACTTGTGGAAGTCAAAGATGTACTGTTACCGGAAGCCATGCAGCGTGCCATGGCCAGGCAGGCTGAATCCGAACGAGAAAAACGGGCGAAGATAATTCACGCCCAGGGCGAGAAGGAAGCAGCCGCTACTCTGGCGGAAGCTGCAGAAATAATTCAGAGTCAACCGGCAGCTCTGCAGCTTCGTTATCTCCAGACACTCGTTGAAATTTCCGGTGAAAGGAACAGCACGATTATCCCTCTGACACTGGATGTCACTAACGCTTTGACGAGAATAAGTGAGGTTACTCAACTTCGTTAATCTCTTTCGGTAGGGATACAGGCGGTGTAGCCAGGTTGGTTCCGCCGCCTGTCGACCGGATAAATTTCGCCTGAAGACTCCAGGTAATTGCTTGATTAAATATGGGTAAACTAAGACGTAAACTGGGTTTATTTACCGTTGTATTATTTGCAGGGATAGTTGGCTTTCTGTTGCTGGCCAATACAGATACCGTCAATGCAGATTCCGGGCAGAATGACGAATTACTGGACTGTCTAAGCTGTCACAGCCAGAGCCTTTCCTACCATGACAGCCTCGGCTCAGGAAATAACGCCTGCTGGACGTGTCATGATGCTCGAGATATGAGTAAACTTCATCTCGCCGACGGTACAGAACTTAGCCATGCGGACTCTAATGTGCTTTGCGGGCAATGCCATGAAACAAGATACAACGACTGGAAAGCTGGAACACATGGCTTCCCCGGTTCCGCTGATACGGGAAAATGCATCAGTTGTCATGATCCTCACGAACCGCAGGTGACTCTGGGGAGGACACTGCCGCATCCTGACCCGGCGCCACCTCCACCGGAAATCCCTGTCGACCAGGTAATGATCGGCACAATCACAATAGCATTCCTTGCTGGCCTGCTTATTATTGTAGCAAGGAGAGAACAGGAAGAATGAAACCGATAAATCGCAGGAATTTTATTAAGACGATGATAGCTCTCGGAGGAATCCCTTTGCTCGGTGCCGCAAGCAGACTCCCGGTAGTAGAAGATTTAATACGCAGCTTGCGCACTCCCGTGACAGGTGTCAAGACAGCAGAGAAGGAAGTTCAGCCGGAAAAGAATAATAAGCAGCGTACGGCAGACGGATTTGGAACAACAGCAAATCCGGAGAACAAGTTTGGCATGGTTATAGATGTCGGGGCCTGTATCGGCTGCAGAACGTGCCAGTGGGCGTGTAAGGAAGAGAATAATATCTCGGATATTATTAATCCGCCGTGGATAGAAATTTTCAGACTGCACGAGGAGGAGGGGATACTATCAACTCCTTCTATAGAGGAACTAAAAGCAGGAGCAACGACTTCCTATACAGAATCACCCGAAGAAGGACAATGGTATCTCCCCGTACAGTGCAATCATTGTGAGAATCCACCCTGCGTAAAAGTGTGCCCTACCGGAGCAACATATAGAGCTGAAGACGGACTTGTCCTTATGGACTACGACAAATGTATCGGCTGCCGATTCTGCGTTGTCGCCTGTCCTTACAGTAACCGGCGTTTTAACTGGGAAAAACCGGATATACCTAAAAAGGACATAAACAGCAAGGTACCGGTACGTCCGGTAGGTGTTGCTGAGAAATGCACTTTCTGTGTTCATAGAACCAGGCTTGGCAAGCTACCACGCTGTGTTATTGCCTGCCCGATGCGGGCAAGGCACTTCGGGAACTTTGCAGATCCCGAAAGCGAGGTATCGCTGCTGCTGGAAGAAAGCCTGGGTTTCCGATTACTCGAGGAACTGAACACGGAACCGAGAATATTTTACATTACCCGAGGGAAAAAATTCCGAGGTAGCTGATGCTCCAGAGAACAAGAGTTCAAGCAGAGGACCCTGTAATTAAACCGCTGCTCCACACCGGAAGAGCGTATTATTTGCTGGCAGCAATAATGCTTATCCTGGTCTTATGGTTTCTTTACGCGTGGGTTACACAATTAGTGAACGGCCTGGTCGTTACCGATATGAGAACCCCTGTCGGTGCCGCCTGGGGAGTCTATATAGGCAATTTTGTCTTTTTCGCCTGTATTGCACACGGCGGTATGGCAATATCAGCAATGGTACGGGTTTTCAACGTAAAATTACTGAAACCGGTTGCCCGAATCGGAGAAATCCTTACAGCGGTCGCCCTTATGATGGCGGGAATCAGTATCATCATCGATCTGGGGAGGCCTGACAGAGCCTTGAATATGTTCCTTTACTTCCCGGAAAGAGTTACAACGTCTCCCCTCACCTGGGATTTAAGCGTAATTCTACTCTATTTCACCCTCTCGACCTCATATTTATGGCTTACTTTCAGGAAGGATTTACTGCGTTATGTATCAAGGTTTGAAATGCGCGGCATAATCTACAGATTTCTTTTAATCGGTTATCATCCCGACCAGGAAGTGCAAATAAACAAATCGGCAAGGTGGGTTTCGGTCGCACTCCTGGTATTGATTGTAATGTTAAGCGGTGGAGTAATCCCCTGGATATTCGGCTTACAGTCCGGACGGCCCGGATGGTTCGGAGCTATGGCAGGACCGTATTTCCTGACCGCAGCGATAGCGACATCGATAGCTGCTGTAATATTAATATCGGCAATCCTGAGAAGAACGTATAAATGGCATTCATATATTAAGGCAGAAACCTTCAAGTGGCTTGGTATCGCACTGGGCATTCTTACCCACATATATATCTATCTTACCGTGGCTGAACAGATAACCATGAGATATTCAGCCACGCACGCTGACGCTGCCGTATCCGAAATAATAATTTCGGGTGAATTCAGCCCTGTTTTCTGGACGATGCTGGTGATAGGAATGGCTCTCCCGGCAACGGCACTGCTGGCCCAGATAATACGCCCGAACTGGTTCAGGGTCAGAACAACCGTAATCGCCGCTGTAACAATCCTTTTTGCGTTCTGGGTCAAACGATTTTTAATAGTGGTTCCTTCCCTGCTCAGACCAATACTACCCTTTCCTACCGGAAACTATATCCCCAGCTGGATCGAGTGGTCCATAATCATAGGACTGTTCGCTCTTACTATCCTGCTTTATATGATTGTTATCAAACTATTCCCTGTATTGGAGCTGGATGAGGAATGATTGGTCTAGTAATTTTCGGACTGATATTATTGCCCCTGGTAGCAACCGCCATTATGAGCGTACTGACACCTCCCAGGGCATTTAAAGTAGCCGGTATGTTCACGTCCGTTTTTATTGCCCAACTTATCATTATGGTAGTTTGCTTCTCCGTCCTTTGCTGGATATTCAGTCTTATTATTCCGTAATTATGCATTATGCATAAATAAAACGGTGTACCTCCCCGTACTATATTGAGAATTAATCATATTCAGGACTTATTTTGACAAATAAAACATCAGCAATACGTGTACTTATAGTCGATGACCATATCCTGATAAGGGAAGGGCTTCGTTCCGTTCTCGACAATCAGCCCAATATCGAGATAGTCGGTGAAGCCTCTAACGGTGAGGAAGCCGTTGACAAAGCCGGGGAACTTAATCCGGATGTTATCCTTATGGATATCACGATGCCGGTAATGAACGGACTCCAGGCTACCACTATCATTAAAGAAAAGTATCCCGATATTAATATCCTAATACTCACAATACACGAAGACGACCGCTATTTCTTCAAGATACTCGAAGCCGGTGCCTCCGGATACTTCATTAAAGGCGGTTCTTCCGCCGAGTTGATTTCCGCACTTCATACCGTCTGGGAAGGGCATATATTCCTTTACCATACGATGGCTAAAAGACTTCTCCGTGATTACCTTGAACGTGCCAGAACAAGCGGTGACAGCAGCGATTTATCATCGCTTACAAAGAGAGAAAAGGAAATTCTGAAACTGGTAGCGGAAGATTACAGCAACCGTGAGATAGCATCCATGCTGGACCTGAGTCCGGCAACGGTCCAGACTCACCGGGCTAATATTATGGCAAAACTAAACCTGCACAGTCGGACGGAACTAACCAAGTATGCCATCAGACGCGGAATCATCAAACTTGACCGATAAAATCATTTAGATAACTGTCATTAGTCAGTACAGATTACAGAAATTACACAACTCGACTGATACCTCATACCATAACAATCATGGTACTCTGTAGAATCGAGTCTTTTTCCTGAATCCGTAGAAGTAACGTTAAGATTTACATGATGGATAAGAAATCATCACCGGGAAGAGTACTGGTAACCGGCGGAATTTTAACTGTACTGATAAGCTCTATTGCAGGAGCGACTATTGTATTTACTGTAGGAAGGTCCTGCGGGTTCGTCGGAGGAATCGGAATGCTGGTATTTTCTCTTTTATCTATAGCTGGAATAATAACGCTAATTTCCGGTATTGCCCTGAACAAACGTGAACGAGCCACCGAAAGCTAGCCTAAAAGAAAAGTAAAAGTCCCTCTGAACCGATATACTTTCCTCAAATAAAGCCCCTGGTATCTGGACCCTCGTCGAACGCCTGTTCACTCCTAGTTAAACTTATGACAGACGTAGCAGTTCGTTTCCGGATTATGATCGACCTTACCGGGATGACATGTGTAACAATCATTGCGGTCCGGTGTCTCCCAGGCATGGGGTTGATGACAGGTAATGCATTTGGCGGCACTGTGAGGTACGGTGTTATGAAGTAATTTCTGCTCGGCGTGACAGGATTTGCATTCCACAATCTGCTGATCAGGATCATGCGGACGGTGGCACGAGCCGCAATCGAACTGCATCGGGCTGTCGGCCGGCCATGTCATATCCTTGCCAGCAAGGGCTTCATGACAGTCAAGGCAGCTTTCACGCGACGGAAGGAATTGATCATTGGTACCGGTTTCAACCAGGAAATTATGGCAGGTGTCGCAGTGCATGTCCGCCATTTTATCGTTCGCGACAACCTGGTCTGCATGACATTGATTACACACCAGCGAAAGAGGTTCAAAACGATGTACACTGCTGGAATGACATTCCGTACATTGGATACCCTGTTCTTCCGAATGAAGTTTGTGCCCCGGTGTATTCGCTACCTGTATCCATTCCGATGAACCACTTTCATGACAATTCATACAGAGTTCTTGAGGTACTTCAGCATGGGTTTCAATTTCATCGTAATCTCTAAATGCGTAATTAAAGAGCTGGCTCATACTGGCAAACAGGCTCTGCTTGTGGCAGCTGTGGCACTCTATATCCTTATGTTCGCTGGTAGCCCATCTATCCCAGGAGCTCTCCATTATATGACAGGATAGACAGAATTCCGGTTCGTGTTCCATATAATTATAAAAATCAATAAACTTAATAACGCCGAATGTAAGAAGGCCGATTACTATAACAAGGCTGGGTATTAAAATGCTTTTCCTTATCCTGAATATTCTTAAAACGAGATTTTTAATTTTTCGATAAATCCAGCGCAACCTGTAGACCTCCTGAACACAAAGGGACACACTTATGAATACTAAAAGAACCCGGGAAGGTCATTTGTACTATCTGAAATTTCCCCGTACACTATATATATTAAGACATTCTCTGCTCTACTTGGAGTCAAAACACCCCTAAAGACTTCGTTTTTATACCCTGTTTCTTTATAAAAACACTCTAACAAGTTGAAAATTTCCTCTTTGCGGAGAGTGGAACCAGGATTTTTTTGATTTTCATTAACTTTTTGTGCTATTATTTATACAAATTGAGGAAGACCTGATTCTGCAGAAAAATTAACTTTTGAGAAATAGGGTATTTTTTTAAGCCTTATTGGGTAATAGTACCCGTCAGTTTTACCCTCCGAATGTGCTAAATTAATTCAAGCGTATGTGTTTAAATAAGAGAGGAGAAGATGGAGTAGATGAAAATTAACTGGCGTATCGTATTGACACTGTTTTGTGTCATCGGTCTGGTAATCGTGGCAGCCATCCTGGCCGGTTGTTCCAGTTCCAGTAATGACACAGCCACTGCCGAGACTTCGGTAACCGCCGCAGATTGTGGGGCTTGCCACAATGAAAGCGACCAGATCGTTTTTGCCAAGAATATCCAGTGGGCAACTTCCGGACATGGTACAGGTACCGCTTACTTACGTGGTACCAGTGCCGGCTGCGCCGGATGCCATGCAGGTGGAGGATTCACGGCGATGATAGCCGCCGGAGTCAATCCGGATGGGGTCGAAGCCGGACAGACCAGCCCGACACCCCAGAATTGCAGGACATGCCACCAGATTCATACCACGTATTCCGATGCCGACTGGGCTTTAACCACGACAGCACCGGTGGCACTGGTTGCTACCGATGCGACCTATGACGGCGGCAAGGGTAACCTCTGCGCCAACTGCCACCAGCCCAGGCGCGAAATGGAAGCAGAAAATGGCATGGTTAATGTCGACTCAACTCACTGGGGACCTCACCACGGACCGCAGAGTGCAATGCTTCTCGGCGTCGCCGGAGCCGGAGTAACCGGTAAACCAAGCGCACACTACAATATGGTCGAGGACACCTGCGTAACCTGCCATGTGGTAAACGAAGTACATACCATGACTCCCAATGTCGCGGCTTGCCAGCCCTGTCATGCTGATGCCGCTGACTTTGACATCGGCGGTACTCAGACCGAAGTTGAGGAATTGATTACCGAACTTGAAGGGCTTCTGGAAACCAAGGGACTGTACCATGAAGGGCATCCGGTCGTCGGAGAGTACCCCGAAGATGAAGCTGCCGCGTTATGGAATTACATCTATATAGCTGTTGAAGACAGCAGCATGGGTGTACACAATCCTTCATACACAAAGGCACTTCTTGAATACTCGATAGAAGCACTGCAATAGTCAAACAGCAAACACAGCAGTAATCATAGCGTCATACCAATAGGGGAGGCCTGAGGAGGTCTCCCCTATTATTTACCTTTCTCGTAATATACATAACTGGTATAATTAGATAAGCGCACGTGAACAGATACTGCATAAACTGCTCAGACCATTCAGTTACCTTATATATCAGTTCTCGGAGAGATGGGGGTAGTCTTTAGGATGTGTGGAGTATTCTCTTAAACCGATTTTTGAACAGTCTATCTAGATGTGTAATATCTACCGGACTCATCGGTACTTCCATGAATAATTAAGATGTTTAGAAAGAAAAAATACCTCATCGGTGGAATAATAATATTAGCTGTACTGGGATACCTTGGATTCACGGCATTCCAGAATTCTGCGACGTATTATTATACCGTCGACGAGTTACTGACCGGCGAGAGCATATCTGTCCAGGAAAATGTCAAAGTGCAGGGGAAGGTGGTAGTCGGCTCGGTCACGGAAGATAGTTCGACTCATGATGTACACTTTACCATTGCCCATGACAATTACAGTTTGCCGGTAATATATAACGGTGTCATTCCTGATGCATTCAAGGAAGACAATGATGTCGTTGTGGAAGGCTACCTCGAACAGGAAGGAATTTTTCAGGCGCACACCATTTCCGTTAAATGTCCTTCCAAGTACGTAGCCGAGGAATAAGGAAGGTTTCTGTGGCAGACATCGGATATAATTCTCTTATCCTCGCTCTGGTGATTTCACTCTATTCAACTGTAGTCTATTTCATCGGGGCTAAAAAACAAAAACAGGTGCTTATTAAAAGTGCCAGAAACGCGACGGTTGCTGCCGCGGGTCTTGTCACTTTAGCAGTCATAGTCCTTCTGTATAGCATACTCACGCACAATTTCCAGCTTGAATATGTTGTTAACTATACCAGCAGACAGATGTCCGTTCCCTATCTCATCAGCGCTTTATGGGCGGGGAATGATGGTTCGATGCTGTTCTGGGCATGGCTTCTTTCTATATGCGGAGTCCTTGTTGTATTCAGAAAGAGGCATAACACCCCGATTCTGACGGAATATTCCTTATCCGTCACCATGTTCACACTTTCATTCCTGCTTATTGTGTTGCTGTCCGTATCGAATCCGTTTATCAAATCAGCCTACGCCCCCAGCGACGGTATCGGGCTAAATCCGATGCTTGAAAACCCCGGAATGATTATTCATCCACCATTGTTACTGGCCGGATACGTGGTTTTTACCATTCCGTTCTCCTATGCAATAGCCGCTTTAATCACCAGCCGGTTCGGTTATGATTGGATAGCCAGTATCAGAAAATGGGTAATTATCGCATGGCTTCTCCTCGGAGTCGGTAATGTAATAGGAGCCTGGTGGGCATATGTTGAGCTGGGCTGGGGCGGATACTGGGCATGGGATCCGGTTGAGAACGCAGGGCTTATGCCCTGGCTGCTGTCAACCGCCTTCCTTCATTCCATTATGATGCAGAAACGATCCGGGAATATGAAAATCTGGAATATGATCCTCATAATTTTCGCATTTATCCTGGTAATATTCGGAACTTATCTTACCCGAAGCGGAGTCCTTTCTTCGGTCCATAGTTATGCGGAAGAGGGAGTCGGGATTATGTTTGTAGTATTTATTGCTATACTTCTGGCAGGTTCTCTCGGTCTGCTTGTCGTGCGGGGTAAGGAACTGAAGAGTGAATCGGAAATCCAGTCACTGGTTTCAAGAGAAGGCACTTTTCTACTTACCAATATACTTTTTGTCCTGGCTACACTGGTAATATTCCTCGGGACTGTCTTTCCGGGAATAACTGAAGCAATAAGCGGGGCAAAAATCACCGTAGGCCCTTCTTTCTTTAACCAGGTCAACGGTCCCCTCTTTTCTCTGATAATCTTGCTTATCGGTGTATGTACTGTAATAGGCTGGAAGAACGTAAGTTTACGGAATTACTTAAAACAGATAATCTGGCCCGGTGTCCTCGCCGCCCTATGTTCCGCATTATTGTTTATTTTCTGGATAAGAGAGTGGATAGCCCTGTTTGCCTTCTTTTTCAGCGGGCTCGTTTTGTTCATAGCGTTTTCCCGCTGGTGGCGGAATATTCACTCCCGCCACAAAGCCACCGGTGAAAATTACTTTAATTCCTTTGTTTCGTTATTTACCAGAAACAAGAACCGTTACGGTGCCTATATAGTACACATCGGGATCATTATCCTCGCTATCGGAGTTATCGGTTCATCTTTGTTTGATGTGGAAAAAACAGAGACACTGGGGATCGGTGATACTATGGAAATCGGCAACTACTCGATAACATTTAACGGTGTTGAAGAGTTTCAGACCGGTTATAAAGACATTGTTCAGGCCAACCTGATGGTAGACCACAAGGGAAATTTCCTCGACCAATTAAAGCCGGAGAGGGTATTCCATGAGTACTACAGCCAGGCTGTAACGGAGGTAGCTATCCGTTCAACCCTTGCCGAAGACCTGTATATCGCTCTCGGTGGAGTATATGAAGATGGCATGGCTTCATTCCAGGTAAGCATAAATCCTCTCGTCGTCTGGATATGGATCGGCGGAGGTGTGCTGGCACTGGGCGGCATTATCTGCTTCTGGCCGAAAGCAGAAGGGGATAACACCGCTGGAGACTCAGAAATAATTGCAGATGGGAGTTAACAAGAGAGATAAATGGTAATATTCGTAACGATAGTCCTTTTTATTATCGTATTCGTATATATAGTTTACCCGTATTTCGGTAAAACTGCCGTTACCCGGGCGGAGCCTAAACCTGTTTCTCCCATAAGTAAGGTAAATACAAAACAGGTAAAGGCTCCGGAGATAAATAATGATATTGATGCGGAGATAGAAAAAAGGATAAGCAATATACGTCGTAATAAACGGAGATTCTGCCCTCAATGCGGTGCTGAAAACAGGGAGGAAAGCCGTTTCTGCGCACAATGTGGAGAAAGGCTGCCTGACGTGAAGAATGAAAATTAGGCTGTTAATAATACTGCTTACGCTGACTCTGGTACCTACCCTGGCTCCCGTCACTGCCTTCGCTCAGGGTGAAGGGATAATCCGCGGGATAATTGAGAACGGTACCAGGGAAGGCAGTAGCGTTGCCGGACAAACGGTTCACCTGGTGGAATATCTCAATGAGGTGGAATCAAAGACACAGGAGACTGTTTCCGGCGATGACGGCTCGTTCAGTTTCGAAGGGCTGAATACCGGTGCGGATCACTCTTACCAGTTGAAAGCTGTTTTCCGGGAAGTGGAATATTCTACCGATCCGGAGATGTTTGATAGTGAGAACAATACACAGTCTATAAAACTGAAGGTATACGATACCACGGAAAATCCCGAGAGTATCAGTGTTATCACGTCGCATGTAATAGTCCGGGTCGAAGGTGAACGCCTTCTGGTAGATGAGTATTATCTGTTCGGAAATGATCTGGATTACACCTATATCGGGCAACCGTCAACCTTTGAAGGAGAAGAGAGAGAGGTATTACGGTTTACGCTGCCATCCGATTTCAGTGATTTCAGTTATTCCGGTGGACAGACGGGAGACTCCGTTGTTCCTACAGATGACGGATTTGCCAGCACGGCGGCTGTTCTACCCGGAATGCAGGAGGTAGCTTTCTCCTATTCGGTAGATTATTCCGAAGGTGAATACGAATTAAACCGGAAACTCTATTATCCGGCGGCAGGTATCGACCTTATGGTTAAAGGCGAAGGTCTGGACGTGTCCGCTTCCGGATTTACAACCGGCGAACCGTTCGAGGTAGAAGGCAGTTATTACCAGCATTTCACATCCAGTGACCTTGAGTCGGGACAGATATTAGCGGTTACCTTTTCAGGAAAACCATCATCAGGCTCCAGAACGACGATTGTCTGGATAGTAGTTCTTGTCATAGCGGTAATCGGCGTTTCCGCTGTACTCTACTACCGGCGAAACAGGAATATTCCGATTGAATCATCACCCGGTAATAATGATGAAATCGATATACTGTTGAACCGTCTTGCCAGCCTTGACGATGATTTCGAAGACGGAATTATCAATGAAAATGAATACAACAATTTACGAAGCAGCCTGAAAAGTCAACTGGCTGAGCTAATGAGTCATCAGAATGAAGAATAGAAGCAGAAATTATGAGCGGGAATGAACTCAATGATAACGAGTCTGCAATCAGCATTGAAGGCCTGACCCGGTCATTTAACGACTATCTTGCCTTGAGAGGGATTACTGCGAAATTCCTGAGAGGAGAGAGTACGGCAGTGCTGGGACCGAATGGTGCAGGAAAAACAACGTTATTAAAAGTGCTGTCAACGGCGATTACTCCTTCCTCGGGTGAAGTAATGGTAAACAATACCAGCTTAAAGGATAAAAATCCGGAAACCCGCCGCTGCATCGGGGTCGTTTCACACCAACCTTTCCTGTACCATAACCTGACGGCGTATGAAAATCTGTCTTTCTATTGCCGGATGTATGACGTAGAGGATATGAAAAAGCGTATTACGGACGTGGTGGATATGGTCGGAATGACGTCACGACTTCATGATAGAGTCGGTACTTTATCTCGCGGCATGCAGCAGAGGTTGTCTATAGGACGTGCTATATTACACAAGCCGGAAATCCTCCTGCTGGATGAGCCTGATACAGGGCTGGACTGGTATGCAATGTCCTCACTCTGGGAAATAGTCAGGACCGAAGACGGCATAAATCGAACGATAATATTCACCACCCACGACCTTGGGAGAGGTTTATCATTAAGCGAACGGATAGTAATTATTCATAAAGGTAAAATTGTTTTCGAAGCATTGAGTTCGGAACTGGATACGGAAAAGCTTAAGGCTGAATATATCAACAATACCGGTACGAAAGAATGAGATATTTTCGCAAAGTAGCAAACATACTCTGGAAGGACGTGATTTCGGAAATGCGTACCCGGGAAATCGTGTTTTCCGTTCTGGTTTTCGCACTTCTGGTTCTCGTCATCTTTAATTTTGCATTCGGGGAGACTTTAGAAACTCTGAATTCAATCGCCCCCGGTATACTCTGGGTCACTTTTGCCTTCTCGGGAGTACTCAGTCTTAACCGCAGCTTCGTTTATGAGAAGGAAAACGGTTGTTTCGAAGCATTGATGCTTTGTCCTGTCAACCGGGATGTCATTTATGTCGGTAAAATGCTCAGCAGTCTTATTTTTATGCTGATAGTGGAGATAATTACCCTACCCGCATTTACCTTCCTGTTCAACCTGAATGTTTTATCGTCGGAATTGATACTCATAACCTTCCTGGCAACCGTTGGATTCGCTGCCGTAGGTACTCTTTTTTCAGCGCTTGCCGTCAACACGAGAGTCCGTGAAATGGTGCTTCCAATCCTGTTTTTACCTATAATAGTTCCGCTGCTGATATGCGCAGTAAATGCTTCGACCGACGCACTGGCAGGCCAGTCATGGGGTGAAATATCCTCCTGGCTCCTGATGATCACGGCTTATGATGTAATATTTCTGGTTGTATCCTACCTGATATTCGAACATGTAATTGAGGAATAGAGTGGAAAATGAATAAAGGACAGTTGTCGAAATTGATTTTACTTATAGCCGGGGCAGCGGCTTTCATCGCGGCTTTATGGATGGTATTTTTCTATGTTCCGACAGAAGCCAGTATGGGAGTGGTGCAGAGAATTTTCTATTTCCACGTACCGGTAGCCTGGGTTGCACTTTTATCTTACCTGATAATATTTATCGCCAGTATCATTTACCTGAGAAAACGTACCAGAAAATGGGATATAGTTGCCTATACTGCGGCTGAAATCGGTTTTATTTTCACTACCATGTTCCTGATTACTGGATCCATCTGGGCAAAACCCGCCTGGGGAGTATGGTGGACATGGAGTCCCCGCCTGACCTCGGCTCTCGTTCTCTGGTTTATATATGTTGCATACCTGACAATTCGTTCTTATACTCAGGGAGAAGACAGAAAAGCGAGGTTCGGTGCTGCCGTGGCAATCATAGGATTTATCGATATTCCCATCGTAATCCTTTCGATATCCATCTGGCGAACTCAGCATCCGTCAGCACTTATATTCGAGGGCGGCTTGACTCCTTCAATGCTGTTGACTCTGCAGATTTCAATACTTGCTTTTACTTTACTTTACGCCCTGATTTTAATTCAGGGAATTCAGGTAAATAGCTCCATTTCCAGAGTAAAAGAATTTCTTAGGTTAGCGGACACGGACCGTAACTAACAGGGAGGATGATATGGAAAATCTTGGATATTTATTCGCGGCTTTTACCGTTATCTGGGTTGTGGTATTCGGATACCTGTTGATATTGATGAATCGCCAGAAAAAGCTGAAAAAAATGCTCGAACAGATAGAAAACCGCGGAAGTGGTAGTGACCAGGCTTAATGCCCGGTAAATAAAGTCTTATTTACCAGACGAGGAGATGAAAATGAACAACAAGATTAAGGTATTACTTGCTGACGATCACGCGATTATGAGAGATGGTGTACGATCACTGTTAAGCACCTATGACGATATCGAAATAGTCGGTGAAGCAGCTGATGGTAAGGAAGCATACGAAAAGGTGATCGAGACATCACCTGACGTTGTAATTATGGATATCGGTATGTCGGGGATGGATGGACTCGAAGCTACCAGACGTATACAGAAAAAAATGCCCCAGGTTAAAGTGTTAATCTTAACTCAACATGAAAACCGCGAATACCTCATCTCGGCTATAAAAGCCGGCATCTCGGGATACATTCCTAAAAAAGCTATGGGTATAGACCTGATTTCCGCCGTCCGTTCTGTGTATAACGGTGATTCATACCTTTATCCTTCGGCAACCACGGTTCTCATACAGGACTACCTGGAGCAGGTGGAGGAAGAACCGTTCGACCTTCTGACGTCGAGAGAAAGAGAGGTATTAAAACTAATTGCCGATGGTTATACCAGCAGGCAGATAGCTGACCAGCTGTTTCTCAGCCTGAAAACGGTTCTCGGACACAGGACAAGAATAATGGATAAACTGGATATTCATAACAAAGCCGACCTGATTAAGTACGCAATCAGGAAAGGTCTCGTGGCAATCGATAATGTCGATAGTCAGTCATAGCAGATAAAAGAAGTAGAGCAGGTTCCCGGAGAAAGAACCTGCCCATTTACTAGAGAAGGTCAGTATGGAGCTAACCTTGAAACATTATAGTCACGTAACTGAATATTCCTTAAGAGGTAATTACCCTGCATTTTGTCAAAAATGTTCTGGTTTTTATCTCTCGAATGTAGTAAAAAAACAGCAGGGGTAATGATATGAGTAATAATGTAGACATTATCGGATCCAGTAACACCGACTCCATACAGGTATTGATTGATTCCCTGCCATTTTACGTACTGCTTGTCGACGAGCAGCATAATATCATTAAAGCTAATACGGCCGTCCTTAACCAGCTGGGGTTCGTTCCGGAGGATATAATCGGTAAATATTGCCCGAGGGTAATTCATGGTATAAATACACCTTTTCATGGATGCCCTCTGGAAGAATCGGTCGAAACCGGAGAAGCGCTCGAAAGGGAGGTTTTTGACGATAACTCCGGACGCTGGCTCAGCTCTGCGATTTATCCGACGAATCTTATGACTACGGAAGGTCATAAGGTATATTTTCATATGGTGCTGGATATCTCCGAAAAGAAATCTGCAGAAGAAGAGACAAGCCTTTCCAGTGAAAGGCTTAGAAGCCTTTCGGCATACCTGGAAATGGTTGTCGAGGAAGAAAGACAGAAAATCGCCAGAGATTTACATGATGATATCAGCCAGGTGATAGCAAGCATAAATGCTCATCTATCGACCGCAGTGATAAAGCTGCCTGAAGGTGCGGAAGAATCCAAGATGATACTGCAGAAGACCCAGGATTTTTCCGTTCAGCTGCTGGACAGAATTCACAGGCTAATTTATCAACTCAGGCCCACAATTCTGGATGATTTCGGATTGATTGCCGCAGTGGAGTGGCTGTCTCACAACAGCCTTGAGATATCCGGTATTTCCGTCGACATTAAAATCAGCGGTCAGGAAACTGACCTTTCATCGGAATTGAGGACTATCCTGTTCAGAGTATTTCAGGAAATATTCAGCAATATACTGAAACATGCGAATGCTGGAAAAGTCTATGTACGGATATATTTCTGGAAAAATCATCTCAGAATAAATATTAAGGATGATGGCGTTGGATTTGAAGTAAATGAAGCTATCAATTCGAAGGAAAGACCCCGAGGTCTGGGATTAATCGGGATGAAAGAACGTATCGATTATCTCAACGGTGATATAAATATCGCGTCGGTACCGGGTAAAGGTACTGAAATAGTAATAAAGGTCCCTTATAGATACAAGACGCGGCGTAAGAGAAAAGGCAATAACCAGTATCTCTGGTCAAAGAATTCTGTATAATAAAACTGAATACAGGTTCATCTCATTCGTGACTTTTTTCACACAGGAAATAATACTGCATCTCGTTTCTTTTACTTCGTATCGGTTTTTGTTGACATTCCGATATCACCGACCTAGTATGATTTATAATAGAGTGACTAATCGGGCTGAACAGACGAAATTCGGCGTTTTCCGGAACGCAGGGATAAATATATGGTAAATTCCTCAGAAGAAGTAGCAATCGTCGTCGGGACCAGCAGGATGGCCGTGGACTTATATAGCCGCCAGATTGCTGAAAGAATCCCGGTACGGCAGATCACTATATCATCTACTATCCACTGGCCCAGTCCTTCGATAAAGGAATCAATCCACCTCATAAAACTCCTCCGGGGAGATTGGAGCCTCTTACATCTGCCAAACCAGTTCCAATCACGTTACGGTAATTTTATAAACTCACCGTTCATCGTTACGATACACGATCTTATCCGCCACCATAACGTTTCAAGTACATACGTAAGCAGCCCTAAAGAAAAACTCTTCGTCGAACTTGATAAAAGAGGTTTTAAAAAAGCAAAACATATAATTGCAATCAGTAACAGCACAAAAAATGATATCGTAAAGTTCCTTGGAATTCCCGCTGAAAAAATAAGCGTTGTTTACCAGGGTGTGGACCATCAGATATACTATCCGCGTAAACGGGACGAGCAGAGTAATGAATATATATTATTCGTCGGTTCGGACGACCCGAGAAAGAATTTTATAACCTTACTCGAAGCCTTTTCTATAGTTAAGAAAGACTCCCGGTTTAAGTCATTAAAAGTTGTTCAAACGGGTTTCAGCAGAGACGGCACTGCCAGAAACGCTACACTCGAAGCGATTGATAGACTTCATCTTACCGATGACATTATCTTCCCGGATTTCTGGGGAGAAGATGAACTTGCTAAATATTACTCAAATGCCGTCTGCTTTGTGTTGCCGTCACTGTATGAAGGCTTCGGATTACCGCCGCTTGAGGCTATGGCCTGCGGGTGCCCGGTGATCACCTCCAATGTATCATCACTCCCGGAAGTTGTCGGTGATGCCGGAATACTTGTCGATCCCGAAGACCCTAATCGGCTTGCTGAAGAGATAGTGCGGGTCTTAACCGATAACGAGTTAAAGAACAGTATGATAGAAAAGGGATTGTCACGGGCAAAAGAATTCACCTGGCAAAAGACTGCGGAGGAAACATTACAGGTATACAATAAAGTCCTGAATGGATAACAGGCTGATATTTTTTAACTGGAGTTAGTTTATTTCGTTAACGTAGAAAAGAGGAATTATGCCGGAATTAAGACAGGATCCAACCACGAGAGAATGGGTTATCATAGCCCCCGAAAGGGCTAAAAGACCGCATTCCGAGGAAAACGAAGAGCAAAAGTTAACATTGCCCGATTGGGATGAGACATGTCCGTTCTGTCCGGGCAACGAAGAGGAAACACCGCCTGAGTTATTCAGGATTCCTTCGTCGGATAATGACTCTTCCTGGTCGTTAAGAGTCGTCCCCAACCGGTTTGCCGCCTTGTCACACGAAAAAACTAACTCCGGGCAGAGCGGGACTTACTTCACCCGTAAAATGGGCGGTTTCGGAGAACACGAGGTAATTATCGAAACCCCGTCTCACAATTCCGCTCTTGCGTTGTTACCTTATGAGCAAGTTGAAAATCTGCTGATAGCATACCATGAACGATATAACGCCCTGAAAAGTAACAGCGAACTGAAATTCATAACTATATTTAAAAACTACGGTTCTGCATCCGGAACATCGCTGGCACATCCTCACTCTCAACTGGTAGCTTCTCCCATAATGACCCCTTATTATCATCTTCGGTTCGATGTTGCTGTCGACTATTACGCTGATAAAGGATCATGTTTATACTGCGATATGCTTGCCGAAGAGTTACGTGCGGGGGAAAGGATTGTAACGGAAACTGAAAACTATATCGTATTGAATCCGTACGCTTCACGGGTTCCGTATGAGACCTGGATTGTTCCCAGAGAGCATCTCTCGTCTTTCGGAATGGTCCCAAAAACCGGCCTTGAAGAAATAGCCAAGGTACTTAAAGATACCACCCTGTGTCTTTACCGTGAACTTGACGACCCTGCGTTCAATCTTCTTGTCGATACTTCAATCATTACAGATGAGGATAATCCCTATTACCAGTGGCATATCAGAATAATGCCGAGACTTGCTTTCATTGCCGGATTCGAAATGGGGTCGGGAATATATATAAATGCCGTTCCTCCGGAGAAGGCGACGGAACTATTGAAACACTGTATGGGTACTCTCTAACCAAATGAACGCACTACTCTTAAACAGTAAAACCGACTATTAAGGACTCAAACCTCGAAAAAGTCCTGAACCCTTACCACGCCAATATAGTCTCCACTATGTATTTAAGATATTACTCACTGAAACGCTGATAACTTATTTGTATTGTCTATCACCCTATGCCAGAATATGGTAATGATTTTCCAGATTATTCTGGCTGCTGTTGCGGTTATCGCCGGAGCAGTAGCTTCTATCGCCGGTTTTGGTATCGGCAGCCTGCTTACCCCCCTGCTGGCACTGGAAACCGGTATGAGTATCGCCGTTGTCGGAGTATCGATAGCACATTTTCTCGGAACGGCATTACGGTTTTTCCTTCTCAGAAAATCTTTGAATAAGCAGGTCTTGCTTACTTTCGGCCTGACCAGTGCAGCCGGTGGGCTCCTGGGAGCTTTTCTTCATAACAGTTTCCAGAATGATGTACTGACAATCGTGTTCGGATGTCTTCTTCTACTGACCGGTATATCGGGAATAACCGGACTCGCGGAAAAAGTCAGATTCAGGAGTTTTGCAGCCTGGCTGCTTGGAGGAATTTCCGGAGTTTTCGGGGGTCTGGTCGGGAATCAGGGGAGCATCCGCTCCGGCGCGATGCTGGGATTCAACCTGGATAAGGACCAGTTCGTATCGACTGCCACAGGTATCGCACTTATGGTAGATATCGCACGCCTGCCGGTGTACCTTGCCGGTCAATGGGACCAGCTGGGTACGATATGGTATTTTATACTCATTACGGCAGTCGGGGTAATTGCCGGCACCATTGCGGGTAGAAAATTACTTGAAAAGATACCTGATACTATCTTCAAAAAAGTGGTATCAATAATTATCCTCGTAATCGGTATTCTCATCCTTATAAGGATATAAATCTTGGATATTCGTATCGATATCGAATGTTCCAGCCCGTTTACTTTTTAATCGACCTGGCAAATTCTTTGACCTGGTATTCCCATTCCCGGGTTACCATTTCTACTGAAGTCACCTTGTCTTCCTTCGAGACTGCAATTTCAACTCCACCGCCGCCTCCTTTAAAGTAAGCGAAGTCATCGTCTTGCTCAATTACTTCCAGCTCGTATCCCCTGGGGCCAAAAAATGCCAGGGCTTTTGTCATCACTTCTTCCGGCTTTATTTTTGTTTTAGTATTAAGCCTGAGCATACCCGTCCTTCCCTTTTAGTCAGGCAGTTTCTTAGTACCATTCCAATTCTGAAATGCTTCTACCTCGCTACCTATGGATTCTGCTATATGGCAGCCGTGGGAAGCCGCAAGGAGCTGGTACATACCTATCGCAGCGTCCGCCAGCTTATCCTGAGCGCGCAGGACGAATACAGGTTCATCGTCTTTTATTCCGGGAATTGATATTTTTCCATACTTACCTGATACAGCCATATTATCCCTCCTGTTTATAACTTTCAGTTGCTGTTTATTGTTTTTATATCCGTCTCCTCATCTCTTTTCTACCTGCCGTTTATAATTGTTTTAGTCTAGCAGTTTCGTGGTTAAATACTTATCACACAAAACCGAAAAATGTAACAATATTATTGCATTTATGAGAATATTAAAATAACACAGGTTCATAATAACAGCCGGCTAAATTTTATGATTATTCGATGGGTCCGAATTTGAAATCATTTGTCGATAAACAATAAATCATAATGAGATTATTGTTATAATATTCTAAAGGGTATAAGAACGATATAGACGGAAGAATACAGAGAACTGGAGAAAAATCAATGGAAGAATACGATATCGTTGTAATCGGCTCCGGTGCGGGTATGATAATCGTTGAAGAAAGCGTGAACAGCGGTAAAAAAGTTGCATTGATCGATAAAGGGCCCCGACTGGGGGGTACATGCCTAAACTACGGATGCGTTCCATCCAAGATGCTGATACACACGGCTGACCGTGTCATGGAAATAAGAAAAGCCAGAGAGCTTGGTATTGATGTTAATATCGAAGCTATTGATTTCAATGCGATTATATCGAGGATGAGAAAATCAAGAGATTCAGCGGAAAAAGAGGTCAGAAAGGGTATCCGGAGCATTGAAGGTCTTGATTTTTATGAGGGTGAAGCATATTTTACCGATGATTATACGCTTAATGTAAACGGTGAAATCATAAAAGGGAACAGGATATTTTTAGCATCGGGAAGTCGCCCCGTCGTACCTCCGATTAAAGGTCTTGACACGGTAGATTGCCTGACAAATGAAACTGTTCTTGAGCTAAAAGACAGGCCGGAAAGCTTGATAATTATCGGGGGAGGCTATATCGGGGTCGAATATGCTCATTTCTTTGAAGCAATGGGGACGAAAGTCACGATTATCGAAATGAGTGATCGACTGGTTATGTCAGAAGAACCTGAAATGGCTGATATGTTACTAAAAGAATTACGAAAACGCCTGGATATTATGTTAAATGCAAAAGTAGTAGAGATAAAAAAGGAAGCAGGACTGATCAGTGTTATTACCGAAGACGCCGCAAATGCCAAAACATCTGCGACAAGTGCAAAGGCAGTTATGATAGCGATTGGCAGAAGGTCTAATGCCGACCTGTTAAAGGTGGAAAATTCGGGTATAGACGTCGATAACAGAAGATTTATCAAGGTCGATGATTTCTTCGAGACGAATAAAAAGAATATATATGCAGTCGGAGATGCCAACGGGCAGCAGATGTTTACCCATGTAGCCAACAGAGAAGCAGCTCTGGCTATCCATAATGTTCTGGAGACAGACAGAGCTGTGATAAACCGGGATGCCGTACCTCATGCCGTGTACTCATACCCTCAAATTGCTTCGGTAGGATTAAGAGAGTCGGAAGCCAGAGAAAAGTATTCCATAGTGACAAGCACGACACGGTATTTCGATACCGCCAAGGGCGAAGCAATGATGGAAAGAGACGGATTCACCAAGGTTATATTAGACAAAGAGAGCGGCAATATCCTTGGTTTTCATGTAATAGGGCCCTATGCTCCGATATTAGTCCAGGAAGTTGTTAATGCGATGTCTTCAGGAGGAAACGTCGGGGAGATTAACGACAGTATTCACATACACCCGGCTCTTTCGGAATTGATTCCGATGTCGCTGTATTAGTAACTGCGCATCGAATAATTTAGTATCGGTATCGTTTGCACAACAGTAGGTATCATTAATGGTTGAAAAGACAGGGAACGAAGGCGGAAATAACAGGCCTGATATTATTAACAATCGAAATATTGTTATTGTCTTTATATGGGCAGCGATTACCGTTACTCTCTACTTATTAAGCAGCAGTAACTACCTGCTCTATCACAGCCTGGCAGAAATATTCAGTATTGTTATCGCTTTCGGTATCTTTACGTTTGCATGGAATGCACGCCGTATTATCGATAACCACTATCTCATGTTTATCGGTATCGCCTATCTGTTTATCGGCGGTATTGACTTTCTGCATATCCTGGCATACCGGGGAATGGGTGTATTTCCGGATATTGGAAGTAATTTAGCTACCCAGTTGTGGATAGCTGCCAGGTACCTCCAGGCTGCTTCGCTGCTGATTGCACCTTTTTTCATTAACCGTAAACTAAAGATAAACACCACTCTGGTGACATTCGCTGTCGTTACAGCTCTCATCATCGGCACAATTTTTTACTGGCAGATATTTCCGGACGCCTTCTCCGAAGAGACCGGTCTGACACCGTTCAAAATAATCAGCGAATACATTGTCTCCGCAATTCTCTTGATTGCAGCATGGTTGCTCTACAAAAGTCGCAATGATTTTCATCCGAAGGTCAGGAGATTTATCATCGCATCGATATTCGTTACCATCGCGTCTGAAATGGCATTCACACTCTACACCGATGCGTACGGATTAATGAACATGGCGGGTCATATCCTGAAAATAGTAGCATTTTTCTTGATATATAAAGCACTCGTCGAAACAGGACTAAAAGCCCCTTACGAGTTACTTTTTCACAACCTCAGACAAAGCGAGAAAAATCTGACAGACCAGGCCTCGGAACTATCCCGGCTTAACGACGAACTGTTACAGGAAGTCGACGTCCGAAAAAGGGCCGAGACGCTTGCTCAACAGAGTGAACAGAAATACCGGAACCTGTTCAGTATGATGACCGAGGCGTTCGCGTTTTCTGAAATAATTCTGGATGATTCGGGAAAACCCTGTGATTATCGTTTCATTGAGGTTAACAAGGCTTTTTACGAACTCACCGGATTATCCGATGTTGAAGGGAAAACAGCCAAAGAAGTAATCCCGGATATGGAACAAAACTGGATAGACACCTACGCTGATGTTGCCATCAGCGGTACTCCGATACATTTCGAAAACTACAGTTCCCCGCTGGACAGGTGGTACGATGTATACGCATATTCTCCCGAGGAAATGCATTTTGTTACCCTTTTCAGGGATATTACTACCCAGAAAAAAATTGAAAATGATACCATCAGTTTATCCAAATTTCCGTCGGAAAATCCGAACGTGGTACTCAGAATATCCGCCGATGGTCGAATCCTCTATGCCAATGCCGCCAGCAGTCCCCTGCTCGAGTTCTGGAAAACATCGGAAGGTCAGTCCCTCCCCGAACAGTACCGGAATATGGCGTCTGAGATAATCCGGACGGGCACACGGCAGGGTGTCGAGGTAGAGTACGCCGGGCATGTTCTTTTCCTTTATTTCACTCCTATCGAAGAGATGGGTTATCTGAATATATACGGCACTGACATCACCAGCCGTAAACGAGGTGAGGATGCCCTGCGTAAAAGCCAGAATGACCTGAAACGAGCCCAGACGGTAGCCCTGATTGGAAGCTGGAGACTCGACGTTCGCCAGAATACCCTCATATGGTCTGACGAAACGTACCGTATTTTCGGTATACCAGCAGATACAATAATGACCTATGAGAGATTTCTTGACAGCGTCCACCCGGATGACCGGGAATATGTTGATAATGAATGGAACGCCGCACTCCAGGGTGAAGAATACGATATTGAACACCGTGTTTTAGTAGATAACGAGATAAAGTGGGTCCGCGAAATCGCCGAACTCGAATTCGACGAACAGGGTATGCTTGTAGGGGGTTTTGGAACCGTACAGGACATTACCGATATTAAGAAAGCAGAGCAGATTAAAGACGAATTTATCGGCCTCGTCTCGCATGAGTTACGTACCCCCCTCACCATAATAATCGGCTCGTTAAGATCGGCTATGCCGCCCGGAATATCTCCGGAAGATACATATGAACTCCTGCACAACGCCCTCGAAGGAGCCGAATCACTGGCTGAAATACTCGAAAACATGCTCGAGTTGTCCAGATATCAGGCAAACAGACTGCAGCTCGAACTACGGCGAACTACAATTCCCGATATAGCCGCAAGCGTAATCGAAAAACTCAGAGGACAGGGCATTACTCAACAAATAACTACCGATTTCCCTGCTGATTTACCCCGGATTAAAGCCGATCCGATACGAGTGGAAAGAATCCTGTACAATCTCATGGAAAATGCATCCAAGTATTCCCCGGCTATCAGTGAAATAAAGATTTCGTGCAGGGAAGGAGAAGGTTATATCGTTACGGGCGTAACCGACCAGGGAGAAGGAATATCGTCCGAAGATCAGGAAAAACTCTTCGAACCGTTCCGGAGATTGATTAGTCCCGCCAGAAGAACAAGCGGTGTCGGCCTCGGTCTTGTCGTCTGTAAAAGGCTGGTCGAAGCCCAGGGGGGCTGGATAAAGGTAGAATCCGAACCGGGGAAGGGGGCCACCTTCTCATTTGCTTTACCAATTTATCAGGAATAAAACCCAGTGGCAGGTCTCGTTCAATAATTAGCTAACCGGAATGGTCTATTATCCGGTTTCTTTCTCCCTTAGAAGTATCTTAATCCTCTCTGCCACGTCCTCGGGATTGAAAGGTTTTGTTACAAAATCATCTGCCCCGTTACCGATAGCTTTGTACCGATTTATGGAATCGGCGCTGAAAGCGATAACTGGAAGTTGCGTAAAGGTTCGCAGCCTCTTTAAGAACTCATTACCGTCTACTTCGGGCATAACTATATCGAGTAATATAATGTCCGGGTTTAGTGAATCGACTTGTTCCAGAGCTTCCTTACCGGAAGTCAAGGTCGTTACTTCAAATCCATGAAGCCTGAGACTTACTTCGATAAATTTTAGTACTCTAGGTTCATCATCCACTACCAGCACGCTAATCTGTCTTTCAATCATGTTATCAACCAACTGTCCTTAGTCGAGTAAGAAACTCGCACTTTCGTCCTGCTTACTCAGGAATAATAAACCAGATAATGTGGAATTGTTATAAAACTAGATATAAAGATATCTCATAAATATAACATTTTTCACACCCTACACTGCCTGCCGTCTGTATAAGCAGAGTTTTATGATTCACAATTTGACAATATTGATTTGTAGTAAATATTATAGGTTGAAAAAGTACCGGGAGGGTATTTTGGTAAAACAATTTCAGGTGCTTGTTGTCGATGACGAACCCCGGATAGTGAAATTTCTCCAGGTAAAACTGAAATCCTCAGGATATGAGGTATTCACTGCATCTACAGGTGAAGAAGCTCTGGAACTGGTCCAGGCACAGGAACCTGACATCGTAGTGCTGGATATCCTGATGCCCGGGATGGACGGCCTCGAAACACTCAAGCAGATACGAGCCATTTCCGGTGTCCCCGTTATTATACTCAGTGCGATGGGAGAGAATACCGATAAGGTTAAAGGACTGAGACTGGGCGCTGATGACTACCTCTCTAAACCATTCAGCCCCGACGAACTGGTTGCACGTATCGAAGCTATCGGACGACGCATCGCATCCGACGAGCAACGTAAGACATACGAAGAATTTTCTATCGGGGACGTAACGATTCACTTCAACAGCCGGACCGTCACAAGAGATAACAAAGAAATGCACCTTACCAGGATAGAATGGCTCCTGCTGAGCGAACTTGCCCAGAATGCAGGGAGCCTTATGCTTTACAGCGACCTGCTAACCCGGATCTGGGGGCCGGAATACAGGGATGACGTACAGATACTTCGTACCTGGATAAGTCGTCTCAGGAACAAGATAGAAGACGACCCGAAACGCCCTTCACTTATCCGTACCGTCCCGAAAACCGGATATATTATCGAGAATTCTCCCGACTAGTCATTCTCTTCAATAAATATCTCCGAATGTTCTAAATGTCATACTTTTGACATCTTTTTTAGTTTCATTTTATGACTTTTCAATTTCGTTACTGGTAAATTACAGTCAGTATATCGATTATCCCGGAATACCAAACTATTCAATGCCTGAAAATTTCGAGTAACGTGCAAAGGATTTTTGCCATGGCTTTAAAACAGAACAAGGACGCGGAACATAACGAAGTTGATTTTCAGGATTCGGTAAAAGTCCGGACCACCGGAAAAGTAGCCGGTATTCTGCTGGACTCTTCCAACAGTGATGGAACATCCCAACCTATGACAATGAGTAAAATGGCACGGATGCTCAATACAACTCCCTATTCGGTTAATGAGTCGCTTTTATCGTTACGGGATATGGGAATAATAGACCTGGAACGCGGACGTATCGTTATCAATGATAAGAACCGAATGCATGAATTGACCCTGTCGCCCTGTACCGTTTAATATAACCTGAAAATCAGCCGTAGCCAGTACGGCAACATCGACCGTTATTCAACCAATGACAGACCTCGGGAGGCAAATATATGAAAAGAATCCTGATGATTTCAACACACGGGTATTTTGAAGGCAATCCTTCTTTTGGACGTGCCGATACCGGAGGGCAGATAGTTTTTGTGATAGAACTATCAAAAGCCCTGGCTAAACTGGGATACAAGATAGATATATTAACAAGGCAGTTCGAAAACCGCGCGCAAATCGAAGTGTTGAATGAAGATGTCAGGATAGTAAGGATGCCCTGCGGTGGAAATGACTTCATCCCGAAAGAATACCTGGTTCACTACCTGCCGGAACTTATAGACGGCTTTAAAAAATATTGCCGCGATAACGAGTTAAGCTACGAATTTATCGATTCTCACTACTGGGATGCCGGCTACGTGGGACTAAAGCTCGCAGAAGAATTCAAAATCCCCTACATTTTTACTCCTCACTCTCTCGGCATATGGAAAGAGATGAACACCAGAAAATCTATGGCCGACGAAGGGAAAACTGTTAATGAGAGCGATTTTGAGGCCGAGTATAATTTCAAAGAAAGAAACTCGACAGAGAAAGAAATAATGCAGAAAGCGGCAAAGGTTATAGCTACCACACCGGAACAGAAGAGCATTATCGATGAAAAGTATGAAATAAATCCCGAAAAGATGGCCGTTATTCCTCCCGGGTTTTTCCCCGACAAGTATCACAGGATAGAAGAAAGTGAACTGGCCGCAGCCCGTAAAAGACTCGGTCTGCCTGATAGATTTATAATCACCGTCGGCAGAATAGCATCTAATAAAGGTTACGACCTGCTTATTAACGCTTTTAAGGATGTTAAGGCAGAGATACCGGACGTAAAACTGGTATTCGCTATCGGTTCGAATGAGGAATCGGATAAGAAAAAACGGGCGGATTTCGCCGATATGGCGAAAGACCTCGGCCTGGCCGAAGATGTATTGTTTTACGGACATGTAAAGGAACTTGAAGTCTTCTATAATGCAGCCGAAATACTGGTAATGCCTTCCACCTATGAGCCATTCGGTATGGTGGCTATCGAAGGAATGGCTTGCGGTACGCCGGCCGTCGTCACCAGCCTGGGCGGACTCAAAGATTTCCTGGTAGATGGAGAGGACGCTCTATTTGCCAATCCACTGGACAAAAAAGCCCTAGCGGAAACGATAATCAGACTTCTGAGTGACACCGGACTGAAAGAAAGTATTTCCCGCAAAGGTTACGAGAAAGCCCATTCTACGTTTACCTGGGAAATGATAGCCGGAAGTACCATCAATCTGGTGTCAGACTGGTAAGATATGTTATATCCCAACACCGCTTATAACAGGATCCTCTGTACCGACCTCGACGGTACATTTATCGGTGACGATACCTCTATGTATGAGTTGCTGAAACTGATAGAAGACAAAGGTATTATGCTCGTGTTCAGCACCGGAAGACACTTACCGTCGCTGCAGTCATTCATCCGCGAGAAGGAAATCCGAAATCCTGATGCCTGCATCCTGATGGTCGGAACGGAAATATATGTATATCAAAATGGTACATTCGTTAAGGATGAGAACTGGAGTGAAGTTATTTCCGAGGGATGGGACAAAGATAAAATAGCTGCTATGCTCGATGATATCGAAGAAATAACTCTCCAGGACCAGCAGTGGCAGACGGAATTCAAGGCCAGTTATTACCTGAGAGAAAATGCGGATACCGTACTGAATACTATCGAACGGCGTATGCAGAACGAAGGTTTAAAAGCCCACATCGTTTACTCCGGCGAACAGTTTCTGGACTTCCTTCCGGAACATTCGGGAAAAGCCGAGGCTCTAAAATACGTTGCCGGACACTCGGGAATTCGGGAAGATAACATAGTCGTATGCGGTGATTCCGGTAACGACACGGATATGTTCAAAGCCGGGTTTAAAGGAATAATCGTTGGAAATGCCTTATCTGAATTACAGGATTTCCCTGGTGAAAATGCCTACCATGCCGTAAAGAGTTACAGTGCCGGAATTATCGAAGGGCTCGGATACTACGGCTTCGTATAGCTCCGCATGTCAGTCCGGTTGGTTACTCCTGCCGCTTGATTGAAAGCCACGGGTAATCGGGAGACGATTCATGTACCTGCCTGATAAACTCAGCAGTTTTTTCCGGCAGTGCTGTGTTTATCTGTATCCCCGATCCCATTTCGAAACCGGCTACTGTCGTCAATCTTGGTAAAATTCTCAGATGCCAGTGATAGTATGGGTCGTCTTCATCTTCGGTCGTCGCTGTGTCGATTATCAGATTAAAGTCCGGATCTCCCAATCCCTGCCAGAGACAGAGCAGACTGTCTTTGAGGACAACAGCGAGTTCGGAAAGACCTTCCGGTGATAGTAAGCCGAACGAAGCACAATGGTCCTTGGGGATTATCCACGTTTCATATGGAACATGCGATGCATAAGGATGAAAAACAACAAATTGCCTGGTTTCAGTGACTATTCTGAGTCCTTTATTTAACTCTTCACTCAGCAAATCACAGTATAAACAGCGGGCTACATCAACATAGTGTTCATGCGCTATATCGAATATACGATTGTAATACGAGGCTATCACCGGTGTTGCCACGAGTTGAGAATGGGGATGCGCCAGTGACGTTCCTGATGTCGGCCCGTGGTTTTTAAAAATAGTGATAAATTTATACAGGTGGTTTTGCTTCAGCGTGTTGTATCTCTGCTGGTAGGCGGACAGCACCTGTTCGACCTGATCGTAATCCATCACAGCCATCACCGTGTGATGCAACGGTGTATCAATAATTACTTCATGAACACCGATTCCCGCACGTTTACGGTAAAAGTGCCCGGATTCCGCCCGAAGAACATCGCCTTCCGGTGTCAAAGCCGGATATAGATTGGAAACAACCCTGACTGCCCAATGCGAGTTCTGACTCAACGAGGGCAATCTGAGAACTTCAGCGGCTGTCTTATCCTCATTCCCGGGATAAAACGGACAGTCCTCCCTGCTGATATCCGGAACAGGCGTAGAGTCTTTTCGAACAACATCGTGCGGGCGGTCTGTTCTCTCGGGCGCGATTATTACCCATTCCTTCGTCGTGGGATCCTGGCGTAGTTCAGACATGTATTAGTTCCTAAATCACACTCCCGGACGGCAGGATAATACCGTCAAAGTCTTCAGGTTTAACTTCAGGCCGCACTCTACAGTTATGGCCTATTGCAGTACCGGATGGGATACTAACTCCTCTTCCAAGGATAGTGGTTTCATCATCATCCGGCGACGAGTTACCGAATCCTATGTAACTGAAACTGCCGACATCTACCTGACTATCGATTATACAATTATCGATGATACTTCGGCTACCGACGTAAACTTCCGACATCAATATCGAGTTTTTAACAATGGCGTTGTCTTCAATTGTAACACCAGGTGAAAGTATCGAATTTTCGACATGCCCTCTTATGGAACATCCCCGACTTATGATACTGTTATTCGCATTTTTCCCGAGGCTACATTCAGCTGTAGAGTGATAGTCACTACCTAAAACCGGCCGGCCGGTATCATTTAACAGCTGACACTCCTTATCGAGAGTTTCCATATGGGCGCTGTAATAAGCCTTCACGGTGCCGATGTCCCTCCAGTATCCGTAGAACTGATGGACGAAGAACCTATCACGCTCCAGAATTTCCGGAATTATGGTGTATGTCATATCGTGTTTTGTATGCTGTCTGTTTCCGTAATTCTCTATTCGTTCCAGCAGTGTATTCTTATTGAATACGTAAATACCCATGGATGCAAGGTTATTCCGGGGGATATCCGGTTTTTCCTCGTAATCGGTTACCCGGTTTTCATTATCAATCTTAAGAATCCCGAACCTGTATGCTTCCTTGATCGGTACCTCAATCACTCCGAGCGTTACATCCGCACCGGTTTTTTTATGGAACTCTACCATTTTAGCGTAGTCCATCTCGTATATATGGTCCGCGGCCAGAACGAGTATCGTATCGGCATCGATACTCTTAAGGTATCCAAGATTTTGAAATATAGCGTCGGCGGTACCCTTGTAGTGATTTATTCGAGGTTCGAGAATGGTCAGATTGCAGGGCCCCCTGTTATTAACATGCCAGTTTTTCAGATACCCCCTCATCTGTACGCGCTGGTAGTTGGTTAATACCGCAACTTCGTCTACCTCTGAGTTGATACAATTACTCAGACTGAAATCTATTACTCTGTATCTCCCTGCAAAAGGAAGTATGGGTTTTGGTCTCTCTTCACACAGGAGACCCATTCTGGTCCCTTTACCGCCGGCTAGTATGAGTGCCGCCGTGTTATCCATTTTTACATCCTCCCTGCATACACCCGGATTCACAAGGTCTTGTCAGTTTATTAACTGCGTCCCGACTCCGGATGAACCACCAGCACCGTCTTCCTGGACTTTCTGATAACTTCATCAGCAACGCTGCCCAGGATCGCTCTTTTAAGTCCACCCGTGCCATGTGTGGACATTACTATCAGGTCTACTTTCTCATCTCTGGCAAGTTTGATTATTCTCTCTGCCGGGTGTCCCGTTACAACCAGGTAGGTGCATTTCATATTGCTGCATTTACCTGTACGCGCCTTCCTAGCAAGGTATTTCCTGGCACGGTCTATTCTACGTTTTTCATCAGCAAGCGCCACTTCCACCGATATTCTTGCCGACTGCGGGGTTTCAGCTGAAGTAAATGTCCCGCCGGTTACGGCAACAGGGATTGCAGGTTTGACAACGCGTACGATGATTATTTCCGAATCAAAGCGCTCCGCGATTTCGTAAGCCGATTCCAGTGCCTTTGAAGCAAACCTGGAACCATCGAGTGGTACTAAAACACGCTCGTACATTAGAAATCACCTCATTCTGATATGATTTATATAATTTTAAATTAAGAACCGTTGAATTGTTATAAAATGGCGTAATGAATAGTTACAAAACTATTACATTTGGGTGACGGCACCGGGATGGAAATGCCTGCAGAGAAATGCATTAAAGGAAATGAAAATACCGCAATCAAGTATTGATGTCAGGAACGGGAGATATCCAGAAGCTGCTATACTTCAGCTGCCGAACCGTCTCCCCTCACATGTCGTCCGAACAGACCAGAGTGTTCTTTTCCGAATATTCTGTATGCCAGCAGTTTTACAGCATCGTTGACGAACAGCCAGGCCAGAGCGTATCCCCAGACTATTCCGGCATATTTCCAACCGAGCGGCTCCATAAGGAATCCATATACGGCGATAAGTGTGGCGACTATTTGGGTTCCGATAACTGCCAGTAATAATATCCGCGAGGGCTTTATAGACCAGAACGGCCCCCGGGTCCGGGCAACGAATATGGTTAGATGACCGGCGACTGAAAGCTTGAGGTACATCATGGTCTGAAGTGTCACCGTACTCATATTGAAAATAGTCTCTCCCATATACAACAGCCCGAATGATGCAATAACCCCGAAAACCCCGAGCGTGGTGGCAATTCCAAGGACTGTCCACATATCCCACCTTTCGGGTCGGTCCGAATACCGCACGTTATCGTAAGCAATAGATAAAATGGCTCCATCATTCAGTACAGCGAGCAAAACTACCATGATAGCGGTCACCGGGTACATATTGAAGGTGAAAATAGCCAGGGTCAGGAATAATAACGTCCTGATAGTTTCCGCAATTCGGTAAATGGCATAATTAGTCATCCGGTGGAATATTTTACGACTTTCTCTGATAGCGTCAATAATCACCGAAAGCCCCGGCAGCAGTAAAACAATACTTGCCGCCGATCGAGCAGCATCAGTCGCACCGGAAACCGCAATACCGGCGTCAGCTTTCTTCAGAGCGGGAGCATCATTTACACCATCACCGGTCATTCCCACAATATGTCCTCTCTGCTGCAGGACATCTACTATATGGTACTTGTGCTCCGGGAACACCTGGGCGAAGCCATCAGTATTTTCAACAATGTCAGCAAGTTCGCCTGACTCGTGGGGTTTAGCACTTTCGAATACTCCGGCGTCCATAATGTTGGTTCCCAGACCCAACTGGCGGCTGATTTCTTTTCCGATGGCAACCTGGTCGCCCGTTACCATCTTTACATCCAGACCCATCCCGCGAGCGGTATCCACGGTTACCTTTGAATCTTCACGCAGTGGGTCGAAAAGTGGGATTATCCCGATAAATCGCCATTTATCGTTATCATCGGTACGGGCAACGCCGAGAGATCGGAAGCCGCGGGAAGCGAATTCGTTAACAGCATGTTCAACTTCTTCTTTTATCATTGCTGAATCGGGGTCCAGTGCCAGAATAACCTGAGGGGCTCCTTTCGAGGTTTCGAAAGTTCTTCCGTCCGGACCCTGAACTTCCGACTCGGTAGTTTTATGAACAGGGTCGAAGGGTTTAAAGCTGTTTATCTGATAGGATTTCAGTACAGAAGGGTCTTTTATACCGTTCAATACCGCAAGGTCTATAGGGTCCTGGTTCTCTTCTCTCGAAGCCAGCGCCCCGGCAAGGATTACCTCTTCCGGTTTTGTAACTCCAAGCGTAAACGGTTCTCCGGGAGTAAGCTTGCTCTGGGTCAGTGTACCGGTCTTATCCGAGCACAGGACGTCGATACCGGCAAGCTCCTCCACAGCCGTTAGTTTGGTGACAATCGCCTGTTTTGCCGCCAGTACTCTTGCTCCGAGAGCCATAGTAACGGATAAAACCGCAGGCATTGCTACGGGGACGGCAGCAATAGTCAGTACGAGTACGAACTGGAGCACCTGTAAAATCGGGTCGCTTCTGGCAATTGCGATGCTTATTATCAGAATAGCCAGAGTCGCGGCAACAATGAGTAAATAATCAGCAATCTTAATAATAGCTTTTTGAAGGTGGCTCCTGGTTTCTGCCGATTTTACCAGCTCTGCCGTTTTGCCGTAGTAAGTATTTGTTCCGGTACCGTATACCAGTGCATCTATTTCACCCTGCTTCATGATTGAACCGGAAAATACCGGATCTCCGGGGTTATGCTCGACCGGCAGTGACTCTCCGGTAAGCGCAGACTGGTCAATCTCAACAGGGCTGCCTTCCATGAGTCGAGCATCGGCCGGTATGACATCACCTATCCGCAGGCGTATAATATCTCCGGATACGAGTTCCCGTGCCGGAACACTCTTCCATGCGCCGTTTCGCTTAACCCGGGCACCAACGGCGAGTTTTTTCTTCAAAGCGGCAACGGCACTATCAGCCTGATATTCCTCCCGAAACCCCACAACTGCGTTTAATACTAAAAGGGTCAAAATAACCCCGACATCGGGCCAGTGCCGCAGTATTGCCGAAAGTATTGCGGCAATGATTATCATAACCGGTATAGGTCCCCAGAAATAAGATAAGAACTTCTTTAAGGGGTTTATCCGCTTTTCTTCGATCTCGTTATAGCCGTACTCCTCCAGACGTTTATCTGCATCCGTCTGACTCAAACCGTCGACGGAAGTACCGAGGCGCTTGATTAGATCGGAGATTGGTATTTCTTTTAGAGATTCGTCCATTTAAACATATGCCGTTTTTTACAGTTATTTTATCCCGTTTCTAATATCTACTACTCATTATATACGAGCTATCTTAATTCTTCACGACTTCTGTCTTTCATAGACAGTAGAGCCAGAATTGTAATAGTGACGAAAATACAGAGATAGAAAGCCGGTGCAAGGTTGTTGCCGGTTACTTTGATAAGCCAGGTACAAACCATCGGAGTAATTCCTCCGAAAACACCAACTCCTATATTATAAATGATTGAATAACTTACAAGCCTGTGTCTGGTAGGGAACCATTCGACCAGTGTAGCGGGAGCCACACCTAAAGGTACCGATATTATAATGACGAATAAGACCAGCACCGCCAGAAGAAAGAAGTAATTCTCCCTGGCGAGGATGAACATGGGTACGGTAAACACCAGCGCAAAGCAAAATGCCACAATTAGGATTGACTTTCTCCTGATAAATCTATCCGAAAGCACTGCCATCATCGGTATCAGGAATATAAGTATAAACGTGGCTACAGTCGTAATCTGCAGAGCCTTGTCTTCATCCATCCCGGCAACGGTATGGACATATGTAGGCATATAGACCAATGGCAGGTAGAAAAGTACTGTATAACCGAGGCAGAATAATGCTGCTTGTATCAACTCGCGCCGTCCTGACTTTAGTATTTCGGAAAAAGGTGCGACTTCTTCGTGCCTTTTCCCCCGGACGAAAAGATGTGACTTCGGCATCTTGTATGTATAGTAAACCCCGGCTACTCCCAGTATAGCGGCAAAAAAGAAAGGTATCCGCCAGCCCCAGCTTATTAGTAAGTCCTTGGGGAAAATGGTACTGGCACCAGCTGCCACGGCCGCACCCAGCACCATACCCGCCATGCTGCCGATATTCGCCAGACTACCGAAGATACCGCGGCTGTCCTCGGGGGCTTCTTCCACCATATATGTAACTGACGTGCTGAACTCACCTCCTACCGACAGTCCCTGCACCAATCTTAGCGTCACCAGAAGAACCGGAGCAAGTACGCCGGCACTTTGATAAGTTGGGAGAACTCCCATCAGAGTCGTGGATATTGCCATCATGGACGTGGAAATGTAGAGAGTTGTTTTTCTTCCCTTTATATCACCTACACGCCCGAGAATAATACCTCCGAGTGGTCTCATGACAAAGCCGGCGGCAAATACGGCAAATGTAGACATTATCGAACTGAGATTATTCTCGTTAGGGAAGAACAACTGTGATATGGTCGGCACCATATAACCGTACAGGGCAAAGTCATACCATTCCATTATGTTGCCGACCAGTCCGGAAAGTATACTTGTCTTGTTTCCGGTTAGTTTTTGGACTTCTTCACCGATTTCATCTTCGACTTCTTTTATAAAATGATTCGGTCTTTTCCCGAAAAACGAGCCAGAACTACTCATGATATTCGCTTGTTTTTACCAATACACCGTTACTTGATTTCATCCAGGACTTCCCTGGCTTTAAAAGAGACATCAAGTGACGGATTCTCTTCCAGTGCCGCCACCAGAGGTTTGGTAGACTGCCTGAGGTTTCTATCTCTCAAGTCATGTAAAACATGATGCGCACCTTCCCGCAACCATAGTGAATCAGGTCGTTCGATAAGTGCATTAAGCAATGGCTTCATCGCTTCTTTTCCGATGTGGATCAACCCTTCCGCTGCTATCCATCGTACTGCAAATTCTTCACTTTCCAGCGCATTTACCAATGTCTGAGCGGATGCCGGGTCACCTATTTGAGCCAGGGTTTTAACAGCCTCCCAGCGTTCCCAGTATTTATTACTGTTTCTCATGGCTTCCGTCACCGGTGCGACGGCTTTTTTACCTATCGTCACCAGCGACTTCCTCGCTTTCACACGTTCCATTCCATCATCATTTCCCAGGTTTCTAATCAACGCCCCGATAGTTTCAGGTTCCTTTTCAGTTTTCTCTGGTTCTCTTTTCCCCTCGGCACGTTTTCTTACCAGAAGAATCGGAGTATTACCGCCGTGTAAGACTTTGTCTGCAACACTTCCATGTCCAGAACTGTGAAACCCGGAATCACCGTGTGTGGACATAACTATGATATCTATACCGGTGTTTTCAGACAGACCGATAATTTCTTCGGCTGCCCTACCTACCTTTACCTGAACCGACGTGACTATACCTTTCCTTTTTAGTGTTTTACCTGCTTTCTCCAGGTATTTTTTAGCGTCCGCCTTTTTATCCTTCAATTCTTTCGCCGAATAATCGGTATTTATAATTCCGTCGGTGGCCGTGTAAGAATAATAAGGCTGTGTTATCACATGGGTAAGCGTCACCTTCGCATTCAGCATAGAAGCAAAACTGGTTACATAGGAAAGTGCAACCTCGCTTTGTTTTGAACCGTCCAGAGGGAGCAGTATATTGTTTAGAACGGCTTTATTTTTTAAATCTGTGTTAGCCCTGACCAGGAGTACCGGATGCCTGGAAGCTCTCACTACTTTTTCAGCTACACTTCCCAGAGCCCAGAGACTGATGCCTGTCCTTCCATGGGTCGCCATTACTATCAGGTCCATATTCTCATTATCTGCATATTCCAGGATTCCTTCAGCAGAATTACCTACTAATATGCCCGAACCTACGACGACGGTTTTTACCTTGCGGCCTTTACCTTTGTTTTTCACTAACGAAGTCTGTATATTGTTTTTAGTTTTTTCCGCGACGCTCTTTAGATAGGCTTCAAGTGCAGGATGATAAGGGTCTTCAGCCGGTGAACGCACGTTTATAAGTGTAACTTCATAACCAATCTTGATTGCTAATTCTTCCGCATACGGTAAAGCTGTTTCCGCCAGCTTCGAGCCATCGAGCGGGACCAACAATTTATCGGGCATATTATTCTCCTTAAATCAATAACTTCATATCCCTGATATTATATTTGCCGGGCTCCGGCTTAAGTTTCAATACTGCATTGGCGGGGTTTCTGCCAAAGTAACTTCGGTCGTATCCTGGTTATCACCCTGCCAATAAGTGACATTAACCTTCTGGCCTACTTCGTAGGAGTTGATAACTTTAAAAAAACCAACCGAAGTAGTAATCTCTTTATCATCAATACGGGTGATAATATCCCCTTCTTTCAATCCTGCTTTATCCGCCGGGCTGCCATCAACGATGCTGGTGATAAATACACCTTTGTTCACGGGGAGATTATAAATATTTGCTACAAATTCATTAATTTCTGAAATACCAACACCTGTCCACGGGCGGACTATATACCCTTTGTCAATAAGCGTATTGATAATAGGGTCTGCTTCATTCATGCTGATTGCGTATCCCATTCCTTCTACTCCGACCTGCGACACCTTGATACTGTTGATACCGATCACTTCACCGGCCATATTAACGAGAGGTCCGCCGCTGTTACCCGGGTTTATGGCGGCATCAGTCTGGATAAGACCGAGTAATGTTTGACCCGGGGAGGCATCCAGGGAGACATCCACGACACTGACGATTCCCGAAGTAGCGCTGATTCCCTGTCCCAGGGCATTACCGATAGCAATCACTCCGTCACCAACATTCAACCGGGCCGAATTTCCGATAGCCAGCACCGGAAGGTCCTGAACATCTATTTTCACAACTGCCAGGTCGGTTAAAGGGTCGGTATTAACCATTTTCGCCTGAAAGATACGGCCGTCGCTCAATGTTATGGTGACATTATCAGCATCCTGGACCACGTGGTTATTGGTCACGATGTAGCCATCACTATCGATAATCCACCCTGATCCGGCGCCTTCCTCTTTTACAGGCCGGTTAAAGAAATCATATGCAGTAATTTCGACGTTTATGGAAACGACCGCAGGTCTCACTTTTGTCACAACTTCGGCAATAGTCAGCATCGGACTCTGACTGACAGGTTGAACTACGGGCATATTTTCCGAACTTGTTTCCGTCTGTGATGCACAGGAAAACAGGCCGAGTGTAGTAATAGTGAGTAGTATAAGAATGATAGAGAATGCCAGTTTGTTACGCATGATTTTTCCCCTTTAGGCTAATGCCTTATAAAACTCCCCTGAAATAAAGAAAAGATTAGCGGGAATGTTTAACAGTGCTAATCCTGCAATTTCACCTGATAGAAATATTTTAGAATTGTAAAGGTAAAATTGTTATAAAATGAGGTGAGAAAAAGTTACATTTATCTTTCATTACGGTTATTTTTTAAGGTTCTGTGCGTACTTTAAAACGGGGAAACCTGATTCCTGTATAATTTTTATTTCCGATTCCACGAATTATGTACTAGTCTGTTTTAGTTGTGATTTTCGGTTCACCCCCTTAATCCCCCTCAAACAGTTGCCGTGTTCAGTAGAAATATTTCGATTGTTTGAGGGGGAAAGAGTTTGAGAGAGGGGCTTCGCCCCTCTCTCTTTCATACTCCCCTTTCTGGCCAGGAAAGTCTTCCGGTCACTGTCTATGGTTCTGGCCGGAAAGGGGGCAGGGGGTAAGGTATATATAAAACAACCAAATGTAAACAGAACCGCGAATTACCGATATTGATTTTCACAAGAGCCTGAATTATAATTATGACTTGTGGAGAATGAACTGGAACAATTAATAGCTGATTTAAACTGTGATGATTTCATCCAGTGTCAGAAAACCCGGCGTAAACTCGTGGAAATGGGAAATGCGGCAGTACCGCGACTAGTCAATGAATTATCGAATGACAAATACTGGGTACGCTGGGAAGCCACTAAAGCTCTCGGGCAGATAGCCGACAAATCCTCTTCCCAGGCGCTGGTCGCAGCTCTGGAGGACAAAGAATTCGATGTACGCTGGCTTGCTGCCGAAGCTCTGATTAGAATAGGTAAAGCTGCCATGGAACCATTGCTGACAGCGCTGGCCGACCACGGAGATAAATCCATTTCATTGCGTCACGGGGCCCACCATGTTTTACATGATATGGAAAAAGGAAACCTTTCCGAAATGCTTAAGCCGGTTATGGCTTCGGTAGAAGATTCGGAACCTTACAGCGAGGTACTTGCTGTTGCCAGGCGAGCCCTCGACAATCTCAACAAGCGATAACATCCCCGCACGGGAAAAACATCTATAAATTCCCCCGATACTATATCAGGTAGATTCTATTCGATCGGTATCCGCTCCGTTTCATCTCAAAACAGCCTTTCTTATGTCCTATCCAGCATGACCGCAGAATTGTATCGTACGCATTTAAGTGCAGACTGACAGGATGGAATTTACCTGTTAATAGTGATGATAGTTTTCGTCAGTTATGATAGTATATATGGTTAGCGAATATTTAAACGGAGATGAATATGGCAGAAAAAGACAAAGTTTATAAGTTTCTGAATCCCATTGGATACCAGGAGCCTGTAAAACAGCATCCGCTTACGCCAAGACTCGATAAACTCGATGGCAAGAACATTACCCTGAGTATCGGCGCCGGCGGCGAGCAGGGTATCCTTATACCACTGCGTAAGATGTTGCCCGAAAGGTATCCCCAGGTGAACTGGAACATCAGCTTCGCCGCACCGCACGCAACCAAAGCCGGAAGTATAGCTCTTACGGACGAAGAAAGGAAGACCACGGACGCCCTTATCCGCGGCGTTGTATGGTGACATGGGGCTATATGGGAGCAGTTGCCCCACCTGTCATCAATTGAAAAAGCCGGCATCCCCAGCGTTTTCATTATATTCGAAGACCAGGATAAAATCTGGGAAGAAGCTTGCAGGCTGAACGGTGTCCCCAACATCAGGCGTGTCTGGGGTTCACGTCACATCCCCGGACCGGAGGATGTCCCCACCTGGATAGACGATCTTATGGACGCTCTGGTGCGTCCTCTCACTGACGTTGAAGCAAATCCTCCGGAATGGAAAGTTGAAAATCCCCGATATATCTTCGAAGGTACTATGCTGGAGGCGATTGAATTCTTCAATCAGGAAACGCCAGTACCTCAACTCTACAACAACGCGCCGATTATGAAATTCACGGACGGCCTTCCAGTAGTACCTCCCACCGAAGAACTCGTTGCCGAAATGCTTAAAGGCACCAGCCACAAACCGGACGAAGTTATCACCTACCAGGCCGACCGTATACTCGGCGACCGTGTCCAGCAAATGGGCAGCTCCGGTAAAAAAGGAGACCCCGTACACTTTATGCCAATGAGACGAACTGCTACGGTGGAAAAAATTGCCACTATCGGCGTAATGGCGGGATGCAAGCCTGAGTATATGCCGGTATTACTTGCCATCGCCGAAGCGGGTGGCGGCTGTGGCGACGGCCGCGGTGGTTCGTCATACGCTATCAGTGGTCCGATTGCCAAAGAAATCGGAATGAACTTCGATACCAACGTCCTCGGCGGCGGAAATCGCGCTAACAGGAGTATCGGGCGAGCCGCCGAACTTATGTGGAAATGTCTCGGCGAGAATATCCCTAATGTTACCAATGCCGGTGTCTGGGGTAATGCGCTGAATAACTGCTTCCCCGAGAACGACGACGCTTTACCGGAAGGATGGGCGACTTTAAGAGAGGAGTTCGACTTCAGCAAAGAAGAAAGCTGCATTGTTCCTATCCACATGGGTTTCTCGGTAAGAAATACCGAGTTTATGCCCGGCGGCTACCGTGAACTTCAGAAGAGCGGCCACGGCGGCATAGCCAGGCGACTCGGAGTCAAGGGAATCCCGGGCCCTCACAACTTCATGGAATACTTCATCGACCACCTATGGTCTGACGGCGAAGGTGGAAAAACATTCTTCCTGCTGCCGGAGATGGCACGCGACCTGAAAGCCTACGGATTCAAGACAAAAGACGATGTCTATGAGTGGCTTTACAAGAAGAGTTTCATGACACTGAAAGAGTACAGAACTCACCAGTCTCCCGATGTCTGGACGAACGGCTGGAAGGCGATCGAGCCTACTTCCGGTAAACCCTGGCTGGAACTGGATGAAGACTATATGGTCCCGGCAGTAGCCGACCCGTTTATGAACTGCATCATAGTCACCGGCGGCGGTGAGGAAATGGCGCTCTGGACCGGCGGCCGCGGCAGGGAATCAGCCGTAGGCATTGACGCCTGGCGGTAATTACCTGTTTCCCAATAAACGCAGAAAGCCCCGCGAGTAGTTTCGCGGGGCTTTTCCCATATTCCGGTATTTGTTCTTTCATACCGCCAGGTATAGATCGAGCTGTATCGGCCTATCTGCTATCGCGAAAGTATCCAGCAGGTGTTCGAAAATCCGGGAAGGTTGAAATTCAGTCTCCCCGTAATGGAATATACTGATAACACAGATATAATCACTTCTTTCAAACCATACTATTTCCACTGCCCCCCGGGAGGGCTGTTCCTCAGGTTCAGATACAACAGCGGTGGTTCGTACCGCGGGATAGCCGTGCATCGAGGTGAATCTCATATCGGGAGACGATATCGTAACATTACCACTGGTAAATACATCTGCGAGGTTGTGAAAAAGAACAGCCCGGTTCTTCTCTATTCTGGTCATATCACTGAACGAAGGAAAGATAGATTTGTCCTGGAAGTAAACAGCTATAACAGATTCCAGCCTGAACCAGCGATAGCGTTCCAGTACCATTTTTTCAGCATTATCCCACTTCTTGTTCAGTAACCGCGATTCTTCGTAGCTTTCAGGACACTCGAACGTGTAGACGAGCTTTTCGTTATCGAGTTCCAGGGTATATGTTCTATAGCTGTTATCCACATAGTAAGAAAGGTATCCGATTAACACCATCCCTGAAAACAGTACTACAACCGCAACCCAGTTCGAGCGCCTTTGAAACCAGTTCATTTTACTTCCCCCCTTTCTAAAAAGTCCTTTAAAACAGCAGAAAAGACGGACTTCGCCAGAGACTGTCGTTATCGAATGACCAGAAAACCGGAGATGCCAGTTCCTTGATTAAGACAAAGTCGGGGGAGGAGTCTGAGATATATTTCTTTCTTCCCTCAATACCGACGTGAGTTAAGTAACGAGCCTGAAGATACAAAATCGACGTGATAAACAATATCCAGAACAGAATACAGGCATATCGGATTAGGATTCTTATGATTACCCGTCTCATTCCTCTCTCCTTATGGTGTGTTGAGTGAACCGGTTCAGCTATATATACGGAATCGACGGGAAAGTATCACAGCGAAAAAGAATGCAAACACATTAATCGAAAGGGATATATCCGTAAAAAGAAAAAGTGGTAGGAGAAGAAATGAGTGAGAAGCCCTGTTAATCCAGCAGGAGTATGATGACAAAAATAATAGCTACGATAATGAACGTTATAAGGGCTGCGATGGTTCCCTGCCAGAGTTTCCGGCGTGGTATCCCCCAGAAAAGCAGTTCCTGATCGCGGGACCCAAGTTTGTTTTCCTGCTCGGCAAGGCGATGTACAAGCTGAGCTTTTAGATTTTCTATAAACTCACCGGACGGTTTTTCACTCATCGAAGCCATTTTGCGGGCAAACTCGAGTGCGGTGCGGGCATCTTCATCCGCAGGTTCTGTAACTTCATCCTCTCGCCCGTCCAGTATGCGATCGATATTATCCAGTAATTCTTTGTCTTTTTCTTCGTTATCCTTCATATTACCATCCTGAGAAATCGTCTCTGAGCTTGCGTATTGCCCGGCACAGGATCGTTCCCACATTTGACTCCGTCAGCCCGGTAATCCGGGCAATTTCGCGGTTTGTCATACCGCCGCTGAACTTGAGTGAAATCAGTTCCTGCTCAGTGTTTTTAAGCTTTATGATACATTCACGCAATCTGGTAATCTCTTCGGCCCTTGAAATATCCTCCTCCGGTGAATCTGATGATAAAGACATATCCGATTCCACACTTTTCCGGATTTTCGATTCCTTAGCCTGTTTCCGGTAATAGTCTATTATCGTATTCCGCGCAATCGAGAAAATCCAGGTTGAAAAAGAAGCTATTTCAGGATTATAACTCTGAAATCCGTCAAGCACTTTATTGAAGATATCGGACGTCAGGTCTTCAGCCATATCCTTATCCGCTATGCGATACCTGGTATACCGGTAAACTTTCGGCAGGTACATCTCATACACACGGGTAAATTCCTCTTCCAGCGAACCGGAATCGGCTGCGGTCTCCTGCATTTTGCCTGCATTCACCTGTCTGTCAGTCACAAATAGTACCTGAAAGCGTTTTACTAGTATATACGGATTACTACAAAAAGTATCACGTCTTCTTGGAACTGCTATGGCGATACTAAATTAACACAGTAAATTAGCCGGAGCAATCCCGTGTAAACCGGAATTTATATAGCAACACCGGTATCCTTGATGATATATTATCTCTATCAATCTATGTCAGACCTCATCCGGTGTAAGTTATTATGCTATACGGCAGTTCCGTCAAAAACCTCATGATGCAACGTCAGTGCTTCGATAAGAAAGCTGACAGGACTACCTACAACGAATTATTCCGTATGATGAGCCCCATCCGGACACCATACTGGTGCCGTCCCGGCAGTCCGCCGAGTCTTACTCCCCGCACAGACTTCAATGAATACGACCATGCCTTCGACATGCGCAGCCGGAGAATCATTGTGAAGGCGAGATTCCAGGGCGGAAGCATTGCTTACGTGTTTGCCGACGAACTCCCGCTGTTTGCTTCCGTATATTCGAAAGACAGGCGTAAATTGTCCTACGATGAATTCGAGATACTCGAGCTGCTGCACCGTGAAGGTCCGATGGGTGTAAAGAATATAAAGGAACTCACCGGTCTTATGGCCAAGCAAATCACACCTGTTTTGCATCGACTGCAGCAGAGATTCCTGGTATTTGAAGACCAGGCCGATGACGAATGGGACAGAGCGTGGTATCCATTCGAAACTGAATTTCCCGATATGGACCTGGAGGAATACAATAAAGACCAGACAATCAAAACTCTTGTGATGAGATTCGCCTATCTAAATGTATTTATAAATACCAGGATGCTGAACTCGTTTTACCGGTTACCCCGGATAGAATTTCAGAAAGCAGTCTCCGAGCTGTTAACTGAAAACAAACTGGTACATGTAACCATTGACCAAGAACCGGGATATCTCCGGACCGGGGACTTACCCCTGCTCGAAGATGAATCCCATCCCCGAAAAAGCGTGTTTGCGCTTCACCGGAACGATTTTCTGGTAAAATCCAACGAATACCATCTCTTCAGTATATTCGCCGGCGATAAATACAACGTACGTCACCGGAATGATAAGCCCTACATAATGCATTTTATACTGATTGACGGTGAATTCAGAGGTTTTACCGCCGGATACTTCAGGATAAGACCTGACATTATCGAGGATGTAGTACTCGACCTGGACGAATCGGGAAAAAACAGCAGGAAACAGGAAATACTCGAAGCCGTTAAGATGGTTTCCGACCCCGATGAAAGTCCGGTTAAGAGGTATTGCGGTGAAAAACTGCAGCAGGCAGAATGATTACGGAAATTGTATTATGGCAGCCTTTCGATATAAAATTTCTCCGTAAATATTTAGAGCTGTATTACTTGTGAAAGGAAGTGGCAATGAAGAAACTGATTAACGATCCCTACCAGGTAGTCGATGAAACAATCGCCGGTATTCTCAAGGCGCACCCCTATCACCTGCGTATGGCAAAAGACAGCCAGCGAGCCCTCGTACGTACCGACGCACCGGTTAAGGGCAAAGTAGCAATCTGCACCGGCGGCGGCTCCGGACATATACCCGTTTTCCTCGGTTATGTTGGGCAGGGACTGGTCGATGGTGTATCGATAGGCAATGTATTTTCATCTCCCAGCGCCGACGATATGCTGGCTGCCACAAAAGACGTGGACGGGGAAGCCGGAGTATTGTATCTCTTCGGAAATTACCAGGGAGACATAATGAACTTCGAAATGGCGGCGGAAATGGCGGATATGGACGATATCCGGGTAGAGATGAGTATCGGTAAGGATGATGTAGCTTCAGCTCCGCGTTCCGAAGCAGACCGGCGCCGCGGTGTCGCCGGTATATTTTTCGCCTATAAAATCGCCGGGGCCAAAGCCGATACTATGGTAGGTTTGGATGAGGTAAAAGCCACTACCGATGCAGCGATAGAAAACACCTGCACAATGGGCGTTGCCCTTACTCCCTGCACGATACCGGCTGCAGGAGAACCTACGTTCACTATAGCCGACGATGAAATGGAACTTGGTATGGGTATCCACGGTGAACCCGGTATAGAACGCACCAAGCTCAAGACAGCCGATGAAGTTACCGAAATTATGGCTGAAAAAATAATTGAAGACCTTCCATTTAAATCCGGTGATGAAGTTGCCGTCCTGGTCAACGGGCTCGGTGCTACGCCGCCTGAAGAACTCTATATTATTTACAATAAAGCCTACGACATTTTCCAGAACCACGGTTTGAAAATATACAGGAGTTACGTAGGTGAATACGCTACATCGATGGAAATGGCCGGCGCTTCTTTAAGCCTGCTGAAACTGAATGATGAATTCAAGACCTTACTGGACGCTCCAGCCTTCTCTCCTTTCCTGCCACAGTGGAGTAAATAATGGGCGTAATCAGTCTCGATATCGATGGAATAAAATCAATACTGCAGTCGGTAGCCGCCGACCTTAAATCACACTCCGAAGAACTGCGCCTTCTCGATGCTAAAGTGGGCGACGGCGACCTTGGCGTTACCATTGAACTTGCCAGTCAGGCTATGTCCGACTACCTGTCGTCATCAACTGAAACAGACATCGGAAAACTGCTTGCCCAGTGCGGGATGAACATCAACAGGGTAAGTCCTTCTACATTCGGAACGATACTGGCATCTGCGTTTATGGGCGGCGGCAAGGCTGTAACCGGGAAAGAAAACCTAGGTCTGGATGACCTCGTAATGGTCGGGGAAGGCGCTGTTGAAAACATCAAGAAACGCGGCAAGGCGGAAGCAGGAGATAAGACCCTTCTGGATTCTTTAATTCCGGCTGTTGAAACGCTAAAAAAGGAAATTACAGATGGTGCCGATGTGAAAAAGGTTCTCGAATCGGCGGTGAAATCCGCCGAGGAAGGTATGAAAGCTACCGTAAATATGAAAGCGAAATTCGGCAGGGCTCAATGGTTCCAGGAAGGTAGTGTCGGCGTTCAGGACGCCGGAGCAACCGCTATCTACTTTATAATCAGGTCATTTGCAGAACATATTTCGGAATGACCTAGAATTTCCTTATTAGGCATTAAAAAAGAGGGTGGAGAAAATTCTCCACCCTCTAATTGATTGAGCAGATTGATTTATTAGTAGCCCATTGACTCCTTGAGAACTTTATCGATCCAGACATACTGGGTCCACTGGTTTGTACCCCAGTAGCCTATGCTGTTCTCACCGGAATAGTTCTTCAGCCAGGGCCACCACATTGAGTAGGTCGGGACTCTTGGTGTCGGAATACAATATGCCTGCTCTATCAGGTAGATAACAAGCGGACGGCAAAGTTCCATCGAAGCATTGAAGTCCGTTATTGCCAGCTCTTTCACTTTTTTAGCCGTTTCGTCAACGTAGGCTTCGTTGATAAGACTGGCATTAACCCAGTTCCTGACCGAATATAGTGACTGCTCAGGATATGATGAATTAGGTGAAGTACCAATAGAAATAAGCTCATAAGTAATACTGAATGCGCGACCAATAAGTGCGCCGAAATCAGGCGCGATATCAAGTTCGAGTTCGATACCGACATTGGACCACATATCCTGTATAACCGAGTAGTAGTCGACTGCATCCGAGGTAAGCGTCAGGGTTGTCTTGAAACCGCTGGGATATCCGGCATCGGCAAGAAGCTGTTTTGCTTTCTCGGGACTATAGGTGTAAAGCTCTTTAATCGCATCAGTGCAATCCGGGTCTTGAAGACTCACGAACAGCGGTTCATAACCCTTTACCCTGAAATAAGGCCAGCTGATGATATCGCCGAGTCCGCTGTAAAGACCGTCGTTAATCTCATTGAAGTCAGTCGCCATCATCATCGCTTTACGTACTTTGACGTCATTGAATGGAGCCTGGTCTGTCTTCATGAAAATCGGCGTTATGCCCCACTGACCGCGTGCCGCCCACTCGAGGTCGGGAGCTGTCTGTGTCATTAGGTCCTTGTCTTCCGGGTACACCGCCCCCATCTGGTCCAGTTTAGCGGTTCTCAATGCCGCCTGACGTGTAGAAAGGTCCGGCATAATAATGTACTTCAAAGTATCGACGTAAGGTAACTGGTTACCCATGCCGGGTCCTACCGGGTCTGTCCTCCAGAAGTTCGGGTTTTTATCCATTCGGACCAGGTTACCGGGTACGAAATCGGTAAGCATGAACTGTCCTGTTCCGACATCATGCCGCCAGTCTGTGGCGGCTTCATACCCGTAGGCATCCCATAGTTCCGGTGGCCAGATACGAGCGCAGAGGTTTTCCCTCATCATCGCATCGATATGGTCTTCCAACTTATGGGTAATCTCGAATGAATTGGGGCCGGTCTTAACCGCTGTCGGGTATCTCACCATAGGATAGAGCTGCCAGTTCTGGGCGTTTTCGTTCTTAATAGGCTGGTTCCAGCTCCATACAACATCATCGACAGTCATTTCCCTGCCGCCAACCATACGCCCGGCTTCAGTATCAGGCATTGCGTAATGCACGCCTTCGCGTACGGTAAACCACGAGGTTACTTCGGTCCCGTCTTCACTGACTTCCCAGCCATAGTCCGTAGCCAGGACACCGATATTGAGTGCCGGGATCCTGGTACTTTCACCCCAGTCCGTCAGGTCCTCGCCATAACCACCGGCGGGGCCTTTCGCCCAGTTTCCGTCATACATCCTCTGGTGAGAATGTTCCTGAGGCCAGGTGGCACCGAAACTGATTAAATCAAAGCTGGGGTCAGCGTTCAAAGCGAGAGTGAGGGTACCGCCGTACTGCGGTTCGCCTGACGGTGCCACGGGTGTTTCCTCTGTTCCTCCCGTTACCGGTTTCTCTTCACCACCACCTGTAGTCACCGTCTGCCCGCTACCTTCTGTTTTTACTGTACCGCCGGTATCTTGCGCTGTACCGCATGACGCTATCACAAGAGACAGTACCATTAGACAGCTAATTACCAGCCATACCATTTTCTTTGTCATTTATGTCCTCCCCTCATATCGTTTAGGAATAGGAATAGGATTTGTTCTACTAACGATTCTCTGGTTCCATCAGGTTAACTACTTGTAATTTTTCACGTCAATTTCTCATCTCCCTTACTGATCCTGTCGCTAAGCCCGATTACCCCCAGGGCTCCGGTCACGGGAGGGGTATGGTTGTAATTTAAGCTGAAATGAGCCGTCATCACTCAGCACCCTGGTTTCCCCCGGCAGAACCAGTATATTCATACTTTTCCCCTCCGCTGTTACGACCTTAATTGTTAATGCATGATAATTCGATATATTCTCATATGACAGACAAAAATAACAAAAAGGCACCGTTAATCATCATACAAGATCGATTTCAGTGCCTTTTTACATCTTCTATATCCCCTCCGCAGCCAAGAAGGTGTAAGATGGAAAGCGCTAGTTTATTCGTGCCTAATCATATCTGGCTAAGATTGTAATTCTTTTATACGGTCCTGTCAATATTGCCACGAGGCGAATTTTAATAAAATAAGCGTGATTAAAACAGAAGCTATCCTCTAATTATCTGATGTTATGTTACAGAATTATTACATTCAAGTATGAGTATCTATAAATAAAGTTATAATACGTATACTAAAGGTAAAAATCGAGAAAATCTGCCTTAAATCTACGAAATCAGAAGAATAAGAGACTGGTGAATCAGCCATATATTTTTCACGGTTGACAGAGAACATCAGCAAAGATAGACTATATCCGGCTGTCCGGTAACATCCCTCTCCATGATTATGCAATTGTCTAACAATCTTTTTTGTTATATAGTCATTTCAAAAGCAAGCTTAAGCGAAAGATACGGAGGATGAAAATGTCCGAAAAAATTACGGTATTGAATCCCGCCTGCAGCAGTACTATGGTGGAACGGGTCCCTCTTACCCCCAGGAATTTCTCCAGCCTGGAAAACAAAACTGTATTTATGATTGATATAGGCTGGGGAGGTCCCACGGCCGGATATGATGTTTTCGAGGTAATGTCAGAATGGTTTGCAGAAAATATCCCCTCGGTTAAAACCGTTCTCATCAGGAAAAAAGGCGGGTTTGCCGAAGATGATCCCGAATTATGGGCGAGAGTAAAGGCAGAAGGAGACGCCGCAATCCTCGGGATAAGCTGCTGAGACGGCTGCGCGGCGGCCTTGAGCCGTCACTCGAAAGCCCTCGAAATCCAGGGAATACCGACCGCGCCCTGCACGGCAATAAACGTCAGTGAATATGTGAGGGGCTGGGACAGGCAGTATGGGAGTGGTATTCCTCTCCGATATACTACCTTACCCCTGCCCATCGCCGGGGCATCTCGCGAGGTACATAAATCGTATGTTTACGGCAATGATCCTGTAACAGGGAAACACGTTATGCCTCAGATAGTAGATGCTCTCACCAAACCCTTAACCGATGAAGAGCAGTTGACCGGTTTACCCGAAGGAGCGATAGAACCAAGGCTGTTGCCGCCTGACACTGAAGAAAACCTGCAGGAACTGTTCAAGGAGAACGACTGGACGGACTACCTGCCCGTTATCATGCCCACCGAAGAAAGAATAGCGGCAATGCTGAAGGGTACGAGCCATAAACCGGAAGAAGTCGTTAAAGTTATATCCTGGCCGGGTGGTGGCAGGGAGATGACCGTGGAGAAAGTAGCTGCCTACGCCGTAATGGCAGGGGCGAAACCCGAATATTTACCGGTCATCCTGGCTGTCGGCACGATGGCTCCATTCGGGAACTCAACTACATCGATGACAAATATGATACTGGTCAACGGACCTATCCGAAAAGAGATAAATATGAATTCCGGGACAGGAGCTATGGGTCCTCATAACCGGGCAAACGCGACTATAGGCAGGTCGTTTACTCTGATGTCCAAAGCTGCCGGAAATCTTCACGCCGGCAAAACCACTTTCGGCTCTCTGGGAAGCAACCTCCAGTACAACAACCTGTGTATTGCTGAAAACGAGGAGGAACTGCCGGAAGGATGGAACCCCGTACATGTCCAGTTCGGCTATAAGAAAGAAGACAGCGTAGTCACCGTAGCCGTCGGTTGGACGTATATTTCCTGCGTCGGTGAAATTATCTCGGAATATCCGCCACAGAAATTGATTGCGGACTACATGCAGGCTCTCACAGGCATGGGGTCCACAGCGACCCTCTGTGCCGACCCGCTGCTCGCTAAACTGTTACACGATGAGCAGAGATTCGAGACCAAGGAAAGCCTGGCGGAGTGGTTCGCCGAAAACGTGGAATTACGCGCCGAACAGTTCTGGGGCAACGGTCTTATAACCACCGGATTGAACAATGTCGCCCTTCAGGGGCTCGAACCGTACGCAAGCTGGCGAAAGCTGCCGCCCGACGCAAAACTGAAGCCGTTCAACAATCCCAAGGGAATTAATACCGTAGTGGTAGGTGGCGGGACCAATACCATATGGTTTATGACCGATTTCAGACTTGGCAGAGGTGTATTAATAGACAACTGGCGATAAGCACCGCCAGGATAAAATTGTGCAGCCGATACTGTTGAGGAGAAATATGGAGAACAGCGATATACCCCGCATAAAGTGCGAAGAGCTTCAGAAGATTATCGACGGTGGGGAGAAGGTTGTAATCATAGACACCCGTACTACCGCCAGTTACAAGGATGACCATATCAAGGGTGCTATAAACATTTACCTGAATCCGGCAGGAGACCCCTTCGAAAGGCAGATGACTATTATGGCCCTGCCAGCGGACAAACCACTCATAATCTACTGTGACTGTGCTGATGAATCGGACAGCCTGATAATGGCACGCGAAATAAAAGACCAGCGGTACGACATCACGAACGTTAAAGTCCTTGAACAGGGTATCAACCGGTGGAAGGAACTCGGTTACCCGACTGAAAAATCCGAGTTCTAGTCAAACCGCTGTTCCGCTTGAACTGGCAGTAAAAGAAGGAATGAAATGGCACGAATCAAAATAAATCTCCCGGATAAGTTCATATTCTCAACCGATATCCCGGTCCGGAGTACCGACATAAACCGCGGTGGACATATGGGCTGGAATTATATGTTTGATATACTCGACGAAGCACGTGTCCGTTTCTGGAACAGTATCGGCTATTCTGAAACGGCAAATGAAAGAGTTTCCAACATCATGGCTGATGCCGGCATAAACTATAAACGCCAGGTGTTTTACGGTCAGACACTCAGAGTGGAAATGGCAGCCGCGGATTTTACTGACAGAAGTTTCGACCTGGTATTCAGAATCTCGGACGCTGAAAGCGGCGAGGAAGTCGCCAGGGCAAAAACGGGTATGCTCTGCTTCGATTATAAAGAACAGAAAATCACCCGTGTACCCGATGACTTCAGGAAAAGATTACAGGGAGAAAAATAGCGGCTAAATTAACCAGGATTCTAAAGAAAAAAGAGGGATACCACTGGGTACCCCTCTTTTTTTTATTTATTCGACAGATAATTATAGACTACACCTGGTGTATCTCACCCGTGGCTTTGTTCTTCCAGTAACCTCTCGACTGGATAGGCCATTTGAATTTCATTGCCCCGGGACGGGGACAGTCATTGGCGCAGCAGCCGCAGTACCAGCATTCATCGGGATGTAGAACTATCGGCGGCTTGCCTTTTTCAGGATTGGGTATATAAACATCGATCTGGCAGACTTCCACGCAGTGGTTGCATCCATTGCAGACATCAGGATTAAAAGTCACCGGGGAACTTGGGGTAATTATATTCGGTAATGCCGTTAGTTTTTGCTGAGTCATCTTTTCCTCCTAAAATCAGTTCGTTTAAAGATGTCTGATTTTGTAACTATTATTTTCCTTTGTATACACCCGTATAGTCTTTATTGTGGGCTTCATACTGCTCCTTCATGTTGCCCCAGAAAGCCAGCGGTAGCTCGCCGGTCTTCACCTTATCGTTTTCCAGTTTAATCGTAAGGAACTTCTGCCGATCCGGTGTCGGGGCGCCCATCATCTGGAGTTCCAGAGGAATTCCTTTGGCTATTGCGGTCTGCATTGCCTGAACTATAATCTGGGCGTAGGTTAACATACTCAGGTCTTCCATACTGCGCATCAACTTATGCGGGTCGAGAGCATACAGCAAAGGTACCGATTCATTCTCGATTTTTCGCAATGATTTGAGACCTATGTCCAGAAGGGTCTCTGTCTTGTACTCACTGCAATAATACTGCATGACCCTGGCAATACCGGCGTGCAGTTCCTTCCATTCCACGCCGCTGCTGCGCTTGACCGGTGCGTAAACGCGGGCTTTCTCCGCCTCGACCTGTTCCCGTGATATCTTCGTTTCACCTATCTCTTTAGCGTATGCTGCTGCTTTCCGCCCCGCGTACCGGCCGGTAGCCGCACAAAAGCTATGGTCCTCGGAGGAAAACATCTGCATTCCGGCGGCATACAGTCCGTCCACCGTGGTCTTCAGATTCCAGTCGACTATAGGACCACCGCTGCCCTGCCCCCACTGGGGTAAACTGTTGCCCTCGATAAACCTGTAGCTCTGGAGTAAGTCGCGGCTTTCATCGTAACCTGCCTCATTGAAGGTATCCATTATGATTTTCGTAGTCGATTCTTCACCCAGCATCAGTTTCCATGTAGCCCTTCTTTCCACGTCCGACATCGCCGGGAAATCACCGTAGAAAGGCAGCTCGTATTCGCCGCTGCGGATGCCTTTCTGAATAGCCTCCATAGCTTCACGGGAAGGCATCATGGCTCCGTAATCGACCCAGCCCTGTATGGCATAAGGTACCGGTTTACCGTTGGCGTCGACGATAGGAACATTTTCATAACTGGCGTCACCTGCCCCGGAATACCACTTATGTTTGAGGCCAGTGGCAATACCTATGACTCCGACCCGTTCCATCATGGAGAGTTCGGCACCGGCTTTCCATGCCATAACGGTACCGTCGCCTGAGCTAGCACGGGACATCATGCTGGAAATTCCGCATAGTTCGGTGTTCATCAGCCATATCGAGCCGGCTCCGGCAGTGGAAAGAACGGTCGCCTTAGCTTTAAAAATTATGAATTCACCGGTACGGCTATTGAAGCCGGTGGCTCCTACTACGCGGGCGCTCTGGACTCCATTCTCATTCAACAGGCTGGTTCCCATCACCCGGTCAAAGATTTTTACTCCCAGGCGCTGGCATTCCTTTTTTAAGACGGGTTTGAAAGTGCTGCCCCAGACCCGTACTACCACGTTATTCCTTTTTCCATCCGGATTACTTTTTAAAACTTTACCTTTTAATGATTCATCTACCCAGGCATAACTGTGTGTTATCCCGTAGCGTGGCGAAATCATGAATTTTGTCTTCTCATCTCTGCCCTGAGCACCGACGTATTCATCATCGGTATCTCTGATTTTACCGCCCATCTGCTCCATTTCCAGCAGGGTATCATAATCCTCGCGGCACTGTATCTGGATGCCTATGCCGTTGCAGAATGGACGGTCAGCCATATGCTCTGCCCATTCATCCGGGTCCACATTGGACAGGGGATTTGCCGGAGCATCACACCAGTGATCACATCCCGGACCTCCGGCTCCGCTCCTGATGGTATCACCTTTCTCAACGAGGGCCACCTTCAGCCCTTCTCTGGCTGCAGAGATGGCCGCCCAGCAACCGGCGATTCCTCCACCGATAACCAGGACATCGGTTTCTACCTCCTGTTCCTGGTCATACCGGAGCGGATACGGCCAGTCGGGCGCCTGTCCCTGTTCTCTGTAATAATCATTCCAAGTACCCAATTTTCTTTCCTCCTTTACACTTAAATCGGCAGCTCAAGAGACATCCAATTCCGTGTGAAATGGTCTTTCTCTCAGGTCAACGCCAATGATATGTCTCCCGGCATTCCAATGTCAATACCATTTTCCTGAGCCGGGCACAGATAACCGGTATTTACTTGACCTCCAGATTTAGTGTATTACTAATAACAAAACAACCGGAGGATAAATATGACGAAGAACCCGGACGATGGAAAATCAGCCAAGCAGTTACGCCAGGAACGCGAACGAAGAATCATGGATGCCATAGAACTCAAGACACCAGACAGAGTTCCTGTGATGGTTCCCATGGGGTATTTCCCGGCAAAATACACCGGTATCCCATACTCAACCGCGTACTATAACTACGACGCCTGGTATGCCGCCTGTAAGAAAACCCTGGAGGATTTCCAGCCGGATGCCGTTTTCCCTCAGGGATTTACTCCCGGAAAAGCCCTTGAGATGCTTGGCCCTAAAAACATGCGCTGGCCCGGATATGGCGTTGATGAGTATATGGGTCACCAGTCTATTGAAATAGATTATATGAAAGCCGACGAAATCGATTTATATATGAAAGATACCTCGGACTATATGTTCCGGACATTCATGTCCCGCTCGAGTGAAATCTCCGGAGGGCTGGCGGATTTACCGAAGCTGTCCGATCTAGGCGGTGGTCCGATGGGTATTCAAATGCTGGCGGTTGCTCTTTCCGAACCCTCCGTTGCAAAAACGATACGCGGGCTGCAAAAAGTCGGACGCGAAATGAGGAAATGGCGCTCGAGACAGGCTAAATTCAGCAGGATGATGCTGGATTTAGGTTATCCCAACTATACACATGGAGCAGCATTGCCCCCTTATGACATCATCTCCATTTCCATGCGCGGGATGGAAGGGACGATGTTCGATATGTACCGTCAGCCTGAGAAACTGATTAAATTATGTAATTATGTCCTTGAACAGACTCTTGCCCGTCCGCTCCCGCCCCCCAATGAAATGGGATATATTAGGCTGTTTATGACGATTACCCGTGGTTCGGATAACTTTCTCTCCGTAAAACAGTGGGATAAATTCTACTGGCCTACTTTCAAAAATCTTATTATAGAACTTGTCAAAAAGGGAGGGACGCCCTGCATATTCTTTGAAGGTAACTGCGATACAAGGATGGAATACCTCCTTGATCTGCCTAAAGGTAAATTTCTCGCAAGGCTGGATAAAACGGATATCTTCAGGGCAAAGGAGATACTCAAAGACCATGTCTGTATTGAAGGCAACGTACCATCTTCTCTACTGCAGACAGGCACCGTTGACGACGTGAAAGCCCATGTAAAAAAACTTATTGATGTGGTTGGTAAAAACGGCGGGTATATAGTCTCCACCAACAGTTCGACCGACCATGTAAAACCGGAAAACCTTAAGGCTATGATAGATTTTACCAAGGAGTACGGCTGGTACCGGTAAAGGAAAATGTAGTCTCAATCAAACATAATAATCCGATATTGGGTACTATTCGGTTTTAGTTGTGTGATTTTAAGTTCACCCCCTTTATCCCCCTCAAATAGTTGCCGAATTCAGCAGGAACATTCCGATTATTTAAGGGGGAAAGAGTTTGAGAGAGGGGCAAAGCCCCTCTCTCTTATTAACTCCCCTCTCCAGCTAGAACAGACTAACAACAATTCTCAATGTTTCTAGCTGGAGAGGGGGCAGGGGGTAAGGTGAGTATAAACAACAAATGCAAATAGAACCTATATTTCCAGAGTTGACTTTTTTAATAATATGAGATTAAACTATATCGATTTGGATTGCCGGAGAATTAAAATTAACAAGGCGTTAACGTTGCGTAAAACATAGCTTAAAGCATGTACCGGGACTGCCGGACTTCCCGACGGTTTCCGGTTTTTTTAGACTTGAACTCCCATGTAACAAACTGCTTTAAACATTCGATTTTCTGAAAACCGGGCACGCAATTCAGGGCTGTCTAGCAATCAATAATCATAAATAACCATTTCTCAGGCATAAATATAGTGCGAAGAAGGAGGAGAAGGTTATGCCATACAACATTAATCACCTGACACCCGTCCTGTTTGGCCTGAACATGTCGTTACGAGCAGGTATGCGGCTCAAAGAGATGGGCTGCACCAAGGTACTTTTCGTATACGACCAGGGGATAAAGAAAGCCGGAATCCCCGACAAGATAATTTCCAACTGTCAGGCCCTCGGTATTAAAACATACCTTTTTGAAGACGTGCAGGCAGACCCGCCGGATTACACGGTTGAAGCATGCGCGGAAATCGGTCGGAAAGCAAAGATCGACGGACTTGTAGCCATCGGCGGCGGCAGCAGTATGGACACTGCGAAGGTCGCCAATATGCTGCAGACCAATTCCCCGCCGTTACATCAATACCTCGGCTTCGGCGGACCACCTCTCAAACCGTTCAAGAAACTTATCTGCATTCCGACAACCTCGGGAACCGGCAGCGAGGTCACCAATATGGCGGTAATCACGGATTCGAGGACCGGTAATAAGGGAGGACCCGCCAACAACTTGTTACGGGCTACGCTCGCGATTATCGACCCGATGTTGACGGTAGGAATGCCGCCATCCATTACCGCTGATACAGGTATGGACGCTTTCTGCCATGCCGCCGAAGCGGTAACTTCAGGTCAGGCGAACCCGATGTCCGATATTATCGGGCAAAAAGCTATTTCACTGGTGTGCGAATACCTTCCCAGAGCAGTGGAAAACGGAAAGGATATCGAAGCCAGGACACAGATGAGTTTTGCGGCGATGAATGCCGGAATGGCATTTAATGATGCAATCACTCACATAGGGCACTCCATCGGCCATACTCTCGGTGCAATGTACCATATCCCCCATGGCAACGCCTGCGCGGTAGCTATCGGCGAAATTATGGAATTCGTTGCCTCCGATACCCCGGACGGAATCAGGAGAGTAGCGGCATCTATGGGAGTCGAAACCGACGGAGCTTCCACCGAAAAGGTCGGTACGATGGTCTGTGAAGCTGTCAGGAAACTTAACAAAACGATAGGTCTGAAAACTCTCAAAGAGCATGGAATCAAGAGAGAAGAGTTAGACGCGATTGCGGAAAGGTCGATGTCAGGTCCGATTATGTTCAGTCCCAAGAAAGCCACGAAAGAAGACCTGCTTGGAATACTCACCAAATCATACGACCTGTAGAAAACAAAAATAACCTGGAGGTAAAAATGAGTAAAACACTAAGAGTCAACGTACGAACCGGCGCGGCTAACTATGAAGATTTCAAGAAGGAATACCGCACTTTCGGCGGACGTGGACTTATCGCTAAAGTAATGACCGACGAGGTTAATCCTAAATGTGATCCTCTCGGAAAAGAGAATAAATTCCTGCTTACCACCGGTATCCTGGCAGAAACTCCCCTTCCGATGGGTCGGCGTCTTTCCGTAGGCGGTAAGAGCCCTCTTACCGGCGGGATAAAGGAAACCAATGTCGGCGGTACCATGGCCACACTTTTAATTCAGCACGGTATCAAGATGGTTATCATCGAAGACCTTCCGTCTGATGATAAATGGAAACTACTTGTAATAGATAAGTCTGGCAAAGTGGAGTTAGTCCCGGCAGACGAATATGTCGGGCTGAACAACTATACCCTCGTAGAAAAACTGCAGAGCAAATACGGTAAGAAGGCCAGTATCCTTTCAATCGGTCTGGCCGGTGAAAGGGGTTACCGGAATTCATCCGTACAGGTCACTGACTTCTCGACCGGACATCCCAGCCGGGCTGGTGCAAGAGGCGGAATGGGAACGGTTCTGGGTGCAAAGAAGATAAAGGCAATCGTAGTGGATGAAGCTGCAGATAAAGCCGGCTTCGATTATGCCGATAAGGCAAAATACGATGAGGCAAGGAAGAAACTGGTCGACGGCATTACTTCACGCCCGTCCGGTTTCAGTACTGTCGGGACGATTTCCAATGTTGACATGGTAGGAGGTATGGGACTTATTCCGGTTAAGAACTTCAGCGGAGAACTCTATGATTCGAAGAAACTGAAGAAAATCAACGGCGATGCTTTTATGGCAAAGCTTAAGAAAAACGACGGGAAAAACGGATTACCCTGCCAGGCCGGATGCGTGGTCCGATGCAGTAACTACTATAACGATAAAAATGGAAACTACGTTACCGGAGGTCTCGAATACGAGACAGTCGCACTCTGCGGCACCAATTGCATGATAGACGACCTGGATACTATCGCTAAAATGGACCGAATGTGTGACGATCTCGGTATCGACACAATAGAGACAGGTGCTACCATAGCCGTTTGCATGGAAGCCGGAAAAATCTCCTGGGGTGATAAAAAAGCCGCAATGGGACTTATACAGGAAATGATCGACGGAACAGAGTTCGGCAAGCTGCTGGGACAGGGAACCGCCGTCGTGGGTAAAGAACTCGGTGTTAAAAGGACTCCTGCTGTTAAGGGACAGTCCCTCTCCGGCTATGATCCCAGGAATTCCCACATCGTCGGCATAACTTATTCTACTTCGCCGATGGGAGCCGACCACACAGCCGGTGTCGCTATGATGCCCAACTCAGACCAGATGCCCAGACAGTTCCGCCTTTCGATGGGCGCTAATATGCAGGCAAATATGGCAACATGCGACAATCTGATGTGCATGTTCGGTTTCATGGGGACTATGGGTGATGCGACCATTCTTCCGGGACTCATGGGAGGAGCACTCGGCGGTGAGTGGGATACGGCAAAGATAAATGCTATCGGCAGCGAGACACTTAAACTGGAAAGGGCGTTTAACAAAGCCGCAGGTTTCACCATCGACGACGATGTCCTTCCCGACTTCTTCTATGATGAGGTAGCGCCTTCGACCGGTGCAATATTCGATCTCTCTAAGGAGGATATGGCAAAAGCATTCGCATAAATATAGCATACGAAGTGTCCACAGCTACAAAAATGTGGACTAGAAAAGTCGCGTTTACTATCTAAATCGAAAAGGCTGGGATGTAACTATCCCAGCTTTTTTCTTGTTCCACTGTATTTATCTAACATCAGATATTGACAAAAATCCCTGCAACTGTTATAACTGTTATATAAGTAATATAACAGTAACATATAGATAACAGGATTAACCGGACTATGGGGAAATACCGATGCTGCTATCGATAAATGAAAACGACAGTCGCCCTATATACCAGCAGCTTGCCGGACAGGTCAGAGAACAGGTAAGCAAAGAAATCCTTAGACCAGGAGACGAGCTGCCTTCTGTAAGAGAGCTATCGGAAAGCCTCGGTATCAATATGCATACCGTGCGAAGGGCATATCTGTTGCTGCGCGACCAGGGTATTATCGATATGAGATTGGGCAGGAAAGCCAAAATATCCCGCAATAAATCCACTAGATATAACAAAGACGCTAGAAACGATATCCGGATACGCCTGAAAGAACTGATTACCGATGCCCTGTTAATGGGGATATCTCCCGACGATCTGACCGATATGGTTAACAGGCATCTGAAACAGTAATACGGGTAATAAAAGGAGAAAACATTGCACAGGAAATTAATTCATCCCTTATGGTCGCACCTTCCGGTAATAGTTGCCTTTATTACTTTTATTGTATATATCGTCGTGTCGCTGCCCCTCCCTGCCGAAGCTCCGGTACAGTTCACTTCGGGAGGTGCTCCGGGACGGACAGGTTCACCATGGGAAGGCCTCGGTATAACTCTGGGAATATCGGTACTGTTCATTTCGCTTTCGCTATTCCTTGACGAACTCTGGGCAAGACAAGAAAAGAAAAAACAGTTTAACTGGGTATCGCTGCTCGATGAAATAGTAGTCGGGTCTATGACCGGTATAAATATCGGATACCTGTTATACCTTAACAACGGCTCCACTCAGTTTCATTTCCCCTGGGGATGGCTGGCATTATTCGGCGGCGGAGCAACTCTTCTCGCCGTCATTTTTGAAATTCGGCGTCCTTACCATCCCTATCCAGCCCGGCTGGTTACTGAAGAGGACACCGAACTGAAACTCGAACTCGAACGACGGCTTGCCGATAATTCCACATTTGTCTACTGGGACTCCCAGAATCCGCTTTATGTATCCATTATAGCTACAGTATTACCTGCCATATTGATAGTCACTGCAATCGCTACCTGGGTAAGCCAATCGCTTATTTCTCTCGTTCTTATCATCGTTGGAATCGGTCTCATTATTCCACTGGGCGGTCAGCGAATAATTGTCACCGGGCAAAATATAACAGTGCGATGGGGAATCATCGGATTAAAGGTACTGAGCCTGGCAATGCAGAGCATAGCCGTCGCGGAAATACACGAATTCGCTCCTCTGAAGGATTTCGGTGGGTACGGGATACGCCGTAATCGTGAGATGCAGGCATATTATCTCCGGGGTTCTCTCGGCGTAAAACTGGAGACAACAAACGGCAGGAAATATCTTATCGGCTCCGATCATCCCGAGAACCTGGTAACAGTCATAAGAACAATAATAGAGAATCAACCGAATCGGTAACAACGGTACTATTCGGTTTTGGTTGTTATTGTACTCACCCCCTGTATCCCCCTCTCACACAGTACCCTGATTAAGCAGTGAAGATTAATTTGCGTGAAAGGGGTGAGGTAAACACCACCAACCAAATGTAAACAGAACCATAACAACCAGTACTTGACTGGACGTAATATATCGGTTAGTTTATCTTAATGACCGAGAACGAAATACTTGCGTCCGTCGAATTTCAGATGAGCCTGCTGCTCTTCGTCGCCCTGGCAGGCTACCTGATTGCTTACCGCATCAATCAATCGGCCGTTGTCGGCATTATCCTTGCCGGTATAATTGTCGGCCCGAGCCTGCTGGGACTGGTAACTTATACCGATTTTGTCTCCAGCCTCGGGCACCTCGGTGCCGTAGTCCTGCTTTTCACCGTCGGACTTCACTTCAGGATTCAGGACATTACCAATGTAAGGTACTTTGTCATCGCTCTGGTGGGAATTATCATCCCCTGGGTTGCCGGTTACTTTACCGCATCAATGTTCCACTTCGATTTCGGGGCGTCCATCTTCATCGGTACCGCTCTTACTGCCACGAGTATCGCTATTACCGCCAACGTCCTGAAGGAAATGAACAAACTCCAGACGGATGCAGCCAAAGCCATTATCGGTGCAGCAATTATCGACGACGTTCTCAGCCTTCTGGCTCTTTCTATTTCAAAAGGAATAGTCTCGGGGGAATTATCGGTCGGTTCGTTCCTGATAATCCTGGCCAAAGCTGTTGTATTCCTGGTCGTAGGTGCATTTATAGGACGCAGATATATAACCAGAATGATAACAAGGCTTGACGCCACCAGTTTCTGCAGAAAATACCCCGAAGCCATTTTCATTCTGGCAATAATGGTCTCTTTCCTGTACGCAATGCTGGCTGAACTAATGGGGCTTTCAGCCATAATCGGTTCGTTCCTGGCGGGAGTATCTCTGGCACAGATAAAACTCAAGCATAATAAAAGTTTCCATGAAGGCGCCGACCATTTACAGGTGATATTCGCATCGATATTCTTCATTTCACTGGGAGTACTGCTTGATTTCCATATCATCAGCCTGAATCTTGTCTGGTTTATCCTCGTTCTTTCGGTGGTGGCGCTGGCTACCAAGTTTATCGGCTGCGGTGTACCGGCACGAATCCTTGGCATCAGCACCAGAGACTCATCTATTATCGGTCTCGGCATGGTACCCCGCGGTGAAGTAGCAATGATTGTTGCCCTGATAGGTCTTAACAACGACCTGATTCAACAGGATACCTACGCCGCGCTGATATTAATGAGCCTGATAACCACGATTATCCCACCTCTTATACTCAGAAACCTGTTTTTCAGAAAAAGACAGCCTCGAAAATCCGGCAAGACAAAACAAAACGAGATTTCTCTACCGGAAACTCCGCCTGAAACTGAACCTTCTGAAACTCATTCCTGATAATATATATCTGCCTGACCGGGTTTAAAATCCAGTATTTTCAGACTCGCTTAACCCGTACTTTAATTTCTACAGCGTATAGAGTAAGATAACACGCAAAGAATAAAGACTGAGAAGGCGAACTTCGCCGGGAAGGAGTATTTTCAGATGGCAGATACAAAATACGGAGATTATGTTAAACAGCTGGCTTTCACACCAGGGAGAGGCGGCGCCAATGCAAAGGAACTTGTTTTTGTCTCGGGCGAAGATATGGGAGGGTTCGACTTCAATTTCATCATAGGCGTTTACGACCAGACAGGAGACTGGGCGCCCGGAGCCGGAGCACATAACCATGCGTTCGACGAACTGCTGCTGTTTTTCGGATACGATGACAATGATATGAGTTACCTCGGTTCCGATATGGAGCTATGTCTCGGCAAGGAATGGGAACCACATAAGTTCAGTGTTCCGACCGTCGGCGTTGCACCCCAGGGATTTCCCCACTGCCCTCTCGTCACGGAGAAGGTCTATAAGCCGTTCGGTCATTTCCATCTTGCTCTCAGTGCAACGTATTCCGGTGAGAGAGTTGCTAAAGAAGGGTCAACGGATGGCACAAAGTACTCTCATCTGATAAATCCGATGGTGATAAAGAAAGGTGTCGGTGGAGCCGATGCCGCACAATTCGTTGAAATGTCGGGCGATGAACTCGAAGGACTCAATATCAACTTCGTGATGGGACTTTTCAACCAGGCCGGTCGCTGGGACCCCGGACACAACGCCCATGTACATCCATATGACGAAGCCTACGTCTTTTTCGGACACAACACCGACGACCTGAGTTACCTCGGTACCGAGATTAGTTTCGAAATCGGCGAAGAACACGAGAAACATACCTTCGATAAACCTTCGGTAGTCGCAATCCCGAGGGGCGTTCCCCACGAACCGATAACCTGCAACAGTATGGAAAGACCGTATAGTGTTATGAAGGTAGGACTGGGACTGAAATACGAAGCTTCCTATATAGATTAACCAATACAGGCTGGAATCATATATATGCTGTTAAGAGCGGTAATGCCGGATGATATTCCGGCCTGGCTTGAAGTGGCTCATCAAGCGGACGAAATAGTTGGTAAACTGACTCCCGACATCTCTGTGTTTTACGATGGTTTTGACGATTATATGAATGCCAAAATCAAGCAGCGTGAAGCTTTTGTGGCTGTAGACACGGCGACCGGGAAGTGCCTGGGGATAGTAGCCTTTTCGAAAAACAATAACAGGATTACATTCCTGGCTGTCGATAAAGACGCTGATTTTCAGTCAGTCGCACATAATATGCTCCAGGTTACCCTGAAGCATATGGATAATATGAAGGAAATAACGGTTAATGTTTTAATATCCGATTCCGAAGTTATCGATCAGGAACGCAAGCTTTACGAGGAATTCGGGTTCGTCACAACAGATAAGTCGGTACTGGAAGCCGGAATTCCTGCCACGGTGATGAAAAAATGCCCCCTCAATTAAAACCGCTGAAATGGTATAAATCCCTCTCAACCAGAAAAGGCCGGCTCGAAGCCGGAGCTTTCCTGATAGAAGGAGAGAGGGCAGTAAACCAGATAATTACGGTTAAGCCCGATGAAATACTGGAGATTCTTTTAGCCGGGGAAATACCTCCCTTATACACCGACTTTAATATCCGATCACTTACCGAAAGCCAGCTTAAATCCGTCAGTACGACTCGGACGCCACAAGGTATGGCAGCCGTAGTCAAATCCCCGCCGGACATTTACACCGATAACCTTCCCTCCGATACCGGCAGCAGGATTCTTCTTCTCGAAGATATACAGGACCCGGGCAATTCCGGGACTCTCATACGTACCGCCGCTGCTTTCGGATACTCCGGAGTGATTATGACCGACAAATGCGCCGATCCCCTGTCGCCGAAAAGCGTGCAGTCGACGGCAGGTTCCATTCTCTCCCTGTGGGTACGGCGTACCGGAAATTACAAAGAACTCGTTGTCCGACTTCGCAACAAGGGCTACTCTCTCTTTGCGGCGGACCTGAACGGAACGGAAGACACCGGTATCCTGACGAGACAGAAGAAAATGCTGTTGGCGTTAGGAAACGAAGCATCCGGTCTTTCCGCTGAATTACTTGAAAATGCAGACCACAGGATACATATACCCATCATCCGGGATAAAGTTGAATCATTGAACGTAGCTGCTTGCGGTGCCATCTGCATGTATTTGAGTTCACAGAAGTAGACCGGCAGAAGCGAAAGAGAAAATCATTATTGAAAAGTTCCTCTCAACACCGCCAGCTTTACACAACATAATAGCTGTTATATAATGAAAAAGGTTACAGTGCAGGTTATTACAAACTTCAATAATATAAAGACATATTCTTTAAGTATTGGGTGACCGAGCTCTAACTAATATAAGAGAGGAGGTCATCTAATGAGCTTTGAAGACAGGTCCCTCCAATGTTCTGATTGTGGAACAACATTCACTTTTAGTGCCGAGGAACAGGAATTTTTCCAGTCAAAAGGATATGTCAATGAACCGAAGCGCTGCCCCGAGTGCCGCCAGGCCAGGAAAGCCCAGCGATACGGGAGTGGCTACGGAACCAGGCGACAGATGTACCCGGTAGTGTGTGCCGAATGCGGCAAGGATACCGAGGTCCCGTTTGAACCGCGTGGTGACAGACCGGTGTATTGCAGTGATTGCTACCGGAAAGTCAGAAATTAACTGAATCCATAACCGGGAAAATGAGATACTGCAAGGATTGATAAATCTTCATCCTTGCAGTATCCTTAATAAGCAGGTGATAATAGATGTCAATGCAGGTATCGATTAGAGAAGGCGAATCACAGGAATCGCTGCTGCGCCGATTTCAGAGAATGGTGCAGACCAGCGGAGTTCTGCGTGAAGCAAAAGTCTATCGCCACTTCATCTCCAGAGGAGAGAAGGAGCGAATGAAAGCGCAGAAAAGCGCCAGGCGAAGACGACGCCAGATGAATTCGAGTCAGAGGTAATAAAAGGATAACCTTAGGGTTATTAACAGGAACAGTATGAACATACTTCTTGTTTACCCGCAGTACCCTGATACCTTCTGGAGTTTTAAGCACGCCCTGAAATTCATCTCGAAAAAAGCCGCTTTCCCCCCGTTGGGTCTACTTACGGTCGCAGCGATGCTCCCGGATGAATGGGAGAAAAAACTGGTGGATATGAATGTTACGAGGCTCACTGATAGTGATATCGAGTGGGCCGATTTGGTTTTTATATCCGCAATGGAAGTCCAGAAAGATTCCGTTCGCAGGTTGGTAGATCAGTGTAAAAAACTCGGCGCTACTACGGTTGCCGGAGGTCCTCTCTTCACAACGGGCTACAAGGATTTCGAGGGAATCGACCATTTCGTCCTCGGCGAAGCCGAGGTTACCCTTCAGCCTTTCCTCGAGGATCTCGCAGCGGGCATTCCGAAGCATATCTACTTTTCAGACGAACGACCCGATATTACAGATACACCGGTACCAATGTGGTCTCTACTGGATATGAAACACTACTCATCGATGAATCTGCAATATTCCCGGGGATGTCCATACGACTGCGAGTTCTGCGATATCGTGGTGCTGAATGGTCACACGCCAAGAACCAAAAGCAAAGAACAACTGATTACCGAAATAGATTTTCTATATAATCAGGGGTGGCGGGGCAGTCTCTTTATTGTCGATGACAATTTTATCGGCAATAAGAAGAAACTGAAAGCAGAAATCCTTCCGGCACTTATAGAATGGAGAGAGAGAACAAAATACCCGTTCCCGATGTTTACCGAAGTATCTATCAATCTCGCTGATGATGAAGAACTTATTCAGTTGATGGTAAAGGCGGGATTCGATGTGGTATTCATTGGTATTGAAACACCCAATGAAGAAAGCCTGGTCGAATGCACAAAAGCCCAGAACCAGAACCGCGACCTGGTAGCTTCCGTAAAAAAACTCCAGGAATTCGGACTCGAAGTACAGGGAGGGTTTATTATAGGCTTCGATAACGATACCGAGTCTATCTTCCAGACCCAGATGGATTTCATACAGAGAAGCGGCATAGTCACGGCAATGGTCGGCCTGTTGAACGCACCGCTCGGAACGAAGCTATACAAGCGACTTGAAAAAGAAAACCGTCTTTTAAAAGTATTCAGCGGCAATAACACCGATTCCACCCTCAATTTTGTACCGGTAATGAATACCGAGACACTTATTACCGGATACAGGCAGGTAATTAATTATATCTACTCACCGAAACAGTATTATGAAAGAATCAAGACTTTTATGAAGGTATATCAACCCCCGAGAGCAAGAGCCGGCAAAATACAGGTTCATCACCTCAAGGCTTTCTTCGGCTCAATGTGGTATGTGGGCATCAAAGGCAGAGGGAGAAGACATTACTGGAAGCTGTTTCTTTCCTATTTAGTGCAGTCTCCACCGAAATTCGCCCGGTTCATTGTACTCTCAATTTACGGCTACCACTTCTACAAGGTGGCCACTGCAGAAGCCTGGTAATACTTTAGTATTAGTCCGTTTTTATGATTCTTTTCCATCGCAAAACATCCTTTGTATCTATTTACCGTCTCAAATGACGTCCTGTATACTGGAAATAACCCTGTGTAAATACGGTTTTCTGGCTTATCCACAGGCATTTCAAGTATTATGAGTAAATTCTTCAGCCGATACAAAGACACGCTCAGAAAAAATATCGAAAGAGAAAGTGCGCTGGACCCACGCGCAGAAGACCTGTCAAGACGGCTCTGGCCCTGGCATGAAAATAAACTGCTATTCCTGGTAATATCCCTGGTGGTACTCGACTTCTGCAGTACTTTCGCTTTTATCGAGTTAAGCGGAAATACCAATCTTTACGAACACAGCCCAATAGCCCGGTGGGCACTGGAAATGGGCGGCTTCTCAAGACTGTTTCTTGTCGACCTGATAGCGGTTTGCGTATTGATGATTTTAGCAGGGTCGGCGCGCTGGCTTTATACACGGAACGGATACAAAGGGTACGGTCGTACCGCTTTCGTGGTGATTCTGATACCCTATGTTGTTGTAACCCTTGCCGCAATCTTTAACAACATTGCTCTTACCTTTATCCAGTAATTGCGTATCAGCCGACTACTTTTTTATCGATTGCTGCTTCAGTCCGGCCATTTTATCGGCATAATCCTGCACACCCAGTTCCCTGATATTGGCTATACAGGCGGCCCTGTCCGAACGGAAAATCAAAGCAAACAGTTTGGACATAAGATTGCTGAACTTACCGCATTTGCGTGGATCATCATATTCTTTACAGTCGGCACAGGTCTGATATTGATTTTCCTCGCAGCACACTCTTATTTTGCACCAGCCTGCTTTCGTATTCTCGTGACAGCCGGGACATTTCTCCTTCAGATAAGACCCGCATGCCCCGCAATACAGACCGCAGTATGCAACCATGTCAGGATTCGATACAATTTCCTTCATATCTTCCTCCAATGTAACTTATAAATAAACGTCCGATATCATTTCTGATACGTATTATATCAGCAATAATACGACAAGAGTATGTCAGATTTAAAAACACCTTAAAAATCTGTTTGCTCACTCCGGTCTGTACAGACCGGTTTTTGTATGTAAATATATAGTGATTTATTCGTAATTGTCCGGTTTTATACCTGCCGGACGTTCTAATATACAGAACGGCAAAAAGGAGATATCTGGTTGGAAGCGGTAGCACTAATAGCCAGGATTCGTGCCGGAAGTCCCGATGCTTTCCAGGGGATAATCGAACAGTATCAGGCCCCTATCACCCGTTATCTGTACCGGCTGACAGGCGAATATGAAACCGCCCGGGACCTGACACAGGAAACTTTTATAAAAGCCTATAACAGTATTTTAAAAACAGACTCCGAACTCAAGTTGAACTCCTGGTTGTACCGTATTGCTACCAACACCGCCATACAGCACCTTAGAAGAAAAAAACTGATAATTTTCATACCTTTTGAAAATATGTTGAAATCCGAATCCCGAAATAACGGAATCGGTCCCGAGACCCCGGTTGAAGAAATCGCGATAAAGGATGCGTTAAATAAAATTCCTTACAAGCAGAGAATCTGCGTGGTACTTCATTACGTCGAGGGATTTAAGTACCGGGAAATCGCCGAAACTATGGGTATCTCCGAAGAAGCCGTTCGGAAGAGAGTTGCCAGGGGTGTTCAGGTATTTCGGCGATCATACGATGGAGGAGATAAATAATGGACTGCAAGGATTTACATGAGCTGCTGCTGGCTTACGCTGAAGACGAGTTAAGCGGAACCCAGCGTGATTTCATCGAAGAGCATCTAAACGACTGTGTCAAGTGCCGGATTACACTGACCGAATATAAAAAAGCACGGGAAAACCTGCTCTCGCTTCGTGCAATCCCCGATATTCCCGACATGAAGGAGGAAATAATGGATAAAATAAAACACTCAAACCCGGTATCCGGACTGAGACGAATGTTACGACCTGCCCTGATAGCCATACCCGTTGTGGTTATCGTGGCCGTCATCCTGGCGTTACAACCTTTCGGCTCTTCCGATGATACTTCGGGAGTCATAGCCAAAGCTTACGCCGCTACGAGTCAACTGAATTCTTTCAGGTACGTGAAAGATGACTACAACCAGGACAGCCCGGACGAAGAACCTGTCCATAACTTTCATGCAGAAATTGAATATATGGTACCAGAACACTATCATCTAAAAAGTCGAAGTTTTACGCGAGCGACACTCCCGGGTTTACCGGATACTCAAGAGATAATCTGCATAGGGGACCAGGTGTATTCCAATATGCCTGCAGCTTTAAAATTTGAGCCGGAATATTTTGAAGATCTTATCCTGACGGAAGAAAAAACGCTGGACTATCTGAATATGCTGGCTGAAGTCGAAACTCTGGAGGACGAAATAATTGACGGTACGGAATGTTATCGATATATCGGTAAGGTTGACATGGACAAGTACCTGGAATTTTATCGACCGACACTCGAAAGAATGTACTATCGGATGGACAAGAGCCTCCCTTTGGGTATGACGACCAGCCTTGAAGATTACATAGAAGGCAGTAATGCCCGTTCTCGCACACAGGATATGACGTTCGAATTCTGGATAGGCAAGGATGATTATCTTCTCCGCAAAGGCAGATTGATTTACCATACAAGAGAAGGTGAATTTTCAGACTGGAACAAGTATAAATCCATAGTTGTTATGCAATATTCCGATTTCAATAAGGATATAACTATCGAAGCACCAGTGGATGAAACAGGTGAACTGCTGGAAGGCTGGTACTCATATACTTCCGAACCGCTTGAGATTCCGGACGAGCCTGATACACCGGAAATTACTGCTACCGCCAAAACTCCGGATGAAAATGAGATATTACCGGAAGAACTGCTGAATGCCGCCGCCGTCACAGAGAAACTCAATTCATACAAGATGATGAGTACGTACTATGAGCATTCCGATAACAGATGGAATATCAAACATACTTCCTTCATGAAATATGGAGGGTATAACCTTTTTTACTCACTCATCGAACCTACCGAAGAGTACATGGATATTTATCGGGCTATGGGTGTACCTTTCGAGACTATACTCATAGGAAACCAGCTATATTCAAAAACTCCGGTGGCACTTTTTGAAACTTTTGGCGATATAAACGATAGCGGTCCTACCGGAAAAGAAACTCTCAAGATGCTGGAAATGCTCTTCTCTGTAGAGATATTACCGGACGAAGAGGTCAATGGTACAGACTGTTATCATTACAGGGGAATCCTGGACGTCGAAAAGTATTTGGAATGGTACCGCCCTGTTTACATCGAGACCAGAAACAGAATAAATGAAGAAAAGGAAGAAGGCGAGTATAAAATGGATCCTGAATCAGGTTGGTCAGGATTGAAGGACGTTTATCGGAATAAGGAAACAATCTACGAATACTGGATAGGTAAGGAAGACCACATGATTCATAAAAGAGTGTGGACCGATCGTGCGCTTGAAGCCAATACCCTTCCCCTTGATGACCTGTCTCACGAATCGACCCGCCAGCTTATCACCTACTATCTTGACTTTAACGAACCGATTGAAATCACCGCACCCCTGGATGAAGCAGGCGAACTGCTGGAAGGCTGGTCGGTAGTCACCATAGAAGAATAAACTCAACCCCCGGATATACTGCGGAAGCAGGTCAGCTTTCGGCTGACCTGCTTCACTTTTATTACTTGGAGAGGGTAAAGGGTAAGGTACATAAAAACAGCCAGATGTAAACTGAACCGTCTTCTTACTTATTTGACTTTATGTTATAAATGGTCTAACATACGAATGGCCGAAAACCTACATATAAAGACTAAATCCAGGAGTAAGGTGAAGTATGTTTGGTCGCATGGGACCGTGGGAAATCGCTCTGATTGTCGTAATCATCCTCATTGTATTCGGAGTGGGTAAATTACCGCAGGTCGGAGGGGCCATAGGCAAGGGTATAAGGTCTTTCCGCAAGGGTGCGAAGGGAGAACTGGACGAGGACGAAGACGAGTATGAGGAAGACGAAGAAGAAGAGGAAGAAGAGAAACCAAGACCGAGAAAGAGGGCAACAGCAACCAAGAGAGCAACAGCAACCAAGAAAAGAACAAAGAAAAGCATCTAGCTGTATTTAGCATTTTACCAAAAATAAAGGCCGGAATTATCCGGCCTTTAAATTTTTCCACGTATAATTATTACTCGGCCAGACCGAGTATATCACTCAATTCTTTCGCGGTATATTTGCCCGGATGTTCACGATTGGCTGCCATCTCCAGTGTGATATTCAGCAGTTTCTCGTTTATCGGCGCCTTCCTGCCAATGCTGGCAGCCAGGCGCACAACCTCGCCGTTCATAAAATCGGTTTCCACGGTACCCTGTTCCCGGGCCAGACTCTGCCAGGTTGAACTCTGGGCTTCGGAAGGAATGCTTCCCTTTAACGGCTCACTAATTTCCGGCCATTCTTTACCCACCTGTTCCTGCGAAATCCAGTGTATTCCAACTTCATCCAGCAGGTCCGACAGCTCTTTCTGAGCCGCCCTCATAATATGCCCTATCTCACCCCACCCTGCGTTGGTAATCGCTCCGACGGCATTCCCCAGGTTCGCCATCAGCTTACCCCATTTATAGGGAATAACATCGTCGGTGGTACGAACGTAGAAACTCGCCTTCCGAAGCTGTTCGGCTACCATCTCGGCAAGCTCATCTTTACCTTCAGGATAGCGTCCTATAATAAACCACCCCGGTGGATCCCGCCGCGCTATTATTTCCCCGTCCGTCAGGTAGACGGAGCCGACTCTTACCATCGCGCCGTAGACACGCGGAAAGAAACCTGACACAATATCCTCGTTCCGGATACCGTTCTGAAAGCAAAAAACAGGCACATCATCCACAACATTCTTCAGGTCTTTCATAGCGCCTTCGGTATTTTGTCCTTTCATCGTCAGGCATACGGCATCGTCGGGGCCGAATTCTATCTGTCCGGGTCCGGTGACCGCCGGTATTTTCAGGTACTCAATACCGGAGGGTGCAATAAATTTCAATCCGTTCCTGTTAATGGCATTTACATGACCGGGACGTCCAACCAGTAATACGTCCTGGCCAGTCCTTGCCAGGTGCCCTCCCATAACACATCCTATTCCACCCGCACCGTAAATAATAATTCTCATAACAGCCCTCCGGATTTTCTATAAAAATTCTGGCATAAACAACGCATCTAATGCAATTTTCTACGGTACTGCACCGGTTGTGTAGCATCACAGTTCGTGTTACTCTATTGACTATATTATTCAGCCCTTACGTAAGTAAACGATGACAGAAAAATACATACTGGCCATAGACCAGGGTACAACGGCAAGCACGGCTTTAGTTATCGATGCCGATGGCAGCGTGGTCTCCAGCGTTTCGAGGGAAATCGGTCGTTTGTTTCCTCAGCCAGGATGGGTGGAACAGGACCCTGGCGAGCTTTATCAGTCGATATTATCGGTTGCCGGTGAAGCAATCGAAACAGGCGGAATTTCTTCAAGCGATATAAAATGCCTGGGGATTACCAACCAGCGTGAAACGACACTGGTATGGGACAGGCACACCGGAAAGCCGGTCGGCAACGCCATAGGCTGGCAGTGCCGGCGTACCGCACCGCTGTGTGAAGAACTGAAACAGAGAGGACTGGCGCAGTCCATACAGGAAAAGACAGGACTGATTATAGACGCATATTTTTCAGCTACAAAGATACGCTGGCTTTTGGATAATACTCCAGACGGACAGGAACGCGCTGAAAAAAGCGACCTGCTCTTCGGTACGGTGGATACCTGGCTGGTATGGAACCTTACCGGAGGGAAAGTCCACGTTACCGATTACAGCAATGCCTCGCGGACTATGCTGTACAACATCCATACCCTCGAGTGGGATAAGGAACTCCTTGAAATCCTGAATATACCTGAATGCCTGCTTCCGAAAGTCGTCCCTTCCAGCCGGATATACGGTGAAACTGAAGGAGGTTTGGTGGGCAATGGGAAGATACCCATCGGCTCGATAGCGGGAGACCAGCAGGCAGCTCTTTTCGGACAGGCCTGTTATGATACGGGCTCGGCAAAAAACACCTACGGCACGGGCTCGTTCGTCCTCCTGAATACGGGGACACATCCTGTCAGGTCCGAAAAAGGACTGGTAACTACCCTTGCCTGGGGAGTAAACGATGAAGTTATATACGCGATGGAAGGCAGTATATTCGTTACCGGCGCAGCCGTCCAGTGGCTGCGTGACGGCCTGGGGATAATAACTAAAGCCGCCGAGACAGAGAATATGGCTCTTTCGGTAGATGATACCGGCGGAGTCTATTTTGTCCCTGCATTTTCCGGTATGGGAGCCCCTTACTGGGACATGTACGCCCGGGGGACAATAGTCGGCCTGACTCAGGGCACTACCAGGAACCACCTGGTCAGAGCCGCGCTTGAATCTATTGCCTACCAGACGAGGGACGTTATTGAAGCGATGGGTGCCGAAGCCGGACTCAGTATATCGATGCTGCGGGTGGACGGCGGTGGTTCTGCTAACAGGTTTACGATGCAGTTTCAATCGGATATCCTCAGAATTCCGATACAGGTCTCGGCAATAGCTGAAACAACGGCGCTGGGCGCCGGCTACCTGGCAGGGCTGGCAACAGGATTCTGGAAAGATACATCGGATATATCACAGAAATGGCGGGCTTCGGTTACCTATGAACCCGGTATGTCCGATGACCGCAGGGATGAGATGTATGGTCGATGGAAGCGCGCCATAGAGAAGGCCAGGGACTGGGCCGAAGATTAACCGGAGGATAAAGCTTGAAAAGAGATTTCGATAAAGTAAACACCCAGACTTTTGATCTGGCCGTCATCGGCGGAGGTATTGTCGGTACAGGAATCGCCCGGGATGCAGCGCTCCGCGGAATAAAGACCCTTCTGGTAGATAAAGAAGATTACGGTTACGGGACCACATCGACCTCAACCCGGCTGGTCCACGGAGGTTTTCGCTATCTCCGACAGCTCGAATTCGGACTTGTCAGGCAGGATATGAGGGAAAGAGAGATACTTCTGCATATCGCACCTCACCTTGTTCATCCCCTTCCTTTTCTGATGCCTATTACCAGCTTCAGGGACAGAGTAATAATGGCGCTGGGAATGCGGCTATACGACATCCTGTCCTTCGATAAAAGCCTGCCGTCATATCATTATCATTCCAGGAAAAAGACCCTGGAAATAGAACCCGGTCTGGTAATAGATAATCTTAGAGGTTCATATCATTTCTATGACTGCCAGATACCTTTTGCCGAGAGACTCTGTATTGAAAATATCCTGAGTGCCACCGGACATGGGGCAATAGTGCTAAACCACGCAAAATGCTCGGAAATCCGTAAAGAAGGCGACACAGTTACCGGAATCCTAATCGAAGACACACTTACGGGAAACTCGTACGATGTTTCTACCCGAATGGTGATAAACGCTGCCGGACCCTGGATGGATATCGTTCACGGTAAACTCGATACCGGGTCGGAGCCGATGATGAGGAGAACTAAAGGCATTCACCTGGTGACTCCAAGTATATCGGAGAAAGCTAACGTCCTTTTCTCACATTCGGACGGACGTCTCTTTTTCGTTATTCCGTGGGAAGGTTACTCACTTATCGGGACCACCGATACCGACTACAGTGATGATTCGGATACCGTAGCCGCTGATATCGAAGACGTCGACTATCTTTTGAAAGAAGTAGGAAGAGCTTTCCCCGGTTTGAAAAAAGAAGATATATATTATGCATTTGCCGGACTAAGAGCTCTTGCCGGTTCTCCTGACGGCAGTGCCTCGAATGTCACCCGGGGTCACAGACTGATAGACCATGAGAAAACGGACGGTATTAAAGGAGCAATATCCATCGTCGGCGGAAAACTCACCGGATACAGGGCTGTATCGGAAGAGACGGTGGATACCGTTGCCGAGAAACTGGGCATCGATAAATCCTGTATAACCGCAAAAACGCCTTTACCGGGTGCCCCTGCCTTATTACCCGAAGAACTGGCGGAAATAGCTGAAGAAAAAGAGTTCTCTGTTGAAACGATAACCCATCTTCACAACCTCTATGGTTCACGACTCAGGCAGGTCATCGATATGGCGGAAAAAGACCCTAAAGGGAAGCAGCAGATATGCCCCCACTCCAATGATATCATCGCCCAGATATGGCACGCAGTCGAAAATGAACAGGCACTTACTCCTGCCGATTTTCTGCTCCGCCGGAGCTTTACCGGTCTGGCTTCCTGCCTCGGACTTGACGCTGTCGATAAGGTCGCGACAGAGATGGGAGGGCTGCTGGGATGGAACAAGAACGAGCAGAAGAAACAGGCGGACGAATACCGGGATTACGTCTCACTTCTACAACGCTTCAAGAATCCCTCCAAGAACTGACAGGTCGATAGAGTCTTTGACACTTTACCTTTATCCTGATAGAATATGAGCGATTTTATTCCCGAAGGCTCTGGTTAACACGAGACTTTTCGACCAGTGAGAATAGGAGTAAGAAAATCAAATATCAGCCTCCTTCTCCGGGCACCCCTGCCCCTCACCTTAAGCTGCGATTGGCAGTCAATTAATTCAATAAGGACTTAACCGCCTTATTGTCTTCAGAGCTGTTTTCAGAGGAGAATCGCCTATATGCAAGAAGCAAGCATTTCCTGTCAAAATGTCTGGAAGGTCTTCGGTCCCAATCCCTCGAGTGTGCTCGAACTTTCCGAAGATAACCTGGATAAGCAGGAAATACTGGAGCAGACCGGTCATGTTCTTGCTGTCCGGGATGTCTCTTTCGACGTTGAACCGAACGAAATATTCGTTGTTATGGGTCTTTCCGGAAGCGGTAAATCAACTCTTGTCCGCTGCATAAACCGCCTTATCGAGCCAACAAGCGGAAAAATCCTCATCGATGGCATCGACGTTGCCCAGATGGATAAAGAGGAACTGAGACAACTCCGTCGTCACAAACTCAGCATGGTATTTCAGAACTTCGGACTGCTCCCCCACCGCAGCGTTCAGGAAAATGTAGGCTTCGGACTTGAAATCCGCGGGGAACGCGGCAAGTCCCGGGAAGAGAAAATCAAAAATGCCCTCGAGCTGGTCGGTCTGCACGGCTGGGGAAAGAGCATGATTCACGAACTAAGCGGCGGGATGCAGCAGAGAGTAGGCCTGGCGCGTGCCCTGGCATCCGACCCGGAAATAATGCTGATGGATGAGCCTTTCAGTGCCCTCGACCCGCTCATCAGACGGCAGATGCAGGATGAGTTCATCAATCTCAGGGATACCGTAAGTAAAACGGTTGTGTTTATCACTCATGACCTTGCAGAAGCCCTGAAACTCGGCCACCGCATCGCCATTATGAAGGATGGAGTCGTTGTACAGATCGGCACTCCGATGGATATTGTGGCCAATCCTGCCGATGATTATGTTAAGGAGTTTGTCAGGGATGTTTCACGCGGCGATGTTTTACCGGCAAGCAGTATTATGCAAAGGCCGTCGGTAAGAATCAGGGAAGGAGCCGATCTGGAATCGGTTCTTAATGATATGAAAAACAGGGAAGCCGATGTTGCTTTTGTTACCGATAATTTCGGCAGGATGAAAGGCATAGTTACCGCACCGCAGGCAGAAGCATCCCTTGAGGAAGGAATTAAAAAAGTTGATGACATCCTGCAGACGGAATATCCGCAGGCATCTTCTGACAATACTTTAACCGAATGTCTGCCATTAATAGCCGAAGGAGATATCCCGCTGTTAATCCTCGACGATAATGAGCATCTCCTGGGTGTAATTACCAGGAAAGATCTTATCGATGCAATCCAGACCGAAAGCGGAGAGGAATAAAAACAACCGGCAGGAACGGTTGAGAAATTTCATATGACAATCGATAATAATACCCAATCTGAAAAACAGAACCTCTGGCAGCGGTTAACCGCCGGTAAAGGTGATAAAAGAATACCGACGCCCGTGAAATTCCTTATCTGGCTGATAATACTTGCTGTTCTTCTTGTTATTACTATCGCCCTGTATAACAATGTCCCTGCGGATACAGAACCGGGAGTTGCCATTGATTTTCCTGAAGAACTCGATTACGGCTGGAACGCCATTAAATGGATAGACAGTATCGTAGACTGGGTAGTAATACACTGGGAACCGTTCTTTGACTTTATTCTGTCTATAATAGTAGGGATATTAATTCCTTTCCGTGATTTTCTCCTCTGGCTGCCCTGGTGGCTGGTTATCGTTTTCGTAACATTCGCTGCCTGGCGTATGGTTAGTAAATGGTTCGCCCTTATCGCAGCTGCTTTCATGCTGTTTATGCTTTTCATGGGCTTACACGACTTTACGATGATGACCCTGGCTATCGTCCTTACGGCAACTCTGCTGTGTGTTATTACTGGTATGCCGATAGGAATACTGGCGGCTAAAAACGAGCGTTTCGATAATATATTAAGGCCTATACTCGATATGATGCAGACGATGCCCAGCTTTGTCTACCTGATTCCCGCTTTAATGCTATTCGGTCTTGGAATGACTCCGGCTATTATGGCAACCTGCATCTACTCGATACCGCCCATAATCCGCCTGACCAACCTGGGTATTCGGCAGGTTGATTCGAATGTAGTAGAAGCAGGAAAGGCATTCGGTTCCACTACATGGCAGCTATTAACCAAGGTACAGGTACCGCTGGCAATGCCGACAATCCTGGCGGGGCTGAACCAGACGATTATGATGGCCCTGGCTATGGTGGTACTGGCATCTATGATCGGCGCCAGCGGTCTTGGCGAGGAGGTACTCAGGGGAATCGCCCGGGTAGAGCCGGGAAGAGGCTTCGTGGGCGGAACGGCTATCGTATTTACGGCAATAATACTTGACCGTATCAGCCAAGGATTTGCAAAAAGACCTGAAACCCAGCGCAGTACTTACTGACGGGGTTGTATCATATACGATACTAATATATAATGACAAAATGCTAAAAATATGATATCGAAGCGGAAGGAGGTGAAACATCTTTTAGTACCGAATTATCGGTTCACGTTTAATTATTTACTCATTCCAAACCGGTAATTTATATATATAAAAAGGAGGTCAGATCAAGTATGAAAATCAAGTTTCATTTGAAACGCACCTTGTTTCTCGTAATGGCACTCGTTCTCGCAGTATCGTTGGTCGCGGGTTGCGGAGGCGGAGAAACAACGAAAGAAGAAAAACCGACCATAAAACTCGGTGACACCCAGTTTGAATCTCTCTGGATAATCGATGCGATTTCAGAGTATATCATTACCGAAGGATATGGATATCCGGTTGAGATTATTCAGATGACCACACCCATCGCTCAGGTGTCTCTGGCAAACGGAGATATTGATATCTGGGTAGAGTTGTGGCAGCAGAACTGGATTGACAACTACAACGAAGAGGTTGGTAAGGGGAATATCATAAACGGCGGTCAGATATATGAAGGCGGCCCCCAGTTCTGGGTAATACCCACGTGGGTCCACGAACAGTACGACATCAATACTGTCACGGACTTGAAAGACCACTGGGAACTGTTCAAGGACCCTGAAGACCCGTCCAAAGGCCTGTTCTTGAACTGTATCGTAGGCTGGCAGTGCGAAGCAATAAATACTGTCAAGATGGAAGCCTACGGACTCGATAAATACTACAACATAATAGATCCGGGTAGTTCCGGAGCTCTGGAAGCAGCCCTGGCCGGCCCACAGAAGAAGAATGAACCGGTATTCGGTTATTACTGGGCACCTACAGCTCTGATGGGAATGTACGACTGGTATGTACTCGAAGAACCTGAATACAATGCCGATGTCTGGGCTAAGATAATTGCCGCTAAAGATGATGCCAGTTTGAGGCCACTCAGTGAAGCCTGCGCCTATGAAACTTTGCCTATCGACAAAGGTTACCACAAGACTCTCCCTGACATAGCACCCGATGTCAAGACCATGATGGATAAGATGATGGTAGGTCTTGAAGCTTTGAACAGGACAGCCGCCTGGTCTAAAGAAAACGAGGTTCAGGATTATACCGATGCTGCTATCTGGTATCTCAACAACTATGAAAGTACCTGGAAGACCTGGGTAACCGAGGATGCGTATAACAAGATAAAGAAAGCACTCGAAGCTGAAATGTAATCTCAGCCAACCTGAAAATTGAATATTTTTTAGACGTGAGGGAGAGAGGACAAAACCTCTCTCCCTTTTGTGTCAATCTCCCGTATTCAGGTCAACCTTCGGTACTATTTGTACTTGGATGTGATTTTCGTTTTAACTCCTTTATCTCCCTCGAATAGTTGCCGTATTCAGCAGAAATATCTCAATTGTTTGACGGAAAAGTTTTCCGGTCACCGTTAATGGTTCTGGCCGGAAGGGATGCTGGGGGTAAGGCATATGTAAACAACCAAATATCAACAGAACCGTTATTCCCACTTCCCGGATTCAAAATGATACCTACCACTTTTTCTGTTTATTTCCATATACCCACATCACTCTACTCGTCAAAGTGTTCACTTCCTTGATGTAGTGTGATAATCTGGTATAAATCCATAAGGTTAGTTAAACTTCGGTCTGAGATAATATCATCGACCAATTGAACTGGAGAGAGAGAATATATATCGTGGTCAGTCTAAACGAGCTTGTTTCCGGCTTTAAAAAGCTGGGACTCAAACCGGGTGATACCGTGATGGTCCACAGTTCTTATAAATCTTTCGGTGGGGTTGAAGGCGGTCCCCAGACAGTAATAGATGCTCTGTTAACCGTATTAACTCCCGAAGGAACACTACTGATGCCAGCTTTTACATTGTCTTTCTGCGAGCAGTTCAATGAAACCGGCAAAGGTTTATTCGACCTGAATAATTCACCATCGGAAAACGTAGGTATACTGGCAGAATTCCTTAGAAAGATGCCCGCGACAAAACGAAGTGCCGATCCTATACACTCGGTCTCAGCTTACGGTAAACTTGCCGACGAACTAACTACTATTACCGATAAAAGTACTTTCGGTAAAGACTCGGTATACGGTAAACTTCACAGGTTAAATGCCTGGATAATGTCTCTCGGTGTCAACTACACAAGCGGTGGCAACTTCGTCCATTATGTCGAAGAACTGCTGGGAGTCGATTACAGGTACTACAAGGATTTTTCAGGTGAAATTGTAATCGATGGTGAAAAACACCTGGATACATTCACCTATTATGTGAGGGATCGTGAAAGGAATCTGAAAACCAATGTCGAACCTCTCGGTAAGATTCTCGAAGAAAAAGGCCTGGTGAATATTACCAAGATAGGTAAGAGTACCATAAAAATGTTTAGAACTCAGGATATTTTCAGGATCGAAACCGAGGAGATAAAGAAGAATCCGCTGTTTATGTTCCAGGATTCCTCCGGGAGTGAATAATGATAATGCTGGATTTAATTAATGATATCTGGTTCAAAAGACGGGATATTATTTCCGATGGGTATGATGAAGCGCTTGATTATATAGCCGCGAAAATACCTCTTATTGTTCACGAAATTCCATCCGGAACGAAGTGCTGGACGTGGACTGTTCCCGAGAAATGGAGTGTTGGCGAAGCCTATATTGAAGATACCGCCGGGAACCGTCTTCTGGATGTTAAAGAGCATCCACTTCACGTTCTCTCATATTCACTTCCTATCGATGATACAGTGAGTCGGGAAGAATTAATGAAGCATCTGCATACCAGAACTGACCGTCCCGGTGCGATACCGTTCGAGTTTAAATACTATGAACGAGACTGGGGATTCTGTATTCAGCATGACAGGCTGAGACGGTTTACCGCAGATAACTACAGGGTATTTATCAACTCAAAATTTGAACCGGGCACTCTGAAAGTGGGAGACTGTACAATTCCCGGTGAGTCGGATGAGACAATAGTTCTCGTCGCTCATTTGTGTCACCCTTGCATGGTTAACGATGACCTCGCCGGAGTAGCTGTACTTGCCGACCTTGCCGGAAAACTGGGACAAAAGCAAAGGCATTATACCTATAAGCTGCTGTTTTTACCCGAAACGATAGGTTCTATTGCCTATCTGAGTCAAAACGAGAACCTTATACCGCAATTCAGGTTCGGTATTTTTCTCGAGATGCTCGGTAACGATAACATACTTGCTCTGCAGCTGAGCAGGCAGGGGAATACGAAACTTGACAGAATCGCCAGGTATGTTATGGAAAACATTGTTTCCAATTTCAGGGAAGATGCTTTCAGAAAAGTGGTATCCAATGATGAGATGGTTTTTAACGGTCCGGGAGTCGATATCCCCATGATTTCACTAAGCAGGTATCCGTACCCGGAATATCATACCAGCGATGATAACCCCGATATAGTTTCGGGGGAAAGGTTAGTAGAGTCAAGGGACCTGGTACTGCAGATAATCGACATTCTTGACGGCGATTATATACCTTTGAGGAAATTTCGCGGTCCTGTGTTTTTATCCGGTTATGGATTATGGGTGGACTGGAGGACGGACAGGAAACTGAATGCCAACATCGAACAGATTATGCTCCGACTTGAAGGAGACAACAGCGTTTTCGATATTGCTGAAGAACTGGATATGGATTATCACACTGTTCTTGATTATCTGGAAAGATTCTACCGGCATGGTTTGATTGAAAAGAAATATTAACCCGGAAAACCGGAAATATGGTTCGTATAAAAATACCGAATGATATAATCCTGATAATATTTTTCACTCTGATACTGGTCTTGATTATCCCTTTATTTCCCTCCAGTATCATCCGGATATTTATCGGGCTTCCGTTCGCTCTATTCTTTCCCGGATATACACTCCTGAAAGCTGTCTATCCGGCAAAAGACCGGTTGGACGCGTTCCAGACTCTGGGATTCAGTATTGGTTTCAGTCTGGGAATAGTCTCGGTAATAGTCCTCATTCTGAATTTTACTTCCCTTGGAATAAGACTCTACCCGATACTTTTCACTACGACCGGTTTTATTGTAGCTGCAGCTATCGTTGCCCTGTACAGACGGAAACGTTTATCGAATGAAAATATCCTCTGGATTGAGTTTCAAGTAAAGAGACCGGAGATACCGAAAAACACAATCGACAGGCTGCTGGTATTAACGCTCATTGTTGTCATAGTCATCAGTCTGGGAGTACTTGGTTATATAGCAGCTGTTCCAAAGACCGAGGAGTCTTTTACGGAATTCTACCTTTCGTTGCCAGACGGCAGTGCCATAGAATCGAACATTACTCTGAATCAGGGTGAACCGGGGCAGGTTCGGTTCTATATAGTCAACCGTGAACAGACTGAAACCTCCTACCGGATTGAAGTGGATATAGAAGGAGTTACCGTCAACGGTACTGACACTTTAATGCTGAACAATGACATGAAATGGAGCGGTGTGATATACTTTACACCTGAAAGGGCTGGAGAGGATCAGAAGGTTGAGTTTATCCTGTTCAAGCAGGATAAACTCGATAAGAGGCTTTACATCTGGGTTGATGTCGGTGGATAAATATATATAAGGATTACCCTGCTCTAACCTGGTGAAATTCCTGAACTGGTATTCAACGGGTACCCACTCTCTGTAAGATAATGGATTCAAAGCGTATCGCTATATTTGTCGACCATAAAAGCAGGGACCTCGCCGGACTGATGACGATAAAATCTCCTCTTATTCAAAGAGCCAGACTTATCAGCAGCCATTCGGTTTCTTTCTCTACCGAAAGCATAGAAGTAAACGGAGAACCCGGAGCGTTGGCTGCCGGTAAATACAATGACCCGGCAAATATCCCGGATATCAACTTCCTCCGGGATAGGGCAATGCGGGAAAAGAATAAATTTACCCGGAAAGAATCTATTGAGACAGAAAAAGGAATCAGGGCAGCTTTAAAAAGCTGCTTCTGTCAATCCTGAAAACTCCAGTTCAAAAAGCAGGAAAAATGAAAACAGTTATTCTGCCGATACCAATGGGGCACCTTGTAAAAAATATACTAAGGACCGGGGTATTTGAGTATCTCCGGAAATCAAATATCAGAATAATTCTCCTGACGTATGAATCGAACCATCAGGAATTCGCCAGAGAATACGGCAGTGATAATGTCATTATCGAGAATATGTATCCTTATAATTCAGGCTTTTTCGAGGTTTTTTGCGGGGGAATAGCCGACCGAGTATACAAGAATTCGATAGATAATGTTACGTTGCGGATAATTGAAGACGCCAGATTGCTTAACAAAAAGTTAACCGATTATTTTAAAATTCGGGTTATAGGAAAGATTGTTGACAGGAACCGGCCACTTATGAACTTGATGGAACATATCTATATGCACTACTTTAAAAATGGTATATATAACGAACTATTTGAAAAATACCATCCCGATCTCTATTTCTCGACAGACCCATATAACACGGATGAATTACCGCTATTGCGCAAATGTCTGGATACTGCTACGCCGATAGTAGCAATGATTCGCAGCTGGGATAATGTGACGAACCACGGCAAACTTCCTATGAAGTTCGAAAAAATCGTGGTCTGGAACGAAATCTTGAGGGATGAGCTTATCCGTTTTTACGATTATTCACCCGACGCGATATTCCTTTCCGGAACACCGCAGTACGATTACTATTGTGGGTATAAACCTACACAGCGGATTAATTTTTTCAGAGAGATAGGTGGAGACCCTGAAAAAAAACTGGTGACCTTCGCTACAGTACCACCACTTATATCTCCAAAAGAACAGGAAAATCTGGAGATGTTGTGTGAATCCATAAAGAACGGTGAACTTGGATATCCTGCCCAGTTGCTCATCAGGTTTCATCCACAAGATGACCCGGAACGATACAGCAACCTTGAAAAATACCGGGGTGATGGGAATTTCATTTTCGAGAGTGCCGGGAGAGAATCTTCAGCGTATTATGATAAGTGGAGTCCTACTAAAGACGATATGATACATTATGCCGATATACTGACTTACAGTGATGTCATAATCAATGTTGCTTCAACCGTCAGCATCGAGGCAGCAATTTTTGATACTCCTGTAGTTAACATCAAATATGATGGCCGAGAAAATATAGCTTTCCCGCTCTCAGCAGCACGCCATTATGATTTCTTACATTACCGGAGTATAGTCAGCACCAGAGGAGTAAGATTAGCAGACAGCCACGAAGACCTGATAGAATGGATAAAACAGTATCTTGATAATCCTGATATGGACCGGCAGGGAAGAGAGAGAATTGTAAAGACGCAGTGTTATCGATTCGATGGGAGAGCCGGAGAGAGAATTGCCCGATACATAGTGCAATGTGTTAGCAATTATGTATGATGTATAATACTTAACGGAGAGGGGGGAAGGATGAGTAGTGGTAATAATGAAATTTCGATTTCGCCAGAAACCAGGCATGTCTATGTTACCGCTGAGATAGGCATCAATCATAACGGCGATATGAATATAGCGAAAAAGCTTATCGATGAAGCAGTAACAGCTGGTTGTGACGCCGTTAAGTTTCAAAAGAGGACTATCGATATCGTATACTCCAAAGAGCTGCTGGACAGCCCGCGTGAAAGTCCCTGGGGGACCACTCAGCGAGAGCAGAAAGAGGGGCTGGAGTTCGGCGAATCCGAGTACGATGAGATAGACGACTACTGCCGGGGAAGAGGCATCGACTGGTATGCATCCGCCTGGGATACCGAGAGTCAGAAATTTCTGAAGAAGTACAACCTGAAGCATAATAAAGTAGCTTCAGCTTTGTTAACCCATACAAAACTGCTGGAGATGATTGCCGAAGAGAAAAAGCATACCTTTATCTCAACTGGAATGAGCACGATAGAAGAGATAGAGAAAGCCTTGTCCATATTCCGGAAACATGATTGTCCTTACGAACTTGTGCATTGTACCAGTACTTATCCTATGGAAAACACAGAAGCCAACTTGCGCTGCATCATCACTCTGCGGGAACGATTCGGAAGCGATGTCGGCTACAGCGGCCACGAACGGGGAGTCCAGATAAGCCTGGCTGCTGTCGCTCTGGGTGCTACTTCTCTTGAAAGACATATAACCCTAGACAGGACAATGTACGGTTCCGATCAGGCCGCATCGCTCGAACCTCAGGGTTTAAACAGAATGGTAAGGGATGTAAGGATAATCGAGTCTGCCCTGGGTGACGGCATTAAAATGGTCTACGATTCTGAAATACCCATCAGGGAAAAACTGAGAATTTACTCATAGCACGATTTACGATGAACACTATCACCATAATACCTGCACGCGGCGGTTCGAAAAGAATTCCCGGGAAAAACCTCTTGAACCTGCAAGGGAAACCCCTGATTGCGCACAGCATCGAACAGGCAAAAAATTCACAACTGACGGGACGGGTAATCGTTTCCACGGATGATAAGGAAATTGCCAAAGTCTCCGTAAAATATGGTGCGGAAGTATTCGAACGGCCAGCAGCACTGGCATCCGATACTGCCACTTCGGAAGACGCCCTGCTGAATGTTCTGGACTCTATCAGCGAGCGTCAGGAAGCTTTACCGGAACTAATCGTATTCCTCCAATGTACTTCTCCTCTCAGAAAACCGGATGACATCGATAACGCAATAAATACACTCCTCGAAAAAGAAGCAGATTCATTGTTTTCAGCTTTTGTCTTCAACAAATATATCTGGCGTATTAAAAACGGAATTCCCGAACCTGTAAATTATGACTATAATAAGAGATGGCGCGAGCAGGACTTCCCCGTTCAATACCAGGAAAATGGATCGATATACGTGCTCAAACCGTGGGTATTAAAAGACCTGAAAAACAGGCTTGGCGGAACTATAGCCGTATATGAAATGGATCCTCTGGATTCATTCCAGATTGACACTCCCGAAGACATTGAATTATGTGAATGTATACTAAGACTGAAGGGTAGAAAAGGTCAGCGAAAATAATGACAGGCGATTATATAAATTCCGTTTTCTCGCTGGAAGGCAAGGTAGCACTGGTTACCGGCGCAGCCGGGTTTTTTGGTAGAAATTTCACGGAATGCCTTCTCAGGAGTGGAGCCAGGGTAATTCTATACGGACGCGGGAAAAAGCTGGAAGACTTTTCAGAAATAATGAAATCGAAGTACGGAAAAATCATGATAGAGTGCTGCAATGTCGATCTTTACGACTATAAAGCATATTCCGAATGTCTGAAATCCAGTATTGAAAACAACTCTACAATCGATATCCTAGTCAACAATGCGTATGAATTCAGTCGTGAAACAGGGTTCAATGATCCCTCCGGGAAGATAGAATCCATATCCAGGGAGCAATGGATACGGGGACTGGAAAGCGGAGTTTACTGGTACGGTCTGTCTACACAGATAATAGCCGAAAAAATGAAGCAGCAGAATAGTGGTTCCATTATCAATATCAGCTCGATGTATGCCCTGGTAGCGCCCGACCCCGGATTATATGAAGATACAGATTTGATAAACCCACCCAGCTACGGGGCGGCGAAAGCAGCAATTCTGGCATTTACAAGATATGCGGCCTCTTTTTACGGAAAATATAATATCAGAGTCAATGCTATTGCCCCCGGAGCGTTTCCTAACAGCAATAAGGATGCTTACAACGCCCCGAAAGACGATACATTTATGGAAAAACTCGCCGACAGGACAATACTGGGAAGGACTGGCGTGCCGAAAGATCTGGAAGGAGCCCTGGTTTTTCTGGCTTCCAATGCTTCATCGTATATGACAGGGCAAACGCTGGTTATCGATGGAGGGTGGACGGTAAGATGAGTGACAACAGTTTGTCCGGACTTGCGAATGTAAATATAGAGTTAACCAGCCGATGTAATAAGAATTGCTGGATGTGCGGTCGCAGAAAAGTAGACAGGGACTACCCTGAACTGGCGCTGGATTACGGTGATATGGATTTTGAACTTGTAGAGAAAATAGCTGTCCAGTTGCCCCCGAATATTATTGTTCAGCTCCATAATAACGGCGAGCCACTGCTATATCCGAGGTTTGGTGATGCGGTCCGGCTGTTTGATAAACAGATTACCAATACAGTTACCAATGGCAAATTGATGGTGGAAAAAGCTGATGAAATAATCGATAACCTGGATACGATTTCCATATCGGTTATAGAAAATGATCCGGATGCCGGGGAACAATATGAAATAATCGAAGAATTCCTCCGCCTGAAAGGTCCTAAAAAACCTTTTACTTCACTCCGTCTTGTAGGTCACGTTGACCCGGAACCGTATAAAAAGTTCAATACGCTGATAATTACCCGTATTCTGCATGCGCCGATGGGTTCTTTCGACTATGAGAAAGCTCCGACAATACCGGAAGTCGGAATATGCCTGGATTTCCTCTATCACCTGGCCATTGACAGAAAAGGTAAAGCATCTATCTGCGTACGCTTCGATCCGAAAGGTATTGGAGTTATTGGAGACGTTAACACTCAGTCGGTTGCAGAAATCTGGAATAGTCCGAAGCGTATGGAGTGGTTGGAATACCATAAACAGGGGCAGAGAGATAAAATTCCTCTGTGTTCATATTGCCATTTCTGGGGTGTACCGACTGGCTGGGATTATAACAATCCGTCGGAATCTGTAGATGAACATCAGATTTTCAAAACTTCAAACCCGGAATAACACCTGATACACCATGCACGTATTAAATACAATAACGTACTGAATTCAGGACAGAAATGTACAAAGAATATAGCTTAGCAATAATAGTCCCGGCTTACAATGAAGAATTGTTAATTGCTCAGACGCTGGCAAATATGCCGCCCGAGGCCGACCGCATATTCGTGGTGAATGACGGCAGCCAGGACAGTACGGGACAAATTATTGAGGAATTTAACGATCCTCGAATCCATGTTATAAAAAACGGGTATAACAATGGAGTCGGTGCGTCGATAGTAAAGGGATACAAACAAGCGATAAAAGAAAACCTGGATATAATGGTTGTCATGGCTGGCGATGGGCAAATGAGCAAGCAATATCTGCCAGAACTTCTTGAACCCATTATTTCGGGAGACACTGATTACAGCAAGGGAAACCGACTGCTATACCCCGGGCACACCAAAGGCATGAGTAGATGGAGATTATTTGGCAACCGTATACTATCTCTTTTTACAAAAGTGGCTTCCGGATACTGGGCTATAAGTGACCCTCAAAACGGTTTCACGGCAGCAACCCGGGAATGCCTGCTAAATATCGACCTTGATAATGTCTACCCGAGATACGGTTACTGCAACGATATGCTTTGTAAAATGAATGCCGCCGGATGCAAAGTAACCGATGTTGCCATTCCTGCGATTTACGGCAAGGAAAAGTCCAAGATCAGGTATCACAAGTACATTTTTACGGTAGCACCTTTACTGGTAAAAGGTTTTTTCTGGAGAATTTTAAACAAGTATTTTCGTAAGAACAAGCGGTCAGAACAGAATCGATAACAGGAACATTTTTTGAATATTTCTATTGATATAGGCCACCCCGCTCATGTCCACCTTTTCAAGTATTTCATTCGGGAGATGGTAAACCGTGGGCATAAGACTCTTATTACAGCGACAGATAAAGATGTAACCCTGGAGTTGCTGCATAACCTGGACTTACCGTATGTACCTATGGGCAGTTACGGCCGTTCCCTACCTGAGAAGATAATCAATGTGCCGCTGATGGACTTGAAGATGTACAAAGCGGTCAGGAGATTCAAACCAGACCTGTTCCTTGGAGTAAGATCGGTCCGCGCTGCTCATGTATCCAAACTGATGGGGAAGCCCTGCCTGGCATTCGGAGATACAGAACCCGCAGGAATAGTAGATATATTGAGCGTTCCTTTTACCGATTATATACTTACTCCTTCCTGTTTTAAAAAAGATTATGGTAAAAAACACATAAGGTACGAAGGTTTTCATGAACTGGCTTATCTCCATCCCGATCACTTCAAACCAGACTCATCTGTCCTGGAGAAAGCTGGTCTTGGTATTGATGAGAAATTTACGGTATTACGAACCGTATCGTGGAATGCCGTTCATGATATCGGTCAGAAAGGTTTTGCACGTGTCGAGGAAGCTGTGTCAAGGCTGGAGAAATATGGTCGTGTACTGGTATCGGCTGAAGGCGATATCAGCACGAAACTGAATAGAAATATAGTAAAGATTAAACCCGAAGAAATCCATCACTTGCTGTATTATGCTGCTTTATACATCGGTGAAGGCGCAACCATGGCAACCGAAGCTGCTTTTTTAGGTACTCCTTCCATTTTCGTTTCTTCGCTGGCAAAGGAGCTCGGCAACCTTGACGAACTTGAGCATAAGTACGGACTTCTTTTTTCTTTCAGTGAACAGAACGAAGCAGTTGATAAGGCTTGTTTGTTACTCGAAATGGAGAATACGAAGAAACAAATGGAAGTTAACAAATCGAGACTTATGGCTGATAAGATCGATGTTACTAAATTTATGATTGATATGATTGAGGGTTATCCGAATTCTCTCAAGCGTGACTAACTCTAGCCTCCATAATCTTTACAATACATGCCTCCACGTCTATAATTTAAAAAGCACAATCAGACACCTGAGTGGCATTATAGACTTAACAAAACAGGTAAGTAAAAAAGTATTAAAAGCCAGCGTAGCTCAGTGGTAGAGCAACGGTTTCGTAAACCGTCGGTCAAGAGTTCGACTCTCTTCGCTGGCTCCATTTTTATTCACTCTACGTAAATATGATGATATAATTGTCCCGACATGTACAACAACGCTGTCACCGTTTCAAAGGTCTCCAAGACATATAATTTCACCCGGGTAGTCGATGATGTCTCTTTCGAGGTGAAGAGCGGTGAGATATTCGGACTTATCGGGCCAAACGGTGCCGGAAAGACCACCACTATCAGGATGATAATGGATATTATCAAGCCTGATTCGGGCGAGATAACGGTACTCGGTGAAAAGATAAGCAATGAGACCAAGAACAAAATAGGGTACCTCCCTGAAGAAAGGGGAATGTACCGGAAACTTAAAGTAATCGATTCCATTGTTTATCTGGCTTCGCTGAAAGGTCTTGGTACACGGGAAGCCAGAAGCAGGGCTGAGGAACTTTTAGGCAGAGTAGAAATGCTGGACCATGCCAACAAGAAAATCGAGGAACTCAGCCGCGGTATGGGGCAGCTTATTCAGTTCCTGGTGACGATAGTTCACGACCCCGGACTTGTAATTCTGGATGAACCCTCTGCTGGTCTTGACCCCGTGAACACCGAGCTGCTGAAAAATCTCATTATGGAGATGAGAGGCCAGGGCAAGGCGATTATTATGAGTACGCACCGTATGAATGAAGTTGAAGAAATGTGCGATCGCGTATTTATGATAAATAAAGGGAAAAACGTCCTTTACGGGAAAATCAATGAGATAAAAACAAGGTTCAGAAATAACTCGATAATTCTGGAGTATGAGGGAGATCTGCCTGAAATAAATGGCATCACTCGACATGCCGACTACCGTGACCATACCGAGTTATTCCTTGATCCGGAAACATCCGCTCAAGAAATACTTGCACAGCTTGTCGAGAGAGAAACAAAGGTCAACCGGTTCGAGATATCGACTCCCAGTTTGAATGATATCTTTATCCAGATGGTGGAAGACGAGTAATGGACAAAATTATCAGGGTTATTAAGCATGAATTCCTCCACCTGATAAAGCAGAAGGGATATATCATTATATCTCTTCTGTTTCCCCTTCTTTCATTTGGTGCTATTGGTGGCTACCAGATAGTGCAGAATATTACAACCGAGGAACAGGAAGCCGAGATAACGAAGATTGGATACGTCGACCAGGCAGGAGGTTTCACAGATACAAGCCAGACGACTGAAATCGAACTGATACAGTATAATTCGACAGAAGACGCAACCGATGCCCTGATAGCGGAAGACATCGACGAGTACTTTGTTATTACTCCTGATTACGTTTCCACGGGACAGATCGACCGTTTTACGTTAAAACGTGAACTTGAGATGTCCAGTACCGTCCGTTACGAGGTCAGGAATTTTCTGTTATATAACCTGTTCAAAGACCAGTTCAAAGACGATTTACTGGAGAGGACTGAAAATCCTGTCTGGTTCAACAGTATAAGACTGGATAAGGAAACAGGCGAGGTTTCCCCAGAACAGGGTGGAGTTATCAGTGTATTCCTGGTGCCGTATATATTCACCTTGCTTTTCTGGATAGCGGTTTTATCCGCTGCATTCACCCTTATTGAAGGACTGGGAGATGAAAAAGAGAACAGGGTGATGGAGATACTCCTTTCCTCGGTCTCCGCGAAGCAATTGATGCTTGGTAAGATAATAGGACTTGGTGCTGGCGGACTTCTCCAGATTACATTCTGGTTTGTTACTGCTTTTATCGTCTCGGGGCTGGCGTCCTCCACTATCGGCGGCATGTTTGCCAGTCTTGAAATCCCGGGCAGGCTGATAGGGTTCGGACTGGCTTACTTCATCCTGGGCTACCTCCTGTTCGCGGTGGTTTTCTCCTGTATCGGGGCGATAGTTCCGACATACCGGGACGGCCAGCAGCTTTCATTTTTCTTTCTTATGCCGGCGGCGGCACCCCTTGTGCTTATATCATTTCTCGTTGAACACATAGACCATGGACTGACCGTCTTTCTGACGCTTTTCCCTGTCACAGCGCCTATTACATCGATAATACGGCTTGCCGTGAGTGAGATACCTGTCTGGCAGATAGTTCTCAGTATGGTACTGCTGGTAGGCTGCATTATTGTTTTATTCCTGCTGGGTACCAAGATATTCAGAACCTATCTTCTGATGTACGGAAAGCGGCCGGCATTCAGGGAAATTCTGCGAAGCCTGCGCCAGGCATAGTCGATAATATTCCCAGAACAGTCATCCGGCTTTTCATTCAGCCTTAAAAACATATATAATGATTCCATTACTTCACTTTTTAAGGAGGTGCGTACCAGTGTCGGAAACAGCATATAAAGAGATAAATGCCCCTACGAGGATTCTCATGGGACCCGGACCAAGCAATATCCATCCCCGGGTACTGATGGCAATGATGGCACCGATGGTAGGGCACCTGGATCCTTACTTCATATCGGTAATGGAGGATACCGTTAAAATGCTGCGCACTGTCTTCCGTACCGAAAATGAACTTACCTTTCCCATTTCGGGGACAGGCTCAGCAGGAATGGAAGCCGGATTCATCAATTTCCTTGAGCCGGGAGATGTGGCGGTAATCGGCGTTAACGGCTTCTTCGGTGCGAGAATGGTCGAGAATGCCGTTCGCTGCGGCGCCAGGGTGGTCGAAGTGCCGGCTGAATGGGGGAAAATAATCGATCCTGCAGATATCGAAGCGGCACTGAAAGCCGAGAAAAAGGTAAAAATGGTAGCGGTCGTTCATGCAGAAACCTCAACCGGCGTACAGCAGCCACTGGAGGAAATATCAAGGCTGGCGAAGGAGTATGATGCATTATTCCTGGCAGATACCGTTACATCACTCGGCGGAGCCGAACTGGCGATAGATGACTGGGGAATAGACATCAGCTACAGCGGTACTCAAAAATGTCTGGGGTGTCCTCCGGGGCTTGCTCCTTTTACCGTGAATAAAAAAGCCCTGGATATTGTAACCAGCCGCAATACAAAAGTTCCAAGCTGGTACCTTGATCTTTCACTCCTTTCCACCTACTGGATGAACGACAGGTTCTACCACCACACTGCACCGATATCTATGGTGTATGCCTTTTATGAAGCCCTGCGACTGGTTATCGAAGAAGGCATGGATGAACGTATAAAGCGTCACCAGCTGCATGGCGATGCCGTTAAAGCCGGACTGGAAGCTATGGGGCTGGAACTGCATGCCCAGGAAGGTCATCGACTCAGTATGCTTACCACGGTACGTATACCGGCTGGAGTGGATGATGCGGCTGTACGAAAAGGACTGCTTAACGGATTTAACCTTGAAATAGGCGGCGGACTGGGACCACTGAAAGGGCAGGTCTGGCGTATCGGATTAATGGGGTATTCTTCAACCCCCGAGAATGTTCTGCTTGTACTCGCAAGTCTTGAAAAGATGCTGGCAGTCGAAGGCTGCAAGGTTGAGCCGGGAGCCGGAGTAAGAGCTGCCGTCGAATATTTGAAAAGCCATTAGGATACGGGGAGGAGGTTGAAATGAGTGCATTTATCGATAAACTGAAAAAACTAACCCATGGGGAGTCTTCATCTATAGGATTCAGAAGAGAGCAGTCAGCTTCTTCGTCGAGAAAGATACAGATGGTAAGTATTGTTTCAGGAAGTGACAATGAATCTTCGGGTGCGGATGCCGTTCTGGTGGACGCGTCCGTGAAGGAAGTGACTGTCGAATTTTCGAAAAAACTGCCTGAAGGCATTCCCTGGGGGCTATGGTTGAAAGCCGGTGGGAAGAAAGAGATAAAGCAGTTGAAAGAAACCGGCTGTGACTTTATCGTGTTTCCGGCTGCAAATACCTCGCTGGATATCATCGAAGATAAGGATATCGGGAAGATACTGGAGATAGATACCTCGGTAAGCGACTCCGTATTAAGATCGGTGGTAGAGTTGTCGGTGGAAGCGGTACTCGTATCGACCGGACAGGATGGTGCCGGTGTATTGACGTGGCAGGACCTTATGATTCTCCAGAGGTTCGGAGGTATACCGAATAAACCGCTGCTGGCATGTGTTCCTTCGAAAGTGACCGGGAGTGAACTTGAAGCACTCTGGGAAGCCGGAGTGATGGCGATAGTTGCCGAAGGAAATATTGGGAAGCTGCGTAAAGTTATTGATAGTGCGGATTTTACCCAAATTCGTAAACGAGAAAAAGCCGAACCTGTACTGAAACAGCCTGAGACCGAGTAGTCAGAATAACTAATCAGGTCTTAGAGAACGGGCGAAATACTTGATCATTACTCCTGAATCGTCCGTTTTTTCTATACTGAATAATGGTGTAAGCAGGTTTTCAAATTCAGGACGTGAAGGCAGGAAGTTTGGTCTCCCCAGGTATGTCTCAAGTCTCTGCATGTCCGCAGCATATGGATGATTCGTGTTTGGTACATCCAGTGCAATTTTACTATCGGGTTTCATCACCCGGTGTAGTTCGCCAAGTGCGGAAGAGATGTATTCCAGCGTACAGTATTCAAGCACGCCTATTACCGCAGCAATATCGAAGAAATTACTTTCGAAGGGCAGGCTGGATAAATCTGCTACATAGAGTCCGCCTATAGGAATGTTATTAGACGCAGCGTAGCCTTTCATCGCATCGACCAGAGCCGGGCTGATATCCACACCGTAATAGGTAGACGGCCATTCTCCAAGGTCGTAATTAACCAGGTTTGCTGAACAACCGGCATCCAGAAATTTCATGCCAACTTCGGGGGAAAGGTAACCCCTGATGTCTGCCGCACCGCTGTTCAGGCGTGATTCCTTACTAAATGCCTGGAAAAAATCAGTGTTCCTGATGTTATCAGGAACACCATCCAGTGGGTCGATTCCTTTCCGGTATTGCTCTACAGTCAGATCGTACGCCCTGCGGATTGTTTTCAGCTGGTCGTCCATGATTTTTCTAGGCCTGGGCTATCTGCCAAGACTTGCCTTCGGTAGTGATAGCCGGAGCAATTACCATTTCCGCTTTGTGCATTTCACGGATATTGGCGGCTCCGCAGAGACCCATAGCATTATGGAGAGCGCCAATAAGGTTATGGCTGCCATCGGTGACTGACGAAGGGCCGAACAAAATCTGCTTCAGGGTTCCGGTGGTACCGATCTTAATGCGGGTCCCTCTCGGGAGAGCGGCGTGTGGTGCAGCCATCCCCCAGTTGTAGCCGTGTCCCGGCGATTCTTCCGCCTGAGCGAAAAGGGCACCTATCATCACGGCGTCGGCACCGGCAACGATCGCCTTGCACAGGTCACCACCTTTACGAATTCCGCCATCTGCAACGATAGGTATATATCTACCGGATTCTTTCTGGTACTGGTCTCTGGCGGCAGCACAATCGATTACAGCAGTTATCTGGGGGACACCGATGCCCAGGACTTCCCTGGTGGTACATTCAGCTCCGGGGCCAACCCCGACAAGCACGGCGGATATACCGGCTCTCATCAGTTCAAGACAAGCACTGTAGCTGACGCAGTTTCCAACGACTACCGGAACCGGTACGGATTCAACCAGTTCCTGGAATATCAATCCCCTGACGCTCTTTGAAATATGCCGTGCCGATGTGACCGTGGACATCACCGTCAGTATGTCTACTCCGGCTTCCACGGCTATCGGGGCGAAACGTTTCGTATTGGCAGGAAGGGCAGCAACGGCGGCAATACTGCCGGCTTTCTTGATTTCTTCTATCCGCTGTCCTATCAGGTTTTCTTTTATCGGTTCCGAGTAGATTCTCTGGAGTGTCCGGGTAGCCTCTTCCTGGGGGACCTCGGCGATTTCAGCCAGCACTTCCGCCGGCTTTTCGTAACGGGTCTGTACTCCTTCAAGGTGGAGTATACCGAGTCCTCCCATCTTACCCATCAATGCAGCAAAGTTCACATCCACTACTGCATCCATGGAAGCGGTAAGGACAGGCAGGTTAAAAGTGTGGTCTTCAATGGTAAAATCGATGTTTGTCTGGTCTGGATTGATGGTTACATCACCGGGAACAATTGCGACTTCGTCGAATCCGTAGGAACGTCGGAGTTCCTTGCGTCCGGGAGTGGTCATTTTCTTCACCCCTTTATTTGAAATATACCAGAGTTCGGGTTCAAAATCAAGGAATTCAGACAGTTTTCAAGCAGTTTTTCAGGATTGACTGGGATATTTTTTAGGGCATCGGATTAACTAAAACATAGACAGTTTGTGTGTGGTAGACTATAATATCCAAAGTTTGTCAGGCAGGAAAAACATTATTTCTGCGGTACGACTAGTCAAGGGGAAGAGTTAAGCTGATGCCCACCCTCTACGTTGTAGCTACCCCTATAGGTAATCTGGAAGACATATCGTTGCGTGCTCTCCGGATACTGAGGGAAGTGAAATTGATAGCCGCCGAAGACACCCGGAAAACAAAGCGGCTCCTTAACAAATATGATATCAAGACCCCGATGACCAGTTATTTCGAACACAATAAACTGGTTAAGCTGGACCATATATTAGGCTGTCTTGAAGAAGGAGACGTGGCTCTTGTATCGGAAGCGGGGACCCCGGGGATATCGGATCCGGGATACGAACTGATAAAAGCTGCAGGGGAAAGGGATATACAAGTAGTCCCGATACCCGGCGCTACGGCGATAGTTTCGGCATTGAGTGTTTCCGGACTTCCTACGGACAGGTTTACCTACCTCGGATTCCTCCCGAGGAAGGCTGGCGCCAGAAAGAAGTTGCTGAACTCGGTTGAGAACGACCCCGGAACACTGATAATACTGGAGTCGCCGCGCCGTGTGACAGGTACTCTGAAAAGTGTTCTTGAATATATCGGTAACAGACGAATTGCCGTCTGCCGTGAGTTAACGAAAATACACGAAGAAATATTCAGGGGAAAGATCAGCGAGGCTTTGGAGTATTTCGGAGAACCCAGGGGTGAGTTTACCCTGGTAATCGAAGGAAAAAATGAACGAACAGAATCGCGGATAACCGAAGATATCGAGAACAGGCTGGATGAGATGCGCAGATCAGGACTAACCGCCAGGGAAGTTATTGCAGTGGTATCCGGGGAAACCGGACTCTCAAGGAAAGAATTGTATCAAGCCTGGCTTAAAAAGAAGCAGAATTAAGGTATAATGATTCAGGAGGAAGTTGAAGATGAGAAGAGGAAATATATCTCTGGGTGATATTCAATGCAAAGAATGCCTTAAAATTGTACCTCATTCGGAACGATACCTTGCTACCGACGAGGAAAAGGGCGTTGAAGTGGAAGAAGGTGGGCAGACTGCATATTACTGCGTGGAATGCGCATTAAAGAAAGGCTATGCCTATTACAAGGAAGAAAAGGATGAAAGGATACTGACATTCTTTCCGGATTCGGAAATATAAACCGGAGATATATAGTATCGATATGGTGATTTGCCTATGAGTGAAAGAATATATGTAGGTGTTGCCTGGCCTTATGCCAACGGCTCGCTTCATCTGGGGACTATCGCCGGGGCCGACCTTCCGGCTGATGTCTTCGCCCGTTACCACCGAATAAAGGGCAACGAGGTGGTCATGGTCTCCGGTTCGGACGCCCATGGTACACCAGTAACCATTAAAGCGGAGCAGAGAGGTAAAACGCCGAAGGAGATAGTCGACCACTATCAGGCCGAATTCCTCGACTGCTGGCAGCGTCTGGGAATTTCCTTCGACCTTTATACCACTACCGATACCGATAACCACACCGAGGTTACCCAGGACATCTTTCTCAAGCTGCTGGGAAAAGGTTACCTGGAAACAAGGACCGTCTCTCAGACTTATTGTCCGCACTGCCGGCGTTTCCTGCCCGACCGCTATGTAGAAGGTGAATGCCCTTACTGTGGTAATTCCGGTGCCCGCGGTGACCAGTGTGACGCGTGCGGCAAGCTGCTGGACGCTCAGGAGCTGGTTAATCCCCGATGCCGGACCTGTGACACAACGGCCGAGTTCAGAGACTCCGACCAGTTTTATTTCAAGCTCAGCGCTTTTCAGGAACAGATTGAGACATGGGCGGGGGAACAGAAGCAATGGCGACCGAACGTCTTTATGCTCACTCAACGTTACCTGAAAGAAGGTCTGCGAGACCGGGCTATTACCCGCGATATCGACTGGGGGATACCTGTACCGGTCGAAGGTTTTGAAAATAAACGTATTTACGTCTGGTTCGAGGCAGTCGCCGGTTACCTTTCGGCGACCAAGGAATGGGCGAAGCTCAGCGGCGACCCGGAGAAGTGGCGTGATTTCTGGGAGGGCGGCCAGGCTAAAAGCTATTATTTTATGGGAAAAGACAACATTCCTTTCCATACTCTAATCTGGCCGGCGATGCTGATGGGGTACGGCGGGCTAAATTTACCTACCGATATTCCTGCCAATGAGTTCCTCACCATCGAAGGTCGGAAACTCTCTACCAGCCATAACTGGGCGGTATGGCTGCCGGATTATCTTGAGAGATATGATCCGGATCCATTACGCTATTTATTATCCATATGCATGCCGGAGACAAGCGATACCGATTTTTCATGGCGTGAGTTCGTCAGGCGTAATAACGACGAACTGGTGGCTACATATGGCAACCTGGTGAACAGAGTACTCACCTTTACCTACAGGAATTATGACGGCCATATACCTTCGTATGAGGATATGGGGGCCGTCAATGAATCGATTCCTCTTGATGAACTGGATAACAAGCTGCTTGAAAGGTCAATGAATGTAATGGATGAAGTCCTGGGAGACGAAGGACTTTTATCAAGGTGCCGGTTCAAACAGGCGACTTCTACAGTAATGAGCCTGGCACATGAAGCAAACAGATACCTGGATGAGAAAGAACCCTGGAAGGTCATCAAGGAAGACAGGGCAAGGGCAGCCTTGTCCCTATACGTTGCTCTGGCGGTGATAATCCGGTTAAAGACAATGATGTGGTCGTTTCTGCCCTTCACCTCCCAGAAGCTTCACGAATACCTGGGTTATAAAGGGCTGATTGAAGAATATGGTATCCATTCGGATATGCCTGTTCCCGGTCAGGAGCTGCAGGCACCGAAGCCGTTATTTACAAAGCTCGACCCTGAAATAATCGAAAAAGAAGTTTCCAGGATGGGACAGACTCGGGACGCATAATACTGTTTGCGTCACATTTCCCGTATCGTACAGAAAGGGGGAAGCGTGGAACTAAACGAGATATACGCCCCGGTTGAAAACGACCTGACAAAGGTTAAAGAAAAGCTGGATTCGATAAGCAAAGTGGACTTTTTTCACCTTGCAGAGCTGGTAGATTACAGCTTGAAAAATACCGGCAAAATGATAAGACCGGCACTCACCCTGCTGTCAGGTAAATTTTATAATTATAATCTTGAACGTCTGCTGAATATGGCTACATCCGTGGAGGTTATGCATACGGCGACACTGGTGCACGATGATGCCATAGACAACTCGGCAATGCGAAGAGGAAGGTCGACCGTATATAAGCTGTGGGGCGATGAGCAGGCAGTGTTACTCGGCGACTACCTGTTTGCCGAAGCCGGAGGCTTGTGTGCCGCTACCGAAAATCTTCGTGTTATCAGGAATTTCTCGGCAACGTTGAAAACGATTTCCAGCGGAGAAATAGACCAGGCCTATCATTCTTTTAATCCAGAGCAGACCAGGGATAAATATTTCAAGAGAATAGCAAAGAAGACTGCCGCTCTGTTTTCATTATCCACCGAATCGGGTGCGGTACTGAGTGATGCCCCTGAAAAATCTATTCAGATACTGTCCGATTACGGATACAACCTGGGAGTAGCTTTCCAGATTGTAGATGATATCCTCGATTTTACCAGCACCGAAGAAGAACTTGGCAAACCGGTGGGTTCGGATCTTACACAGGGAACGATAACACTGCCGTCAATGATGATTATGGAAAAATATCCTGACGATAACCCGATTAACACTCTGTTTGAAAACAAAGGCGGACAGGCTGAAATCGATAAAGCAATAGAAATGGTGAACAATTCTGGTATAGTAGATGAATGCTATAAAATTGCGGAGGAATTCTGCCAGAAAGCCGGCCTTGGCATTAAACAGTTGCCCGAATGTGAAACGAGAACCTGTCTTGAAGAACTGGCATGTTTTATGACAACCAGGAAGAAATAGTTACTGGTTCCCGGATTTTGTACTCCCGTCGGTATAAGTTTCTAGCTTACTGGTCGGGAGTTTTTCTTTAAAGAGGTCGACGGCGCGCTGACAGGCAGCGAAAGCTTCACCTCGGTGGGCGGATGAAATAGCTATTACCAGGTTTATATCCCCGACATTAAGCCTGCCTATCCTGTGATAAATGGATATTTTATTCAATTCCCATGTCTGTTGAAGTTCATCGGCAATACTGCGCAGTCCGTCTTCGGCAGTACCATCGGGGTCGCTGTATTCTACAGAAGCTACCTGTTTTCCCTCGGAAGTATCGCGGATAAGACCCACGTAAGAAAGAGCGCATCCGCTGCCTGATGTTTTGACTTCATCGACAATACTTTCGGGAGAGAGAGGTTTATCAGTAATTTTAATCATGCTATACCTGTCGCCTGATGTTAGTACGGTGGTAAATATCCGATAAGCCGGAAGAGAGTAATTACGGAGAACCCGGAAGCGGCGGCTGTTCGGGCAGAGGGTCGGGGATTATCGGGGCTTTTTTAGTCCTGCGCCTGGCTTTCGGTTTTTCAACGGCTTCATCTACCGGAGCGGTTACTTTCGCTTCCTTCGCCTTTGCTTTCTTCCCGGTCAATGATTCGAATAACTTTTCAAGCTCCTCGCCTTCGAGAGTCTCCTTTTCCATCAATGTATCGGCTATCTTGACGAGCATATCTTTCTTTTCTGAAAGTACTTTCTTGGCGGTACTGTAACCTTCCTCAATCAGTTTGTTTACTTCCCTGTCTATCTCAAGTGCGGTTCTCTCCGAGTAGTCTCTCTGCTCGGATATTTCCCTGCCGAGAAATACCAGCTCCTGCTTGTCACCGAAGGTACGCGGACCCAGCTTATCGCTCATTCCGAGGTCGATAACCATCCGGCGTGCCCAGGTGGTTGCCTGCTTGATGTCTGAGTGCGGTCCCGACGTCCTTTCGTTGAATGTCAGGTCTTCTGCAGCGTGGCCGGCCAGGAGGAATGCCAGCATATCCTTCAGAAGGGAACGGGTATAGATGGTACGGTCTTCTTCGAGTACCTTGGTATAACCACCTGCCATACCGCGCGGGATAATAGTGATTTTCCTTACCGGTTCTATATTCGGCAGTAAGTGGCCTACTAGGGCGTGTCCCGCTTCGTGATAGGCCGTGATTTCTTTTTCCTTGGGACTGATACGGCGGCTCTTGCGCTCGGGTCCAAGCTGAACTTTGTCGATGGACTCTTCGAGTTCTTCCATACCAACGGATTTCTTCTCATTTCTCGCAGCCAGGATTGCCGCTTCATTAATTAGATTGGCAAGATCGGCACCACTGAAACCGGCTGTCTGTTTCGCCAGTACTTCAAGATTAACATCTTTACCCATCGGTTTGTCTTTGGAGTGTACCCTGAGAATAGCTTCACGACCAGAAATATCCGGTATGTTAAGGATAACACGCCGGTCGAACCTGCCGGGCCGCAGCAGGGCCGGGTCCAGGATATCGGGGCGGTTGGTTGCCGCCAGTACGATGACGCTGGCATTGGTATCGAATCCGTCCATTTCAGTTAGTATCTGGTTCAGAGTCTGTTCACGCTCGTCGTGGCTGCCGCCGAGTCCTGCTCCGCGCTGCCGTCCGACGGCGTCTATTTCATCAACGAAAATAATACAGGGCGTGTGGCGTTTTGCCTGCTCGAAAAGGTCGCGTACCCTCGAAGCTCCGACGCCGACGAACATTTCGACAAATTCGCTGCCGCTTATGGAGAAGAAGGGAACTCCCGCTTCTCCGGCGACTGCTCGTGCCATAAGTGTCTTACCCGTACCGGGAGGCCCTACCAGGAGTACACCTTTCGGAATTCGGGCTCCGAGGCTCTGGAATTTTTCTCTTGACTTCAGGAATTCCACCACCTCGTATAATTCCTGCTTGGCTTCATCTTCACCCGCTACATCGTCGAATGATGCTGAAGGTTTATCCATGGGAAGCATCCTGGCGCGGCTCCTCCCGAAACTGATTGCCTGGTTATTAGCTCCGCGAGCCCGGAAAAGGATATAGAAGATAAATGCACCGAACAGAACGAAAGGCAGGAGACCGATAAGCCAGTTCCCCCAATCGATTCCGCCGGACTTTATCTCATATTCGACATCCTTGTTAAGCCCGAGTTCGGTAAGTTCTTTGTAGTCCAGAACTCCGATATTGGTCTTGACCTCAGCGCCGTCTTTGGTAGTTACCGTCAGCCAGGCACCTTCTTCAAGGATGCTGTCAATCTGATTGTTGTTGGACATTGCTATCACTTCGCTCAGGGGTAATTCCGTAGGTTTTTGGGGAGTAGACAGCATCAACGTCGCTACGGATACAGCTCCGACGAGTATAACAATGTATAATAGTCCGCTTCGTTTCCAGTTAAATCCCATCTTTTCACCTTACATAAGTTCGCCTGAGAACCTAGACTATTATACCAGATATAGCAATTAGTAGGGAAATTGGCGCTAAAGCGATGGGAAAACGGTCGGTTTTCTTCGGGTGAGGTAACCTGTTTGTTGTGTGGAATGTTGAAGGTTATTTCGTTATTAAAGGCTGTTGTAGTACTCCTGCATCAGCAAGGCGTCGTCTTCTAGACTGGGACTCTCGCATATCAGCAGTCCCCTGACGTCGAAGTCTTTCAATGCCTGTAAGAGTTCTTTATAGTTCAGGTCGGATTCTTCAAGGTCGAGGTGCTTGAGTTCACCTTTTAGCCCGTACTTGATTCCGGAGCAGTGAATATGCATATTTTCGAGGGCGGACTTCCCCAGACCGGATTCCAATTTTTCCAGTACTCCGGTGAACTCGGAGTAAGTGTTCATCTCACCATTAAGGGCGTGATTGTGAGCAAAGTCTATACAGGGCGCCGTACCATTAAGATCCGAGCATAATCTGATAACATCATCCACGGTGCCGAACTGGCTGCCTTTTCCCATAACCTCCGGTCTGATTGTAATTTGTATGCCTGCCCGTCTCATAATCTCAAGTATGTCTCCCATATTATGTTTTATCTTGGGATAAGCCACCTCGAGTGAATCACCCATAAAGAACGCGGTGTGGACGACCACGCTCTGCGCCCCGCAGATGGAAGCTATTTTTGCCGCATGAAGAATTCTCTCCTTGCTGGCCTCGATTTTCTCCGGTTCCTTCGCGTTCAGGTTTATGTAATACGGAGCGTGGGCAGACAGTTTGACATCGTTTGCTTTTGCTGTCTTCGCGACTTCGGCAGCGACATTCTCCTTCATCTGAACCCCTTTGACAAACTCTATCTCCATGCATCCAAGTCCGAGTTCGGCGATACGTTCGACAGCACTCACTGTGGATTTTTCAGGAGTGCTGTGGGGTATCCCGGCCGTTCCGAACAGAAGTCTTTCCATTTTCTTTTCTTCCCAACATTCTCGCATCAGGGTAGATAATTTATTTTTACATGCAAGCGTTAACGCAATCAAGTATTCATATCTTACTCTTTAGCCGGGATGACTGACAGCTAAAATCAAAGTTTCTACCCGTAGAGGAGTAAGGGACGGGGTGAACCGAAACTTACACCCAATACCGAATAGTACCTGAAAAAATTATGCTTCCATCTACCAAAAGGATATGTTAGAATAATTTATATAGTTAATTATTTTGTTTATAAAATATTTATATTATTAAATGGTGCTATGGAGGAGGGAACAGATGGACAAGGAGATTCTGGACAGTGTAGCTGATGATTTATTCTCGACCCTGCCTTTAATCGGAAGGAGTATCAACAGAAAGCTGATAAAGACGGTGGTAACGAGTTTCAAGGAGGATATCGCCCCGCCACATTTCCAGATAATGAAACTCCTTGAAGAAGCCGGGACTCTGCACGTAGCTGAAATCGGTGAAAAGCTCCAGATAGCCAGACCTCAGATGACGCACCTCATAGACAGACTGGTTGAGCTGGATATAGTCGGAAGAGAAACCAATGAAGAAGACCGCAGGATGCTGAATATAAGGTTGAAAGACAAAGGTAAAGCTATCGTGAAAGAACGTGACAAGCAGGTCATAAACGCCACCAGAGAAGTACTTTCCGTTCTTACCGATGATGAACTGAACGAATTGTCCGTCTCGCTTAAGAACCTGAAGGATATTTTTTCCAAGCTGGAATAGGTTATAACCATCCGTTACCAATAGCATTACGGATAGGTGGAACAGAAAGGTAAACAATTAATGATCGATAAACGACAGCAGATGCTGGCTAGTGAGAGTGTGGGTAAGGTCCTGTGGACACTTTCTTACCCCGCTGCCATCGGTTCGGCAGTGATGGCTCTTTACAATGTTGTTGACACGATATTCATCGGCCAGATAATTGGACCTCTCGGTATTGCCGGACTGACTATTGTCTTCCCGCTTCAGATACTGGGAATGGGTATGGGGATGATGATAGGTATGGGAGCATCATCCATTATTTCCAGGGCTCTCGGGGCAGGTAATCCCGGTAAATCGGAGAAAACTCTCGGCAATGCCATATTCTACTCAATTGCCATCGGTCTGGTACTTACTATAACCGGTCTTTCAGCGTCGACTTTCTGGTTGAAGCTGGTTGGTGCTTCGGATACCGTACTGCCATACGCGAAATCGTATTTCGACGTGATAATGATTGGAATGGTGTTCCGGATAGCCGGAATGGGATTGAGCAACCTGATCAGGGCTGAGGGTAATGCCCGTTATGCAATGCTGTGCATGGTAGTATCGTTTGCTTTGAACATCGTTCTGGACGCAGTATTCGTGTTGTGGCTGAATATGGGAATCAGAGGAGCGGCTATAGCCACTGTCATAGCTGAATTCATTACCACCTTCCTGGTGATACGCTACTATGTATCCGGACACGCTACTCTGAAAATCCATCTTAAAAATCTAATACCGGACTGGAAAATAACGAGAGAGATTCTGGCTATCGGTTTCGGACCGTTCGTGATGACAACCGGAGGAAGTTTCGTAGCAATAATAATGAACAAGCTCCTGGATCTGCACGGCGGTGATATTGCTATCGCTTCGTTCGGTATGATCCACCGTACGATGACTTTCTTCTTCATACCGATTATGAGTGTCGGACAGGGATTACAGCCGCTGCTGGGATTTTCTTACGGAGCGGGACGAAACGACAGGGCGCTGGCGTCGATAAAACTGGCTCTGATGATTTCTACCGGTTTTGCTATCCTGGCTTTTCTCATAGTGTTCTTTTTCGCGGAACCGCTGATGCACATTTTCACCCAGGACACCGAACTTATTGCGTCGAGCGCGAACGCAGCCAAGATACTGTTCTTTGTTGCCTATCTTATAGGCTTCCAGATGGTGGGACAGACAGTATTCCAGTCTATGGGCAAGGCTGTAGCTACCTTCCTGGTTTCGACATCCCGGCAGGTACTATTCCTGCTGCCGCTGATGTTTATTCTACCCAACTTCTGGGGAATAAACGGTATCTGGTATTCATTCCCGATATCGGACAGTCTTTCGTTTGTAATGGTTGTTGCACTCCTCTTCTTTACTGTAAAGGATTTAAGACGCGGAAAGATTTCATCTACCAGATTTAACACTCCTGCCGGTACAGAACCTGTGGAAATGGTGCAATCCGGCGGATATATAGGCGGGATAAAGACACAAGAGCCATCGAACGGTGAAGAGTATTAACCGGAGGTGTTTTTAGGGGAAGGACAGGCTTCGGTTATGCTATAATTGAGGGTGAATCGGATATACCTGATGTGGAGGAACGGTTACTGGAATCACTGGATATAGCTCATAAAGCGGTTGAAATCGCCAGCGACAAGCAGGCGTCAAACATTGTTTTACTGGATACCAGCAAAGTATGCAGTTTCGCCGATTACTTTGTAATCTGCAGCGGTGAGAGTTCACGGCAGATAAAGACTATCTACGAGGAAATAGAACACGCCCTTAAAAAGGAAGGTGTTTTGCCCCATCATCGTGAAGGAGAAGTCGATTCGGGCTGGATGCTGCTTGATTTCGGCGACGTCATCATTCATGTCTTTGCCGTTTATGAACGCGAGTTATATCAGCTAGAAGAATTATGGAGTGAAGCCAGCGCCCTTCTCCGGATTCAATAATCGAATATCTGTTCTTTACTGAAGAACAGGTTAATTTCTCTCTCGGCTGATTCCGGAGAATCCGAACCGTGTACTGCATTCCGCTGAATATCGATACCGAAATCTCTCCTGATGGTTCCCTCTTCCGCCTTAGCGGGATCGGTCGCTCCCATTATCTTCCTGATTTTTTCAACTGCCCCCTCACCTTCAAGGACGGCAGCTATTATGGGTGTCGAAGTAATATATTCCAGCAGGTCGTTGAAGAATGCTTTGCCGATATGCATTTCGTAGTGTTTTTTAGCCAGTTCTTCGTCCACGTGCAGCATTTTAAGGGCTACTATCTTAAGCCCCTGACTTTCAAAACGTGCCAGAATGCTTCCGCCTGCTCTTCTCTCCATCGCATCGGGTTTAATCAGAACCAGAGATTTTTCCATGCTCAACTCCTTGTAAAGTAACAACCTTTCTCTGTCAGTATACTATATTAACGGTCTATTTCTTTCCCGGCTTCGGCTTCGTAATCGACGGTCCCCTGAAATAATGCGGCTGAAGTGTAGCGATGTCATCATAATCCTCGGCTTCGATGCGTTTTAATCCCAGTTCGGCTAGAAACCCGGCCCGTCTCAAGCCGGACACGGGTGACACTATTACCGCTTTATCTCCCAGTTTTTCCTTCAGCTCATCCTCAACCACGTATACATATTCACCGCAGAAAACAGTTTTCGTTTTAATATCGGCGTACAGATCATCCATAATCGACAGGTGTTCTTCTTCGAGCTGTTTCCAGCCTGTGTCAGTCATCCTGAACAATGCCGTGGCTACTTCCTCCCTGCCGGCGTTCAGAAGCGGGCAGACAGGAAGTCCTGTTCCGGCATGCTGCCAGGCTTCCAGTTCGAGTGTGCTGATACCAACGACCGGTATGCCGAGGCTGTATGCCAGCCCCCTGGCGGTACTTATTCCCACCCGCAGGCCGTTATAGCTGCCCGGCCCGCGAGCAACTATTATACAGTCGGCCATTTCCAGGCTGAGTGAATTCTGTTCCAGCAGGTACTGCAGGTTCGGCAGGAGCTGGACGGTATGGTTTCTACCGCAGCGCCAGGTCAATTCGGCAAGTACCTGTCTGCTTTCGGTAACTGCCAGGCTCGCGGTATCGGTCGAAGTATCAATAACGATTTGCATTTTATTATTTAATATACCTTTTAATTATTCGTTCGACCAGTTCAACATAGCGTTCGCCGCTCGGCTCCAGCCTCAGACTCCGCTCCATATCGGACAGGTAATCTATCTTTATTAAAAGGTGTTTACGCGGCAGTATGCTCAACACTTTTTCAGCCCATTCCACCACGCATACACCCTCGCCATACAGATAGTCATCCAGTCCCAGGTCCAGACTCTCCTCGATACGGTCGAGACGGTAAAGGTCGATGTGATACAGCGGCAGTCTTCCGTACAATTCTCTCATTATGACGAATGTCGGACTCAACACGTAGTCGTTAATCCCCAATCCCCGGGCAATACCCTGAGTAAGGCAGGTTTTACCGGCACCGAGTTTGCCTTCCAGAAGAAGGACATCGCCCGGCATTGTTATTTCACCTATAGCAATGCCTATCTCCCGTGTCTCTTCCGGACTGCTGCTGATAAGCTGCGGTTTACTCATGCCCGTGTATTCTCCGGTTAAAAGTGCCTCCATCCCGATGATTCAAGGGACACAGTATTTCCATTTTCATCGACTATTATTACTTCTCCCGGTTTAGCTGCCGTTATTTCGCCGATGACCGTCACCGGACAGGATGTAGATTCCCTGACACTCGATATCACCCGTTCAGGAGCAGTAAACAGGAGTTCGTAGTCCTCACCGCCGGATAACGCCAGCCTGAGAGCATCCTCCCCGAGACTCTTTTTAGTTACGGGGTGAACGGGAACAAGAGAGGTCTCGATACTAGCGCTAATCTTGCTGGCGACACAGATGTGACCCAGGTCAGCGACCAGACCGTCGCTGATATCGATCGCTGTCCTGACTCCTTTTTCAACCAGTAACTGTCCTTCCTGTATCCGTGGTACCGGTCTGAGAAACGCCTTTTTCAGCGTTTCTGCCGATTCAGAATCCAGCCTGATGTTGTTTTTCAGGATTTCAAGTCCGGCTGCCGATGCGCCGAGGTATCCTGTTACGGCTATTTTATCGCCCGGTACAGCGGCGGACCTGGTAAGTATCTGCTTTCTTTCGGTCCCCGTATCGCCAAGGATGGTGATATTTATAGTAACAAGCGGAGCGCTGCTTATATTGCCGCCCGCGATTACCACACCCGAACTTCGCGCGAGAGAAATCATCCCATGATAGAGGTCCCTGACATTATCCACGTCAGTCGAATCCGGCAGTGAAAGGGATACCAGAGCGTAGCGGGGCAGACCTCCCATAGCCGCGATATCGCTGAGATTGGCTGCCATTGCCCTCCAGCCGAGGTCTTCCCACAACGTAAACTCGAGGTTGAAATGGACATTCTGCACCAGCGAATCGGATGTGGCAAGCTGGGTCGATAGGCTACCCTGCCAGACAGCCGCGTCGTCACCGATCCCGATAATAAGCTCCTGCTGTGCCGACGAATCGTTATCAACAGCGTCTCTTACCATTCCGGCAAGAAGGTCAATGAGTCCGAATTCTCCCAGGTCCGATACTTTCATATCGGAGAAATTATATCACGAAGAGCGAACAGGTCTAAATAACGAGCTAAAAATTGCCTAGCTCCAGACTGTATGTTATAGTTTACTTCTATGGGGTCGAAGAGTATCAACTATATGACAGGTGGAACCGTGACATCGCCGCAGGGATTCCAGGCGGGGGCGGTTTATGCCGGCATAAAAAAAGAGGATACCAAGCTGGACCTGGGTATTCTGTATTCGGATGTGCCTGCCGAGGCTGCGGGAATGTTTACCACGAGTAATATACGCGCCGCGGCGGTCACCCTTTGCCAGGAGAGACTGAAGAAAAACAGGATATCAGCCCTGGTAGTCAACAGCGGGTGCGCCAACGCTTACACGGGAAATCAGGGGATGAAGGATTGTGAAGAAATGGCATCGCTGGCAGCGGAGTGTGTCGGTGTTACTCCGGATAAGGTGATGGTGGCGAGTACGGGCGTGACCGGGCAGCTTCTGCCGATGACGCTGATAAGAGAGGGTATGGATAAGATTTCACTTTCTCCTGACGGCGGCCGCACGCTTGCGAGGGCGATTATGACAACGGACACCGTTCCCAAGGAAGCGGCCGTGTACGTAAAGAACGGCGATGGCGGATTTACCATCGGCGGTATTGCCAAGGGTTCCGGGATGATTCATCCGAACATGGCGACGATGTTCTGCTTCCTGACTACGGATGCTAAAGTAGATAAAAGTTTCCTGAAATCGGCATTAAAGAAGGCTGTCGATATTTCCTTCAATATGATTTCCATCGACGGTGATACCAGCCCGAGCGATTCGGTGATAATTCTGGCGAACGGACAGGCAGGCGGCAATATAATAGATTCAGGCAGCACCGGAGCGCGAAGGTTCCAGAAAGCCTTAAATGAAATTTGTATATACCTGGCAAGGTCTCTGGCCCAGGACGGCGAAGGGGCGACGAAACTGATAGAAGTGACCGTTGACGGAGCAAAGGGTTATTCAAGTGCCAGGAAAGCCGCCAGAGAAGTAATCGGCTCTACGCTTATAAAGACAGCGGTACACGGCGGCGATCCTAACTGGGGCAGGATTATAATGGCCCTGGGTCAAAGCGGTATTGAAGTAGAATTAGAGAAAATCGATCTTTCAGTAGGTAATGTCGCCGTTCTTGAGGCAGGGAAACCGCTGCCTTTCAATGAAGCGAGCGTGGTGAGAGCTCTTGAACAGAACGAGGTACCGATAAGTATAAATCTGAACCTGGGAAGAGGTTCGGCTATCGCCTGGGGATGCGACCTGTCGGAAGAATACGTCGGTATTAACAGCGAGTATATGACATAGAAAGGGAAATACTAACAAAATACTAATATCGAAATACTAAATCCTAAACAATATCGAATATTCAAACACTAATAATACGGTTTATTATTTCAATCATTTGGTATTTGTATTTGTTTAGATATTAGAAATCAGGATTTAGAGTTTGTCATTGTTGTGCAATAATAGAAAGGGAGGAATTTACAATGGCACTTATTGATTTTGGGGGAACAAAGGAAGAAGTAGTCATGCGGGAAGAATTCCCGATGGAGAAAGCCCTTGAAGTACTAAAAGACGAAACTATTGCTATCATCGGGTACGGTGTTCAGGGACCCGGTCAGGCATTGAATCTGAAGGATAACGGTTTTAACGTTATCATTGGTCAGAGGAAAAACTCGAGCAGCTGGGACCGTGCCGTTGCTGACGGATGGGAGCCCGGCAAGACTTTGTTCGAGATCGAAGAAGCCGCAGAAAAGGGAACGATCATTCAGTTCCTCGTTTCTGACGCGGGTCAGAAACTGCAGTGGCCGAACATCAAGAAACACCTGAAAGAAGGCGACGCTCTCTACTTTTCACACGGTTTCTCCATCGCTTACAAAGATAAGACCGGGGTTATTCCTCCCGAATATGTTGACGTGATAATGGTTGCCCCGAAAGGTTCGGGGACATCATTGAGGCGTAATTTCCTCTCAGGTGCAGGCATCAATGCCAGTTTTGCCGTATACCAGGATTCCACAGGCAGGGCGAGGGAGAGATGCATCGCCATCGGTATCGGAGTCGGCTCGGGATATCTGTTCCCGACTACCTTCCAGAATGAAGTATACAGCGACCTGGTCGGTGAGCGCGGTATCCTGATGGGAGCCCTGGCGGGTGTCATGGAAGCCCAGTATGAAACGCTCAGAGAGCACGGACATACTCCCAGCGAAGCGTTCAACGAGACTGTAGAAGAATTGACCGAGAGCCTTATTAAACTTGTAGCTGAGAATGGTATGGACTGGATGTATGCCAACTGTTCCTTCACGGCACAGAGAGGCGCTCTTGACTGGAAACCGAAGTTCAAAGAAGCGGTGTTACCAGTATACAAGGAGCTTTATGAGAGGGTTGCGTCCGGAAAAGAAACGGAACGCGTAATCGAAACAGGAAGTGACCCGGATTACAAAGCGAAACTCGGCAAGGAATTGGCCGAGATAAGGGATTCGGAAATGTGGCGTGCCGGTAAGGCGACCCGCGACCTGCGTCCCAGGGAGGAAGCGAAAGCGATAACGGATGCAACGAAAGGAGTGGCTGGAAGACAGTCCAATTAACCACTCTGACAGTTAAATAAAAGGAAAGGTTGCATCCGACACAGCCTGGCTGATGTCGGATGCAACAGGTTATGGAAGGTGAAAAAAGTAATCGTCGTAAAAATAGGCGGAGCAACCCTCGGCAGCCATGACACCGCCCTGGAAGATATTGTCGAACTGCAGAAGCAGGGTAAATCGGTGATTGTGGTGCATGGTGGAGGTAAACTGATTACCCAATGGCTGGATAAGCAGGATATTCCGACCAATTTTCTCAGGGGAGAACGGGTAACCGATAAGCCCACTCTTGAAGTGGCAACTGCGGTACTGGCCGGACTGGTCAACAAGGATATTGCGGCGGAAATAAATCACCTGGGTGGCAAAGCTGTTGGCATCAGCGGAGTCGACGGGGGTGTAATCGAAGGTAAGGTACAGGAAAAAGAAAAAGGATTTGTAGGTTCCGTAACCGGAGTTAATACGACACTCCTGACAAAGTTGGTTGATTCCGGGTTCATTCCGGTAATCTCACCAATAGGTATGAATTCGGCGAGAAAGAAAGATGAACCGCCCACCTTGAACTACAATGCCGATGTTGTCGCCGGTGAAATAGCTGCCGCTGTAGGTGCGGAAAGGCTTATATTCCTGACAGATGTGGATGGAGTGAGTGATTCTGAAGGGAAGCTAATATCGAATTTGACCACCAACGAAGCCAGGGCTCTGATAAAGTCGGGAGTAGCTTCGGGCGGGATGATACCCAAGATTAATGCCTGCCTGAAGGCATTGACCGTGAATGCATCAGCCCGTATTATTGATGGTAGACAGTCCCACGCGCTGCTGAACGAGATAAACGGCGGTGAAGGCGGGACGAGAATAGGAGAGAAAAATGACTGACTGGCCCGAAATTGATAAGAAATACTATATGCAGACAATTGTCCGGCATCCTCTGACACTGGTGCGCGGTGAAGGCCTGAGGATATGGGACGATAAGGGTAATGAATACCTGGACTGTGTCGGCGGCCTGGCAGTCAACTGTCTCGGTCACTGTCATCCCGTGGTCGTCAACGCACTTACAGAGCAGGCAGGCACGCTGATGCAGGTATCTCTCTGGTACTATAACAAGCCGATGCTCCAGCTTGCCGAATTGCTGGTACAGAACAGCTGTATGGACAGAGTTTTTGTCTGCAACAGCGGTCTCGAGGCAAATGAAGGCGCGATTAAACTGGCGCGCCGTTACGGCGCTTTGAAGCTAAACGGCGCTTATGAAGTAATAACCACCAATATGTCTTTTCACGGGCGGTCGCTGGCATTAACCGCGGCAAGCGGACAGGAAAAGATGCATAAACCATTCGAACCGCTGCCTGCTGGTTTTATCAACGTGGAGAATAACAGCATCGATGCCGTAAAAGCAGCCACGACGGAAAAGACCTGCGCCGTGATGCTCGAACCTATTCAGGCTGAGGGCGGAGTAAACGTCCCGATAGAGGGCTTCCTGAAACAGGTGCGGGAATGGTGCGACGAGAAAGGCATATTGCTGATTCTCGATGAGGTACAAACGGGGATAGGCAGACTCGGGTCACTCTTCGGCTACCAGCTTTATAATGTGGAACCGGATATCATGAGCCTGGCGAAAGGCCTGGGTGGTGGTATTCCCATAGGGGCAGTGCTGGCAAAGGAAAACGCGGCTGTATTTACGCTCGGAGACCATAATGCCACCTTCGGCGGGAATCCGGTTACCAGCGCTACTGCCTACGCGACATTAAAGTATGTTATCGAGAATGACGTACCCGGCAACGCCCGGAAGGTGGGGCAGTACCTGAAGAAGGGTCTTGAGAATCTTAAGAACAAGTACGGCTATATTACCGAGGTCCGGGGAGAGGGGCTGCTGCTGGCGATGGAGTTCGATAAAGATATCTCGGCGGATGTAGTGGACGGCTGCATCGAAAACGGGATGCTGATTAATAAACTGAAGGCCAATGCAATCCGTTTCGTTCCGCCTCTGGTAATGACCACGGAGGAAGCGGACGAAGCACTGGAGATTCTGGATAAGGTACTGACAAGATACAAATAAATACTAATATCTAAATATTAAATTCTAAACAATTTCAAAGCACCAATTCACAAACTTATTAATATTTGGATTTTGAATTTGTATAGATATTAGAAATCAGGATTTAGAGTTTCAATCATGGGAGACAGAAAATGGCAGAAAAAGTAGTGCTTGCTTACAGCGGCGGACTCGATACGTCTGTCCTGGTTAAATGGCTTCAGGAAAAATACGGATACGATGTAATCGCCGTAAATATAGATGTCGGTAACGAGAAGGACTTTACCGCAGTAAAACAGAAAGCTCTGGATATCGGAGCCATAGAATCGGTTGTAATCGATGCCAAGGAGCTGTTTATCAGGTATTTCGTCTTCCCGGCATTGCAGGCGGACGCGATTTACGAGGGACAATACCCTCTGGCAACGGCGCTGACACGCCCCCTTATGGCGAAGTTGCTGGTGGATAAGGCGCTGGAATCCGGAGCCACGGCTATAGTACACGGCTGTACCGGCAAAGGAAACGACCAGGTGCGGTTCGAGGTCAGTATAAACGCACTGGCGCCGGACATGAAGATACTGGCACCGGCGCGGGAATGGAAAATGACCCGCGAAGAGGCAATTGCCTATGCCAAAGAGCATAATATACCGATTCCGGTAACCGTCTCGAGTCCGTACTCGATAGACGAATGCCTCTGGGGCAAGGCAATCGAATGCGGTGCCCTTGAAGACCCCTGGCAGGAACCGCCGGAGGATGCTTTTACTATGACGGTCTCGCCCGATAAAGCCCCGGATAAACCGCAGTATATCGAGATAGGTTTTGAAAGAGGAGTGCCGGTATCCATTGATGGTGAAGAGATGGATGGGGTGGCCCTTGTCACCCGGATGAATGAGATTGCCGGTAAGCACGGCATAGGCAGAATCGACCACATCGAAGACCGGGTAGTCGGTATCAAGTCCCGGGAGATATATGAAGCTCCGGCAGCGACCGTTCTGCTCCAGGCGCATCTTGCGCTGGAAGCGATGACGATGTCCAAGGCCCAGATTGATTTCAAACAGAAGGTTGCCAAGGAATATTCCGAGCTTATATACGGAGGTCTCTGGTTCAGCCAGTTAAACCGCGACCTCTCGGCATATGTCTTGAGTTCTCAACGGTACGTTACCGGCAGTGTAAGATTGAAATTGTACAAGGGACACTCGGCAGTGGTCGGGCGTAAAGCACCGAAGTCTTTGTATAACCTGAGTCTTGCTACATACGATGTCGGCGACAAATTCGACCAGAGTGCGTCGGCAGGCTTTATACACCTGTGGGGGCTTCCATTGAAGAACCAGGCACAGGTACAATTACTCGGGGATGCGGAAGGTCCCCTCAGTATAATGGGGCCGGAAGAATAAGGGGATTTTAATGAGTAACATACGGGGTCGGTTTCAGAAAGAACCGGATAAAGCTGCGGCGGATTATTCCGCTTCCGTATTTATAGACTGGCGACTCTACCCCTATGATATCAAGGGGAGTATCGCCCATGCCCGTATGCTCGGAAAACAGGGAATCATTGCCGCGGAAGAAGCCGACCGCATAGTAAAAGGCCTACAAGAAATTCTTGAAGAAATAGAGGAGGGCGAATTCAAGTTCAAGCCGGAACTTGAGGACGTTCACATGAATATCGAGGCCGGACTGATAGAGAAAATCGGTGATACCGGCGGGAAACTGCATACGGCACGCTCAAGGAATGACCAGGTGGCGGTCGATACACGGCTGTATACGAAAGACGCGATAAATAAGACGGTACTTAATATCAAGCGGTTTCAGAAGGCTCTGCTTGATGTTGCCGAAGCTAACAAGACAGTGGCAATGCCGGGTTATACACATGTCCAGAGGGCACAGCCCGTCCTGTTTGCCCATCACCTGCTGGCGTATTTTGAGATGCTTCAGCGAGATGCAGCGAGGTTTTCAGACTGCCTGGAGCGGGTCGATGTTCTTCCGCTGGGCAGCGGTGCGGTAGCGGGTGTGGCATACAAAATAGATCGCGATTTCGTGGCTAAAGAACTCGGTTTCGGCAAGGTGAGTATGAACAGCATGGATGCCGTATCCGACCGCGATTACATAATCGAATACGAATCAGCTGCGGGTATATGCATGATGCATCTGTCACGGCTGGCGGAGGAGTTGATTCTCTGGTCGTCAAGCGAGTTCGGATTTGTCGAGATGGATGATGCTTACGCCACGGGCAGCAGCATTATGCCCCAAAAGAAAAACCCGGATATCGCGGAACTGGTGCGCGGTAAAACGGGGCGTGTTTACGGCAGGCTGATGTCACTGCTGACGATAATGAAGGGGCTGCCTCTTTCCTATAACAGCGATATGCAGGAAGACAAGGAAAGTCTTTTCGATTGCGTGGATACGCTTCTCTCGAGCCTGGAAGTGTTTACAGGTATGATAAGCACGATTAAGATAAACGCAGGGAAGATGGGAAAGGCTGCCGGAGAAGGGTATATACTGGCGACCGACCTTGCCGATTACCTGGTCAGAAAAGGTGCGGCCTTCCGTGACGCACACGGTGCGGTTGCCAGACTGGTGGCTTATGCAATAGAAAAGAGCATGAACCTGGAAGAACTCGGTATCGATGAATACAGGGGGTTTTCACCTCTGTTCGATGAGGATGTGAAGTCGATTACGGTGGAGTCATCCCTCGCCGCTCGGGACAATCCCGGCGGAACCGCTCCGGCACGGGTGGAGAAAGCCTTGAAACAGGCTAGAGAGTTAATCGGAGGATCCGGTGGCTGAAAATAAGATGAAGCATGTAAAAATAGCGCCATCCATCCTGTCGGCGGATTTTGCCCGGCTGGGCGAGCAGGTAGCGGCGGCGACGGAAGCCGGTGCCGACTATATTCATGTCGATGTTATGGACGGGCATTTCGTGCCGAATATTACGCTTGGACCGGCGATTGTTAAGGCGATACGTCCCCATACGGATTTACCCTTGGATGTGCACCTTATGATTGAAAGGCCGCCGGACTATATAAAACAGTTCGTGGATGCAGGGGCTGATATCCTTACGGTTCACGTGGAGGCCTGTCCTCATATTCACCGTACTCTACAAGCTATCAAGGAAGCCGGTATTAAAGCAGGAGCATCGGTAAATCCGGGCACGCCTGTCAGCCGACTCGATGATATTCTGTCGTATCTGGACCTGGTGCTGGTAATGACGGTAAACCCCGGTTTCGGCGGTCAGGCATTCATTGAGAGTACGCTGGAAAAGATATCCGCGATGCGTAAAAAGCTGGATGAAAAGGGATTGAATGCAGAGCTGGAGGTGGATGGGGGAATCAATGTAAATATTGCGCCTAAGGTAGTGGCTGCGGGAGCGGACGTACTGGTCGCCGGAGCGGCCGTGTTCGGTTCGGGACAGACGATAAAAGAAGCCATTCAGAAAATAAGAAGCAGCCTTGTTTAGCTATACAAGACTGCGCCTCTCTCTATTTCAGTAGATTTTATTTAGTTTTCGCTTACTGCCTGCTTCTGTTTCCTGGGCGGCTTATGGAGAGTACGCAGGCAGCGTGTACACAGGTTCATACGGGTCGGCTTCCCGTCGACATCGACTGTTGCCGGATGGATATTCGGTACCCATTTCCGATTGGTATGCCGCTTCGAATGACTTACGTTATGACCGAATTGTGGCGTTTTACCGCAAATATCACATTTCACTTTATTATTATTCCCCTTGACCGTTAGCTTAAAAATTAGGTAATATGCTTCTAACATACTATCATAGCGCAGCAGGCTTGGCAAGAACCGGATGTATGGGGTCGGTTATGTCAGATATGAAGCCGGTTGCACTGTCGGAGATGATATTCGAGGAAGGTAGTAGATGAAACAGGTTGATTCGATCAACGGAAGAGAGTTCAGGGAAATGCTTTCAACGGCTACTTCCTGGCTTGAAAAGAGTTCATCGGATGTTGATGCTTTGAACGTTTTCCCGGTTCCGGATGGTGATACCGGTACGAATATGCTTCTAACGATGCGTTCCAGCGTGGATGAAGCCTATATGTATAACAATTCCAGTGTTTCGGAAATATCCAGAGCAATAGCCCAAGGAGCATTAATGGGAGCCAGAGGAAACAGCGGCGTGATATTATCCCAGATCTGGCGTGGTATGGCAGAAGGACTGGCGGATAAGAAAACAATCGGCGGTTCTGACCTTGCGGAAGCGCTCCAGAATGCAGCCGATGTAGCTTATAAAGGAATAACGAATCCGGTCGAGGGAACAATCCTTACCGTTGTCAGAGAAGCTGCACAGGCCGGCCAAAAGTGCATTGAAGAAGGTATCTCCGATCCTATTTCGGTAATGGAAGCAATCGTCGAAGGCGCCGGCGAATCGGTGGCGAATACTCCCAGTCTTTTACCGGTACTCAAGGAAGCGGGAGTCGTGGATGCCGGCGGACAGGGACTGTATACAATTCTCGAAGGAGCTTTACGTTATCTGAGAGGTGAAGCCGAACAGATGCGGTTCCGGAAGCCGCAGATGATTGCCAGCAATATCCCCCAGCCGGTGAGAATACCGCAGATGAGCCAGGAGGAAGAAGTCCCGTTCGGATACTGCACGGAATTTATGCTGAAAGGCGAAGGCATCAATACCGATAAAATAAGAACCCGCCTGAAGAAAGAAGGCGAATCGCTGATAGTGGTTGGTGACGAAAATACTGCCAGGATTCACATACACACGATGGACCCGGGTAGAGTAATCAAATACGCGACATCTCTCGGAACAATGCATCAGGTATCTATCAGGAATATGGATGAACAGTACCAGGACTTTCTTGAGATTCAGAAATCCAGGGCGGTCGAAGTCGATACGGCTACGGTGGCGGTTGTCTCCGGGGATGGTCTCGCCGAGGTATTTGCCAGCCTGGGGACAACAGCTATAGTGCCCGGCGGGCAGACGATGAATCCCAGTACCAAGGACATTCTCCAGGCGGTCAAAGCGGTCGCTTCCGATAAAGTGATAATACTGCCTAATAACAAAAACATTGTACTGACGGCCGAGCAGGTAAAAACTCTCACCGACAAGATGGTCGAGGTGATACCGACGCAGACTATACCGCAGGGAGTGGCGGCGTTGCTGGCATACGATTACGAAGCTGATTTTGCTACCAATGCCGAGTTGATGAAAGAAGCCAAATCACTGGTTAAGACCATTGAAATCACCAGAGCTGTCCGGGCAGCGCAGCTGGACGGGCTGAGTATTAAAAAGAAGCAGGCTATCGGGCTTCTCGACGGTGAACTCCTGGCAGCCGGCAAAAACACGATAGATATACTCAATAAGATGCTTGCCAAGATGGACATGAACCAGAATGAGATAGTCACCGTGTACTACGGAGCCGAAACAAAACCCGAGGAAGCTTCCCAGGTCAGCGAAAGTATACGTGAAAAATATCCTCAACTGCAGGTTGAAGTAGTTAAGGGCGGTCAGCCCTATTATGATTATATTGTCTCCATTGAATAAACGGAGGATTATATGGCGGTAAAAATAGTCACCGATAGTTTATCTGATATCACGGATGATCTTGCCGGAGAGTTTGGGATTACTGTTGTACCTTTGACCGTACTTTTCGGTCATGAGCAGTACCTGGACAGGGTCACAATTACCACCGATGAGTTTTACAAAAGGCTGATTAACGGCAATGTCTGGCCTACTACAACACAGCCTACACCCAAGGCTTTCGCTGAGATTTATGACAAATTACTCGAGGAAACGGATGAAATCCTTGTGATTGATGCGTCAAGTAAACTAAGCGGAACCTACCAGTCGGCGGTCGGTGCCATAAATATGACTGAGAAAAAAGGCCGTATCGAAGTTATAGATTCGGAAACGGTAGCGATGGGGCTGGGGCTGATAGCCATTACCGCCGCCAGGAAAGCTCAGGAAGGCGCCGGTATGGATGACCTTATAAAGTATGTGAACAGTGCTATACCACGCTCTCATTTCGTCGTATATTTCGATACACTGACATACCTGGCAAAAGGCGGGCGGATTGGTAAAGCAAAAGAGCTGATGGGTTCTGTTCTCTCTATCAAACAGATATTGACGGTCAAGGAAGGTGAAATGGCTCCGCTGGCAAGAAAACGTTCTCTGGCTGCCGGTATGGAATACCTTTATCAGCACGTCGGCAGTTTTAAGAGTATCAGCGAACTGGCGGTAGAACACACCACCACACAGGATGAAGCTGACAGGCTGGCAGACCGGGTAAAAACTCTGGCACCGGATAAGCGCATATACCGGTCGACCGTGAGTCCGGTCCTTGGTGTACACGGTGGGCCTGGCGCCATCGCGGTGACCGTACTCGAAGCCGAAAAATAAGATTACGCCCGTTCTCCAGCAGTCGCTGTAGCAGTAGAGGTATATATACGGAGGAATTACGTTGTCTATAGACGCTGAGTCACTGCGAAAAGTCCTGGAACTGGAAATGAACAAGGGCTATGAAGACTCGGCGGTAATAGGCGGTCTCGATAGGTTCCTGCGTAACTGGGCAAGTAAAGCGGCGGAATCCATGACCTCTCCATCAGCATTAAGGCGTTTTAAAAAACTTCATCTTGCCGAATCAGGCTATTCGTCTCTTTCCAGAGAAGAACGCAAGGCTTTTATCGAAAGTATCTTTGTGTTTCTTTCAGTGGGCGAAGAAGGAAATGGGAGTGAGAAAAAGAGAAAACCTGTGTCGGCAGGTGCGTCCAAACCTCCTGTAAAGCCCAAGCCGGCGCGCAGAGCAACAGTTCAGTCTATCGATTCACCCATTACCGTTATTAAAGGAATAAGCTCGACCCTGGCATCCCGGTTTAACAAGATGGGTCTGAGAACGGTAAGAGACCTGCTGTATTTCTTTCCCAATCGTCACCTCGACTATAGCAGCACAAAGTCGATTTCCGAACTTACCGAGGGTAACGAAGAGACGATAATCGCCAATGTCTGGGAAGCCAGGGAGACCAGGCCGGGCGGCAGGAAAAGCACCGAAGCTACCGTCGGGGATGATACCGGTAATGTCAGGGTCGTCTGGTTTAATAATCCGTACCTGGCAAAGAGACTGACCACCAACTCGCGCATAGTCATCAGCGGCAAGGTCAGCCTGTTCCAGGGAAGGCACGTCTTCCAATCGCCCGAATGGGAAATGGTAGAAGATAAAGAAATGATACACGTGGGGCGGCTCGTCCCGCTATATTCTCTTACCCAGGGACTGCGTCCGCGCCAGGTAAGAAAACTGATGAAAGAGGTAATCGACCATTGGGCGTGGCAGGTGGAGGATTTTCTGCCGGAGGAAATCAGGGAGAGACAGAAACTGCTTCCGCTGCCGATTGCTATCAGCCAGGCACATTTCCCCGATGATGAAATCTTGAAGGACCGGGCGAGGGTAAGGATAGCCTTCGACGAACTGTTCCTGCTGCAGCTTGGAGTTTTAAAGAAAAAACGCGAGTGGCAGGAAGGACAGCCGGCCAATCCGATAACTACCGATAAGTCAGTGCTCGAAGCTTTTCTCAAATCGCTGCCTTTCCAGTTGACAGGCGCCCAGGATAAAGCCCTTAGAGAGATGCTGGCAGACCTGGCGGAACCCAGAGCGATGTCCCGCCTGCTGCAGGGCGATGTCGGCAGCGGCAAGACAGTAGTGGCTTCCGCTGCGCTGCTGATGGCGGCAGCTAACGGTTTCCAGGGAGCGATTATGGCTCCCACGGAAATACTCGCCGAACAGCATTTTTCGACTATCTGTAATTTACTGTCCAGCCAGGGCAGTCTCGATTCCGAAGAAGACTATCTGAGAACGTATTCCGGTATACTGAAACACCCCGTTACCGTAGCACTGCTGATAGGGTCGATAAAGGTAGCAAGGAAGAGAGAACTGCATGAAAAGATAAGGGATGGAAGCGCCGACATCATAATCGGAACACATGCCCTGATACAGCAGGAAGTAGAATTTCACAGGCTGGGCTTTGCCGTGATAGACGAACAGCACCGCTTTGGAGTTGAACAGCGTTCAGCCCTGAGACAGAAAGGATTTAATCCTCATATTTCGGTAATGACGGCAACGCCGATTCCGAGAACTCTGGCACTAACGCTGTACGGTGACCTCGACCTTTCCCTGATAGATGAACTGCCGCCGGGAAGACAGACTATCAAGACAAAGTGGCTGAAACCTGCGCAAAGAGCGAGTGCTTATGCCTTTATTCGCAAGCAGGTCGCCTCCGGTAATCAGGCATTTATCATCTGCCCTTTGATAGAGGAATCGGAAGCGGTGCAGGCGAGGGCGGCTACGATAGAATACGAACGGCTTTCAAACGAAGTGTTTCCCGATTTGAAGTTAGGTCTCCTGCACGGACGCGTTTCGGCTACCGAAAAAGAGAAGGTAATGCGGGAGTTCTATTCAGGTGAATACGATATCCTGGTAGCAACACCGGTTGTCGAGGTTGGAATAGACGTACCCAACGCTACGGTTATGATGGTGGAAAGCGCCGACAGGTTCGGACTTTCGCAGCTTCACCAGTTCCGCGGCAGGGTAGGCAGAGGGACCGAACAGAGCTACTGCATCCTGCTGGCCGAGAATCCGTCGGAAGTCGCACGCGAGCGATTGGACATAATCGAGAGTATCCAGGATGGCTTCAAACTGGCAGAGGAAGACCTGAAACTTCGCGGTCCCGGTGAATTTTACGGTACGCGCCAGAGCGGCATGCCTGACCTGCGGATGGCCAAACTTTCCGATGTGGGTCTACTCGAGGTCGCACGCAGCGAAGCTATTATGCTGTTCGAGAAAGACAGGAACCTGGAAAGTCCCGACCTTAAACTTCTGGTCAAGGAAATGAATAAGGTCTGGGCATCCGATACCGGGGACTTGAGTTAAACCTGTGTTCTTCCGTCTGGTGAAGGTCGCTTATGAGTAATGCACTATCAACCTGCAGCTGGAACAACTGCCCTGAATCAATTAAGCAACTGGTAACCGGTATAGTTGATAAGTACCGGGAAATTATTGGCGAAGACCTTGCAGGTTTCTATCTCCACGGTTCTCTGGCAATGGGATGTTTCAATCCACAAAACAGTGATATCGACTTTCTGGCTGTTGTTACCAGACCGATTTCTACGGTAAGAAAGAAAAAAATTATCAGGTATCTGCTTGATATACGTGATTATGCTCCACCTAAAGGTATTGAGATGAGTATCGTCACCGAAGAAACTCTGTCTGATTTCAGATACCCGACCCCGTTTGAACTCCATTATTCGAACGACTGGTACGAAAAATACAGAAACGGACAGGTGGATTACACTGAGCAGCGATATGATTCGGATCTTGCTGCCCATTTTATGATTACCAGGAACAGGGGAATATGCCTGTATGGAAAACCCGTTGGTGAAATTTTTCCCGAAATTACCGAAGGGTATTACCTTAAATCGATACTGGATGACGTCCGGGCGATTTTCGAGAATATAGAACTTAACTCCGTATATACCGTCTTGAATTTATGCCGCGTCATTTCTTATACCAGAGACGGCCTGATAACGTCTAAGAAAGAAGGCGGTGATTGGGCGCTGGAAAACATGCCGGAAAAGTATCATTCCCTTATTAAGCAGGCATTAAAAGCCTATGCTGGTCAGGAAGAAAAGGAATTCGATACTATTAGTCTCCGTGAGTTCGCGGAGTACATGAAGGCTGAACTGTTACTCCCGGACTCACCTTTATGATATAATTTCAGAGTCTGAATACAAACGAAATTTACGTGGGAGGATTATATAAACGGGGATACTTGAAGTTAAACGAGGTCTGGCGGATAAGCTTAAAAAGGCGGCTGAAGAAGCCATAAAGGCTGGAAAGCTGCCTTCTATTGATTTGCCGGAAATTTATATGGAACGACCCCAGAAAGCCGAGCATGGCGACTATGCCTCCGGTTTGCCGTTGAAACTGGCTAAGCCTGCCAGGACGAAGCCGATGGATATAGCCGGAGAACTTGTCGAAATGCTGCCTTCTTCTGCGGAAATCGAGAGTGTTGTTGTCGCTCCTCCGGGCTTCATTAATTTTACTCTGAGTAATGGATGGCTTTCCTCGCAGGTGGATGAAATACTGTCCGCCGGAGATAGCTACGGTGATATAGACTTCGGAAATAACCAGAGGGTGCAGCTGGAGTTTGTAAGTGTTAATCCTACCGGCCCGATGCATATCGCTCACGGACGCGGTGCGGTACTCGGCAGCACCCTTGCCAGTGTCCTGAGTGCCGCCGGATACGATGTAGAGAGAGAATATTACTTTAACGATGCCGGCAGCCAGATGGACGCATTCAATAACACCCTTTTTGCCCGTTATTTACAGTACTTCGGTAAAGACGCCGAAGTCCCCGTGGACGGCTATGTCGGCGGCTATATGGTGGAGCTTGCCGAAGAAATTGCTGCCGAAGTAGGGGATAAGTTTCTGAAGATACCTGAGCAGGATGCCGTACCACAGTTAGGAAAAATCGGCCTCGAGAAGATAATGGCCCAGATAAAGGAAGAACTCGATCTACTCCGGGTTGAGTTTGATTCATGGTTCACCGAGAAAAGCCTTTATGATAACGGGCAGTTCGATAAAGTGATGAAAATCCTCAATGAAAAACAGTACCTTACCCTGAAAGACGGAGCTACCTGGTTCGTGTCGACAGCTCTCGGTGAAGACAAAGATAACGTAGTGATAAGGAGCAATGGAGCACCTACCTATTTTGCCACGGACATTGCCTATCATTACAACAAGTTCATCGAACGTAAATTCGATAGGGTAATCGATATATGGGGAGCGGATCATCAAGGTCATGTCCAGAGATTAAAAACAGCCGTAGATGCTCTTGGCGGGAATTCGGAGAAACTGGATATAATAATTCACCAGATGGTGACAATGCTGCGCGGGGGAGAACTTGTGCGGGTTTCAAGACGAACTGGCGATATGATAACCCTGCGTGAGGTTATTGAAGAGGTGGGAACGGACGCCTGCCGCTTCTTTTTACTCGCTCGTTCAGCCAATAGCCAGATGGACTTCGATCTTGAACTGGCGAAGCGGGAATCATCGGAAAACCCTGTCTACTACGTCCAGTATGCTCATGCCAGGATTGCCAGCATACTGCGCCTGGCGGAAGAGAAGGGGATAAAATACGGCAACGGCGATGTCTCACTGCTGACGAGTGAACCTGAACTTAGCCTTATCCGGAAACTGGTACAGCTTCCGGAACTCATAGAGATGGCGGCGCGAACGATGGAGCCGCATCACCTGACTTACTATGCCCAGGACCTGGCTACCGTTTTTCACCGTTTTTACAAGCAATGCCGGGTCGTTTCCGACGATGAAGGACTAACAGGAGCCAGACTTAAGCTGGTGGAAGCGGCAAAGATAGTCCTGGCAAAGACTCTTCACCTGATGGCGATGACCGCACCGGAAAGTATGTAGAAATCAGTCCCTCGAATCCAGTCCTTTTTCCTTTTTAAAAGCTATGGCATTATCGCTGTATATCTTTGGGCTGTTCTGCGACCACCAGTACTGTTCTTCTGATATTTTACCTTTGATTTTTCCGGGCACGCCGACTACGAAAGACCTCTCCGGAATTTTCATCTTTTCCGTGGCTACGCAGCCGGCGGCGATTATCGAGTAATCTCCTATTTCGACATCATGAAGGATGGTAGAACCGATACCCACGATTACGTTGTTTCCTATATATTTACCGTTTGAGATAGCGCCGTGACCGAATATAACATTATCGCCGATGATTACATCCTCGATCCAGGGTATTTTCGGCGACCCTGAATGTATGACACAGTTGTCTTCAATCGCTGTGTTGCTGCCGATGGTTATTTTTCCCATATCGCCCCTGATGACTGCGCCCGGCCAGACACTGGAGTTTTCACCTATTTCCACGTCGCCTATAACGTAGGCAGCTTCGCTGATAAAGGCCGATTCGGCGATTTTCGGTGTTTTTCCGTTGAAGCTTCTTATCATCTATCTCTCCTGATAAATATTATCAGCAGGATTCAGGCACGGTCAAACAATAATTTGACTAATAGTCTTATATCCATTGTCATTGCGAGATTCGCCGTCAACAGGCGAACCGAAGCAATCTATACAAATAATTCATATCAGAGATTGTCACGTCGCTTCGCCCCTCGTAATGATCGACAGATTACTCTACAATAATATCCAGATTGTTCAGGAGCGACAGGGCTTCCGGGAGTGAGAAACGGGTCTTTTTGAGGGTATTGTTATTTACATCGATAGAATAGTTGGTAGCTCCGGTGAAATCGGCCCCGGATAAATTGGTCTTGAAAAACACGCTGTTTTCAAAATCAGTCCCTGTGAGAATGCTGTTTTCCAGGTCGGTCTCTATGAAATCAGCTTCTTTTGCTTCGCATTTCTTCATCACCGTTTTGGGCAGTTTCAGCAACCTGAAATTGGAATAATTTACCAGGCAGTCGGTAAAACTCAATTCCTTAATCTTGCCTGCTTTAGTCCAGTCGATACCTATAGCTTTGCAGCCGGTAAATTCCACTTCACGGAACTCGCTGTTCACCGGATTCAGGTTACTGAGATCGCACTTCCCGAATTTACAGTTCAAAAACCTGCATTTTTCGAATTTGGTTGCAACGAATATACAGTCGGTAAACTCGCATTCATCGAAAATCTTTGATTGTATTATCACTTCCGCAAGTATTTGTTTTGAGAATATTTCCTGCGAATAAGTGTCTTTCTGAGGATCCATACCGGTATTATAACGCATACGGTTATGGGTTAATACCGCTCTTTCTTGCGGTACTGTTCGGTTTTGGTTGTTATTGTACTCACCCCCTGTATCCCACTCTCACGCAGGACCCTGATTGAGCAGTAAAGATTAGTTTGCGTGAAAGGGATGAGGTAAACACTACCGACCAGATGTAAACAGAACCTTTCTTGCCGAAGGGATACCTATATGTTACACTCTCAAATGAGGAGAATTCCCAGATGAAAAAAAGAGTATTTTCAGGCATCCAGCCGACAGGTGACACCCATATCGGCAACTACCTCGGAGCCACCAGGCACTGGGCAGCCCGGCAGGATGAGTATAATAATATATTCTGTATAGTCGATTTACATGCAATAACCATACCCCAGGACCCCAAAGTGCTTAAAGCCAAGATACACGAGGTTACGGCACTGCTGCTGGCCGTCGGTATAGATACGGACAGGTCTATTGTCTTCATACAGTCCCACGTCCCTGCTCATGCCGAACTGGCCTGGATACTAAACTGCTTTACGCCTGTGGGATGGATGCAGCGAATGACCCAGTACAAGGAAAAAGCAAAGAATCAGGAATCGGTAAGTACTGGCCTATTCGATTACCCGGCGCTGATGGCGGCGGATATACTGCTTTATGATACGAATGAAGTGCCGGTGGGTGAAGACCAGAAACAGCATGTCGAATTGACCCGTGATATCGCCCAGCGTTTTAACTCGATATATGGTGAGACCTTCGTAGTGCCGAAGCCGGTTATCCCTGATGTCGGCGCTCGTATTATGGGGCTGGATGACCCTGAGAAAAAGATGAGTAAGAGCGAACCGGGCTCCAATCACGCAATCAACCTGCTGGACCCGCCGGATGTCATCACCGAAAAAATAAAACGCGCCGCAACCGACTCGATGAGGGATATTGTCTTCGATGAAAACCGTCCCGGCATTTATAACTTGCTGGTTATCTACGAACTGTTCACGGGTAAAAAACGCAAAGACATCGAAGAGCACTTTGCCGGGAAGGGATATGCCGATTTGAAGAAAGAGCTGGCAGAAGTAGTTATCGAAGGGTTGAGCCCGATACAGAAAAAATGCCGGGAACTATTAGCAGACCCGGGTTATATCGATTCCCTGATGGCAAAAGGGGCTGAACGGGCCCGTCCTATGGCAGAAAAAACACTGGCACGGGTTAAAGAAATAATCGGGCTGGGATAGAGAAAGCCAGGCGGTAAAGGTGAGGATTTATGGAAGTTATTCCCGCAGTTGATATAAGAGGTGGTTTTTGCGTGCGCCTCTACCAGGGTGATTACGGTAATGAAACCGTCTTTTCAGACGATCCCGTGCAGACAGCATTAAACTGGCAGTCGATGGGTGCACACCGGCTTCATATAGTCGACCTAGACGGAGCCGCCGCCGGTAAACCCGGAAATATGGATATAATCCGTAATATTGCCGTGGCGATGCTTATACCTACCCAGCTGGGCGGTGGCATCCGTGATATCGATACCGTTAAGGAACTGCTTGGTGCCGGGCTGGAGAGGGTTATTCTCGGGACCGCTGCCGTAGAAGATACTGAATTCGTAAAAGAAGCCTGCAGTAAGTACGCTGAGTCGATTATCGTCAGTGTGGATACCAGAGAGGGGATGGTGGCTGTCCGCGGCTGGACGCAGGAAACGAAGATATCCGGTATCGAGTTTGCCATTAAGATGGCGGGACTCGGTGTAAAGCGGTTTATATATACCGATATCGTACGTGACGGCACTCTTACCGAGCCTAATTTTACAGCTATTTCGGAACTGATTACCAAGACCGGACTGCCTGTAATAGCCGCCGGAGGGATTGCGTCGGTGCAGCATCTTGTCATGCTGAAAAAGCTGGGTGCAGAAGGAGCTATCATCGGTAAAGCTCTTTATACCGGGGATATCAACCTTAAGCAGGCTCTTAAAGCAGTCGAACAGGCGTAAGTCAGGTCACTTCTCGGGGCGTTCCTTGGTAAGGCACAGATACAGGTCGTCATCTACCTTTACATCTGAGTACGGTGTTACCGGCTGGCATTTGTATATCAGCCCAAGCCCGTCCGGAATATACCCCCGACGGGCATACATTATCTGTGCAGGACCATAACCCGCGTGCATTCCCACACCGATACCTGCCACCGGGCAACGCTCGAATATGCGTTTTTCAGCTTCATCCACCAGCGCCGTAGCAATACCCCGGCGACGGTATTCCGTATGGACGACAAGATCATTGATTTCCGGGATTTCTTTTTCTGCGAAAGGCGGATAATCCGATTTCCAGATAATATTCACGTGACCGGTAAATTTACCGTCATAAAAAGCCAGTAAAACTACCCTTTCACCCATTTCCTGTTCTGCGTAATAGCGGTCGTACAGTCCCTCTGGTCTGTGGTCGCCTGTAACGGCAGGAGTCGCGCAAATAAGGCCTATATCGGCTTTTTCCATAGTTCGTATCAATATGCCCATTTTCAATGCCTGTAATTCGTTAGAATGTGTCCGGGACTTGCCAATATGGCGGACGTCCTATAACATATCATTATATGAATCCATTGACAAGAGGAATTTCGGATGGAAGACTTGAATTTCAACGAAAACGGACTTATCCCGGCTATCGTCCAGGATGACGAAACCGGACAGGTATTAATGCTGGGATATATGAATAAAGAGGCGCTGGAAAAAACTCTCGATGGCCCCGATGTCTGGTTCTACAGCAGAAGTCGGCAGGAGATGTGGCACAAGGGCGCTACGTCCGGTAATTACCTGAAAGTGCGGTCCGTGATGAAAGACTGTGAGAACAACAGCCTGCTTGTAAGGGCGAAACCGATGGGGCCTACCTGTCACACCGGTAATGTTACCTGTTTTTACAGGGAATATTCCGATTGAAATAGTACTTGTTTACGCAAAAAACGTAATTATGAAGCCGTTAGTGGTGAGTTCGTCGAACCATAACGGCGCCCTTCGACAGGCTCAGGGCGAACGGTAACACTGTAATACGAATTTCTGCAACCCGGCACTAATCGGTTTCTTCAGGAGAAGATACGGGGTCGTCTTGAAGAACGGCTTCCCCTTCTGTATCCTCCGGAATTTCCCAGGTGACCATTTCGGGGTGTTCCGTTTCGATTACGTGTCTTAGTGCCGCTATGGCTACTTCCAGTTTGCTTTCATCCGGTTCGCGAGTCGTTAATGACTGCAGCAGCAGGCCCGGTTTTGAAATCTGTCTTACCAGCCAGTTATCGGTATGTCTGCCGCTGAAATAGATTGCTTCGTAGCTTATCGATGAAATAACCGGTATCAGGACGATGCGGGAAAGCACCATCAGCCAGGTCTGCTGGATACCGACCAGTGAGAACACCAGTATCGCAATAATCAGTACGGTGAAGGTGAAGCTGGTACCGCACCTGACGTGCGCCGTACTGAATTCTTTCACCTCATCGGTTTCCAGTGGGACGTCGTTTTCGTAGGCATTTACCGTTTTATGTTCGGCTCCATGATATGAAAATACCTTTTTCAGTTCCGGAATAAAACCCATTATTCCCAGGTAAGATACCAGAATCGCTATCCTTATCAAACCGTCTACCAGATTGAAGAGCAGAGACGACTGAATATTGAAAAGTTTGGTAAGGAACAGCGGGGCGAGGAAGAACAGGGCAACGGCAAATCCAATCGAACCTGCCACCGTCAGCCATAACATCCACCCGGATATTTCTTCCTCTTCTTCCCCGAGGGCAAGGTTGGCAGAACGAAGTATGCTCTGTATACCGAGAACCATTGATTCTATCAGGACGATTACGCCGCGTATAAACGGGGTCGTCCTGATTTTACCCCTGTAAATTTTCGGGAGTGGTTGGGAGTCTACGATTATTTCCCCATCGGGACGACGGACGGCTGTGACGCAGACGTCCTGCCCTCTCATCATAACTCCCTCTACGACCGCCTGACCACCGTAGTAAAATCTCTCTGCCACTCAACACCTCTTGTAACAAAAAGGAGCGGTTTATGAATACCGCTCCTGCTTTTCTGCGTTCCTGCTATATTCGGGCCTACCCGGTAACATATTAGTCTTAGTTGTTGATGTTATACCGGCGTTTGAATCGTTCTACCCGTCCCGCGGTATCCATCATTTTACGTTCACCGGTAAAAAACGGATGGCACTGGCTGCAGAGTTCCACTCTCATTTCTTTCTTGGTAGAACCGACAGTGAACCGGTTACCGCAGGCGCAAATTACTTCAGCATCTTTATAATATTCAGGGTGAATTTTCTCTTTCATATTTACTAACCAGCGTAGACGCTGACTTTCCTCCGATTATTCGATGCGGATTCGAATTTGACTACGCCGTCGATAAGGGCATAAAGCGTATAGTCTTTCCCGACTCCTACATTGTTGCCGGGATGGATTCGCGTACCTCTCTGCCGTACTATTATCGTACCGGCATTAACGGTATTCCCGTCGTATCTTTTTACGCCAAGTCTTTTTGCCTGGCTGTCACGCCCGTTCTTGGTCTTGCCGCCACCTTTTTTATGCGCCATCTTCCTTTACCTCTTCGGTTATCTCTTTTTTACGCCGGCGTGGTTTTTTAGCAGCCTTTTCTCCTGCAGCACCGGGATCGAGGATACTATCTATTACAAGCCTGGTGTAACTCTGCCTGTGCCCGTTCTTCTTATGATAACGCCTTTTGGGTTTGTAATGGAGAACGATAATTTTCCCGCTTCTCTTTTCTCCCTGGCACGTCGCCGTTACCTTTGCACCTTCGATGACTGGATTGCCTACGGTTACCTTATCATCACCGGCTATGAGTAATACCCTGTCCAGTTCGACGAGATCTCCTTCGAAAGCATCCATTCTATCAACATCAATAATCTGCCCCGAAGAAACTTTATACTGTTTACCGCCGGTTTCAACTATCGCGTAAATTTCAGGTCACCTCTTTTGAAATAGAATTGAACCAGCATTAAGCCGGTTCACAGCTACTTAATAATAGCACAAAACATAAAATTCTACCAGTTACAGCGGACTGGTGTCAAGCGTGGGGAAGCTGGGGTAGTGTATCATTTTGAAATTGTTAAACCTTCACGCTCAAGCATAGATATGTTTACAATCAAGGTATGAGAAAGAAGAAAGAACACGATTTTGCGGTAACAGCTTTCAATGTAGTAAAGAAAACTACATCTGGTGAGTAAAAGATACCTATCACAATAGATTACGTAGCATTAGGGCGTAAGGGTGGTCTAAAGGGTGGAGTAATCAGGGCTAAGAGATTAACAGCTAAACAGCGTAGTGAGATTGCCAGGAAAGCAGCTAGGGCTTAGGTGGAATAAGGTTTAGTCTTCGTCCTCTTTGTAATATTTATCATATTCATCAGGATACTGAGTTTTTAGTTCCTCTATAATTTCAATTGGCGTAAAATCAGATTGAAAAGCACCCTTAACTATCCTTTTGATATTATTTTCTGAACAATATAAGTATTCCTTTTTATTTTTTCTTGTTTTAGCTTTCTCTTTTAATTCATCGACTGGTACTAAACTTGCATCACTGAAGCGTACTGATGTTTCAACTTTAAAAAGGTGTTTATCGTCGCGCGGGTGGAAGACGGCTGAATTATCTTTCCATATTCTTGTAGAAGTGAAGTTTACTAAAACGGCTTCATCATCATCATTAGGTTCTGTTATGATTACATACCTATGTCCGCCACCGGAGTCAGAAATATGTAAAGTATCCCCGACTTTTCCTGTGAACGGCATTTCAATTCTTTATCCCCTCAAGGATTGATAACTCGCGCAAATCTTTCTTAAATTCATCTATCTGTTCCTCTGTCTTACCCAGAGCTATAAGAATATCGTCGTACGTCGTCAAAAAGCTTGAAATTCCAGGATCAATATATTCGGGGAAAAGGTCCTTATTGTGATGCTCGTTTCTCATTTGAAGTGCAGTTTTATCTTTGTATCTCTCGAACATTTCTCGTAAAAGTTTTATTTCAGCTCTAGATAGTTTATTCATACCGCAATCTCTATTTATTAAACGTACCTTGTTGTTATTAACTGTTCTAATGTGTTGAGTCCAAAACGAATCTTCATCTTGATTTACTAATTTAGCATTGTCATATATTTCACTGATCACTTGCCCGTGTTGCATAGAACAAGGGCTACCAAACGTTATTGGACGCATCCAACGATTTATCGCTTCTCTCTCAACGTTATATATTAATTTCATCAGTTTAAGCAGGCTCATTTCACCACCGCTCAATTCAAGTAAAATGCACGTTGCTTGAGTAGCCTTTTCTTCATTGTATCTTGGTTTTTGGATACTCATTATCAGCTTTTCCTTAATTAATTTTATCATATTATGTATAATCGTCAACATTTTTCATCTATGATGTTTCAAATTGATACGCTACCGAAGCTGGGAAAAGCTGGATGATACCGGTATTAATAACCGTTACCTGTATTTCCACATACTTTGCAGATAGTTACGCTGGATTTCCTGTAGGGTCAGTACCCGGTTATATATTCTTACTTCGCCGATAGTACCGGTAAAGCAGTAGGTATCCGTAGAATATCTGCCGACCTGCACGTCGAACCCCGAATCCCAGGGGACGGCACCGACTCCGTTTTTTTGATCTTCAGTTAAGGATTCTCTTTCCCCGTCAATATAGAGAGTGATATTCCCAATGGAATTAACGCCGTTCCAAGTGGCTACGCCGTGATACCAATTGTTATCTGACAGACCCCTTGTACCGACTGCTAATATGTGATTTGTTGCAGGTTCAGCGTCAGCTCCTAATACACATCTTAACTTACCGGAAGAATCAATTACGAATTCCCACTCTCTTTTTCCGGTTGTCCCATCATCTCTTTTGGATACTAGACCTTCCTGTGACTGGACCTCTTGTCTGAACCAGCACTCGATTGTCAGTGAGGTAAGTCCAGAAAGTGAAGGAGAGTTATTAACTATCAACCTGTCGTCTGTTCCATTGAATATTCTACCCTTAAAAGACCAGACAGGTTTTGATGCTGTACATAAGTGACCGAAGGAATCTACAGAGAAAAATGATTCACCATCTTGTCTGTTAAGCGGTATGTGTAATATAAGTCCTGGTTCGATGGCATATCCGAAACATCTGCTCATATAAAAACTCCTGACAAGAACAACTACCTACATGCTTATAACATAGGAGAACTTATGTTCTGCTGTCAAGAGAGAATTGTCAACTAATCTGATAAACCAGTCAGAAAGATTTACACAATATCAATGGGTTCACAACGTAGTTTTTCAAAGTCATTATCAAGCTTTCGAACAGAGAATACACCCGTTTTTATCATTGATTTTCGAATGATATTTTTGATTAATAAATATGTGTCAATAATAAATCTCGAAAGAAGTGGTTTATCCTTAATAGTGAAATGATTTGAGTTTTGATTATAGATTAGCTTTTCTTTTTTTAGTCTATAGGTGTACGCAATATCATTGATATACGGTACGCTGTATATTATGCTCTCACCTGTTAAAGGTACCGGTAAACCTTTCATATATAGCTGTCTAACATTTTCAAGTTTTTGGATATCTTCATTATACTCTTTGAAAATATAGGCTTCATTGGAGGGTTCATTAATTTTTTCGAATACTAATCCAAGGTGGAATATGCCGAAAGGAATAGTTTTAGGGAATAATCTATATACCGGCTTTAATCCTATTCTTTCTCCCAAAATGCAAAGTGTTGTCACTGAAAAGTTATTCATATGTTCAAGATAAAGAGAATCTCTCCAATTTACGAAAACATTAATATTGGGAACCTCGATGTATAGACATCCATTCTTCACTAATGCACGGCACACATTCTTTAGAAGGCTATATGGATCATGAAAGTGTTCAAGCGTTTGAACAAGTGTGATGTTATTGAACTTTTTTCTTGGCTGGTATTCTTCAATCGTTGACTCGATAATATCTAGACCACGTTGTTTGGCAATTTTGGATCTACTAGGATCGGGCTCAAGTCCTGTCGCTTTCCAACCTCTATCGTGAAAAGCTTGAAGACCTGTTCCTGGACCTGTTCCTATATCTAGAACATCTCTCTCTTCCTGAATTTCCTCTAAGACTTCAGCAAGAATTTTATAACGATGGTATCTTCGCTGTTCAAGTGGAGTATTGGTATTATTTTGAGGTTTTTTATGAACAACTATAGAGTCTCGTTTATCCCAAGAACTCTCAAACCATGATAATGAGGGTCGTTGACGTCTGAAAACAAAACCACAGAATGTACAATAGTCGGTAGAAAGAATAATTAATTCATCAATCATGACATAGGATATATTCTGCGTAGGAGCTGAATTTCCGCAGACAGGACATTTAGTGATATTTTCGATGTCGTTCTCATTTATTGGGTATACCAAACTAATTTTCGTCATAATTAAGTTCTTCCTACCTAAGTATTATCTCATGTATTTATCTTTCCCTCTTCGTGCTTTTGCACGATGTTGCGGTTAATGTCCAGCCAGTCGGGATGGGCTTTCAGCAGTTCCAGTAACTGAGTCCAGCCGAATTTATTATCACCGAAGTGTCCTTATTCCTTATAATTATCTATTTCAATCAATAATTCTCGAATGTGTTCCGATCATAGTAATAGTCGCGCTCTGGCTAAGATTATTATATATAAAATCATTCCAGTCGGATTTACCGTACTCTACAATGCCCCGCGTATGACTGGAATAGCCCGGATATGAACTGGATATTATAGCTCCCATTACCGTATTGTTGCTGGAATCATATAAACCAATGGCCGGTCGGGTGTCTGAAGTCCCGAAACCATTGTATTCATACAATCCTGTGATGTAAAGGTTAGAACAATTTTCCGCCACCACACCTCTATGATTTCTTCTAAATATTGCATCTACCTTGCCCATATGCCTGTTTGACATCCTTAATCCGGCGACTGCGTTTTGATTGAACCAGGAGTTACTGATATCAAATCGTGTTTCTTCACCCACGGGAGGAGTATTGATATTAGTTATCCAGACTCCGGATCCATTATTATTACCAAAACTACATCCACCTGAGATAAAAATATCATGACTATCTTCGAAGTATACTCCGGCAAATTCTTTGTTTTGAGTTCTGAATACGTTTGTATTTCTTAAGGATGTCTGCCTCGCTCCTACCGCCTTTATACCGTAGTCCTCGTTAGACTCGAAATCACAATTGTCTATCGAAGTCACGTGAACGTCGGGATGCATCGAAATCCCCGTATCGTTGAAGAAAAATTCACAATTTGAAATATCCGTAAATCCCAGCGTCTTTACCAGCTCTATACCTATGGAGCAATCTGTAAATTTTGTGTTTTTTACCCTGAAATTTTTTAAACTGCCTGAGTTTATCTCAACCGATATTCCGATATTACCGGTTCCGTTGATCGTTATATCGGAAATTTCTACGGACCTCTCGTTTTGGGGATAAATATCTCCAGAGCCGTATATACGAATTGAACCCATATACAGGGTTGCCCCCTTTCCGGAACCTACAAGCTTTAAACTCGTATTACAGGTGATATTGGCATGAAACGTCCCCTGAGTCAGGATTATGGGCATGTATCCTTTTTCTATCGCATGCATGATTTCATCAGTAGCATCGTCGTCTGCGACAATATGAGCTCCGGCTTTGATTATATCCGGAGTATCCGGGGCGGCTATGATGTATCCCGTAGAACCGGATTTATCTGCAGTGAGTGTAAATACGAACCCGACAACCAATATCGTTATGATTACTAAGTGAAATAGTACCTTCCACCAGGAATTAACTGTTTTAGCCATAAACTTCATTGATTCTCTAATTGACTTACTATACGAGCTCTTTTCATTGATACAGAGTATATCATATACCGTAATATATACGAGGATATGCAGAATTATTACTGATATACAGTTACCTGTTTATCCTGCCCTCTTCGTGTTTCTGCACGATATCCCGGTTGATTTCCAGCCAGTCCGGATGTTTTTCCAGCAGACCGAGTACCTGGATCCAGTCGAACTTATTATCACCGAAGTGGCTGTAAATTCTCCTTACCAGTTCCAGGTCCTGGGGTGTATCCACCGTCCAGCGTAGGTGGGAGTAGTCTGTTTCGCTGGTAGTGTCGTGTACTTTGAATTTATCAAGATTATTATACATATAGGCAGTGACATGTTCACGCCACTTCGGGTTATCGTTATCGCGCCAGGTGCGTTCCAGGGCAGAGTAGGTCATCACCTCAGTATCCAGTCCGCGGGGAAAAGAACTGATGCGGTTATTGCTCGAGTAATCGATTTCGGGATAACGTTCTATGAACTCGGAAACTGTCCTGTCTATAATTCCCGGCTCTATTAGCGGACAATCAGAAGTAATCCTGATGATAATATCGGCTTTATACTCGGTTGCCGCCCGGTAATACCTGTCGAGGACATCATCGGAGTCCCCCCTGAAACAGTCCCAGCCTTTCTCCCTGCAGAGGCTGATAACCGCGTCATCAGCCGGCAGTTCCGTGGTCGCTATAACCACGGAATCGACTGTCTTCGAACGGGACACACGTTCGACCACGTGGGTAAGCATCGGCTGGCCGATAATATCTTCAAGCACCTTGCCGGGCAGCCGGGTAGACCCCATCCTCGCCTGGATTATTGCAGTCTTCTTCATATCACCATATGAGGGCGGTCAAAAAATATCCCAGGTAAAAACATCACCTTTCTTCAAAGCCATTTTCGTTACCTTTCCTGTCAGTATATCCCTGTATTTCGGTTCGATTCCTTCTTCAGCCGAGGGTCTGAGCACATCGATCATTGCCGGGGTAAGTCTCGTTCCGGCAGGAATGTCTTCCGCCGCGCGGAGGCACCTCCGCTGTATGATGACCGTCACCGATTCTTCATCGTAAAGGTCCTTCACCGGTGAGCCGAGGCTGGTCTCAAGCGTCCTGATGGCTTCTACCATCTCCTTAAATTCCACCGCATCCATGGCGTGCGGATGGTCCGGCCCGTTTCGCGTTTTATCATCGGTAAAGTGTTTCTCTATAACGCAGGCACCAAGGGCGACAGCCCCCAGAGGTACGATATATCCGGGTGTGTGGTCTGAATATCCTACCGGAAGATCGAAAACTTTCCCCATCGCCACCATTGCCCTGATATTTGCCGATTCGAAGGTAGAGGGGTAATTAGTCACGCACTGAAGAAGCACGATATCCTCATTCCCCGCTTCCCTGATTACCCTGATTGCTTCGTCAACCTCGGCCAGTGTACTCGCCCCGGTTCCGAGCAACAACGGACGACCTTTCCCGGCCATGTATTTAAGTATCTCGTGCCAGGTTATGTCACCTGAACCTATCTTCAGAGCCGGAACATCCAGTTCAACCAGGAGGTCGACAGCATCCATATCGTAAGGAGAAGAAAAGAAATCGATACCCGCCTTCCGGGCAAATTCACACAACCCGGTATGCCATTCCCGGGAGAATTCAGCCGCTTTGTATACCTCGTAAACAGATTTATCCCAGTTTGCCTGGAAACCGACCGACATCGACTCGAATCCTTCTTTCGAGACTATTTTATCGGCAAGGAAACTCTGGAATTTGACGGCGTCGGCTCCGCATTCCTTTGCCAGCGTGATAAGCTTTTCGGCACGTTCGTAACTGCCATCGAAATTCGAACCTACTTCCGCAATGATATAACAGGGTTCACCTTCGCCCAGCCACCTGTTTCCAAGTTTTATTTTCTTCATACCGCGTACCTCCCCAATATTATCTTCGTCATTGCCAGGAATATCTTCCAGTTTGCTTTTATTTTACCGCCGAACCGCGAAGTATCTTTACGCCTGTTAACATTTATATCCCGCTGCACTATGACGTAACCTCTCCTTGCGGCATTGAACATAAGCTGAGTACCGATAGATGATATCCTGTCGAAAAAACCAATGTCGTTATATACCTTAATATGGTATGCTTTCAAGCCGCAAAGCGGGTCGCTTACATTCGCTTTCATCCTGGCAACGATAGCAAATACCCGCTCTGTTACCCTCGGATAATGTCCTCTCCTGCCGACGACAACATCGGCATTACCTTCTATTATGGGTGAAACAACTACCGGAATGTCCTCAGGGTTATGCTGTCCGTCGGAATCGAACGTAAAAATGATCCCGGCACCTCTTTCAGCGGCAAGAGCAAAGCCATCATTAATACTTTTATCATAACCCAGCGGCTTTTCGTGAGTGATGATTTCAACTTTTTCTTCCTCGGCTAACGCTCCGGTCCTGTCTGTAGAACCATCATTAACCAGAATAATTTCATCGGCATATCTCTTCACGCCCTTCAACACCTGAGAAATCGTTTCTTCCTCGTTCAGAGCAGGGATTACAGCCGTAATTTTAACTTCAGTCATTCTTGAGTTCCCGGACATATCCTTCCTGACGCAGTCGTTTCATAGTTTCCAGTCCCTGACGGACGCCCGGCATCGGTATGCCCAAAGCATCTTCAGCCTTCGCGGTGTTCAACGAGCAGTTTTTCGGTCTCGGAGCTTCCAGGTTCAGGTCATCTATACTTATCGGCTTAATAAGGTTCGCATCAAGGTTGAACACATCGGCAACCATGTAAGCAAAATCAAGTTTCGAGCATGATTCCCGCTGGCCGATGTGAAGGATACCTTCATATCTGAGATCGATGATTCTGAAAAGGTATTCAGCCAGGTCATTAACCAGTATCGGCGTGTAAAAAACATCCTTGAAGCCCGTCAGTTCCTGATTATTTTCAAGTTTATCCAGCATCCATTCCGCCAGGCTGAATTTTTCACGCTTATTCCACCCGTAAATATTTACTCTGGCAATGCAGCTGCCGGGATGAATTGAGAAAACCTGATTTTCTGCCTCCAGCTTGGTCTTGCTGTAGACATTAACCGGATTGGGAGTATCTTCCTCACGATAGTCGCCCTTTTTACCATCGAATACGCTATCAGTGGATATGAATATTAAATAGGCTCCGGTAGTCCGGGCGGACCTGGCCACGTTGATACTGGTCAGTACGTTCTGGTTGTAGGCTTTTTCGGGATTTAACTCACATTCGTCCAGGCTGGTATTTGCAGCACAATGGATTATCACCTCAGGGCTGATTTCATTAAGTCGGAGTACAGCATCCGGTGAAGAAAGGTCGATGGAAAAATTACTGACGTCTTTTATATGTACCTTATTTGTGTTATAAGCTGCGTATACATCGAATAAGGGTGCAGCTATCTTTGCCAGGTTGCTGCCGAGGAGTCCGCTGCTGCCGGTTATCAATAATCTGGACATGATAATTTCTTTCCGGCTCTGGATTATTCTCCGGTTTTCTCTGCATCCATTACGATTCTTCTTAACTCTTCTCCGGATATCCACCGGCTGTTGGTGTCGCTGGTATATTTGAAACCGTCCGCAAGGGGCGTCCCGCCTTCTATAAATGTTTTCTGCCAGAAGGGAAATTCGGGTTCAATGATATAATAATCCTCGAATTCCCTGGTATGAGGAGCTTCTTCTTCCGTTATCAACTCCTCATGGATTTTTTCTCCCGGTCGTTTCCCGATTATCTTAAACTCAGCTTCGGGAGCTATTTCTCTGGCAATCTGCATTACACTCATACTCGGGACCTTCGGGACAAATATCTCTCCACCCTCCATGCTATCGATACAATTTATTACGAAACGGACTCCTGTCTCTATAGTCAGCCAGAACCTGGTCATATTTTCATTTGTAATGGTAAGGAATCCGTTTTCTCTCTGCTTCAGGAAGATAGGTATGACGCTGCCGCGGCTCCCGATAACGTTCCCGTATCTGGAGCAGCTGAAGCGGGTCTTACTACCCCCGGTATAAACATTGGCCTGTGTGAAAAGCTTTTCCATAACCAGTTTTGTAGCCCCGTAGTGATTCACAGGATGGACAGCCTTATCGGAACTGATAGCGAATGCCTTGCTTACTCCGTTATCTATTGCCGCATCAACGATATTCACCGTACCGTCGATATTGGTCCTGACCGCTTCAACCGGATTATATTCACAGGCGGGGACCTGCTTCAAAGCAGCCGCGTGCACGACAATATCAACACCGTTCATTGCCCGGCTGACTCTTTCTCTATCCCTTACGTCACCGATAAAAAACCTTAGACGGGGGTCATTGCCAAATTCAGTCTGCATCTCCTGCTGGAGTAGTTCACCCCGTGAAAAAATGCGTATGACCTTAGGATTGTGTTCAGCCAGGGCTATCTCAGTAAATTTCCGGCCGAACGAGCCCGTACCTCCGGTCAGCAGTATGGTTTTATTATCAAGTGACATTCGAATTACTCCAATCTAAACCAACAATAAGCTACTAATACCGTTTCGTATAAGCCCACACACTCCCGTCATCGTAAATCCTATTATACTCTGGATTTATAAACATTGCTTCATATTCGCTGTCGAGTGTGTGAGGAGTTCTGAAACCGGTTTCTTTGTTCATAATAATATTAACGGTTCCGGTAAATCCGTATTCTCTCAGTATAATGACATTGTCATACTCGGGAGGTTCGAGAGACAGATCAACAGCTCTTACCCTGTCTCCGTACATGTAGTGGAACATCACACCATAGTCCGAATCCACCGTTATAGTCGGTCGCTCTTCCTTTGCATCCGTACTGCCTAGAATACCAGAAAGTGATTCCGCCGCTACCATCTCAGATTTTTTAAATGCAGTGATTTTTGCATATTCTTTCGCATAAAGAGGGTTGTCCGGATTTACCCTGGGATTTGTTATCATGAAAAACGAAACAACCGCCACTATCAACGTAACGAGCGTAAGCCCGACCGTTCGCGATTTCGCCAGATTTATCAGGTGTTGTAAAGTAACTCCGGCAAGAACAGCCACCATAACATATATGAATGCGAACCACCTCGTAGTCAGGATATTACGTATCCCGAACAGGGGAAATATATAAGCGATGAAATAAAGAAGTATCATGGTAAAGACAATACACATCGCCTGTACGGTTCTTTTCCTGCTATTCATAAAAGCGAAGGAAGAAAGCATCCCCAGGAAAAGCAGTGAGACATGTCCCATCTGATTCAGATAATCTTCGATATCTGATGCAAGCTGCACCGATACCAATTCAGGATTAGCAAACTCAACCCCGATTGCTAAAGATCTCTTTAGTCCGCTTAAAACAGTCTCAAGGAAAGAATATTCCCCGTAATATCCCATCCACTGCGTAATTACCAGAATAATGAAAAATGCTGCTGTGATCAGGAATATGGAACTCCTGTTTCCGGCAAATATGCGAACCAGGAGATAGATAGAAACGAGCGTGATGGCAGTAATGAATGAAGATATTGAATGGGTGAATACTATAAGTACGCTGATAACGATGAAGAAAGATATATTCAGCTTGTTCCTCTGCTTACCGATAAGGGGAATTATCGAATATAAAATCATCACAAAGAAAATAATGCCGAGAGTCTGCGGAATAATCCAGATTCCCCAAAGAATCCAGTAGTCCGAGATTACAATCAAAACTGCAGCCAGAAGCCCGGCTTTTTTGTTAAAAACGCTCCGGCCGAGGAGAAACACAAAAGTCGCCGTAATAACTTCAACCAGACTCACAGAAAGGAATACAGCGGTTTGAACGGATAGTCCCGTGATTATTTGGACATTTGCCACGAGGAGATGGAAAACCGGCTGAAGCTGGTATTGCCCCTCCGAAACAGTAATTTTACCGGCATCGATATAATCGGCTATCAGGTACTGGTGAAACCATGAATCGATTCCGTATATGCTTGGGAATTCATAAAATATGCCTGCCCGTATAACCGTGCCTACGAGGAATATCTTGAACAATATGAGCCATATCTCCGAATCCTTTTTCTGGTAAAAAATCTCCAGACAGATACTGAGGATGGCAGCGCAGGTTAATACGAAATAGACTGTCGGCCTGACGTAAAGGTCAGAGTATAATAACCATATGCCTGATATTAATGAGATAACAAACACTATATTATTCGTGATTTTCGTTCTGAAGCCGGCATCCAGCTGAAAAGTATCCGGAATTACGCTAAACCGCTTTCTAAAAAACAGGTATATCAGACCGGCCAGTATCAGGATAAAACCTATGCCGTACTGGTGAATCCCAAAAACCGCTGAAAGAAAAACAACGATTATCCCCGCTAAGACAGCTGCGGAACTGACAAGCAGGTCAAGATAATCGGAAACCAGTCTGATTATCATTTAGCAAATCTCTTTCTGAGCATTGAGTACGCTGTTGTAAATTCCGAACGGAAACATATCAACACATTTGTTAATATCCAGACGACTACCAGGAGTATATGAAAGAGAAAGTTGATAATCAAACTGTCGATATTTATTATCGAAGCCACGTATCCAAGCAGCAGAGCGCTAATTGTCAGAACCAGTATATTTTTCCACTCGTAGTTGATATGAAAGAACCTCTGGCTGAAGATAAGCGACGCAATCGCGAAAGAAGCGTTTGTAATAATTAAGGTATATGCAGCTCCGTAAATTCCTATCCGGGGAATAAGCAGCAAACTACTGGCAATACTCAACGCCAGGGCAATTACGGTAATCACCGGGGCATATTCGGTCTTCTTTTTTAACATAATACCGCTGGCGACGATAAACCGGAATCCCATAAACAACTCGGCAATTACGAACCAGGGTACGAGTTGATATGCAGAATAAAACGGTTCGGTGGTCATTATTATCAGGATTTCTTTAGCAAAAACAGATAGGCCTAATCCGATAAGAACAATAAACGTGTAATAATATGTAGCGATTTTCGACAGGATACTACCGGCATCTTTCCTGCTTACACCTATCTGCATATAAAAAGTTACCCAGGCGGTTTTGACAGCCGAAGTAAAAACCCTGAGTATCTGACCTATCATAAAACCGATGTTATAGATACCGAGTGAATCCAGTTGCACGTATCTGTCCATCACGAACCGGTCGAATATACCGGATACGTTCGTCATCAGTACGCTCGGGAACAGCGGCAGGCAGAATTTTAACGTTTCTTTGATATGTTTTCTATTTACTGTGTAAGAAATCTGACGATGCATATAAACGAGTAATAATATACTCATTATCAAATGTGCATACATGCTGCCTTTAATAAAACCAATGGCTTCCTGTTTCAGTACTATAACAAAGTACAGTCTTAAACCTATATCAAGCAGGAAAGTAATGATATTGATGGTAATATAAGACACAGACTGTTCGCGTGCTCGCATCAATATCATAGGTATATAGGTAAAATTGGTAAAAAAAGCGGACAGTATGGCTAACTTGATATATGGGTCAAATTCGATCTTGGTTAGCAGGATTTTAAATAAAGGTTCACTAAAAAAATAAAGAAGGCAGGTTATCGCTGAGGCATACAGAATACTAAATATCCACGCGGAACCGAGGTATTTTCGAGTATCTTCCCCCTTGTAATCGAAATACATCCGTAAGACAGCTTCCGGTATTCCGACTGCCAGAATACTGCCAATAATCAATATAGTTACGGTGACCAGTGAAATTATCCCATAATCACTCGGTTGCAGGTACCGGGTCAGGATGGGGAGGAGCAGGAAAGAACCAAACCTCAGGCCTATACTTCCCAGTATGTAAGTAAGAGATTGAGATGCCAGCCTTTTTAATATCTGCCAGAAAGACAATCCTACATACTCGGATGCCACTAAAAGTTCCTCCCGATAATCAGCAAAACAAAATTTAGTACAGTATAAAACTAATTAATATAGATTTACAGGTCTGAGGCCGGTTTCCTTGCTTTTACCGCCAGTCCGTACCCATACCTATCCGTGCGGGACATTCCGTCAGATATACGACACAGCGGATAACCGATAAGTGATAATAGCAGTCCCCATATTCCCCGCCACCTGGATGTTATCGAGGCGTTGAAAAACAGATGTGAAATATAGGAAGTCAGATAATATTTACTGCATGAAACGGTAAATCCGGATTCATTCAACCTGGAAGAAAGCTTATCAAGGGTGTAATAGTTAACCACTTTAAATGTTTCTCTATGCCAGTCTCTGTCAGCCTGTTTAATACCGGGATAAGAAAGACTGTCGACAGTAAGCATAACTTCTCCTCCCGGTTTCAGTACCCGATTCATTTCCTTCAAAGCCTGTAAATCATTGACAAAGTGTTCCAGCGAACAGTTACATACCAGAGTATCGAATTCCTCATCCGGGTAAGGTAATTCTTCAGCATTACCCACAGTAAACACACAATTTACCTTTTCCTTTTCTGCAAGACATTTCGCGTTATCAAGCGATTCATCGGAAATATCTATTCCATGCACATCGCAACCATTTTGGGCTATTTTCACACTTAATTGTCCAGTACCACAGGCGATGTCGAGAACCTTTTCCGTTCCCTTGAAATTTAACCAGCTGAAAATAATCTGCCACTCAATACGCCGGACAATATCTGTTGTACCAATAGTCCGGAAGATAATGCGTTTTAGAAAACCCCGGTATCTTTTCATTCAAATCATCCTGTAATTTCCACTAAAATACTACCGTAATCCTTCGTGTAGTACGATTTTTCAACGCTAGTTCTGAATTACCTAATATAATCCCTTCTCTATTTATATGGAAATAGGTAATACTCGAAATTTATGATTTCTTCAGGTGAGTATGTCTCGTAAAGGCATATTCATCCAAAATAACTTACAGAGATTGACAGAATGAATCTTTACACTGGGTATATACAAAGAATCAACTGACATTATCAGGATAGTTCAAAGCGTCCCAGCGTATTTTTTCTCCATTCAGCCATTGTTGCCAGCGCTGGAGATCAGCTTCAACCATTATCCTTACCAATTCTCTAAATGTTGTTCTTGGTGTCCAGCCCAATTCTTCTTTTGCTTTTGAATAGTCTCCCTGTAAGTACATTACATCTTTGGGACGCATTAGACGGTCGGCAACTTTAACATATTCCTGCCAGTCCAGGTCGACCGTAGAAAAAGCCAGTTCAACGAATTCTTTAACTGAATGACTTTCGTTTGTGGCAATTATGTAGTCTCCCGGAGTGTCTTGTTGTAACATAAGCCACATTGCTTCTACATATTCCGGTGCATAGCCCCAGTCTCTATATGCATCCAAATTACCCAGTGTCAGTTCTTTTTGAAGACCGAGTTTAATCCTTGCAGCACTGTTTGATATTTTTCTGGTGACGAACTCCAGACCGCGTAAAGGAGATTCGTGGTTAAACAATATGCCATTTGAACAAAAGATATTATAAGCATCACGATATATGGCCGAAATCCAGTGTCCATATAATTTCGCTACAGCGTACGGGCTGGCGGGAAAGAAAGGTGTAGTCTCTGTCTTTGGATTTACAGGACTGTCTCCGAATTGCTCGCTGCTGGATGCATGGTAAAACTTCGCGTTAGAACCTGCTTGCCTGAGTGCTTCAAGTATCCGGGTCACTCCCAATCCGGTTACCTCACCGGTCCCAATCGGTTGCTGAAAAGAATACCCGACAAAACTCTGGGCAGCCAAATGATACACTTCATCCGGTTCAGAAAGTCTGACAGCATCTAATATTGAGGAACTATCAATGATATCGGCAGCTATTGTATGGATTTGATTAACAATTCCCAGGTCCTGGAGTCTCCAAAAATTAGGAGTAGATAGGCGCCTGAAAACACCATATACTTCATATCCCTTAGTTAAAAGAAAACTTGACAGATAAGCTCCGTCCTGACCCGTAATTCCTGTTATTAATGCTTTCTTGCCCATCTTACTCCTTTCATTTCCTTATTCGTATTTCTCATAAATAATGCCAATAACAATGCTACGCCAAGTAATAACCATCAAACCACCCTTTTAATCGGCGAAGGCCTTCCTCCAAACTTACCTTTGGGATAAAATTCAGTTGTTTTCGAGCCTTTGAAATATCTGCAAATAATACCGGTATGTCTCCTTCCCAGGTTTTGTCTGTGTAAATGATATTCGTACGGGATTCAAGGTTAAACACCTTTACAATTTCTTCTGCCAGTTCACGTATGCTTATCGGCACTCCACCTCCTACATTGTATATTTCTCCAGTAGATTCCTCGTTAGCAACCAGGAGTATTGCATCTACCACATCGGAAATATACAGAAAATCTCTAAGTTGGTTTCCTGTCCCGATAACTTCCAGTGTGTCAGGATTATCTTTTAATTTAGTCATAAGGTCAAACATAACATTTTTATATTGGCGAGGTCCGTAAATGTGGAAAAGGCGAAGAATATTAATCTTTACCCCCTTGGTCTTATTAAATGCCAGCCCATATTTCTCAGCATTCAGTTTACTGACTCCATACGGTGATGTAGGATTGGTAACATGTTTTTCATCAATGGGGGTGTATTCCGGATCTCCATAAACATGTGCGGTTGAAAGATAAACTATACGCGGGGCTATGTTTAGTTCATCTACCGCCATTAATATTCCGAGTGTACCCAATGTGTTAATTTGATAATCTTCAACCGGATCATTCCATCCAAGAGAACTTATGCGCGAATTTACACTTGCAGCGAGGTGGAATATTGTCTGCGGATTTACCCGAGCAATGATATCCTTCAAAGCTGGAAAATCTCTAATATCTGACTGTACATATTTAGCCTGGCTGTTACTGTTATTTTTTGGTTCGGTTCTGGTTATTACAGTCACTTTCGAGCCCAGTTGTACGAGTCTATCAACAAGATGGCTGCCTATAAATCCTGTTCCACCGGTCACTATTACCCTGTTTGTACTGTAATCCAAATCTATCCTCCGATTGGAATAACTCGATGTCCAGGCCGTTTATAATTGTTATCATTATACCAATAATGATCAATAATGATTATTATGTTTTATTTATCGCCTTTTGATATATATCGATATGCTTCGAGGCAATACTTTCCCAGGATAAGTCTGAAATAAGTCTTTGGTAGCCATTATCACCCATTTGTTTTCTTGTTTTTTCATCTTTCATCAGTTTCAAAACTGCATCAGCCAGTGCAGACGAATCCCTGGGTTGTACAATTAATCCGGTTATTCCGTCTTCAACCATTTCAGGAATACTGCCGACATTCGTAACGACTACCGGTTTATGAAATCCGTAGGCAACAGGAATTACGCCACTTTGAGAGGCATGTATATACGGGAGAACTACAACACTAGATTTCTGAAATAATTCTGCTCCTGTTTCGTAAGGGATGTTGTAATAATGCACGATAAAGTTTTCCCTATTAACCATCATGGCTTCGTATTTACCAAAATCCTCTCCCGTTCCGGCTATAACTATCTTTACATCCGGCAGTTCCTTCGTAATCATCGGTTCAGCTTTAATCAAGTATTCAAGTCCTTTGTATTCGAATATAGTACCGAAAAACAGCACCTGGTCACCTTCTTCAACAACGACGGGATTCTCGTATTTCTTAAAAACCGCCACGTCATACCCACCGAGAGGAGATACATTAATCTTTTCCAGTGGGACATCATAAAGATGCGCCATTTCTTCTTTCACTTTATTTCCGTGTACTATGTACTGCAAAGCAGCTTTCCGTGCACAATACAGTATGAATCTGAAAAACCACTGGTTCCGGCTGCCTATATGTGGTTTTATATCATGGAATGTAGCTATCTTTCTGTACTTCCTGATAAATGGCTGCAGTAGACAGGGCAGTATTCCAGTAACCTGGAAGTGAATGATATCCGGTTCAATCCGATTTATCTGGTTGGCTATTTCGATGATCGAAGAAAATATAGATGGATAATATATATGCCGTGGGTACTTAAACAAATACAGGTTGACCTTGTCACTGATATTTTCAAGGATATATTCAGGTGTAGTGTCAGGCAACATCAGGGTAATATCTTCACTGACCGAAAGAGCATTTGAGATCTGAACCACGTAATCGAAAAACAGGGTAGTAATACAAACAATTTTCATGATTGTTTTATTATAACAAATACCAGTCTATCATAGTCCGTAAATGTCCGGTCACGTTCCGTTTCATCCAATGCGACTATGGACTGGTCTTCCTGTCTGGCAAGTATCTGGATCTGTGATTCAGCTACTCCGAGGTCTTTAAGATAACCTAAAACATTTCCCGGATAAGCTGGAACCTGACTTACTTCAGCATTCCAATTCCATATAGGAATCCCTCGATGGAATATGACTCTGGCTATGTTTAGAGGGTACCTGATAATCCGCCTGTTTAAGAGAACGTTGTTCCGGTAAGCTTTTTTTATCACAGGGTGATGACGATTTTGGATATCGAACATCACCAATCCCCTCGAGCGAGTAACTCTCAGCATCTCACTAATGGCCTTTTCAAGGTCGGGAAAATACCACGTAGAGTGGAAACAGTATGTGCAATCGAAAAAACCATTTTCGTATCCGAGGTTTTCAGCATCCCCGATGCGGGAATCGATATCCGGATTGAGTTTACGGCATTCTTCTATTAATACGGGGGCGATATCAATACCATGAATATAGTATCCGGCTTTCTGGAGATAATCTGCGAAAGGGTATCCTGTGCCAACAGCAACTTCAAGAAGTTTACTACCCTTAGTGACACGGCAGGTTATAAATTCACAAAGGTACCTGTCATACTGGAGAAAACCGTAAATGTTCTGACGGGCTGTGAGCCAGAAACTGGGGTAAACTTCTCTCATGTACCTTTTTCTGTCCATTTGTGTCCGGTATTTACTGGTAATATTACTCTGAGAGAGATTTAGCTCCTTTTATTCCAAAACCCCACTGTATCTCCTCGATCCGTGAAGGAAGGTGGTACGCTAGGTTTGTCGGATAATTACAACTGCAACCGGGGCACTGTTTTCGGAACATACATAGTACCTGTTCCCGATATTCCCTGGAGTGAATTATATCCTTCAGCTTCCTCTCTCTGACATTGCCGATGGGATTCAAACCGTAGCATCCGGTATATACATCTCCGAATGAGTTAATATACAGGTTAATGTTCCCGAGCAGGCATGGTATATTTTTTTGCAGGGGATCTTTGAAATATCTACGTGCGAATTCCAGTGCGGCGTGGCTAGTCACCACCGTCCCTGGATTCTCTTTCTTCATACGGTGTATTTTGTCAATAAGTTCGTCAAGTTTTTCCTGATCTGTGATTCTCAGATATTCTGCTTCTTTCTCATCTTCAAAGAAGTACGATGAAGTATCGAGAAGTGCCAGCGAAAAATATATTCTTAATTTCCGACATATCTCAATTAAGCCGGGTACCTGGTCCATATTGGGTGACATCAATATAGTTAATAAACTGATATTTAGATGACTATACCTTGTGTCCCTGAGATGCACAAGATTCTCAAGCGCTGTCATACTTTTACGGTAACCACCCTTAATGCCACGGCAGTAGTCATGTATGTCTTCGGTTCCTTCAATGGAGATACCGATATCGGTCATTCCGCTTTCGATAAGCTCGATCGCCCTTTTTTCAGTCAGTATGAGCCCGTTCGAGCCTATTGATATTCTGTCGAATTTCAGTTCTCTGGCTGACCTTATGATTTCCGCCATATCCTGTCTGAGCAGGGGTTCTCCCCCACCAAAGCCTATACTCAGGAAACCAAGGTGTTTGAGCTGAGCCATAACGTCGGATACTTCTTCAGTGGAAAGCTCGTCCGTTGGTTCTTCCTGCCATTGTTTACAGGTAATACAGCGGCTGTTGCACTTTTTGGTAATGTCAATGGTCGCAGAACGCGGCCGTACTGGGAAATGTGAAATGACCGTATTAAAATAACGTCCCAGTTCGAAAACGGGTATTTTGTACAGTTCAAGGGATATTCGTTTCCAGCGATACGGTATTTGTGTGTTCATATTCTTCGGCTACTCAGCTGACTATATTTTCTTTCTTATACCACTCGATATACCTTCGAACGCCTTCTTCGAAATCAATTTTAGGTTCCCAGCCAAGCTCGTTCTTCGCCTTGGTAGCCAGAACTGTAGCACCGCTGTAATCGCCAGGTCTTGCTTCTGCGTATTCTATAGAAACGTTACCCAGCAACTTTTTAATCGTTTCTGCTGTCTCTTTTATGGTTATCGGTCTCAGACCCTCCAGATTATATACCTGATTAACCGCGTTATCATCCAGTGCAGCTACATTCCCTTCGGCAAGGTCTTCGACATATATGAAATTCCTGTATTGAGAGCCGTCACCCATGATTATCAGAGGTTGGCTATTTAAGGCTCTTTTTACAAATGTAGCAACCACCGTTCCACCCCGCGCCCTCGGCCCGTACGGGATACCATATCGAAGAATAGTAAATCCCTGGTCGTACAGAATGTTATACGAGTGACAATACAACTCGGCGGCTACTTTCGATGCCGTATAAACGTGTTTCGCCTTCGCCGGATTCAGGAAAGCGTTCTCGTCTACAGGGTTACCTTCAGCCATTTCGTAGATCCAGACGGTGCTGGACAGAATAACGCGAGGAATTCCAGCCCTCCTTGCCGCTTCCAGAACATTGGCAACGGACATTATATTGAGTTGTCCTGCTTCAACCGGATTCTTAAAAACGTCATTAACGTCTGACATTGCAGCCAGTAAATAAACAACATCATAGTAACCTGCCAGTGTAACGCATGTCTTGGACAGGTCGGTAATATCGATGTATATATGGCGGACATCCGAACGGTGTGGATTCATCATATCGAACACGGTCACTTCGTGACCCTTCTCTATCAGTTTATCCACGATATGCGAGCCGATAAAACCAGAGCCACCGATTACACCGATATTCATTACAACACCTCTTTCAGCGAACTAATTACATACCTGGCCTGCTCTTCGGTCATCCCGGCGAAAACGGGTAAGCATATCTGTCTGTTACAAAGGTCTTCCGCCACCGGAAATTCTCCACCTTTGAATCCGTACATGTCTTTGAAAACAGGCTGCAGGTGACAGGGGAGTTCATATACTTCACCGCTCAAGCCCACCTGGTATTTTTCCCGCATTGCTTTTTTCAGTGACGTCCTATCTGTTCCTTCCGGCAGGAATGCCACATATTTATAATAATTAGAAAATACGCCGTCAGGTAATACCAGAGGTTCTATTTGTTCTATGGATTTGAGTTCTTCATCATACACGGCTGCCGCCATTCGTCTGTTCTCGATAAACGAGTCCAGGTTATTAAGCTGTGACAGACCGATTACAGCATGGATTTCACTCATTCGCCAGTTGTATCCCATTTCCGTATGTATGTTCCCCAGAAAACCGGCTTTCCCCTGATCCCTGAATACCTGTGCCCGTTGGTAGACATCCTCACTGTTGGTTATTATCATACCTCCCTCACCTGAGGTCATAACCTTGGTCGGGTAAAAAGAAAAAGCAGCAGCGATTCCGAAACTGCCCGCTTTTTCTCCATCCAGGGTGCTCTCGTGCGCATGAGCGGCATCCTCTATCAAATAAATATCATTTTCACGGCATATCCGCTGTATCTCACGAATATCCGGAGATATCACTCCACCTATATGTACGGCGATAACAGCTCTGGTATCCTTTTTAATGCTGTTTCGAACACTTTCTGGATCAATACAGAGATCGTCGTTTATATCAGCAAAAATTACTCTGCTTCCAGCGTGAACAACAGCCGCAGCTGTTGCAAAAAACGTGTTCGTCGGTACGACAACTGAACCGTCGGTTATATCCAGAGATCTCAGGATTATCTCTAAAGCGCTCGTTCCGCTATTTACGGCAACTGCATATTTGGTTCCAGCCTGTTGGGAAAACTTCTCTTCGAATTCTCTGGTATACGGACCCAGCGTGAGTTGTCCTGTCTGGAGGATACCATCAATCTTTTTCAGCAGTTCAGTCCTGTCCTCGTCGGGAAAGACTATTCTTGCGGCAGGTATCTGCATTAAACATCACCTCCTGGATAAACTAATCACTTTCAGCTTCAATATAATACAAGTGACATACTCTGGTAAAATAGGGATCAAGCCTGTTGACCAGTTCCGCTATACCACCTGGGATAAATTGACCCTGAAAATTGTTGAAAAGACTAAGGGGTGTTAACAATCCGATACCTCTCCTATGGGTGATATTGAAACCGTTTCCTTTCAGCCAATTTTCAAGCTGAGATGGTGTGTAACAATGAACGAAATCCGCGATAAAGTGCCGGAAATTAACCCAACGACCGTGAAGTGAATTATAATTGGAGATATTGGTAAACAGGTGACCGGTAATATCGGATAGCATAGACAACAGATTCCGAATATCATTCTCCTGTAAATTCTGTATCAACTCAATGCAGGTAACAAGATCATATCGTTCCTTAACGACGAGGTTTCGGACATCCTCTTCGATAACGTTCACCCCCGGATATTTTCTCTTTATCTCCGTGACAAAATCCGAATTGTATTCTACTGCCGTTACGTCATAACCCTTTTCAACCAGATAGGAGACTATTCTACCGTGTCCAGAACCTATATCCAGAGCTTTTTTATTATAGCCATCAGGGATTCTGTTCCTGACATATTCATTTAGTGCATCAAATACTACATTTCTAATATCTTTAGGATTTTCCCACCATTCGCTGTAGTATTTTTTTAAGGCTGTGTCCCTGTTATTTTCATCCATATTCTATCTACTCTCGTTGAGCAATGAATTGCAGGCTCCTTTAAGTATCATGGCATTGTCTTCCCAGGAAGCTCTTTGCTTTGCGATATCGTAATTCTTTTTACCAAACATTATTCGTTCACTCTCGTCTCTGACCAAATCCAGTATTGCATCTGCCAGAGCCAGTGGATTACATCGAGGTACAACGAGACCGTTCACGTCATTTTGCACCCATTCCAGGATTGCTGGAATGTCTGTTACTACAACTGGTAATCCGCATGCCATAGCCTCTAGCAGGCAAACTGAAGTACCATCCGATAATGATGATGAAACGTAAATATCAGAAGCAGCCAGGTACCCGGGCAGCTCGCTGTTGGCAACCATCCCTGTAAATCTAACGTAATCTTTTATTCCAAGAGTATCTGCCTGGTTTTTTAAAGCCTCGGTTTCCGAACCGTAACCTATGAGCAAGAACCTGACGTCAGGTTCCTGCTCAACAACAATAGAAATTGCTTCTATAAGATATTTCATTCCATAAACAGGATTATGCTGTCTGGTGCAGATTACTATGGTATTATCCTCCCAGCCCGTCTCTTTTCTGATATGACTGGGGCTGATGTCAGGGTTAAAAACTGCAAGATCGATCCCGTAAGGAAGAACGACTATCTTCTCAGCAGGATAGCCGAGTTCTATAATTGTCTGTTTACCGGTTTCACAATCCACAATTACCAGGTCGGCTTGCCTGAGAGAATACTTTACTATGATGCGAAACATAGGATTCTGCGGTGCGATAAGGACGTCAGAGCCCCAGGCTATTTGTAACAACGGATGAAAGCGTGCCAGAGCGGCAAAGAATCCGTAAGTAAGCATGTAATTACCTATTACAATGTCAGGTTTAATCCTTCGCATCAGGAAGAATGTAATTAAAGCTATTAATGGAAATGTGAGAACCGGAACAGGTATATAAGTGCGATGAATTACTAATTCCGGTACGGAAACATTGATATTTTTACTAAACGAAATCAGGTGAACATCATTCCCCTGGTTAACTAATTCGCTCAATATCTTCTGATCGTGAACACTAATTCCTTTGTTCAAATAGCATATTTTCATATCACTTTAAGAAAGGATAATAGTCGTGGTCTCAGAGTAACTGAATACGTCAAACATTCGGACTACAAGTTATATATAAAATCCTGATTCCGGTAGGTGACCACTAATTATCCTTATGACAGTTCCCTCTCTATCAGGTCACAGATTATATGTCCCAGGGTGATGTGCATCTCCTGTATATGCCAGGTGTCGTCAGAAGGCACTATCAGGCAGATATCGGCAGCGTCTTTCAGAAGACCACCGTCTTTACCGGTAAGCGCCATTGTCCGAGCACCTTTCTGATGCGCTGCTCTTATTCCTTCTATTACGGAAGGGGATATCCCGCTGGTACTGATTCCAATAACTACGTCATTTTCATTTACCAGTGCCTCTACCTGCCGGGCAAAGACGGAATCATACGAGTAATCGTTCGCAACCGCAGTCAGGATAGAGACATTATTATTAAGTGACAAAGCCGGAAGAGCCTTGCGTTCTCGTTTAAACCTGCTGACGAGTTCGGTTACTATGTGCTGGGCATCGGCGGCGCTTCCGCCATTCCCGAATACCACCAGTTTGCCGCCGTTGCGGATGGTTTCAATGGATACAGCCGTTATCTCCACCACCTTATCTACGATTTCCTCATCCAGAAGAGAATTGGCTAATGCTATATGCTGATTAATATATGAATTAATAATATTTTTCATTTTCAGTCTGACACATGACCTGTATAAGCTGCACCTTTGTAATCACCAACAGTATTTCCATTATATCAGCAATTTCAAGCGCTGCAAGAAATTTATACCGATTCCACTCGATAACTTACGTCATTAATAAATGTGACCTTTCATTCTTTATATCAGTTCGATTTTATTGACCCTCAATTTGGGCTTATGCTAGTATAAAACCAATTCCGATAGCTGATACCTTCAGATTTTTTTATCCTTTCTTACCTGCCTGCATCAGGCTATCGGCAATACCATTCAGAGAAAAGACTGTATGCTGATTGAAGAAGAACTTACCGAGGTAACACCCGAAAAAGATACTCTGCTGACCGTCGGTGTTTTCGATGGAGTTCACCTCGGACACAAATACCTGATCTCCAAACTGAAAAAGGCCGCTGAACAGGAAGACCTGCTCAGCGGAGTAGTAACCTTTCGCCAGCATCCGCTTGAAGTACTTGCACCCGATACCCTCCTGCCCTACCTTACAAACTGTGCTGAGAAAGTAGAACTGCTCAAAGCCGAGAGGGTAGACATCATCGCACCTCTCACTTTCACGCAGGAACTGGCTGCTCTGACCGCAAGAGAATTTACCGGACTCCTGAAGAAACACCTCAGGATGCGGGGGCTGATCGTCGGGCCCGATTTCACCCTCGGAAAGGACAGGGAAGGAAACATATCGGTCCTGAGGGAACTGGGGCGTGAAATGGGATTCAGCATCACGATGATTGCCGCTATGAATTTCTTCGGTGAAGTGGTAAGCAGCACTGCTATTCGGAAATATCTCAAGGAAGGCGACCTGAAAAATGTAAGCAAGCTTCTGGGGCGTACTTTCAGCCTGCAGGGAACCGTGGTCAAAGGAGACGGCAGAGGCAAAACGCTTGGATTCCCCACCGCCAATCTCGAAGTAGATTCGGTACAATCACTCCTCCCTGAAGGAGTCTATGCAACCTGGATACACATAGGAGACGAAAAATACCCTTCGGTAACTAATATCGGGAAACGCCCTACCTTCGGCTCCAATATACGAACCGTGGAAACTTATATTATCGATTTCAACGGCGACCTATATGGCCATGAACTGAAAATCGATATCGTCGACCTGCTTCGCGGGGAGACAAAATTTAAAAATGTCGAAGAACTAAAACAGCAGATAGTCGATGATATCGAAAAAGGAAAAGCCGCACTCGGATTATCATCCGGGGCTTAAAAGTCTGTTTGCACGGTCTCAATCCGTACCGGCAAACGTTTTGATATTATCCGATTTTCAGATATACTGATTACTTAGAATATACCCTTTGAGGAGACAGATGGAACAACTGCGTATACCCGGTCCAACCCCCATCCCCGATAATGTCCGTCAGGCAATGTCGCGACAAATGATTAATCATCGCGGTCCCGAGTTTGCCAAAATTATAAACAGAGCAACGGAAAATCTGAAAACACTGTTTCAGACAAAAAACGATGTCTTTCTGCTGACAGGTTCGGGTACCGGCGGTCTTGAAGCAGCAGTCGTAAACGTAATGTCTCCCGGAGACAAAGTACTCTCCGTTTCTCACGGCGTATTCGGTGAAAGGTTCGCAACAATCGCACGTACCTTCGGTGCGGAAATTATACCCCTCTGGTCCGAGTGGGGTACGGCACCCGACCCGGAAGAAGTAAGAAGAACTCTCCAGGCAAACAGTGATATCAAAACGGTACTCGTCACTCACAATGAAACTTCAACCGGTGTTACCTGCGACCTGGAATCTATAAGCAAAGTTGTAAAAGAAGCCGGCAGACTGTTACTCGTCGATGCCATCAGCAGTCTCGGTTCGATTAACCTTCCGGTCGATGAGTGGAAATGTGACGTAGTCATTACCGGCTCACAGAAAGGCTGGATGATACCGCCCGGGATGACGATGATAAGCGTCAGCGAAGAAGCGTGGAAAGCATATGCCAATGCCGCTATGCCCCGCGTCTACTGGGATTTCAACCGGGCTAAGAGTTACCTGGAAAAGGGTCAGACGCCCTGGACTCCGGCGGTCTCACTGATTTTCGCTCTGGACGTTTCACTCCAAATGATGCTTGAAGAAGGCCTTGAAAATATTGTGGCAAGGCATACCCGTGTTGCTGAGAAAACCAGGGAGGGAATAAAATCCCTGGGGCTGCCTCTCTTCGCCGATGAAAAATTTGCATCAAACACGGTAACTTCGGTAAAGACTTCTAACGGACTGGATACCAGGAAACTGCTGAAGATCCTCAGGGAAGAGTATAAAATAATACTCGGCGGAGGACAGCAGAAACTGGACGGAGTAATATTTCGTATCGGTCACTTAGGCTGGGTAAACGAGGCCGATATTGAAAGAGTTATAAATGCCTTGAAAGAAGCTCTTCCTAAAGCGGGTTTTTCGGCGGTATAATACCGGAAAGAAAAATATGAACGAAGATAATAAAGCGGCTGGAAAGAAAGTACTCGTTACCGAGTCGATTTCGGAAGAAGGAATATCGCTTCTCAGAAACCACGCTGATGTAGATGTCAATCTGGATCTTTCTCAAGACGACCTTCTAAAGATTATAGGCGATTATGAAGGCTTAATTGTCCGCAGCCAGACAAAGGTAACCAAAGAAGTAATAGAAGCCGGTAAAAAACTTCAGGTAGTCGGACGTGCCGGAGTCGGTGTGGACAACATCGATGTCGATGCAGCAACACGTAAAGGGATAGTAGTAGTTAACGCTCCTACCAGCAACACCACTGCTGCCGCTGAGCACACCATCGCCCTGATGCTCTCCCTGGCAAGACACATACCCCAGGCTAATTCCTCCCTGAAATCAGGTGCCTGGCAGAGAAGTCACTTCGTGGGAGTTGAAGTCAAGGGCAAGACGCTTGGAATTATCGGCCTCGGCAACATAGGCTCGGAAGTGTCCAGACGTGCTCGTGCCCTTGATATGAGAGTTATCGCCTCCGATCCGTTTATTTCACTCGATTACGCGCGCAACCTGAATGTAGAACTGGTACCGCTGGAACAACTGCTTAAGGAATCGGATTTCATTACTCTTCATATTCCCCAGACGAGTTCGACCGACGGTATGATAGGAAAAGAAGAGCTTACGATTGTTAAACCGTCGGTCAGGATAATCAATGCCGCCCGCGGCGGACTTATCGACGAAGATGCACTTGTCAAAGCCCTCAGGGAGAAGAGAGTTGCAGGAGCGGCTCTCGATGTATTCAGAAACGAACCGCTGACAAGCAATATATTTGCGGACGAGGAAAATATCATTGTCACCCCACATCTCGGTGCGTCAACCACAGAGGCGCAGACAAATGTGGCTGCCGATATCGTCGACCAGATTATTGCCATATTCAGCGGACAGACGGCCAAATACTCGGTCAACGCTCCATTCATCTCCGTCGAAAATATCTCCATACTGTCACCGTTCATAAGGGCTTCCACCACCGCTGGTAAACTGGCAGCCCAGCTTGCCGAAGGACAGATGAGTTCTATCAGCATCAGGTATGAAGGCGAAATATCCAATTATGATACCAACGCACTGAAAGCAGCTGTCCTGGGCGGACTTCTTGAAGAAATCAGTGAGGAACGGGTGAATCTTGTCAACGCAAATTTGATTGCCACCCGCAGAGGGCTTACTGTGGTCGAACAGAAAGTTACTACCAGCGAGAATTACGCCAGCTTAATAACTGCCGAGGTGAAAACAAGTCAGGAGACCGTCACGGTATCTACAACCGTGGTAAGAGGAGAAACTCATATAGCCCGGATAGATAATTACTGGCTCGATATCTACCCGGCCGAAGGGTATTTCCTGTTCTGCGACCATCTCGACCGTCCCGGGCTGCTGGGTCAGGTAGGCAGGGTTACCGGAGATGCAAACATCGATATCAGCGCCATGCATGTAGGCCGCCTGAAACCCAGGGGTGAAGCGTTAATGATACTGACACTGGACGAACCGGTACCTGAAGAAGAACGCAAGAAACTTCTAGCCGTTCCCGACGTATATTCCGCCAAATTCGTGAAGCTCTAGTCCGTTCCTAATCGAGGTCCAGCCTGTTTATAATCAGCCCCGAAGGTGACTTGGGGTAGAAATATGTGGACTTTCGGGGCATTTTATCGCCCGCGTCTGAAATGGACTTAATCATCTCCGGTCTGACCGGACTTAACAGCAGAGCAAGCTGATATTCCTGAGTCTTGACCTTGTCGATCGCGTCCTGCATATCGAAGCTGAAAGCAAGACTGTCTTTTTCTTTTTCACTGCTCAGAGCAAGAAGATTCTCGAGTATAATATGGTCGACTATACTGACGTCCAGTTTCCTGTAGATTTCCGAATGAAAGTACGGCATCATTTTACTGACTTCTTCCTGGTTATTAAGAGTCAAGACGAAAAGGTTTTCATAGTCGATACCGTAAACGGCGATTTTGAGAACGTCGGTACTCGCCAGGGCATCCTCAACACCTGTCAGGATTTCCTGAGAACTTAGAGGTACTTCTTTAATAGTGAAAAAAGACTTCAGCTTGTTGTATAACTCGTCGATAGTTGACTTTGATATACCCCGTACCAGTCTATGGGGTGCAAGTATCATCAGCCCCGGATCGGAAAACTCTACCAGCGACATCATCACGTAGTTAAAAGCTCTGGTGTCGGAATCGCTGCCGTGATAAACCTGCTGCTGCTCCTGCCGGTAAGCAAGAGCGCTTTCATAGCGGTGGTGTCCGTCCGCTATATAAAGAGGATGGTCCGCCAGGACGTTTTGTATCTTCTCTATTACCGGAGTATCGCTGATAACCCACATATCGTGGCGTTCGTCGTTGTCCATATCTGCCGTAATCATCGGCGGTTTTTCCGTTTGACGGTCCAAAAGTGAAGATATCTGCATATCGCTGTCCTCATACATAGCCAGTATAGGACTGGTGTTTGCGTTCATGGCAAAAAGAAGGCTTAGTCTATCACCTCTGGCTCCGGTTAGAGTTCCCTCGTGGGGCTTTATCACCATCTTTTCCCACTCTTCAAGCCGGACACGTACGATTAGATTACGCCGCTTATACTCGCGACCACGCCTGAGAAAGTGGTGATCGTGCAGGTACAGAGAAGGAGTATCATCCATTCTTAACACACCTTCATCCAGCCACTGGTGGAATAGCGCCGAAGAACGCGCGTATTTATTGTCCGTAGCCGTATCCTGGGGTAACTCTCTCCCGGATTCGATTCTGATGTAGTTATATTCGTTTTTCAGGTATAGCTCCTGCTGTTCCTGCGGAGAGATGATGTCATACGGAGGACAGATAACCTCAGACCAGTCCTGTATCAATGTTTCGTTATAATGAACACCTCTGAAGGGTTGGATTTCAGCCACGATTAGCCGGTTCCTTGTCTGCTTTTTTGTTTGTATCCCAATCCAGTTTACCTTATGGTATTGACCGGCGCAATAAGCCGGCTCAGCGGTTCTGTTTCATATCCTGTTGTCTCGCCATATGCATAGGCAGGTTTGAAACCTCTGCCACCGCATAGTGTCATTATACCTTTTCATCTTCTGAGTGGTTAAATACTGTGTTATAATTGTTCAACCGTCTTTTGGATATCGAATAATGGAACCATCCGAAGCAAAGCAGAGAATCGATGAGCTTTCAGCCCTTATAAACCGTCACAATTACCGTTATCACGTACTCGACAGCCCCGAAATCAGTGATGCCGAATATGACACCCTGATGCGTGAACTCAGGCAGCTTGAAGAAGAGTATCCTCAGTTTCTCAGCCCCGATTCTCCTACCCAGAGAGTAGGCGCCGAACCGGTAGAAGCTTTCGGTGTCGTGGAACACCCTCAACCTCTTCTTTCGCTCGGGAACGTCTTTTCCGAAGAAGAACTGGAATCGTGGTATAACCGCATATCAAGGCTGGCGGAAAGCAGTCAGATGGATTTCGTCTGTGAACATAAAATGGACGGCCTGGCGGTAGCCCTGACCTATATCGACGGCAAGCTGGTAACGGGCGCGACCCGCGGTGACGGCTACCGCGGTGAGAATATTACCCAGAACCTGCGTACCGTCAGGAGTATTCCCCTTAACGTATCCGGCGATGCCCCGCCAAGGTTCGAGGTACGCGGCGAGGTATTTATGCCGAAAGCCGGATTCAGAAAGCTGAACCGTGAAAGAGAAGCCGAGAACCTGCCGCTTTTCGCCAATCCGAGAAACGCCGCCGCCGGTTCGGTGCGGCAGCTCGACCCGCGTGTAGCGGCGGGACGCCCTCTCGATATTTTTATATACGCGCTGGGTTATGCCGAAGGGAAAGAAGTCCCGGACAATCACTGGGATACGATGGAATATCTGAAATCGCTCGGATTCAAGATAAATCCCAATAACGTCCTGTTGAAAAGCATCGGTGAGGTGGAAACCTATTACAGGAAGTGGGTTGAAAACCGCGATGACCTGCCTTACGAAGCCGACGGTATAGTGATAAAGGTAAACTCATTCGAAGTACAAGAGTCTCTGGGCTTTGTAGCCCATGAACCGAGATGGGCAGTTGCCTACAAGTTCCCGGCAGTACGGGGCACTACTCTGCTGAAAGAAATCAGGATAAATGTCGGCAGGACAGGAACGATGAACCCGGTGGCCATCCTCGAACCGGTGAGGGTCGGCGGTGTTACCATCAGTAACGCCGCGCTGCACAATGAAGACGACATCCGCCGCAAGGATATCAGGGAAGGCGACCGCGTCTACATTCAACGCGCCGGTGAAGTAATACCGGAAGTAATCGGCCCGACACCGGAAAGCAAGGAGAATCCGCAGCGGAACAGGGAATTCAGTCTTCTGGACAAGCTGGAAAAAGACAGCCAGGGACAGCCGGTCTGCCCGGAATGCGGAAGCACGGTCATCAAGCCTGAAGACGAGGTAATGTATTACTGCTCCAACGCCGCCTGCCCCGCCCAGGCACGACAGAGAATCGAACTGTTCGCTTCACGGGGTGCAATGGATATCAGGGGTATAGGAGAATCCCAGAGTGAAACATTATACAGAGAAGGACTGGTCAAGGATATAGCCGATATCTATACGCTCAAGGACAAGAGAGATAAGTTAATGCAGCTGGAGGGCATGGGAGAGAAAAGCGTGGACAACCTGCTGGAAGCAATCGAGTCGAGTAAAGACAGGCCGCTCCCCAGGCTTATTTCCGGCCTGGGAATACGCCACGTCGGCGGGACGGTTTCATCGATCCTGGCAGAACGTTTCGAGGATCTCGACGTACTAACGAAAACCACGACCGAGGAATTAACTGAAATTCCCACACTGGGACCCAAGATTGCCGAGAGTATCACGGATTTTTTCAGTAGAGAAGAGAACCGCGATATTATCCGCAGACTGAAGGAAGCTGGAGTCCGAATGACTGCAGGAGAAACCGCACGGGAAGACCTTTCCCTGTCAGGAAAGGAATTTGTTATCACCGGTAAACTCGAAAAATATACCAGACAAGAAGCACAAGATATTATTAAAGCCCTCGGCGGTACGGCAAAAAGCAGCGTTACCCGCAACACAACCTACCTGGTGGTCGGTGAAGATCCCGGAGGAAGTAAACTTACCCAGGCTGAAAAGTGGGAAACAAGAAAAATATCAGAAGAAGAATTACTGAAATTGCTCGAAGGCAGGGATATCTAAGTGAAGCTTATTGTTGGCCTGGGAAATCCGGGACGCAGGTATGAAAAAAACCGCCATAACCTCGGTTTTATATGCGTTAACCGCCTTGCCCGTGAACATAACATCAAGCTGAACAAGAGTCAGGGTAAAGCCCGTACCGGCAAAGGCGATATCGCCGGAGAGGAAGTCCTGCTGGCACGGCCGCAGACCTATATGAACCTGAGCGGACAATCCGTCCAACTCCTGCTGAATAAACTCCATATCGAGACCGATGAGCTCATCGTGATATATGACGATATGGACTTACCTGCAGGAAAAATCCGGGTGAGGTACGGCGGCGGCTCCGGAGGTCATAAAGGAATAAACTCCATCCTTACGGAAACGGGCAGCCGGGACTTTTATCGTGTCCGTATCGGAATCGGCAGACCGTCTTTCGTTAAGGATGACGCCGAGATATCGGAAGATGACACTATCAAGTATGTTCTGAGCAATTTCACACGGGATGAAAAGAAGGTAATAGATAAGAGTATTGTCCTTGCTGGTGAAGCTGTTGTCTCATTAATTGTCGACGGCCTGACGGCGACAATGAATAAATACAACTCAAACTCGATTTCCCCCTTTGAAAAGGGGGATTAAGGGGGATTTCAGAAGAGTATATCGCTCTATGTGAGTTCTGGTAGACTCAGATAACATCAAAGGAGGTGGGCAAGATGGATGCAGCCGAAACACCGGAAATCAGGGATGACAGGTACGCTATCCAGGTAAAGGGACTTACCCGCGCATTCGGCAGCCTGATAGCTGTCGACGGCATCGACCTGGATATAAAAAAAGGCGAACTGTTCGCCATGCTCGGGCCGAACGGCGCCGGCAAGACTACCACAATCAAGATGCTGTGCTGCCTGCTGAAACCAAGCGGCGGCACGGCTACGGTTATGGGGTACGATATCAACCGCCAGCAGTACCAGATAAAGAAAATAATCGGTGTCTCACCGCAGGAAACAACCATTTCCGAACGTCTCAATGCCCGTGAGCACCTGAAACTGATAGGCAGGGTACACGGCATAGAGTCAGGCGAACTGAAGTCCAGGAGCGCTCTGCTTCTGGAAACGATGGGATTGACCGACCGGGCGAAAGACCAAGTCAGGAAATATTCCGGCGGTATGATGAGACGGCTCAGTATCATAATGGCGCTGGTACACGACCCCGAGGTCGTTTTCCTCGACGAGCCGACGCTGGGACTGGACCCGCAGGCACGACGCGCCATCTGGGACTACATCGTCAGGTTCAAAGGCAACAAAACCATCCTGCTGACCACCCATTACCTGGACGAAGCCGACTTCCTCAGCGACAGGATAGCGATAATGGATGAAGGTAAAATAGTCGCTCTCGGTTCGCCGACCGAACTGAAAACAAATATGCTCGGCAAACACACCATGATTATATACGCCTGGAATCTCACCGAAAAAGTCATAGCAGAAATGAAGTCGAAATATGATGAAGTGGTCGTTAACGACGGCACGATGGAAATTACTCATTCGCAGCTCGATTTCAAGGAGGTTGTGGACAGTCTTCACTCAGCCGGTGCAACGGTACGTTCTGCTTACGTGAAAGAGCCAAGCCTCGACGACGTATTCCTGAGTATTACCGGGAAGGAGATAAGAGAATGAAGATTCTTGAATTAACGGTCAGGAACTTAAAAGAGACCTACCGCGACCCCCTAGCCCTGGGCTTCCTTCTCGGATTCCCTCTAGTCTTTATGCTTCTTTTCGGAGCTATTTTCAGCGGCGATGAAGTCCCTGACTTCCCCGTCGGCACCATAGATGATGACGGTTCGCAGGTATCACAGTCTTTTATCGATGAAGCCATGGGCAGCGTGGAAGTTCTCGATTTACGAAGCTATGAGAATACCGAGGCTGCCCTGGATGATCTCAAGCTCGGAAATCTGTCTGCTTACGTAGAAATCCCCGCAGGCTTCGGCGAACAGGTAACCCGGACCTGGCAGGGAGAGAACGGCAAAATAATCCTGCATATGACCTATGATGAAAGCGATATCCAGACATCCGAGCAGCTCATCTCCGTGATAACCTCCGTTACCCGCGGTTTTGCCCGCATAGAAATACCGGTTACTATCGAAGCCAACCCCATTCACGTGGAAACGGATATCGGTTACGTGGATTTCATGGGTCCCGGCATTATCGTTTTCGGTATACTGATAATGATACCAACATCGGCGCGGATAATCGTCCGCGATAAAGAAAAAGGATTCCTTTCTCGACTGCTTACCACCCCCACCAGACCGGTCGATTTTATATCGAGCTATTTCCTCTGCCTAGTTGTAATAGCCATCGCTCAGATTATACTTTTTATGGTATTTGCCCGTTTGCTGGGTATGGATATCATCGGCAACGTCGGACTGGCATTCCTGGTGTTTTTCCTGACGGCCATGTGCAGCATCGGAATCGGTATGATAGTCGGTTCGCTGTCGAAGTCGGAAAACCAGGCCGAACCTCTCTGCTGGCTGTTCTCAATGCCGCTGGCAATGCTTTCCGGGTGCTGGTTCTCCATTGAAATCCTGCCTTCTTACCTGAGAAGCATAGCCTACGCTTTCCCCTACGCCCACACGATAGATGCGGCGCGCGGTGTCGTCACGCGGGGTGTGGGACTGGAGGCGATAGGCACCGACTTCCTTTTCCTTATCTGCTGGGCTGCCGGCTCCTTTATAATCGGGATTATTCTCTTCGGGAGGACGATGCGGAGCTGATGGCGGTTAAACCGATAGAATGGCTGAACGACAGGATAAGAATCCTCGACCAGACGAAACTTCCGCTTGAGGAAGTCTATATCGAAACGGACGATTACCTGGAAGTAGCGTCAGCAATCAGGGAATTGAAAGTCAGGGGGGCTCCGTCCATCGGTGTAGCCGGAGGCTATGCAATAGCCCTCGGTGCCCTGAAAATCGATTCAGATGCCTTAGATACTTTTCTCAGTAAATACCGTGAGGTCAGCCGTACCGTCGCCTCCACCAGGCCGACCGCCAGAAACCTGTTCTTCGCCGTGGAGATGATGGACAAAGTGGCGGAATCCGGCGGAACGGTGGCTGAAATAAAACAGGCGCTGGTAGATGAAGCAATGAAAATCCATACCGAAGAAGCGGAAGCTACCGAAAAACTTAGTAACTACGGGGCTGAACTGATAAAGGACGGATTTACCGTCCTCACCCACTGCAACGCCGGACCTCTGGCCACCACCGGCTACGGCACCGCCCTCGGTGTAATTATCAAAGCCCGTGAACAGGGAAAGAATGTCAGTGTTTATGCCGACGAGACCCGTCCCCTGCTGCAGGGAGCCAGGCTGACGACCTGGGAGCTCCAGCAGGCGGGAGTTCCCGTAACGCTGATAACCGACTCCATGGCGGGATATATGATGAGTAAAGGGAAAATCGACTGCGTGATTACCGGCGCCGACCGGATTACCGCCAACGGCGACACAGCTAACAAGATAGGTACCTACACCCTGGCTGTGCTGGCTAAGGAGAATAAAATTCCCTTTTATATCGCCTCACCTTTCAGCACCATAGACACCTCGCTGGCGACCGGCGATAAAATACCCATCGAGGAGCGTAAACCGGAAGAAGTTACCCATTTCCGGGGCGTCCAGACAGCGCCCGACGGCACGAAAGTTGAAAATCCCGCCTTCGACGTCACCCCCCACCGCTACATAACCGCCATAATCACCGAGCGTGGTATAATCAGGGAACCATATGAGAAAAACATAAAAGTAAACTTATATTAGGAGACTCCTGCATGCCCGAAATTAATATTAACCATATTCAACCAAATAACATTAATCCAAGACTTGAATTCCCACAAATTGGTATCAATGAATTGGCTGAAAGTATTAAGCAAGTTGGGATTCTTGAACCGCTTCTTGTCAGACCAACTAATAACAGTAAATATGAAATTATTATTGGTGAAAGAAGGTATAAAGCAGCAAAACTAGCCGGTTTAACAAAAGTACCTGTAATAATAAAAGACTTATCTGATGAAGAAGTCATGGAGATAAACCTTATTGAAAATGTGCAAAGAGAGGGACTTACAGCTGTTGAAAAAGGAAAACTATGTAAAAGTTTGCTTGAAAAATACCCTCTTAGGTATCCAAACACAAGAAGCTTAGCTAAACATTTAGGTGTTAGCGAAACATCGATCAATGATTGGTTATATACTACAAGTATGCCTGAAGGAGTGCAATTCAGGATTGCATCAAGAAATGAAAATGGTTTTATCCCGGAAGGTAAAATAGATTACATAACTGCAGTCCAACTAAGTCGTCGTATAAAAGAACCTGATTTATTTACAGATATTATTGAACACATCTCAGAAAATAGAGTTCCGAGACGAATAGCAACTCAAGTAGCGAAGCGAATACTTCAACAACCTGATATCCAAGTTGAAGATGCTTTCCGTGAGTATATTGACGAAGCTCCTGTATTCTTACCATTTTCTCGGAACCACGCTGAGCAAGTTACAAAAGGTAATAAGACCCAGACTACAAGAAAATCAAAAGATCCTAAACTACAAAAAGGCACTATAGTAAGAACACAGGTTACACATTACTCTGATATTGAAGTGTCTGACATACTACGAAAAAAACTTGGTGATTTCACAGAAGAAGATGCACAGAGAGAAGGAGGTTATTCTCTGGAAGAATTCAAAGAAGTATGGATAAATTTACACGGATCGTGGAATCCAGAGGAATCTGTATATGTAATCAGGTTCAAGTATTTAAATGATGCTTAGAGATGTAGATGGCTATTTATGAAACGAAAAAAATCCTAATAACTGTAAAGACATATCCAACTCCTTCAAGAAAATCGATAGAGGCTTCTTGCACTGCGGGTATAACTGATAAAGAAGAGTGGATCAGATTTTTCCCTTTACCTTTTAGGTTTCTTGAGTATGGGAAACAGTTCAGTAAGTACCAATGGATAGAAGCAAGTGTAACTAAAGCCAGTGACCCTCGCCCAGAAAGTTATAAAATTGATATTGAATCTATAAAACTACTTAGTGAACCTCTACCTACATATTCTAATTGGAAATATAGAAAAGAGAAAATACTTCCTTTAGTATCAAACTCACTATGCTATCTTCAAGATACACAAGATATAACGTTTACTACGTTAGGTATTTTTAAGCCGAAAACGATAGATGAGTTAATTATTGAACCAGAAGAAGATGACCACTGGACAGAAAGTGAATTAGCAATACTTTCTCAACAATCTATGTTTGATAATAGGAACGTCAAACCATTAGAAAAGATACCCTATAAATTTAAATACAGATTCTCATGTAACGATCCAGAGTGTAAAGGACATGTACTGTCTTTTACCGATTGGGAAGCAGGTCAAGCTTATAGAAATTACAGATCCCTATATGGTGAACGATGGGAAGAAAAATTCAGACAGAAATTTGAAAACGAAATGATTAATAAATATGATACTTACTTTTATGTCGGTACTATTAGAGCACATAAATATACATGGATAATCATTGGATTATTTTATCCTAAACAGGAGGAGTTAAATGCCTGAAGCTAAAATCGGAGTTATCGGACATTATGAATAAAAAAACGGGAGAGTTAACTCTCCCGTTATCTCGCCATAGCTATTAAGCGATGACGAGGCGGCTTGTATAATAATTTTACCATATGCCTATTAATTGTCAATATCAATCAGGTTTTCAAGAGTTTATATGAGTAAGGTAACAGTATTTATTGATGGTATGAATGCTCGCTGCAGACTTGAGGAATGTAAATGGGTTGAAGATTACGATGTTCTTCACCTGGCTGAAAGACTCGCAGGGGCAAGAATGCTGGCTAGTGTGTATTACTATATAGCCAACCCAAACTGGAAACAACTCGGAGAGGAAGGCTATCGTAAAGCAAGACGTTACATAGAAGCTGTAGAGAAACAATCTAAGGTTGTAGCCAAAAAAGGTTATATGGTCGACAGAGACGGACTCTGGGAAGAAAAAATGGTCGATGTATTACTTGCATCTGATATGGTATATTTAGCTGCGAATAACGAGTATGATACTGCCATTCTCGTTACAGCAGATAACGACCTAGTACCTGCTGTTCAAAGGGTAAAAAATCTCGGTCACAAGGTTGAACTATTGGTTTTTGCAAAGGCAAAACCAAAGGTAGGTAATCTTGTTAAAGCATGTTCTATAAACAGAAGTGCCAGAAAAAGTCACTTTGTATCTATATACTCGTAGTTTACAAAACCTCAAGGAGGAAATAATGCCTGAAGCTAAAATCGGAGTTATCGGAGGGACCGGGCTTTATAGTATCGAAGGGATGACAGACGTAGAGGAGGTCAGTATCGATACCCCTTTCGGCAAACCCAGCGATAACTTTATTCTCGGAAAACTCGAAGGGATCGGGATAGCCTTCCTCTCCCGGCACGGCAGAGGGCATAAACTCTCACCAACCGAATTACCTAACAAGGCGAACATTTACGCGATGAAGTCGCTTGGCGTGGAACACATCATCGCTTCCTGCTCGGCGGGAAGTTTTAAAAAAGAAATCGAGCCGGGACACCTGCTCATTCCCGACCAGATAATCGACCGCACTCGCCTGAGAGACAGCACCTTCTTCGGAAACGGAATAGTCGGGCACATACCCTTCGCCGACCCTTTCTGCCCGGTCCTTAGTGAAGTTCTTTACGAATCGGCTGAAGAGATCGGGACTACCGTACACAAAGGCGGTACTTTCGTGGTAATGGAGGGACCCGCTTTCTCCACCCGCGCCGAATCGAGACTGTACAGGTCCTGGGATGCCGACCTCATAGGAATGACCACCCTGCCCGAAGCCAAGCTGGCAAGAGAAGCCGAGATATGTTACGCCGTTATCGGCTGCGTCACGGACTACGACAGCTGGTGGAAGAGCGCCGAAGCTATAACGGTGGATGTAATCCTGAATATCATGCATCACAACGTGGATACGGCAAAAGAAATTATCAGAAAGTCCGTCAGCCGGATACCCGAGAGCCGCGACTGCCCCTGCCCCACGGCTCTGCAGACCGCTATCGTCACCTCTCCGGAAGCTATCCCCGAAGAACAAAAGAAAAAACTCGATTTAATATTGGGGAAATACCTGTAGTAAAATACTAATACCGAAATACCCTGTAAATAAATACTAATACCGAAATACTAAATACTAAACAGATTCGAAGCACAAAATAAACAAAATAACAGGTACTATTCGGCTCTGGTTACTAATGTCATTGCGAGATTCGCCGTCTATAGGCGAACCGAAGCAATCTATATAAATTTCAGAGATTGACTCCTCGCAATGACCGATGTAACAATTAAATGCAAACAGAACCTTTTAATAAAATTTGGTATTTGATATTGTTTAGAGTTTAGAAATTAGAATTTAGGATTTAACCTTATGTCCGATTTAGAATTCGGTTGTCTGCCGACGATCATAGGAAGTATGCCCCAGACGGAGGCTTCTTCGGCATGCTCGCAGATTATGCACTACCTGAAGGATATCCCCGCCTGGCCGCAGCTTCCGGAACGTTCCTTCCTGGAGAATATGTACGTCCAGTACAGCGAAGGGTTTCCCGGAGTGGTCGTCGAAAATAACAGGATATATGTCGACCACGAGCTTTCGCAGGGAAAAGAACTGGAAAACCTTTACAGCGCCTATATCGAAAACGACTTCGGTAAATATGCCATAAGTCCCGACTACGCTGCCGGACTGCATTATTTCCTGGGAATGGACAGCCTGTCTCCCCTGGCGGTCAAGGGACAGGTAACAGGTCCGGTAAGCTGGGGACTGACCGTAACCGATGAAAATAAGAAATCGGTCATTTACGATGACGTACTCGGTGACGCCGCGGCGCGGTTACTCAGGCTCAAGGCAGCCTGGATGGAAAACGCTCTCAGGAAACTATCCAAAAATACAATCATATTTGTCGACGAGCCGTATATGGTCTCGTTCGGCTCGGCATTTTTCTCGTTATCGCGTGAAAAGGTTGTTGCCCTTATGGAAGAGGTACTGGGAGGAATTTCAGGTCTGAAAGGAGTCCACTGCTGCGGCAATACGGACTGGTCGGTACTTCTGGATACCAGCATAGACATCCTGAATTTCGATACCTATAATTACGCCGAATCACTCACGCTCTACCCGGCAGAGGTGAAGAAATTTATCGACCGGGGAGGAGTTATCGCCTGGGGAATCGTCGCCAACGACGAGGAGCCGCTTGCTGGAGAAACCGTTGCCAGCCTGAAAGACCGCCTGGAAGAAGCGATAGCGCCGTTTACCAGGAACGGCATAAAGTTCGAACAACTTATCAGGCAGAGTCTGCTGACACCAAGCTGCTCTCTTGCCTCGATGTCCGTAGATGCTGCCGGGCAGGCACTTGAACTGCTGGCTGGACTTTCCGATAATATGAGGAGACGTTATCTATAGCGATGTTTCACCTGAATGGAATGTAATCTGGAGGCGAATAAAGACAACTGCCCCTGCACCTATGCTTCCTGTTCGAGAAAAGGAAAATGCTGTGAGTGTATATCATACCACCTGAAATACGAGGAGCTTCCCGCCTGCGTGTTTTCACCGGAAGTGGAGAAAACTTACGACCGTTCATTCGGCAGGTTTGTCCGCGAATACCAGACCGGGCACGGCTAATAAAACAATAGATTGGTATATAAGGAGAGATGAACAAATCAAAGAAAGTAGCGCTTAAAAAACACCGGATTAAAAAGAAGAAACTGGAAGCGAAGAGAAAGGCCGGAGAAATTCCAGCCTGATATGATTCCCGTTTCGCTTACCTGATGCTATACAATCCGATAATTTTTCGTACGACTCCCGTCACGGCAGGCATTGTTGTTCACCGGCTTCTGAAACCTGCTATAATAACCCTGAGAGTATTCTTGAGTGAGGGCAATTAGTATTTTTTATGTCTGAACCCCCTGATTTGGCACAAGAGCTACTAAATCCTGATTATTACCCCGGCGCACCATCAGAAATTAAACTGGTACAGACTTCTACGTCAAACGTATTCCTCACAGGTAATTTCGCCTACAAGGTAAAAAAACCGGTAGACCCTGGTTACCTCGACTATACCACACTCGATAAACGCCGTTTTTACTGTAATCGCGAAGTCCTGCTAAACCGTCGTTTATGCCCGGAAATCTACCTCGACACGGTATCCATTACGGAAGACAAGGATGAACTATCCGTCGAAGGCAAGGGGAAGGCTATCGAGTACGCGGTAAAGATGAAGCAGATGCCGCAAAGCGCAATGCTGAATTCCCTGCTGAACGCAGACGGGGTTAATGAAAGCCTGATGAAAGATATCGCCCTGAAACTGGCCGGTTTTCACGAAAACGCGGCGACTTCCGATACGATAAACGATTACGGAGACATCGAATTTATACTCACCGACACGGAAGATAATTTCATCAATACCATAAGATTCATCAGTAAAACTATATCTCAGAAAAGCTACCGCGCCATCAAAGACTACTCCAACAGCTTCATAGAAAACAATACCGAGCTTTTCTACGAGAGGATAACCGACGGTAAAATCAGAGACTGCCACGGAGATGTCCGGGTTAAGCATATCTGTGCAGCCGACGATATCCACATATTCGACTGTATCGAATTTAATGACAGCTTAAGGTACAGTGACGTCGCATCCGAAGTCGCCCTGCTGGCAATGGACCTCGACCGGTGCGGACGCAGCGACCTTTCCCGTAACTTTGTCGAATCGTACATATCGGTCAGCGGTGACGACTACCTTATCCAGATGCTGAACTTCTATAAGTGCTACCGCGCCTACCATCGCGGCCGGATAGAGAGCATGAAGCTGGATATACCGGACATCACCGAAGAGCAGGCAGCCGATGTAACCGAGACTGCAGGTAAATACTTCGAACTTGCCGAATCCTACATATAGCGGGAGAGCGGTATGAAAAAATTTACCTCTCTACTCATTATTTCCATCCTGGTCGTTAGTGCTATCTCCATAATCGGTTGTACGGGCAAAAATTCCGGATTCAATTTCATATTCAAACACGGAATCGGTCCTGAGCCGAAAAACGAACTCAATACTTTCAAGGGGAAATACACTAAAGATATGGTTTCCGACCCGTCTGTCACCACGAAAATGGTATTGACCGAAGAAGAACTGGATAGAATCCTACAGAAGATGAAAGATATAGACTTTTTCAACTACCCGGACGAGTTCTCGCTTAAATTAGCACCCGATTCACCGATTGGACTCGTCACTCCATATGCCAGATACTACTTCAAGGTAGAGTACGAAGGTAATGTTAAGGAACTATGGTGGGCCGATGAAATAGTCTGGCGGGATAAATGGCTGAGAGATTCGAAAGAAGAAATCATCTTTGAAAACAAAGAAGAAGCTGAAAGACTGTATGAACTCATCAGTCTGATCCGGGGAATAATCGAAAACAAACCGGAATATAAAGAATTACCTGAACCTACCGGCGGTTATATGTAATTGTGATATACTCTATGCATGACTGAAGACTCGTACAGGATCAGACCCAGAACCGAAGCCGATAAAGAGTGGATGTCGCCTTTTCTTGTTGAACACTGGAGCTCGACAAGAATGGTATCACGCGGCAGGATGTACAGCGTCAATGAAAACCCGGGATTTACCGCAATAGAGGATGATAAATCCATTGGTCTTATTACCTATGAGCTGCTTGGTGACGAGTGTGAAATAACTACTCTGAATAGTCTGGCAGAGGGAAGAGGAATCGGTACTGCCCTGATAAACGCGGTAAAAGACGCCGCGATACAGGCCCAATGCAGGCGATTACTTGTTATTACGACAAATGACAACACACATGCCATACGCTTCTACCAGAAATACGGATTCACTATCGCCACGATATATCCGAACTCGATGGAAGAAGCCCGAAAGATAAAACCGGAAATCCCGCTTACCGGTAATGACGGAATCCCCCTCAGGGACGAAATAGAGCTGGAGTTCCGGTTATAAAGGAGATGCAGTATGTTAACGGGGATACATTTTCTACTTACCTATAAGTGCAATTCCGAATGCGACCATTGTTTCCTGTACTGCAGCCCGTATTCTAAGGGTACCCTTACCCTGAATCAGATAAAATCTTTACTCGACGAAGCTAAAAAGATTGATTCTCTAGAGTCGGTCTACTTCGAAGGCGGAGAAGCCTTTCTATATTATCCCATCCTGATAGAGGGTATCAGGGCAGCGCGGGAAGCCGGATTAAAAGCAGGAATTGTGACAAACGCCTATTTTGCTACCGATGATGCCGACACAAAGTTGTGGCTAAAACCTTTACTCGAACTCGGAATCAGTAATCTCAGCATCAGCAACGATCCGTATCACTACGGCGATGAAAAGGATAATCCGGCGCTGCACGCCCGTAAAGTCGCACAGGAAATGGGTCTGCCCGTCGGCGAAATCCATATTGACCAACCTTCCGTTTCTACCGATGAAGAGCTAAAAAAGGGAGAACCCATTATCGGCGGAGGTACGATGCTGCGGGGAAGAGCCGCGGAAAAACTGGTTGCGGGACTTCCGGTGCGTGACTGGGAAGAATTTACCGAGTGCCCTTACGAAAACCTGGAATCGCCCCGCCGCGTACACATCGATTCCTACGGCAACGTTCATATCTGCCAGGGAATCAGCATGGGAAACGTCTGGGAAACACCCCTATCGGTCCTCGACAGGGAATACGATGCAGCTTCCCATCCTGTCTGCGGACCTCTCGTAACGGGAGGACCGGCTGAACTCGTGAGAAGATATGTAACAGGACAAGAAAACCAATACATCGATGCCTGCCACTGCTGCTATGAGGTACGCAAATCACTGATCGACCGTTTCCCTCAGTACCTTGCACCCCGGCAGGTCTATGGTCTGGAATGATACCGGCAACACACCCTGATAGAAATATGGTATTATAAGAAGAACCATTAACATATTTATTCGGTCGAATTTCTCACCTGTTCCTATGATAAAATACTTACCTGGGTAAGCTGTTTATTAAATTCCGATAATAGTCCGTTAATTATGAGTAAGACAGGAAGACCCTCGAAAGAAAAAACAGAAAAACATCCTCTGCACGGGCATTTCAATGGTGATGTCCCCTGGATAGACGGCTGCGAGGAATACGGCAGGGACACCTGCCTCGACTGTACTGTAGCCCTCGAAGAATGTCCGGCGGAGAATCCACGCCTTCACAAGGGCGGAAGGCCTAAAGGAAGCGGAAACAAGGAAAATTCGCCGCTGAGTGAACCCTGAAGCACTCTTTGTTCACCTTTAACACTCACTATTCATTTAAGGAGTAATCAATGACCTCAACTGAAAAATATGATGTAAAGGACCTTTCTCTGGCGGCGGCAGGCAGACAGCGGATCGAATGGGCTGCGCGTGAAATGCCGGTTGTAAAGATTATCAGGGAAAGGTTTGAGAAAGAAAAACCCCTCAAGGGAGTCCGGATTTCCGGCTGCCTGCACATCACCACGGAGACCGCCAACCTGGGACTGGCACTCCAGGCCGGTGGAGCGGAAGTTATGCTCTGCGCATCGAACCCTTTAAGCACCCAGGATGATGTTGCCGCGGCGCTGGTTGAATTCGACATACCTACCAATGCCATCAAGGGCGAAGACGACACAACCTATTACAAGCACATTACAACCGCCCTCGACCATAAACCTCACCTCACTGTTGATGACGGTGCCGACCTGGTAACGATGCTTCATACGAAGCGAAGTGAATTGATAGAAAACGTCATCGGCGGCACGGAGGAAACGACTACCGGCGTTATCAGGCTGCACAGCCTGGCAAACGAAGGTAAACTTAAATACCCTATAATCGCGGTAAATGATGCCGATACCAAGCACCTTTTCGATAACCGGTACGGCACCGGCCAGAGTACGGTCGACGGTATTACCCGCGCCACCAACGTCCTCTGGGCTGGAAAGAACGTGGTTGTCTGCGGCTATGGGTGGTGTGGACGCGGACTGGCAATGAGGGCTAAAGGGCTGGGTTCGCACGTTATCGTCATAGAAGTTGAGCCGGTAAGAGCTCTGGAAGCGGCGATGGACGGCTTCCAGGTTATGCCCCTGATGGACGCGGTTAAGATCGCCGATATTATCGTTACGATGACAGGTGATAAACACGTTATCGACGAATCTCACCTCAAGGTTATGAAAAGCGGCGCGATATTAGCCAACAGCGGTCATTTTAACGTGGAAATAAACATTCCGGCGCTTGAAGCGATGTCGAAGAACAAACGCGAGATACGTCCCTACGTGGATGAATACGAGACGAGAGACGGCAGGCTGATTTACCTGCTGGGCGAAGGAAGACTGATAAACCTGGCAGCGGCTGAAGGACACCCGGCAAGCGTAATGGATATGAGTTTCGCCAATCAGGCGCTGTGTCTTGAATATATGGTAAAAAATAAGGGTAAGATTGGACTGGACGTTCACGCCGTACCTGAGGAAATCGATAAAAAGGTAGCCCGGCTAAAACTCGATTCTATGGGTATTAATATAGATACCCTTACGCCGGAACAGGAGAAATACCTGGTAAGCTGGCAGGAAGGAACATAATCCCGCCATGCAAGTCATTCTGAGGAGTGAAACGACGAAGAATCTCATCGTATAAGATTCTTCACTACGTTCAGAATGACAAAACAAGATATTTTTATATTAAGGTAAAGGATAGAAGGGAGAGATTATATGACAAATAGATTCAGCAGTTCACCTAAATATCTGTTGACCTCGGAATCAGTCACCGAGGGGCATCCGGATAAAGTATGCGACCAGATATCGGACGCGATTCTGGATGCGATAATGAAGGAAGACCCTATGGGCAGGGTTGCCTGTGAAACGGCAACCACTACCGGACTCGTAGTAGTGCTCGGTGAAATCACTACCAACTGCTATATAGACGTCCAGAATATAGTCAGGGAAGTGGTGCGTGATATCGGTTACACCAATCCCGAATATGGTTTCGATTACCTTTCGTGCGGAGTCCTGAACGGTATCAAGGAACAGTCCACCGACATCGATATGGGAGTCAGCCAATCGCAGGAAGCTAAAAGCGGAGCCGGCGACGACCTCGATAAAATAGGCGCCGGCGACCAGGGTATGATGTTCGGTTATGCCTGCAACGAAACTCCGGAACTTATGCCGTTGCCCATATCTCTGGCGCATAAGTTATGCCGGCAGCTGGCAGCGGTAAGAAAAGACGGTACCCTTCCCTACCTGCGCCCGGATGGAAAATCGCAGGTAACAGTGGAATACAACAAAGGGGTTACCCGGCGTGTTACCAGCGTGGTCATCGCCGCACAGCACGATGATATAGACCGCGCCAGGATGGAAAAGGATATAATCGAGAAAGTTGTCAAACCGATTGTCCCCGCTGAACTAATGGATAACGAAACGAAATATTATATCAATGCCACCGGGCGGTTCGTTATCGGCGGACCGGTATCGGACACGGGATTTACCGGACGTAAAATCCTTGTTGACACATACGGCGGCATAGCCAGGCATGGCGGCGGCGCCTTCTCAGGCAAGGACCCCACGAAGGTGGACCGCACTGCAACCTACGCCGCACGCTATATCGCCAAGAACTGCGTTGCCGCGGGACTGGCCGACAGGCTGGAAATTCAGCTATCCTACGTCATCGGCGTCGCCCACCCGCTCTCGGTTTCGATAGAAACTTTCGGCACTGCCAAAGTAGACGAAGCCCTGATCGAAGACCTGGTAATGAAGAACTTCGACCTCAGGCCCGGCGCAATTATCCGCGATTTCGACCTGCGGCGCCCCATTTTCCGGCAGACCGCCGCCTACGGACACTTCGGACGCGACGACCTCGACCTGCCCTGGGAAAAAACCGACAAGGTTGAATTACTGAAAAAAGAAGCGTTTGGATAAACGATGGAAGAAAAGAGCCAGGCTTTTTCAAGCCTGGCTCTTTTTCCAACAACATCGACAGCCGCAAATACGGAAAACAAATTTCCTTGGTATCATAGGTACTTCCGGCAATTAATGGTGATATAATTGTCTTGTTGAGAACTATAATTATCAGGAGAATAAAGTGAGTCCTGATCCAAGCAATACTGAAAACTCCAGCGAAGTAGTAAATCCCGGTGATACCAACGACCAGGTGGAATCCGAGCAGTCTGAGAAAAGCGTACTGGAAGCAGAATATGGCGAAGCCTGCCAGGACTGGAGACAGAGAGATAAGTACGTCCTGGATAAACTCGGTACTGCTGCACTGTTATACGGTATCATCGGTATAGCTTTCGGCTCGTTTGATGACGATAAAGGACTGATTATAAAGCTATTACTTCTTGTTGCAGGCCTGTTTTTCTCTCTTATTTTAACGATTTCCGTGGCTAAGGATACCTATTACCAGGTTGGCAGTGAAAAACTGATAAGATACCTTGCTCTGAAACTGGGAATAGCCGACGAACTGAATAAGTCTGATAATCTGAAAAGCATTTTATATATTGATAAAAAGGGGAAGCAGGCAACACTGGATTTTCCCAGGAAAATATATGTAAAACGTGATGATCCAGCAATAAAAATATGGAAACCGTTAAGGAACTTTCTGCTGAATCGTACTACCTTCAACTGGATACTTCTGTTTTATATTATTTCATTCCTGGTATTTCTTACTTTTATAGTTATTTTACTGGTAAATTGGGTTAATACGCTTTAGTGTACCGGTTAACCCCGGTGAATTTTGGTGAGAATATGAACATTGAAATCGGCCAGATGATGATAACCAGAATACCTCGACAGGATATTCTTGATAGCTGGCTCAGTGTTCCCGGCTGGGAGAAGCTAAACGGCACGAATGGTTACTGCCGTGACAATATTCGGGCGTCTCAGGACCCGGATTTCGATCCTGAGAAGGGTAAGCTCCCGTACCGTAGTTATGACGAAAAATCGTGCCTGCTTCCTTATGAAGAACATCTCAGGCAACTGGGTCTTAAACCGGAAGATAAATGGATTCTAACAGGCGCCCGTAACCTGGGAAATAACCTCCGAATAATCGGCTGGGACTCGCGGAAAGGTTTACTCGAATTAAACGGAGAAAATGCAGCCTCCGGAAGAGAGTACTGCTGCCTGTGTAAAGGCAACGACGGAAAATTATCTGTTCAAATAGTATCTTTCAGTAATGAAAAACCAAGTCTGGATAACCTTGACTGGGCAGTCAGCGGCCAGCAACTGGTCTGGGATGGAAAGCCGTCTTCAATCGAAACGATAATCCCCTTTACTTATGACCTGAGACATGTCTGGCAGATACCGGGAACGAACGTCCCCAGAATGGGTCCCCGGGCTTATGCAGGAGTAAATATCGAAGAAATGTGTGACAGGTTTATCGAGATTTCTAATTTACCCGAAAGAGAGGCTGCCAGAATCCTCATGGATTTTGCCAGGCGAGAGAACTACCCGAGGGAAACCGACTACATGCACAGCGCCATAGGTATCTCGGAAGACGGTGACTTTATTGTACTCGTACAGCGGCATGGCTCTTTTGAAGATATAGCAGCCACCCTGGTACATGCCGGGGCATACCGGGCTATCGAACTCGACCAGGGCGGTTCCTGCGGTGTAATGATTGGAGGAGACAAAGAATTCACTCCGGGAAGACTGATTATGGCAAGTCAATACTTTCGTCCCAGAGGTCTTTCCTTGCTTGTTTTCAGGTTAACTGAGTCAGATATTCAGGAAAGCAGTGATTTGCTGTTTACAGGGAATTAAAAGGGAGAGCGGATTTGGCGGAAACACCTATTAAGTTCGGCACGGATGGCTGGCGTGGGATTATCGCCGGGGACTTCACATTTGAAAACGTACGCATTTGCGCCCAGGCAGTAGTCCAATACATGAAACAATCCGATATTTCAGATATGGGGTTGATTATCGGCTATGATACCCGTTTTGCTTCAGAGGATTTTGCCGCCGCAGCCGCCGAAGTCGTAGCCGGCAACGGAATAAAGGTCTATCTCAGTCCGAATGCGATTCCAACTCCGGTAATCAGCTATTCCGTGATAGCGAAGAAAACCGGAGGTGCAATCGTCATAACCGCCAGTCACAATCCGCCCGCCTGGAACGGATTTAAGTTAAAGACCGCCAACGGCGCCGGTGCTCCGGGTGAAGTCACAAGTCAGATAGAAAGTCAGATATCCAGTGTCGTCTCTTCAGGGAAAGTAAATTCATTATCTCTAAATGAGGCTGTTGAGAAAGGTCTGATAGAATACCTGGACTTATTCCCTTTCTACTCAGAGCACGTTAAAAAGCTCATCGATCTTGAAGAACTCCGACGGAGCAAACTTAAGGTGGTTATAGACCCGATGTACGGTACCTCAAGAGGTTATCTGAAGAGTTTCCTCGAGGGTGGCAATATCGACTTAACGGAAATTCACAGTGAACGTAACCCGTTGTTCCCGAATATGTATCCCGAACCTATACCACCTCATTTATCTGAATTGTCACAGGCGGTCAGGGAACTGAAAGCCGACGTGGGTGTGGCTACCGACGGTGATGCCGACCGCATGGGTATCGTCGATGAAAACGGGAGATACATGCCGATAGTCCAGGTATTTGCTTTACTCGCCCTGTATCTTCTTGAAATACGAGGTGAAAAGGGCCTTATGATAAAAACGGTGAACGCGACAAACATGGTGAGTACTCTGGGCGAGCTGTACGGAGTAAATGTACGCGAGACTCCCGTAGGATTCAAGTATATTGCTGAAATCATGGTGGAAGAAAAAGAGAAAGTGCTCATCGGTGGTGAAGAAAGCGGCAGTTTCGGATATGAAAAGCACATGCCGGAAAGAGACGGGATATTCTCGATACTGAATTTCCTGGACCTGATGGCTAAAACAGGCAAAACCCCAACACAACTTCTGGACCACCTCTTCAGTAAGACCGGACCTCATTATTATAACCGAATCGATATTCATTATCCGGCTTCCGAACATGACAATATCACAGCCCGGGTAAAGGACAATCCCGCGAATAAAATCAACGGAATCGACGTAAAGACGCTGGATACCATGGATGGGTTTAAATATAACCTGGACGATGGTTCCTGGCTCCTTATCAGGTTTTCGGGGACGGAGCCGCTGTTGAGAATCTACGCTGAAAGCAGTACCCCTGAGAAAGTAGAAGAACTCCTTCAGGCAGGGAGAAAACTGGCGGGAGTATAAACAGGGACAGAAAGAAGATAATTATGGATAACGAGCTGCCTAAAAACCTAGGCCAGTCCCGGTTTGTCGTTCAGGCTGCCGCCCCGCAAAAAACACCGGTTCCAGGCTATCGAAGATACTACATTCCTCGAAGTCTCAACTCCTGAACTGAGCGATGTCGTCAGGCTGGAAGACGACTACGGACGCTCTGGAACTTCAGCCTGATTGGTTTGACAATCCGAGCGCCGTCCTGATAGAATTCCACAGGTAACATTCCTGTGTTACCGCTTGTTAAAAAGTGGCCCCGTGGTGTAGCGGACTAACATGCCACCCTGTCACGGTGGAGATCGGGGGTTCGAATCCCCCCGGGGTCGCCACTCCAGGTGTGTGTTTTAATTTCCCACCACATTATAAATTGATTTCGTTATTTTCTCTGTCAACTTGAACGAAAGAGTCTATCAGCAATATTATTTAATCAGGTAGTAATACATCGTTCTTGATGAGGGTGGATATGGACAGGGTGGAATTATCACGATTATGCGATTTTATGCAGCATGCTGAGATAGAGAGCTGCGATTGGATGCTTGCCGGTACCAATCATGTATTCGTTGTGAGTATGGTACTTGACGGGCAGGAAGTTAAATCAATCTACAAGCCACGTAAAGGTGAAAGACCTCTCTGGGATTTTCCAGACGGGACTCTTTACAAAAGAGAATATGCTGCATTTCTGGTAAGCCTGGAGATCGGCTGGAACTTCGTCCCGCCAACCATTATTCGTAACGGTCCGCATGGAATCGGCTCAATGCAATATATGGTGAAGATTCCCAAGAGAACAAGGGATTTCAGGGATATAATTGTAGACGTGTCGGAGCTTAAAAAGATAGTCCTATTCGATTACCTGGTAAACAATGCCGACCGTAAAATCGGCCACCTGCTGAAGGACAGGAACGATCGACTCTGGATAGTGGATCACGGCCTGACTTTCAATTCGGCACCGAAACTGAGGACCGTTTTCTGGGACTTTGAAGGACAGAAGATACCTGAGGAACAAATGGCCGACGTTAAAACACTGCGCAGCAAACTAAAGCGAGGCAGTGATTTACGGGAAAAACTACTCCGATTACTTGATGAAGAAGAAATGGAAGCCCTGGATTCCCGGATAAAATCGGTACTTAAAGACGCCGAATTTCCCTATCCCGTTTCACCGTGGAGTGTGCCTTTCCCCTGGTACTAAGATATGGAGTAGCGGAAAATATATGATGAAGGATTAACTTTTCGATAAATCCAAGATTATGGGATGAGAGTTTAGATATGAAACCCGAAAACGTTGACATTAAGCTTCTGGAAGAGATTGAAACTTACTCCGTTCAAATTGCCCGGGAAGCGGGGAGTATCCTGCTTGAACATTTCGGGAAATCGCTGGAAATAAGTTTTAAAGGGAAGAAAGATACCGACCCGGTTACCACCGTTGACAAACTATCCGAAGAATACCTCAAAAAAGCGATAAAAAAGGAATTCCCCGGGCACAGTATTCTGGGTGAAGAAGCAGGTGTTACTTCTCAATCCGATTCTCCGTTTACCTGGGTACTGGACCCTCTGGATGGTACGGTCAACTTCATAAACGGTCTTCCTTTCTTTGCTGTCTCAATCGGCGTGTTACGGAAAAGGCAGCCAGTCGCCGGCAGTATTTACGTCCCGGTCAGCCACAAAACGGTTGAAGGTGTTTATCACGGTTGTCTTGGCAAAGGAACATTCTTTAACAATGAAAGGATAACGGTAGCCGCGGAGTCACGCCGGCAGCCTCTTTCGGAAATCCCGGTTCAATTCAGCAGCCGGTTCCGCCTGTCAGGAAAAAGCCAGAAGGAACCCCACGAAGCCAGGAATCTTGGCAGCATAGCCTTTGAACTCGCACTGACAGCCTGCGGAGTCTTCCGGTTCGCCGTCTTTCACAGTCCCAAGCTGTGGGACGTGGCTGCCGGAGTCCTGCTGGTTAAAGAAGCCGGGGGCGTTGTCTTCACCTGCGGACAGAAAAGTAAACACTGGACACACCTCGATGAATTCCAGTCGGAGAGTGATGATGGTGACATGTCATTGGAAACCTTTCAGAGCTGGTCGTCTCCTCTCATCGCAGGAGCTCCAGATACCGTTAATAAAATAGTTAAGGACATTCGTGTTCGCCGTACACCTCTATCCTGGATAACTAAAGTACTGCGGCCGCAGGGTAAGAAGAAAATGCAGAAAACTGCGGAAAAGAAGGCACCTCAGCAGGAACTGTAAGTCCCGGATTACGTACAGACAGCTAGTTTTGCATAGGGCAATCATGCCCTGTCGGATCAATCGGACCGCCACAAAGCTCGCATCGAGGTCGACCGGCTGCACAAACGTCCTTTGCCTGCTCTCCTAGCCTTTTTACCCTAGACGGAGTTACCCGGCAACTCACCGAAATCTCATCTACTCTTTGTGGTCCCAGTACATGAACCAGAAATTCGATTATTGATTTATCCTGGTCGAAACCAATACCGATCTGCTCTATTTCGAACTCACCTGACGGTAGTCCCGAAGGTACATCATCAACCAGAGATTGAGTCTCGGGTTTCTCTACAACTATCTGAAATTCTTGAGAAAGCGTAACGAGAAACTGGTCGATACCTAACGCCAGAGCTTCAAGCTGTTCTTTTTCCAGCCACAACCGCACCCATTCTTCTTTCTCCCCTATTGCCAGGAAGAATGTTCTCTTACCGGGTACACCCACGGCAATAACAGACAACAGGCTCGGTTCTTCAAACTCGTACTGGTTTTCCATCCTACTATTCAGTGTACCACGATTTCATATCAACGCGGTATACGAGCGTTCACCACCGATTTTCTTGCTTAGACAATTCTCAATATGGTTAATTCTTTCGCCGGATTTTTGACCCCGTCGACTTTACGTTTTTGACTTGCAGGACTAAAGCCTCTACAATTTTTACAGATTTAATAACCACAGGGCTATCTTGAACCGCTGATATCGGGCGTATTACCCGAACAATCAAAATCTGGAGTAAATATCTTTGACGGATCTTCTGAACGTAGTTCTGCCGACATTTATAATTATTTTCATCGGCTTCATATTCGGGAAAATCAAGAAATGGGATTTATCCGTAATATCCGAAATCGTCATTTACATCGGCCTTCCCGCACTCGTCCTGACTTCCATGCTGGAGAAGAAGATTATCCTGTTCAACGCAGCCAGGGTCTGGGGTTCTGCGGTAATAATCGTCTTCGGTTGTATGATAGTTGCCTGGATAGTCTTTAAAATAATCAGGCAGAAACATTCCGGACTCTATATCCCCATTTCGATTATGAACTCGGTAAATATCCCCTTCCCTATCATCTACCTCGTGTACGGTCAGGAAGGTCTGTATGCCGCTACTCTCTTTATGATACCCGGCGGAGTCATCGCGTACTCGGTGGGAATCTACATAGCCTCGGGTAAAGACTGGAAAGGAGCACTGAAGGAAGTTTTTAAAATACCACCGATATACGCCGCCGTCCTCGGACTGCTGCTGAACCTTTTCGAGATTAACGTACCTGAAGTAATTGCCAGACCGCTGAATATCATCGGGTTGATGGCGATCCCTCTCGTCCTGCTGGTACTGGGGAACAACCTGTCAAAAATCAAAATCACCTCGGTACCGACGACCCTGCTGGCTTCGTTCCTGAGAATAGGAGTCGGTCTGGGTTTCGGTTTTCTTGCGGCGTCTGTTTTCGACCTTACAGGCATTTTACGAGCTGTCGTTATCCTGAACTCGGCGATGCCGGCAGCGGTGAATGCTTCTATAATAACAACCAAATACGATAATGAGTCCGAACTGGTCTCGAGTGTGGTGTTTGTCACGACGATAGCGAGCCTTGCTGTAATCCCGTTTATTCTGAATTATTTAACCTGATATCTTGATTTAAGAATTTAAAGGTGGGAATCCCGGCCGGGATTCCCACTTTCGCATATTATATATATTCGCAAAAACTAATATTTACCGTATTTCTTGGCGGTATCTATCATTGCTTTTACGTTTTCCGGTTTGGCTTCCTGGGTATAATCGGTGGAACACCGCAGGATGAAGCCACCGTCTTTGCCCACTTCTTTAATCAGTTTCTTGCAATACTCTTCCACGTCCTGCGTTGAGCCAAGCTGGAGCATCGTTATCGGTACATTCCCCATAAATGAAGCCCTGTCACCGAGAATTTTCTTTGCCCTGAATATATCAGTCTCGGCAAACCGTATCATCAGACTGTGCTTCGGATAATCGAGGAAGTAGTCCAGCTGATTATCCCGCCTGCCCTCAAAGAACATCGAGATTACATCGTACCCGAGATCGAACGTCTTTTGGACTGCCTTCTGCCAGTTAGGCCAGACGAATTTCTCGAACTGCGCTCGGGACATAAACTCGTCGGAAACACGGTGGGGTTCCGAGGAAGCACCAATCGCCGGTTTCCCTTCCCGGCGCACCGGCGGGGCTGCCCGGAAAATCCTGTAATCAAGGAGTTTCTCCAGGGCTGCCAGCAGTTTATCCGGCTGGCGAAACATATCCAGGGCTATCCCTTTCCATGTCCTGAAGTTGTTAGTAAATCCTGAGAACGGAGGCATAACACCTCCCATCCATTGAAAGTCTACCGGCAAACCGAGAGCTTTCATCTCGCCGTTGAAATCTCCAAGTAATTCAAAGTGTTTCTTCTGTTCTTCGCCGGCTTTTTTCATTATCCGGGCAAGCTTCTCGAAACCCGGTGAGGTAAATATTGATGCCAGCATTCCCATGCCTGTTCCCAGGTTCATTAATGGAGGCAGACTTCCCAGCGGCTCCATTATCCCGTATACTCTCGGCAGCCAGACACGGACTATATAATCGGACGGGTCCGCCAGGAAAAGGTCGTACTCGTCCGCTTTCATGTACTCTTCTTCGATTGTCTGGCTGGCGATATTCTCCGGCAGGTTAAATCCCGGCCAGCGATAATTGCTGGTTTCCAGGGTTTCCATGGCGTTACCCGACTGCATGGAAGCTGCCGAACCATAAGAATCAGGCTCCAGTTCAGCCATCATTCTCTTATAACCCTGTTTCCACGCGACGGGATCATAGTACGCGATAGAGTAAGGAAGACCAACGTATTTCATGGCAAAATACGTACCTCCGAACACCACCGGAACCCTGTCCGGCACCTTGCCCTGGACAGCATCCAGAATGCGTTTTTCCCTTTCGGCATGCAGCTCTTCTACAGACTTACCGTGTCTTTTTTCAATTTCGTCCTTTAGCCTTTTATCTTCTTCCCGGATCTTTTCCTCAGTGGCCATCATTCCCTCCTTCAAACGTTTTTCCTGGTCGGTCTGAACATAAACCATATATCTACTATGTTATCGAGTTTATCCTGTGCTATTTGCCTGTATCCAAAATATTCGTACATCTCGACATTTTTTAAACTGGCTGTATCCAGGTAGACACCACTCGACATAGGGTGTTTTTCGGATACTGCATGTACTTCATCGAGCAGTAATCTGCCGAAACCCTCTCCCTGGTAATCGGGATGAACACCCAGTGCAGCGAGATAGTGAAATGGTTCGTCGGGAATATATTTCCTCGATAGTCTCATAAATCTTTGCACACGCTCAAACGAATCCTTACCTACAGATTCATTATACTTTTTATCCGCTTCAACCAATGAAGCTGGTCTTTCTTTCTCCTCCGGTACGGACAGGCAGGCTGCTCCGGTGATACGCGAATCCTGAACCGCACCGAAAATAGGCAGTTCCATCTCCACGTACATCAGGCATTGGTAATGGAATAATTCACGAACCTTCTCCTGATACATGGATTCATGACCGGAAAGAAGGTACCGGATAAGCGGATCACCTACAAACGCCTGAGTCAGTACGTCAGCCGCTTCTTCGAGAGTATCCATATTTATTGTAATTAATGATTTTCCGGAATCGCCTGATTTCAATTTATACCTGCTTCGGTCCTTCTCGGGTAAGTGCGTCCAGTCTATATTTGTATCCGGAGTCTGTCAAGAAGGAATCTATCATCGAACCCTGTTGATTATCAGGGAAAGGGTCAATATAGTTCACTTCGCGATTCGGGTATTCTAGGGTGTTTAGCGATGAACAGAAGTATCGAACCTACCCCCATTACAGCAGCCATCAGGGTAAAGGTATACAGGTACGTACCCTGTACATCCCTCATATACCCTACCACTACCGGAGCGGCTATTATAATGGGCAGCCCCAGCGACTGCATCCAGCCGCGTATCACTCCCTGGGACATCCTGCCGAAGTATTCGCCCTGGATCGCGTTCAGCACCGGAGTACGCATTCCCCAGCCGATGCCGAATATCACCGCGAAAATAAATGCCTGAGTAGGTGTATCTGTAACAGCCAGTATATAAACAGCTCCTGCCATGAGTGTATTAGAAATTCCAAGCAGTATATTCTTCGGGAATCTGTCGCCGAAGTAACCACCCAGCAGGCGTGCCGGGATATTTGACAGGCTGGCAACCGTCCAGACCAGAGCGACGGTCTCTCGTTCTATCCCTACATCTTCTTCCAGGTGAAGGAAAAGGTGGAGTTGAGCGCCGAGAATACCCAGGTTGCTGATAGCCTGACCTAATGCCAGGAACCAGAAAGATGGTGTTTTTACAGCTTCGCCCAGTGTGAAATCATACCCTTCCGAAGTTACAGGTGCATTCTTAATTCGCGTATCAGTGATTTCGCCATCAGGAATACTTCCTATCGTTTCCGGTTTGTCCCGAAGCAGCATCACGAAAGGAAAACCGATTATCCAGATGAATGCACCCGTAATATAAGCCGAAGCCCGCCAGTCCATTTGTTCCTGCAGGAAAACAAGGACAGGGACGCCGATAACTCCTGCCATCGAATAACCGAGTCCCATAATCGACTGGGCTATGGTGCGTTTACGGTTAAACCAGTTGTTTACCGTAACGGACAATACAAGAAGGCCCTGCAGACCTATTCCGAGTGTAATAACGATGCTGGATACGTAAAACATTACATAGGAGTTCATCAATCCAAACAGGACAAAACCTATTCCAGCGATGAAAACACCGGTTGCCGCTACCTTCCGGGGCCCGAATCTGTCTACAAGAAAACCTTCGAATGGCCCGGTTATCGCTCCTTCTACCTGAGTAACGGAACGCGGACCCGACAGGGCTGCCTTGGTCCAGCCGAATTCGCTCTGTAGCAGCCCCATATAGGTGGTAAATCCCTGGCTGGCGATACCCTGAAAAAACTGGGTTACCGCCCCGATTATTACGATTATCCAGCCGTAGAACGGTTTTTTACCTATCCAGGGATACCGCGGAGGCCTTATGGATTGCGGTGTTTCGGTCATATTTTACCGACTGTATTCCTTTGTATCGTCTAGTATTTTCCGTATTTTTTCGCCGCGTCTATCATTGCCTTGATATTCTCAGGTCTGGCATAATCGATAGCGCTTCCCGGTCCCAGTATAAATCCGCCGTCCTTTCCCACTACCTCGATTAATTTTTTACAGTAGGCATCCACATCATCCGGAGTACCGGCCTGGAGAATAGTGGGAGGGACACCGCCCTGTATGCACATATGACCGCCGAGCACTTCCCTGGCTTTGAATATGTCCGTATTCTCGCAGTGAAATACTACCTTACCCTTGGGTAATTCGAGCAGATATTCCAGTCGGTCATCCCAGATTCCTTCCCAGAACGGTGCCGAAATGTAACCCAGCGCCACATTTGTCAGAATGGCCTTTTTCAGCCCCGGCCAGTAGAATTTCTCGAACTGCTCCAGCGACATAAAACTGTCCGAACCCCGGTGAAGAGGCATGCCGGCACGTCTCCTGTATCCCCGCGAGTCCGGCTCGGCCGGTACAGCCTGTTCCGTCTGCCATTCGAGTATCTTATCGCAGGCAGCTAAAAGCTTTTCCGGACATCGGTACATATCCAGCATCGTGCCCCGCATACCACGCAGGTTGTCGGAAATGGTATCGAAAGGTGCCTGGGCAACTCCACCACCCCCGAGTCCCCGACCATACTGGGACGGATAGCCAAGTTCCTGCATCGTCTTTGAAAACTCGGCACCTTCCTGCCTTATTCTTTCCTGTTCGGCCGCCGCCCGGGCTATCTTCTCGGCCAGTTCCTTGAATTCCGGCTTGCTGAAAAGCCCGACGATGGTGGCAAAACCAAGGTGTCCTATCATATTCCTGAAAGGCGGTATCTCCGAAAAAGGCTCAAGAGAACCGTAAATCCGCGGAAGGTAATACCGGAAAATGAAATCCGAAGGGTCATTGAGAAACAGGTCGTACTCCTCGGCTTTCATATACTCCCCTTCAACGAACTGGTAGGGAATATCGGCAGGAAGAGTGCCTCCGGGCCATCTCTGGTGCCTGGTATCGAGTAATTCCAGAATCAGACCTGAATTTACCAGAATCATACTGGCTCCCTGGTCCGGTTCGAAATCCACTATCGTTTTCACGCAGGCCTTACGGTACGCGTCGTGGTCGTAGTACATCGACGAAAGGGGCAGTCCGACATATTTTGCAGAAAACACACCTGTCTGAATGGTAACCGGAACTCTATCGGGAATGCGCAGCTCAATCGCATCGTTTACTCTTTTTTCTCTTTCTTCAAGCAGCTCTGTAACACTCTTTCCGTACTTCTCTTCGGTTTCCCGCGTCCGTTTTTTAAGGTCTTCCCAGAAAGTCTCACTATGTATATCCAGCTCTGTCATCGGTACCTCCGCATCTTTCGTATTGGCTGCTTAACTATACTTATTCCCTCATATGTTTTTCAAACGACGAATCATAGATTCTGCTTATCTCATTCATCGATTCAATAGTCTGTCCTGCTGCAGACAGTACATCCGCCTTAGTCCAGTTTCCTTCCACTTCGGACTGTCTATCATCGGCAAGGCTGCCGAAGGTTATCGCGGCAAGAAGCCTGCGTTCTTCGGCGTTGGTATCAGCCAGGTAAGGAAGATTATCGTACCATAAATCACGCTCGTCTCTCGATTTAAAAGGTCTCTTTTTCATTTCTGCGAGTTCGCGACCGGAATTCTCCGCTCTCTTTTCAGCTTCATCCAGATCGAAACGGGTTACTGGCAGAGGTGTGATACCCCTCATCCACATTATCCTGAAAAAATGATATAAAGGTCTCAGCCCCGAAACCAGCCCGTTTCCGCTGCCGCCGGCAATGGCAATCCCGAAAGCCGGCATACCCTTGAATGATTGCGACATCGCGTATATCCGGAACAGCTTCAACATCAGCAGCCTGACCATAGCCGTCGTATCTCCCCAGTAGACCGGTGTTCCCCACACAAGACCGTCGCATTCAAGCAGTTTTTCACTAATAATCTCCAGGTTCTTATCTTCATAGGTGCACTTCAGATTCTGAGCGCAGACCCAGGGCAGACAGTCTTTACAGGCTTCGACAACGTACTCGGACATCTGTACAATTTCAGTCGAAGCTCCTGCATCCGCCGCCCCCTTTAAAGCACCGGACACAAGCCGGTTGGTTAATCCATCCGGTCTGGGACTTCCGACAAGTCCTATAATTTTCCTGTTACTCATCTTTTACCTCCATAAATAAATATATTGATGTTTTCGGATTAATACCCCTTCATTTTCCGGAGGAAGACAAGCCTGAGCGGCTGCTCCTGCACCGGTGTCTGGTATTATCCGCAAAATAAGAGTCAAGTATAACACCAGTGACATTGTTCTTCAATCGACCGGAGATTATCAACGTATAGCATACTTGATATATAATATATATTAGCGAGAAAGTTAAGGAGGAATGATTATGAGTATTCATGACTACTTAACAGATTTTAACCAGGACATTCCCGATACCGCCGGCAGGGATGTTCACGCTATCGGTGTTCATATCGGCTGGCTTAACTGGGGCAGTGTCGGGGACGAATCCCTCGAAAAATTAATCGAGCATTATGACGCTGAGAAAATCGCTGAGTTTCTAAGACCGGGTGATTTTTACGATTTCGTTGCTTACCGCGAACGCAGTCTAACTTATATAGACAACAAAGGAACCAGGCGTACGGAGTACCCTAACTCAAGAGTTTATTACATAAGAAGATATGAAGCGGAAAACGACCTCGTCCTGCTGAACCTCCTGGAACCAAACCACTTTTCGGAAATTTTCGTCGACAGGGTCGTCACCTTATTGAAAAAACTGAACATATCGAGATACACCGTTGCCGGAGCAATGGGGAGTCCTGTCCCTCACACCAGGCCGATACGCATAACGGGTAGAAGCAGCGATCCGAAAATCTCGGAAAAGCTGGAAACGCTGGGAGTCCGTCAGACGCTCGGCAGGCAGTACCAGGGCCCGACCAGTATTTTCAATACAATCTCTCAAAAACTGACCGAAGAGGGTATTACCTCCGTAAATCTAATGGCTCATATGCCTTCCCATATCAGCCTTCAGGAACCGGACTACACCGGCGTACACAGAATTCTCAGCATACTGTCCAGGCTTGAAGGAATTGATATCTCGCTGGAACGAACACGTATCGCCGGTAGTAAGCAATATGAAAGAGTAAGCAAGGAAGTTCGTCATTCACCAGGTCTGACCGAATTATCCAAGCAGCTTGAAGAAATTTACGATCAGGAAGAAGGCTCCGCTGAAGAAACCACCGTAGAATTACCTCCCAATATCCAGAAAGCGATAGATGAAGCTCTCGGGAGGGAGTAATCCCGGATATCCCTTATCATAAACCACATATTTCGTTCACAGAATTCATCACACAATCTCTCTGTTTTACTCAATCTCAGTTGTTTGCACCTCGACAAGAGATGGGAGGCTATTGCCACATTAAGAAAGGTCTCTGTTTTTCATTTGGTTGTTTAGACTCTCCTTACCCCCTCAAACAATCGTAATTTTTCTATTGAATACGGCAACTGTTTGAGGGGGATAAAGGGGGTGAACCGAAAATCATAACCAAAACCGAATATTACCCAAGAAAGATTCCATTTTCTTGACAATTGAACGCTAATACAATATACTTTAGCACTAATAATGTAACACTACGGTAAATATACCTTTTCCATCTTGCACCTTCTTCGGACGGAGGTGATTATGATGAGAATAAAGGCATCGTAAATCGTTGAATTCGACGGTTTATGGTGCTTTTTCCATTCCAGTTATTAACCGGCACCGGATTGACGCATTTAAGGGGTTAAAGAGGTGTATGAAAAATATTTATGTGATGAGCTGGCCCTGCTGGGGGAAACCAGGGTGCTGAGTGTTGACAGCGCATTGCAGCTTAAATACCACCCATACCCCTCCCGTGTCCGGAGCCCTGGGGGAAATCGGGCTTTGCAGCAGGGTCAGCTGCAAAAGGAGGTGCACCGTTGAAATAGCTTTTCCCTGTTTTCCCGGGTTATTATTCCCACATTGATACGATTAAGTAACCATAAACAAGTCTATTAACGCGGAGGTGCTATGAAAACCGATTATAAGAAACTTATCTGGGTTTTTGTGAGCTGTCTTATGGCACTTTCACTGATTATTGCTTCCTGCGGTACTCAGGAGACAGCTAAGGTAAAAGAAGAGGAAGGGGACGAAGGACCCGCAGAGGTTATTATCACGGAAACCCAGGAAGGTTATGAAGTAAAGACTACCAAGCAGGAGGGATATAGCGACCCCGAGGAACCGAAATATGGTGGCACAATGTCCTTTGCTTGGTTCGAACCGCAGGGATGGGATCCCTACTATACATTTATGGTGAGCTGCAGCACGCTTTACCTTGTCAATGAAGAGCTTTTAATGGGTGACTGGAGCAAGACACCGGCAGGAGACGGAAGCGCAGGTATCGGCGGTTTCCTCGGTTACGCCAGCCGTTTAACCGGACAGCTCTGCGAAAGCTGGAGTATGCCAGACGAGGAAACATTGCTTTACAACATTCGCCAGGGCGTTTACTGGCAGGACAAGCCACCGGTAAACGGCAGAGAATACGATGCCAACGATGCCGCCTGGGCAATCAACCGTCTGACCTCAGCCCCTACCGGAGCTCATCGCATGATAAGTCCTCCGGAAGAATATATCCTCGGAGCTACCGCTCTGGACAAATGGACCGTTGAGGTCAAGGTACCCCCCGAAGCCCTGGGAGTTCAGGCTATCTATGTAGGAAGCTGGCTATTCCATTATCCCCAAGAAGTTGTCGATACTTACGGCGATATGAAGGACTGGAAAAATGTAGTCGGTACAGGACCTTATTTACTTAAGGACTATGTTACAGGGAGTGTACTCACGTTCGAACGGAATCCGAACTACTGGCAGCATGATCCGATACACCCTGAAAATCAGCTTCCCTATCTTGATAAACTGAAGTGGATGATTATCGGTGACGCATCTACCCAGCTAGCAGCATTCCGTACCGGCCAGGTTGATATATCGTACGGTTTGCAGATAAACACGGAAGATTCGCTGGCACTTATTAAGCAGAATCCCGAACTGCACAATGTAACACTTCCGGGAATGGATGCACATTTATATTTCAGGGTGGACAAGCCGGAGTTACCCTGGCATGATACCAGAGTCAGGCAGGCTATGACACTCACTATAAACAAGCAGGAGCTTATAGACGATTACTATCTCGGATATGCTGACCTGCTTGGAGCTGTATATCCGCCGGATAAAGCCTGGTCACCTTTCTATACTCCACTGGATGAACAGCCTACCGAACCGACAACTGAAGACTCCAGGTGTGGCGTCCAGGAACTTTTCACCTTCGATGAAAATACTATCCCCAAGGCAAAAGCCCTGCTTGCCGAGGCAGGTTATCCCGACGGTTTCAAGTGTCAGATAATCTCCTCCAGCCCCGCTCAAACAGATTTCCTGTCCATCATCAAGGAATACTTCGCCGCGGTTAATGTCGAACTGGAAATTCAGCAGCTTGAAGCCAGTATCGTCGGCGGTATGAGACGTGCCAGGTCTTACGAGGAGGGTATCTACACCGCATCACCAACAGCAGCCTTCCCTTATGATATGCACAGTACCCGCAGCGAGAGCTTCGACTGCTTCTCCTATTATGAGAATCCCAAGACCAGGGCAGCCTACGAGGAACAGCGGAAATATGTGATGAGAGATGATGTTAAGTATGCCGCTGCCCTGAAGGAAATCACTCCTTTCATTCTCGAGCAGTGCGTTGGCATATGGTGCCCGGCCCCGCGAAGTTTCCGAATGTGGTGGCCCTGGGTACAAAACTACCACGGAGAATCGTCTCTCGGCTGCGACGACGAACTCCAGATATACTATTACATCTGGGTGGATCCAGAGATGAAAACAGGTATGGGATATTAGAAATACTTCAAAAGAGTATTTCGGCTCTTACCTGTGGAAAAAGACAAGGAGTGGGTAGAGATAAATCTCTACCCACTCCTGTTATGTAAAACATACCGGAAACGAACTTAACAGAATACCCGAACTGAAGCTACTGCAGACTTTACCGGACTATTTCAATTCATCCTTGATTACGTGCTCTTCAACCACCCACAGATAGCCTTTTTGCATCTCGGAGAATTTCTCTCCATCCATAGCCAGCGGCTTTCCTGCGTCCGTCTGGAGGTATTCCAGCGATTTCTCAAACGCTTCCACATCGTCATACCACATCTCGACAATACCATCACCTTCGTACTCGCGACCGGGCACGGTAATGAAGTGATTCTGAACGTATTTTCTCAGACCCGGAATCATATCCGCAGCCAGTTGACCATGTGTCTCCCTCCAGTACTTGCTGAATTCCTCTCTGCTCATTCCGGGTTTCCTGTAGGCTAACGAAATTGACTTAATCATCGATACACCTCTTTTAGATTTTTTTCTCCACCGGAAACGGCGGACCAATCAAAACGCTTTTGATTATTCTCTTTCCCATGATTTTATGAGTTCGTATGATGCCGCCCACTTCATCTCGAATCCCGCCGCTTCTTTCCTGTTTTCGAAGTCTTTTACGGCATCTGCAAATGCAGGACTCTCCGGAAAAGCAGCAAGTGCTTCCGTATCATCGAACTCGTAAATAGCCAGGTATTTTGCGTTGTCTCCGTTTTCACCGATACACCGGTAACGGCTCGCTTTTTTTAGCCCTTCAAAACCGAAAAACATCGGCACGTGAACATCGGTATACCACCTGTTGAACTCTGTTTCTCTCTCAGGGGTACTTTGTGAAGCTACAATCTGGATAATTTTACTACCTGCCATGATACTCCTCGTAATTTTTTCTCGATGATAAACAGGATACCATTTTCGGTCATTGACTGATAGAGGTTTTCACTTCCATTTACCGGCATCGATGAAAAACTCTTTAATCTTCCCCCGGTATAGCATTATAATCTTAGAGTGAAATCCGACCGGTTATTCCAGTTCCACATAATTGAGGAGGAGATATGGAAGACCTTCTGAAAGACAGGGTTGCGGTTGTTACCGGCGCCGGGGGTGGCCTGGGAAAAGCCGAAGCTCTGGGACTGGCAGCCAGAGGAGCCAGAGTAGTCGTTAATGATATCGGAACCTCTCATGACGGTGTTGGAGAGTCGGGAACTCCGGCAGATACGACTGTCAAGGAAATAATACAAGCAGGAGGAACCGCTGTCGCCAGCTACGACTCGGTTGCCGATGAAAAAGGCGCGAATGCGATTATCAAGCTGGCTGTAGATACGTTCGGCCGGCTGGATGTCCTCATCAACAATGCCGGTATCTTACGTATTGCACCTGTTTATGACATTGCTACCGAGGATTTCGACGCAGTAATTAAAACTCATCTTTACGGAACGTTTTACTGTACACGTGCCGCCTGTTCGATAATGAAAGAACAGGGCTACGGCAGAATAGTATGTACCTCCTCACATACCGGATTCGGCCTGGTTGACCAGGCTATGTACTCCGCCGCGAAGGAAGGCATCACCGGCTTCGCCCGTACCGTAGCCAGGGATATGGCTAAATACGGCGTAACCTGCAACATTATCCGCCCTATCGCTCTCTGGAGAGGAAGACCGTTTAAGGCACTTGAAAACGATCTGCCGGAAGACGTCGCTGCCCTGGTAGTCTACCTGGCAAGCGAAGCCGCCGGTGATATCAACGGTAGTATTTTCGAAGTCTGGCACGGACACGTCGGAATATTCGCCGAACCACCGCCGGTAAAGCAGGTACTCTGGAAAGAGGGACGCTGGACGCCGGAAGAACTCAAGCAACTGATGCCTGAAACACTTACGAAGGGCAAAACGAGAGAAGACTTACCGCCTACGATGCCTTTTATGCTTAATGATATCGGATAAGAAGGAGCCATAATTGGACTTTTTGTTGACACCCGAAGAAGAAGCTTTCAAGGAAGACCTTAACGACTGGCTCGATGCCAATCTCAAAAATATGCCCGAATGGTGGGGCAGGACCAATATTACCAGTCCCAATATGGAACTAGAAGAACACATGGAATTCTATCGCGGCTGGCACAGGAAACTTTACGAAGCCGGTTTCGTCGGCATAACATGGCCGAAAGAATACGGAGGCCGGGGCGTAACCCTGGTCGAACAACTGATATTTAACGAGGAAATGGCGAAACGCCGAGCCCCTCCCATACTGGCAGGTCTGGGACTCGGATGGGCAGGCCCGACAATTCTGCTGGCCGGCACCGAAGAACAGAAGAAGCGATTTCTCCCCCGTATTCTCAGTGGCGACGACCACTGGTGTCAGGCCTTCTCAGAACCCGAAGCAGGTTCCGACCTGGCAAATACGCAGACAAAAGCGGTGGAGGATGGTGACGATTTTATCGTGAACGGCCAGAAAGTATGGACAACCGGAGGGATGAGGGCAGACTGGGCTATCCTGCTGGTGAGAACTGATTTCAACCCTGACATCCCCAAACATAAGGGACTCACCTACTTCCTGCTTGATATGAAAACCCCGGGTGTGACGGTCCGCCCTCTGCGCGAGATGACCGGTGATTATTTGTTCGGAGAAACGTTCCTGGATGATGTCAGGATTCCGAAAAGCCTGATGGTAGGTGAGAAAAACCAGGGCTGGTACATATCCATGCGTACGCTTGAATTCGAAAGGACGAACTCGAATTCCGCTTACGTTCAGATTAATACAATACTAAATCTAATCGATCTCATCAGGACGATGGAGTATGAGCAGCGACCGCTTTCTAAGGACCCGGTAATCCGGCAGAAAATCGCCCGGTTTTATATCGAAGCAAACGTCTGTAAATATATCGGCCTGCGGACCCTGACCCGTCAGATCAGAGGTATCGAGCCTGGTCCGGAAAGCGCCGTTGGAAGCCTTATGTCGATGGAACTGAATCAGCGTCTTCAGGACTTTGCTATGTATCTTCAGGGTCCCTACAGTCGCCTGGTAAAAGGGTCGAAACATGCCATAGATGACGGCAGGTGGCAGAGAAGTTTTTTGTCTTCACGCGGCGATACAATAATGACGGGGACGTCACAGATAAAACGAAATGTAATCGCCCAGAGAGCTCTTGGGCTCCCCAGGCAATAAAGAGGAATATGATAAAATTATAACTGATAGAATCTAAGCCGGTTATTGTTTGGTCGATATAAGGCAGACTCAGGAGTGTCCGTTCCGGAAAAAGAGTAAAGAAACGATAGAATCGATATGAAACGAACTATAATACTGTTATCTATTGCTGCTGTTGTATTAGTTATGGGGAGCTGCACCCGCTCTTCACCTCCAGAGTTTAAAAAAGTCGTAAAGGAGGTGGTTAGTCCCGCCCCTTCTTCATCCTCCGACGATTCCGGTACTTCAACCACGGCTTATTCGTATAATCTCACCATCGAGGTAAATCCTTCGGAAGGCGGGTACGTTGTTCCCGGCAATCGAGTTTATAAACCCGGTGAAGAAGTGACTCTGACTGCAATAGCGGCATCGGGATATGAATTCTCCTCATGGTCAGGTAACGTTTCGGGTTCGATCACCGAAATCAAGATAATCCTTAACTCCGATATGACAGTTATTGCCAATTTTGATGATATCAAAGACCCGAGAATATCGGATGTAGCGATATCCTGGGTCAACGATGCCACAGCAACAATCACCTGGAAAACCGACGAAGAAACTTCTTCTCTGGTCAGATACGGTAAAACGACGGATTATCCGTTTTCATCGCCACAGGACGATATATTCGCTGATAACCATTCCGTTACACTGACCGATTTAATTCCTCAGGTTACTTATCACTTCAGAGCTGTATCGATTGACAGAAGCGGTAATGAATCTGTTTCGAAAGATTTTACATTTACTACCAGGACTACCGAGGAATGTGTAATCTCTCATATCGACTCTGCTTCCGTTTTCGGAAAATCCGTATATAAACTGAATTACAGCATTAATAATAGCTCATCTCAGGTGATATCACTGGACCGGGTTGTTGTGTTTGATGAACAGGGAAAGGAAAAATACATTGTAAGCGAATCTTTCATCAATGAAATGGCTCCGGAAGGAAAACTGATGCCCGGAAAAACTTACTACTGGAGCGAAAGCCTGGATTCGCCATACCTCGTGGTAGATATCAACTTATGGGAAATCAGGTGGTATTGTCTGGATACCCGCGGTAATGAATTTATCGTTACAGGTCGTCTCCCCTGACAGTTAACGGCGCTTGAAATGACCGAGCTGGGCTTTTACACGTACAATAAGCTCACGAGTATCGAACGGTTTTTTCAGATAATCATCGGCACCTTTAGCAAGAGCCTCGCTGATTGTATCCACATCGTTCATTACGGAAAGCATAATTACCGGGATATCGGAGCCTTCCCTTATTTTTTCTAGAACCTCTATTCCGTTAAACCCGGGCATGTTAATATCGAGAATTACCAGGTCCGGTTCACGCTCAGCTATCATTTGTAGAGCGGTTTTTCCCTCGGTTGCCGTAGCTACATCGATACTTTCCGGAGTCAATGCATGTGTAATAAGTTCCAGAACGGATTGTTCATCGTCCACCGCCAGGATGTAGCTGCCGTCTTCCCGACCGGCATTTTTTTGGTTTTGCCCGTTATTCGTTTCAGCCAAGTTTCCTCCATATGATAGAGAATATGACTCTATACCATCATTATGTTAATATTTTTCACTTATGATAGCAATAACAGAAGATTATGTCCATTATTTTCTCAACGGACTGTACCTATCTTCGTCTGCCATGCGGTATCCTGAATCGACTGTTATCTACTGTCGGAAGAGCTTCTTCCACCGGCTTTTCAAGCTGGGGAATCCATTCGTAGGGTAACCTGTAGGCACGGTATACTACGCTCAGGTTCCCTCTCTTATCCTTCCAGGGACTCACGAATTCCCACATTATATCACCCTCGACAGTAACCTCTACGAGCCTGCCGGAGACGCCTTCCGTGATTAACGTATTGCCGTTAAGCAGCCGCTGTGCCGAACACATAAACGAGCTGTACAGCCTTCCTCCCATTGTCGGTAGTCCGCGGGTTGCCGGAGCCGGATATTGCCAGACAACCTCCAGAGTAACCGGATCGAACTCGATAACCCGTGAGTTATCCCTCAGAGCATTACGCCTGCCGTCCGGTGAACCCGGATTCGGCGCTCCGTACCCCGCCATTCCGCCGTTGTCGTAGACCAGGATATTTCCCGCGCCCGGCAGACCTTGCGGTATCATATGCACGTGATGAGGCCCGATTATCTGTTTCAGGTTTCTTAGCGCCTCCGTTCCTGTATAGTACGGTCCTACCTGCCATATAATGTTTCCGGTCTTCTTTTCTATAATCGCCAGTATATTGGTTTCTCTACCGCTCCATATCAGGTTTTCCGGATGAAATCTCTCGTCACCCGAATCATACCATTTGTTCGGGCCAAGCTTCGATATGGAATTCAGATGCATCCAGTCTCCCATTCCGCCGCCGGCTTCAACAATATCCGGATTTCGTGCCATAGTATTTTTTGCCTCTTCACTGAATCCGAACTCGTTAAAATGCTCGCTGCATATCCATTCCCAGACAATCTCGCCTTCCCAGGAAACCTCGATAACCGTATCGTCCAGCAGCAGTTTTTCGCTGATATCCGTGTTTTTCAGGTTCTTATGGCAGACCATAATCGTATTTCCACTGTCTACTTTCGGTTCCATCCCCGGCACGTAATACCCCACCGGATTTCCGTCACGCTGGTAATCGTGGTGCTGTCGCGCCATCCAGGTCCTTTTTCGGTGAGGGTCTCTGACCAGTTCGTACTCATCAAAACTCCAGACAATATTGTCTTCCCAGTCAAGTTGTACCAGGTTGATATTATCCTGAAAACCGAATTTAGGATTTCGTTGTCCGGTAGTCCCCATGATATAACCGCCGGGGAAAATTTTATTCGCGCTGGGAAGTCCCTGGAGGTTCTTCCAGCGCCTGACCAGGTTACCGTTCATATCCACAAGGGCGGCGCCGAACTGCATGCACTGGAGAACTGTATATCCATTCCAGCACTTTTCAGGGTTATATATTGTTGTTCCGGTAGGAAATATTGAAACTGGCATAAATCACTCCTTGAAAGTTTTTTCAAGCTGTCTTTAGACATAATACAGTATATCTTAAGGTCAGTAAAAATTGACTTATCGAGGTTTAACCCAATATACTTCAAAAAGCTGAATTCATTAGCTGTGTTTTCCCCGATGAAAGATAATACCCGATCAAATTACCGATGGTTTATGCTGGCATTGCTTGCGCTGACCGGTACTTTCGTTACGGCAATGCCGTTCTCATGTATGCCGGCTTTATTCCAGGAGATATCCGATGAACTCGGCTTGAGCCTGGTTCAGATAGGTACGGTATGGGGAATGGGTAACCTGGCCGGTATATTCGTCAGTCTTGCAGGCGGAATAATCGGCGACCGCTTCAGTGCAAAGTGGATTCTGACCGTATCCTGCATACTGGTCGGCATCACCGGAGCTCTACGGGGGCTTTCAACGAGTTTCATTTTCCTGGCTTCTGCCATGTTCGTAAACGGAATAATCAGGCTGATAATCCCCATCACCATTACCAGGACGGTCGGCCTTTGGTTCAAAGGCGGCAACCTCGGTATGGCGATGGGAGCTTCGGCAATGGGCATGGGGCTCGGTCTCTCACTAGGTCCGTTGCTGAGCGCCACGGTGCTGTCACCCTGGTTGAACGGCTGGAGAAATGTTCTCTTTCTGCTGGGCGGACTCTCCGCATTTTTCGGTATACTCTGGCTGATTTTCGGCAGAGAACCTCCTGTCGACGAATCATCAGAACAGATAACCGAAAAGATACCCGTCAAGGAAACCATAGCAAGATTGATACGGATAAAGGGATTATGGTTCATCGGCCTAACATTTATGCTGCGTATGGGCAGTATGATGGGAATGACCGGATATCTGCCGCTGTACCTGCGTAATCAGGGATGGGAGGCAGCCAGTGCCGATGGTACTCTCGCCGCTTTCTACGCAATCAGCACCCTGCTTGTTGTCCCGATTACCACGTTATCCGACAGGATAGGCTCCAGGAAACTTATTCTTCTACTAGGTATCATCACCAACACCATCAGTCTTGGACTGCTGCCGCTGGTCGACGGCTGGGTGGTATGGGCTCTGATGCTGATGTCCGGTATCTTTATGGACGGATTTATGGCAATAAATACGACTATTCTGCTGGAAACCGAGGGAATAGGCTCCAGATATTCCGGGACGGCTCTGGGAATGATTTTCACCATCGGTCATATCGGTAGTGTTTCTTCCCCACCGATAGGAAACAGCTTCAGTAGTATAAATCCCGGACTCCCTTTCACTTTCTGGGCGATACTTTCGGCCATCGGTCTTTTCACCCTTTCCATGGTTAAAGAAACAGGCTGGCGAAAAAAGATGTTCGGCAGACTTCCCGTACCGGAATAATTTTCCCGGAGTCTGGTGTTCACACTCCCGCACGTATATAATAAGCGCGTTATTATTCGAAATAATTTTCACACAGGAGGTTTAGCATGAGCAGCGAATCCACGGAATCCAGACTGGTAAAACTGGAAAAACTCGTAGAAGAGCAGCAGAAGAAAATTACCACCCTTGAAGACATCGAGGCTATCAGAAGGCTCCAGTATGCGTATAACTACTATGTGGAACATATGCTGGGAGAAGATATAATCGACTGTTTCGCAGACAGTCCCGACGTGAAACTGAACTGGCTGGAAGGTCAGTGGCTCGGCAAGGAGGGAGTGAGAAAATATTTCGCCCGTGCCGCGAGTGGTGAAAATCCTGCCGGTTTTTCTCACCAGCTTGCTCCGACAGCCGGGCTTATTACGCTGAATCCGGACGGTAAAACCGCCCAGGGCAGGTGGTATGTTTTCGGCGGTGTCTTTACATCCGATAACGGTAAGGTAGACGGCGGCGCCCTCGTAAGCGGTGTCTACGAGATGACTTACATCAAGGAAGGTGGAATCTGGAAAATACTCCAGATTTACTGGTTCATACCCTACAGCGCCAGAATCCAGGACGGATGGGGAACACCGGAAGCTCTCGGCGAACGTCTTCTCAATCCGCCAGAAGAGAGGCGGGAGAATACTGAAGGAATGACTTTCCCCGTGCCGGACATCCCGATTGATCCGAACGACCTCCGGTACGTATCCGGTTTTATTCTACCCCACCACTTCAAGCATCCGGTTACCGGCAAACCGTCCACCGAAGGCAGGCACAACGCCAGGTTGAAGCCGCTCAAACTTGATTAGTCCGCCGGATTGATTCCGGACTTATTATTCAGCCTGGAATAGATCGATGAAAGATATAACGCTGCGAAGAGTTAAACCGGAAGAAAGAGATACTGTCTTTCGTCTCCTGAGAGAATCGGGAGAATGGCTGCTCGAAAAGGGCAACGATTACTGGCAGGTCTACCTCGACCTGCCTCCCTTCATAACGAACTGGATTCAACCGGGTTTCGATAATGAAGAATTCTACTTCGCTGAAAACAGCTTCGGTGAAATAATCGGTTGTTTCAGACTTCAGGATGACGACCCCCTGTTCTGGGGAGACCGGACTGAGAAGGCCGGTTATGTTCATTCATTCGCAGTATCCAGGAAACTGGCGGGACAGAAAACGGGATATAAAATCCTGGCGGCTATTGAGTCGTACTGTCGGGATAACGGAAAAGAATTCCTGAGACTTGATTGCGGTACTCATCTGGATAGTCTCCGGGCATATTATGAAGGATTCGGATTCAGGTTCGCCGGAGATATCCATAACATGAACATCAACCTGACCCTTTATGAAAAACCGATCAGCCCCTAAAAAGAAATCCCCCCGTAAATCAGGGGGATTACCGTAACGAACTTTATTTACTCTAGATAGTCCTTGAGTTTACGGCTGCGCGAGGGATGGCGAAGTTTGCGCAGTGCTTTGGCTTCTATCTGGCGGATACGCTCCCTGGTAACGTTGAATTCCTGGCCTACTTCCTCCAGCGTCCGGCTGCGTCCGTCCTCGAGTCCGAACCTCAGCCTGAGTACTCTTTGCTCGCGAGGGGTAAGAGCCATCAGGACTTCCTCTATCTGCTCTTTCAGAAGCTGCTTGGAAGCCGCGTCTACCGGCGGCAGAGCATCTCTGTCTTCAATGAAATCACCGAGATGGCTGTCTTCCTCTTCACCGATTGGCGCTTCAAGAGATACCGGAAGCTGGGCTACCTTGACTATTTCTCTTACCTTGGCTGTCGGCAGGTCCATCCTGGCGCCGATTTCCTTGGCGTTCGGCTCTCTGCCGTACTCCTGGGCAAGCCGCCTGCTTACTCTGAGAAGCTTGTTTATGGTTTCTATCATATGCACCGGTACGCGAATCGTTCGCGCCTGGTCGGCTATAGCCCTCGTGATGGCCTGTCGAATCCACCATGTGGCATAGGTACTGAATTTGTACCCGCGATGATGGTCGAATTTCTCCACAGCCCTGATAAGACCGATATTCCCTTCCTGGACAAGGTCCAGAAGCGACATACCCCGTCCGATATGTTTCTTGGCTACGCTGACTACCAGCCTCAAGTTGGCTTCGATAAGGTGTTTTTCAGCTTTCTCCGCTTCCCTCGTAATATTATCCAGATGTTCTTTTATCTGCCTTTCATATCCGTGAAGAGTCTCTATAAAGTCGTTGTCCGTTACCAGGCTTTCGATATTCTCAATGACCATATCATCGGGTATGGCATTCACCACCGCTTCCGGAAGAAGGGAACAGTTGAGCGACATATTTATTATCCGCTGCTCGGTCTCCGGCAGAAATTCACCTATCTCTTTGGAGACAGCCTGTACCAGCTGCTGGTCGATTACTCCCTCGACACTCTCCTTGAAAACCGGATCGCATAAAGCTTCCTTCAGGTTATTCGTGGCGGGAAGTTTGAGTTGCTCACGCAGAACACGAATAATATTCGCATCCCGTCCCACTTCCTTAAGCATGGTAAGGACAATTTCCACCACCGTAGGAGCTTTCCCGTATTTGCCGGTATGCTCCTGCTTTATTTCCCTTACACGCTTGGACGCTTCTATCTTCTCAGCCAGGACTCTTTCGTCTTTGGCCGTAAGCAGGTTTACCTTGCCGATTTCATGAAGGTACAATCGTACGGGATCGTCGGCAACTTCCTGTTCCTCGACGTTTTCTATTGGCAGATCGATGTCGATATCTTTCGATGACTCCAGTTTAGACTCAATATCATCTGTCGATATAGAGTCGTCATCATTTTCATCATTGGATGAGTAATCATCTGAATCATAATGTTCCAGGGTCATTTCATATCTCCTTTACCGCCCTCACGCCTGGCTCTTCTGTTGAAAATTTCGCGCAGATTATCGGATAACTCTATATCTTTTTCTCCGGGTAATTCACCGGCCGTTTTGACGGTTTCACCTTTTCTGGCCAGGCTCCTGAGGTGTTCCTCCTTTAGTCGGAGTACATATTCATTATACCTTTCATTCACTTTTGTTGCCAGTATATCCCTGGCAGCAAGCGTATCCAGGTAGTCGCGAAGAACTTCATCCAGCTTCTCTTTCAGCGCTTCTTCATCGGTAGACTGCTGCCAGGCAATAAATATCTCGCGGTTTTCGCTGTTTTCGAAATATTCAGCCGATATGCTGGCGCTTTGTTCCTTAAATTCAGGATGCTTCAGCAGAAACGCCAGGAACTGCTCTTCGATCGGCCTGGACAATAAAAGCTGCCGGGGAGGTCCGGACCTTACAGCTTTCGATTTACCGGCTGGTGCCGGAGACCTTGCCCCTCGTAGTGTGGCCTCGACGGCTCGTTCCTCTATTCCAACCATTCTTGCCAGCTTCTGCATATAGTGTGCTCTGCGTACTGGGTTCGGTATGGCTACTATGTGAGGGCCGATCCTCTCAACCGCTTCCCGCTTACCGCTTGCCCGGGTGAGGTCCAGACCTGCATTGACAACGTTAAATATATAGTCCATCACCGGTAATGCTTTATCCAGCAGTTCATTCCATTTACCGACATCCTCTTTTATCACATTGTCCGGGTCCTGGCCTTCCGGCAGGACGACCACCTTTAATTCGATATCAAGGCTGTTCTCATAATCGACACATCTCAGCATGGCTTCCTCACCGGCAGTATCGGCATCCAGCGCCAGCACTATGTTCTTAGACAGCTTTTTCAGGTCGTTGACCTGCCTTTCGGTAACCGCAGTTCCCATGGATGCCACCACATTATTTACCCCGTTCTGGTGCGCGGTAATAACATCCATATAACCTTCGACCATCACCGCCTGGTCTTTCTGCCTTATCGCCTGCGCCGCCAGGTTTATCCCGTAGAGGGTGCCGCTTTTATCGAACACGGCGGTCTGGGGTGAGTTAACGTACTTTGGCAGCGAATCATCGAGAACCCTCGCTCCGAATCCTGTTATCCGCCCCCGGCTGTCGCATATCGTGAATATCAACCTGTTCCTGAACCTGTCATGCGTTGTACCATCGTCCGACTCTACCAGCAGTCCAGCCTCCAGTATCTCCGCTCCTGTAAACTCCTTCTCCAGGTGTTCCTTCAAGGCTTCCCAGCTATTCAGGGCATACCCGAGCTGGAAATCAGAAACAGTTTTTTCATTGAGCCCACGTTCTTGCAGGTATTTCCTGGCATTCTCGGCTGCCGGCGAATTAAGCAGGAGGTTATGAAAATACAGGGCCGCGGCGCTGTTTATACGGAATATCCTGTCCTTTTCGTCTTTCCTGGAATCCGGCTGTACCCGCGTCGGCATCTCTATACCGGCTCTGGCGGCAAGGAAACGCAGGGCTTCGCCGAAGTCCATATTTTCTTTTTTCATTACGAACGACAGGACGTCTCCGCCCGTATTGCAGGCCCCGAAACAGTGCCAGCTTTGCTTTTCCGGGTAAACGAAGAAAGAGGGGTTCCTCTCACTATGAAACGGACACGGAGCCGAAAGGTTACGGCCGGACTTTTTCAGGGTTATGTACTGGCTGACAACCTCGACTATATCCGTCTTCTGTTTTACGTCGTCGATAATACTCATTATTTACTGTTTATTTTTATCAGTAATTTATAGTGTTATCAATATATCGCAGGGAAAAATATATATACGGACTGAAATGTTTATTCCAGAATTTTCCGCCGTAATAATTAGCGGTCTCATGCTCCACAAACAACCTGTCATATCCGTGTTCTCTGGACCAATCAATCGCACGTTGTAATAGTGCTTTCCCGATGTCCTTGCCACGCACCTCCGGTCGTGCGTAGGCTGATTTAATCTGGGCAGTATTTGTATTTTGAAGGAGAAAACCTTCTATTCCGATTTTTAAAGCACCCAGAATAAATAATCCGCAGGGTACGTTATTATTATAATATACGAGGAAAATATCTCCGGCGTCTGAAAAAGCTTTCAAACTGGATTCTATATCTTGCAGTTCAGCCTCTTTCGAGATGAATATCGGGGAATCCGGATAATATCTCAGGTGTTCCTTCTGAATATCGATTAGTTTTTTATAGTCCTTTTCTTCGGTAATTTCAATTTCATCAGCGTTCGAAACAGTCGAAAAATCCCTTATTCTTTCCGCAAGAAACGCGCCGAATCCCAGTTGAAAAAGCGTTTCTTTGAGTAATACATCGTGTGCAAAATGGCTGATAACATGGATATGCCTGCCATTCTTCGCCCAGATATCCGCGAGATACATGTACATCCGCTGATATATATCCTTTTTATCGGCCGGAATCGAAGAATGACAATATACGGGAACCAGGACAGCCTGTTGTCCCTTAAACGTAAACTGGGGCCCCGTCAACATATACCCCGCTAACCGATTGTTTTCCAGTACTATCACACCGGGATTTTCAATCATAGTTTCTATTCCGTTAAAAACATGTTCCCGTTCCCTGATTGCTCTGTCTGGTAATAAAGGATTCTGCTTTTTTTCTTCCCTGTAAGCGTCGACAAACAGATTAACCGCGGGTTCAAGATAATCTCGCGTGAAGGGCATTATTTCATAGTGCAATTTATCTGCCTCTACCTCCGCAATTCTTCCGCCAGGCCGGTGGCATACTGGTCGGTCATTCCGGATATATAGTCAACCACCCGTTGTTCCGGGTCATCACTATACAGGGCATATTCCGGAGGTAGTTTCTCGCTATTTTCTCTGTAATACCGATACAGAAACCTCACCGTTTCCCTGGCCTTTTGTGATTCTTCCCGTTTATCGTTCGGATTATATACCCTGTCAAAAAGGAAATCCCTGAGAATATTCGTGGCTTCTCTTACCGGCTCACTCATAGTAATCGTCAGGTCACCGGATACTTTTCCGCTGACAGCCCAGGACTGCTCTATAATATCCAGGACCATCGTATTGATTCTTTCCCGGCGTGAATTACCCAGAACGACCGATGCCGATTCCGGAATATCCCCCTCACTTATAATATACGCTCTTATCGCGTCATCTATATCGTGGTTTATATAGGCAATACTGTCGGCAACCCGGCAGACCTCGCCTTCGAAGGTATCCATCGCTCCCCAGCCTTCCAGTATCTTCTCGGTTGACTTGGAATGATTCAGTATGCCCTCACGGACTTCACGGCTTAAATTTAAGCCTTTACCATCATTCTCCAGCACATCAATGACTCTCAGGCTCTGTTCGTTGTGCCGGAATCCGCCGTGATACAGTTCGTTCAACACTTCTTCACCGATGTGGCCGAAAGGCGTATGTCCCAGGTCGTGACCCATCGCGATTGCTTCGGTAAGGTCTTCGTTGAGATTCAACGACCGTGCCAGTGTCCGCGCTATCTGGGACACTTCGAGAGTGTGAGTCAGACGGGTTACGTAATGGTCGCCTCTTGGAGCGATAAATACCTGCGTCTTATGCTTCAGCCGGCGGAACGCCTTGGAGTGAATAATACGGTCGCGGTCACGCTGAAAAGCCGTACGTATGAGGTCGGGCTCTTCTTCCCGCTGCCTGCCCTTCGAGTCTCTGCTTCTGACAGCGTAAGGAGAGAGATTTTCCTCTCTCTCCTCTATATTCCCGCGAATATTAAAATCCTCTATCACTTAACGCCAAGCCCGGTTCTGACAGTCTTATTCATTCCCGCAATAAGCTATACCATCGATCATCACAAGGCAATCATCATCGATAAATTCGGTCGTCGAACCCATCCTTGCCGGAAATTTATCTTTGTCGAAGTAATCGTTAAACAGTTTCTCGTAAACCCGAACATTCCTGACATCTTTCAACCAGACATTCACCTTGACCAGGTCTTCCAGCCCGAGCTCAAACTGCCCCAGGGTGTTCTTCAGGTTGGCGAATATCTCGTGAAACTGAGCGGTGAAATCATCGCCATAACCGCGGTGCAGGGATAGAAATACATAATCACCGGCTCGAACCGCCATGGAATAACTCCAGGGTGAAGGGAGTCTTTTTATATCTCCCATTCGCGAACCTCCCGGTCGCAGCAGTCTCAGTCTAAGTTACTTTGAGTCCAGCTTCGCTTCAACGTCGGCGATTATCTGCCTTGTCTGATCGATCATATCCGGACTGACCGATACCGAGGTAATGCCCCACTCGACCAGCTTCATTGTTAACTCCGGGTAAAAAGAAGGTGCCTGTCCGCATATGGAACATGTCACTCCCATTCTCTTCGTGGTTTTCACTATCTTTTCAAGTGAACGCATCACTGCTTCGTCGCGTTCGTCAAAGGTATCCGCCAGTTTTGCCGAGTCACGGTCGATACCCAGTGTGAGCTGGGTAAGGTCGTTCGAACCTATCGAGACACCGTCTATACCCGTTTCAAGGAACTCTTCCAGGAGAATTACGTTGGAAGGAATCTCAACCATCATCCATATCTTGAAATCATCGGTTTGCTTGAGTCCCTCTCCGTGAACGATTTCCAGCGTCCTGTTCAGCTCGTTAACGGTACGGACAAATGGTATCATCACCCAGAGATTATTAAACTTCTCTCTGACTTTCTTGATAGCGGCAAGTTCAAGTTTAAACGTCTCGATATCGGTAATATACCTCGAAGCCCCTCTGTATCCGAGCATCGGATTCTCTTCGACTTCTTCATATTCTTCGCCGCCGATAAGTGCCCGATATTCATTGGACTTGAAATCATTGGTCCGGTAAACAACCTGACGGGGATGGAATGCCTTAGCAAATATGGTGAGTCCGTCGGCCAGTTTCTCAACGAATTCATTACCACGATTCTGGGCAATCATATAACTGGGATGTTCTCCGATCCGGGCTATCATGAATTCCGCTCTCAACAGACCGATGCCGTCGACGTCTCTGGAAGCTACCCTGTCCACAATATCCGGCTGGGCCAGGTTCGCCAGAAGCTTGGTGCGGGTCTTAATCTTTTTTGTAGACTTCTTTTTCTCCACAGCCGCTATTTTTATTATCCCGTCGTAGACCTTACCGCTGGCACCGTCCACTGTAATGTCCTGGCCGTCTTTCAGGACTTCCATCGCATCACCCGTACCGACAACGCAGGGAATTCCAAGTTCCCTGCTGACGATAGCAGCGTGGGCAGTCCTGCCGCCGCGGTCCGTAACGATTGCCACGGCACGCTTCATTGCCGGGACGAAATCCGGTGTGGTCATTCCGGCAACAAGTACGTCGCCTTTAAGAACTTTATCTATTTCCGAAGGGTCTTTTACCAGTTTAACCGGACCTGACGCTACACCCGGGCTTGCCGGCGCGCCTGACAGCAGCACCGGAGCGTTAATCTCCTGCATCTCACTGACTTCTTCTTTTATTGTTGTTATGGGACGCGTCTGAACGATAAATATCTCGCCCTTCTCCTTGGCCCACTCTATATCCTGGGGAAATTCATAGTGGTTTTCGAGACGCTTCCCGATTTCGGCAAGCTCAAGAATATCAGCATCGGAAACCTTCTGCATCGCCTGTTCTTCCGGCGTAAGTTCGATTTTTACGTTATCGCCCTTGCCGGTTTTACCTTCTCTCTTGACGAGTTTCCACTCCTGTTTCTTGATTTCCTTTTCCAGTATCTTATTATCGGACTTGCTGACTTCGTAATGGTCCGGGGTAACATCACCGGAAACAATCATCTCACCGAGTCCCAGAACAGCTTCAATTGTTATTTTATCCTTGTTGTTGTTTGTCGGTTCCACGGTAAACATGACCCCCGAAGCCTCGGACTGGACCATATGCTGGACCGGCACGGCTATCCCTACAATAAAGTGATCGAATCCCTGTTCCTGTCTGTAAAAAATTGCCCGCGCACTGAATAGAGAAGCCCAGCATTCTTTAACGGCATTCACTACATTCTTGTCACCGATAATATTAAGGAATGTGGACTGCTGGCCGGCAAACGAAGCCTCCGGCAGGTCTTCCGCAGTGGCTGATGAACGCACTGCTACCAGTCCCCTGCCCATCTTTACGTAAGCACGCTCGATTTCTTCCGATATTTCAGGAGGTATCTCCGCACTCTTTATAATCTCCTGGACTTCAGCAGCTTTAGCCTGGAGCTGCTTGCTGTCATGAACGTCAAGCGATTTCAAAGTCCCGGCAATTTTCTCCCGGATTCCCGCTGTTTCAATAAAATAAAAATAAGCATCGGCTGTAACGATAAACCCCTGGGGGACCGGGATGCCTGCATTGGTCATTTCTCCGAGATTAGCCCCTTTACCTCCGACAAGTGCGATATCGTCTTTCGTTACTTCCTGAAACCAGACAACAGCTTTCTGGTCTTTCTGCATCAATATCCTCCCTCTCCCTGTGTGTTTATTGGGAAAAAAGTACCATTAATTATACCACAAAAGTACTTCACAAACTAAATGAATTCTGCTTCTTTTAGCACCGTTTTGTATTTGACAGTGCTATATACGTGGGTTAGAATTGAAGTTGCTGGGTAACGAACGGAGGAGGGTTGAATATGGTTGAGATGGTTATTGACAGCATACGAGTAAGCCTGATGAATTACCAGCGGGTAGTAATCTTAAAAGAGAAAATATCCGATCGTTATCTGCCGATATGGATAGGCTCCGCCGAGGCAAACGCCATTGCGGTAAAACTCCAGGGAGCCGACGTCCCCAGACCGCTTACGCACGACTTGTTAAGTTCCATTATCGATATACTCGGAGCACGTATCGATTCCATAACGGTTACCGATCTTAAAAACGATACCTTTTATGCCAAGATAGCTATGGTTGTCAACGGAAGTCAGGTCGAAGTCGATTCCAGACCGAGTGATGCCCTGGCACTGGCGGTAAGGGTTGAGGCGCCTATATTCGTAGATGAATCCGTGCTGGATAAAGCCGGAATCCTTCTCGATAAGGATACCGGGAAGCCAATATTCGAAGACTCGGAAGTATTCGACGCTAAAGGTAAAAAAGTCAGCGATGACGAGCTAAAAAAACTTTCGGCGTTCCGGGAGTTTATCGATACTCTTGACTGGGAAGACTTCGACAAGAGGAAATCTTAGAAATTGGTGAATTCCGATAAAAGCCCTGGAATAATTTTTCAGGGTTTTTTAATTTCCAAATATTATATACTTGACCTGAACTGTAAAGTTCTGATATGCTTCCGATGGTATGAAAAGCTGGGTACCGGCTCTTAGTCTCACCGGAATCGGTTTTTTCATTGCCGGATGTATAATCGGCGGGTTGCTGGGCGGTAAGTGGCTCGATGAGAAGTTTGATACTGGACCGGCTTTTTTAGTTACGGGTCTGGTTTTAGGAATAGCGTTAGCCTTTTTGGGTGTCTATAACATGCTTAAACCTATCATAGATAACATACGAAAAGGAGGGGAAGATAGCTAGTGCCTAAAAAAGGTTGTCTTGGTTGTTCGTTCCCTTTAACAGTCGGCATTCTTGTAGCACTTATAGCACTTTTAGTAATCAGCCTAATTAGCGGCGCTTTCGGACAGATATTTACAGGCGAATCATCACTTAGTCAATCTATCGCTATAGCAAAACCGCATATCCAACTCCCGGGTGAAGCCATCTTCCACATCGGGTCTTTTGGTGTCACCAATACCCTCATTACATCGTGGCTCAGCATGCTGGTCCTGGTACTTATAAGCTGGGCGGTAACCCACAAAATAAAGATTATTCCTTCCAGAATGCAAGCCATGCTTGAAGAAGCCCTGGAATGGATGCTGAATTTCTGCGTGGAAGTAGCCGGCGAGGAAAACGGACGCCGATTCTTCCCGATGGTTACAACAATCTTCCTCTTCGTCCTGATGAATGCCTGGATGAACCTGATTCCGGGATACGGGGCGATTACCGTTAGCATCGGCCACGAGCACACGGCACATCTTCTGCGAGGCGCTAATACCGATATCAATTTCCCTCTTGCCCTGGCACTGATATCGTTCGTGTTCGTTTTCTACCATGGATTCAGGGCACTGGGTCCCGGCTACCTCAGAGTATTTTTTAACTTTAACAAATTCCTCAGAGGTCATAAGACACTTTTCACGGGAAAGGTAAAAGCCGGTTTCGGCGAGATCGGAATGGGTGCAATCGATATATTCGTCGGTTTCCTCGAATTACTAAGTTATTTTTTCCGTAATGTCAGCTTCACTTTCCGTCTCTTCGGCAATATGACCGGTGGGGAAGTGCTGATACTGACGATGATATTTCTGGTACCATGGGTACTGGCTATCCCATTCTACGGACTGGAACTGCTGGTCGGCACCATCCAGGCGCTGGTATTTGCCGGTCTGACCCTGGTGTTTGCAGCCGTAGCCGCCACTCCTCACGAGGCCGAGGAATAACAAATTCACAGGAATTTATATATTACGAGTCACATTACCGATAGGAGGACGTAAAAAGAATGGATGCAGAAACATTCAAGTTGCTGGCAGCCGGATTGGCTATGGGTCTTGGCGCAATTGGTCCCGGAATCGGCATCGGTCTGGTAGCACTCGGGGCTCTGCAGGCAATCGGACGTAACCCGGAGGCGCGGGGACCTATTATGACCAACATGATTCTGGGTATCGCCATGGCAGAGTCTGTAGCCATCTATGCCCTGGTAGTAGCGGCAATCCTGATTTTTGTAGTCTAGTCTTGCGGACAGGAGGCATATTTTGGAAGGACTTGGAGTAAATTTACAGCTGCTAATAGCTCAGATTATTAACTTCCTGTTACTGCTGGGCCTGCTGTACATGTTCGCCTACAAGCCTATCCTGCGTATGTTCGATGAACGCTCCCGCAGGATAAAAGAAAGCATGGATATGACCGAATCCATCAAGGAACAGGCAGCCAATGCGGAAGAAGAAGCCAGAAAACGCATTGAGGAAGCAGGCAAGGAAGGTCAGGAAGTAATCGCCCGTGCCATCAAGACAAGCGAGGAAATAAAACAGAAGGCCGAGCAGGATGCGAAGCCCGAAGCCGAAGCCCTCATCGACCGGGCACGGAATGAAATTCAGCAGGAACGTGATGAAGCCATCGCCGAACTCCGGAAGGAATTCACCGACCTGACGATTTCAGCAGCGGAAAAGATAATCGAGCAGGAACTGGACAAAGAAGCGCACCGCAAGCTTATCGATAAGGTGCTTGAAGAAAGCGACATACTGAAGAATAAAAACTAACCGGTTCCGTATCTGGAGACAATTATGTCTGATACATATGCTGTACAGCATGCAAAAGAGATATTCAGGACTGCCCTGGAAAACAACGACCTGAACAGGTGGCAGTCCAATCTCAGGATTCTCGCAAACCTGACGAGGGATGAGACCCTCGTGGCGTCGCTTGAAAACCCGGGTACAGGTATAGATGATAAAGCAAAACTTCTGGCGGAAAGACTCGGGGAGACAGGTCCGGATGTCCTGAAACTGATATCGGAATTAATTAACAAGGGCAGGTTGGCAGAGATAGAGGATATCTCTTACGAATTCCAGCGGCTGCTGGACAATCACCGCGGTATCGAAGGAACGGAAACCGCCGAGATTACAACGGCGATTCCTCTTGATGATGACTACGTACTCGACATAGGAAAACGCCTTACCGAAATGACGGGAAAACCGGTTGTCGTAAATACAAAGGTCGATCCCGGTCTTGTCGGAGGGATTATTATAAAAGTCGGCGATAAAGTAATCGACGGCAGTATTAAGAGCAAACTGGCCACCCTGAAGAGGGAACTTGGCCGGGCAGTTAAATAGTTACTTATTTTGAAATAACCTCTTCGCGAGGAGAGCGGAGGTAAATTAAATGACATCAAAAGGCCAGGACATCGCTTCTGTTATAAAGCAGCAGATTGAACAATTCAGCATGTCGGTGACAATGGTCGATGTCGGCACTGTAACGGAAGTCGGTGACGGGATTGCCAGGATTCGCGGCCTCAATGCAGCGAAGTATAACGAACTGCTGGAGTTCCCCAACGATATAATGGGCGTCGCCCTGAACCTTGAAGAAGACAGTGTTGCCGCCGTTATTCTCGGTTCCTATAGTACCCTAAAGGAAGGGGACGAGGTTAAGTGCACCGGCCGAATTGCCGAGGTCCCGGTTGGTGATGCTTTGATCGGCAGAGTCGTCGACCCTCTCGGCAGACCGCTGGACGGCAAGGGAGAAGTCAAGAGTGACAACACCCGGCCTATCGAACGTATCGCGCCTAACGTTGCTATCCGCCAGTCGGTAAATACTCCGGTACAGACCGGTATTAAGGCAGTGGACGGCCTGATACCTATCGGCCGCGGTCAGCGTGAGCTTATAATCGGCGACCGCTCGACGGGGAAAACCGCCATAACGCTGGATACTATCATCAACCAGAAAGGCGGCGACCTTATCTGCATCTATGTCGCCATCGGTCAGAAAGCTTCCAGAGTGGCACGTGTCGTTTCCACGCTGGAGGAATACGGCGCGATGGAACATACCGTCGTAGTAGCCGCCAACGCATCCGACTCCGTCGCCCTGCAGTACCTGGCACCTTACGCAGGCTGCGGAATCGGCGAAGAAATTATGGAAAGCGGCAGGGACTGCCTTGTAATATATGACGATCTCTCCAAGCACGCCTGGGCATACCGCCAGCTTTCACTCCTGCTGAGAAGACCTCCCGGGAGAGAAGCCTACCCCGGAGATGTTTTCTATCTGCACAGCCGACTGCTTGAGAGAGCAGCCAAGCTGGACGACGAACACGGCGGCGGCTCGCTTACGGCGCTGCCTATTATCGAGACTCAGGCGGGTGATATGTCCGCTTATATTCCCACGAACGTTATCTCCATCACCGACGGGCAGATTTACCTTGAGACCGACCTGTTTAACTCCGGACAGAGACCGGCGGTAAATGTCGGACTTTCAGTATCGCGTGTCGGTTCAAGCGCCCAGACGAGGGCAATCCGCCGCGTGGCGGGTCGGTTGAGGTTGGAGCTTGCCCAGTACCGTGAACTGGCGGCATTCGCCCAGTTCGGTACTTCCGAACTCGACCAGGCTACCAAAGACCAGCTCGAGCGCGGTCAGAGAATTACCGAGGTATTGAAGCAGGGGCAGTACACCCCGATGTCGATGGAAAAACAGGTGCTGATTATGTACGCTGCGGTCAACGGCCATCTCGATGATATCACCATCGACCAGATATCCGCTTTCGAGACTGATTTCCACAGGTTCGTCGAGGCAAACCATCCCGAAATAATCAGTATTCTCGCTAAAGAGCGTGATATCAGCGACACAACCGAAGAGTCTATCAAATCAGCTATTACCGAGTTCAAACAGGGAAGAGTCTAAAACAACTATCCGGAAGGTTGAAGATATAGTTTGGCAAATATTCGCTTAATTCAACGCAGAATACGAGGCGTTCAGAGTATATCCAAGATTACCCGTGCCATGGAGATGATAGCCACCTCCAAGATGAGACGCACCCAGGAACGCGGCCTTGCCGGCCGCCCCTATTCTGAGAAAATACAGGAAGTCATATCCATGCTGGCGGCTATCTCGGGAGGCGAAATGCTTCATCCCCTGCTGCAGCGGCGAGAGGTGAACAGGGTAGCCATTGTGCATATCACCCCGGACCGCGGTTTGTGCGGCGGTCTGGTGGCAAATATCAACCGCCAGTTGCATAATTACATTAACGAACAGAGCGCCGAGGTAACGCTGGTATGCGCCGGACGTAAAGGCCTGGACTTTATGAGACGGACCCGCCGTAATATCCTGGCTGAATTTACCGGACTGGGAGATAATCCGGGTTACCTTGATACACTGCCTATATCCAGGATTATCATCGACGATTACACAAATGAAGAGATTGACGCTGCTTACCTATCGTATACGGAGTTTATCTCCACCATGGTGCAGAGACCGGTAATACAGCCCATACTCCCTGTAAAACCGGCTGAATTATCAGGGACAGCGAGCAGCGACTATACGTACGAACCTAATTCCGAAGCGGTACTTGAAGAACTTTTGCCGAGGTTCGTTGAAATGCAGATATACCACGCTATCCTGGAATCGATAGCCAGCGAGCAGTCCGCCAGGATGGTGGCTATGCGTAATGCAACGGAGAACGCCGCAGAGCTTACGGATGATTTAACTCTCCTGTACAATAAAGCCCGCCAGGAATCGATTACCACCGAGCTTCTCGATATTACGGGTGGTGTCGAGGCTATGGTTGAGTAGATGTACGGGCATAGTGAGGTGAAAAGTGGCAACAGGTAAAGTAGTTCAGGTAATCGGCACGGTAGTAGACGTGGAATTTCCCCCTGACGAGCTGCCGCAGCTGTTCAATTCACTCGAAGTGGAATCCGATGAGGGCAAGGTCGTTCTTGAAGTCCAGGAACACGCCGGGAACAACCTGGTAAGGTGCCTGTCGCTGTCACCAACCGAAGGTCTGCAGCGTGGTCTCGATGCGGTGGATACCGGGGCTCCGATAAGCGTCCCGGTGGGTAGAAGCACACTGGGAAGACTCTTTAACGTTCTCGGAGAACCCCTGGACAATATGGGTGAGGTCAAGCCAGACGAGAACTGGGCTATTCACAGGACACCTCCTACAATCGAGGAGCAGGAAACAACCACCGAAATACTCGAGACGGGTCTCAAGGTAATTGATCTTGTTGCTCCGTTCACCAAGGGGGGCAAAGTTGGTGCTTACGGCGGCGCCGGTGTGGGCAAGACGGTCATCATCCAGGAGTTAATCAGGAACATCGCTACCGAGCACGGCGGTTTCTCGGTCTTTGCCGGTATCGGTGAAAGGTCCCGTGAAGGTAACGACCTCTGGCATGAAATGAGGGAATCCGGCGTAATTGAGAAGACCGTTCTTGTCTTCGGCCAGATGAACGAACCTCCTGCTGTCCGTCTTCGCATCGGCCTGACCGGTTTGACGATGGCGGAATATTTCAGGGATGAGGAAGGGCAGGACGTCCTCCTGTTTATAGACAACATTTACCGTTATACTCTGGCCGGAATGGAAGTATCGGCTCTGCTGGGTCGTATGCCCTCGGCAGTGGGATACCAGCCGACACTGGCTACGGAAGTTGGTGACCTAGAAGAAAGAATTACTTCCACCAAGAAAGGTTCGATCACCTCGTTCCAGGCTATTTACGTGCCGGCGGACGACTATACCGACCCCGGAGTAGCCACTACTTTCGGTCACCTTGACGGCGTTGTCGCCCTGGACAGGGCAATTATGGAACAGGGCCTATACCCTGCCGTAAATCCGCTGACTTCAACCTCGCGGATACTCGACCCCATCGTCGTCGGTGAGGAACACCACAACGTAGCCCGTGAAGTGCAGCGGGTATTGCAGCGCTACCAGGACCTTCAGGACGTTATCGCAATCCTCGGTATCGAGGAACTCAGCGATGAAGACAAGATTAACGTTGCCCGCGCCCGTAAAATTCAGAGGTTCCTGTCCCAGCCGATGTTTGTTGCCGAGATATTCACCGGCAGACCCGGGAAATACGTACCTATCCAGGAGACCGTCCGCGGCTTCAAAGAGATACTCGAAGGTAAACACGACGAGCTTCCGGAACAGGCTTTCTATATGGTAGGTACCATCGATGAAGCAGTCGAGCAGGCCAGGACAATGAGGAGCGAACTGTAGTGTCGCCGATAAGACTCGATATCGTCACCGCCGAAAGACTTGTATACTCGGAGGATGTAGACCTCGTCGTCGCCCCGGGGGTCGAAGGCGAACTTGGTATCCTGCCGCAGCACACCCCCCTTATGACCACGCTGAATCCGGGTGAAATGGTCGTACGCAGAGGCGGTGAAGAGTTCTCCCTGGCTATCTCAGGCGGTTTCCTGGAGATACGCCCCGACAGGATTATCGTGCTGGCGGATTCGGCTGAAAGAGATGACGAAATCGACCTGGCAAGGGCTGAAGAAGCCCAGCGGCGCGCCAGGGAAAGAATCGATAGCCTTACCACCGATATTGATGCTGCGAGAGCGGAAGCCGCGCTGCGCCGTTCGCTGGTGCGCCTGAAAGTAGCCCAGAAGAGGCGAAGAAGACGCGGAGAAAATCCCCAGATATAGACTGCTATCTCGTTTTCTTTCGGTTCAAATCCAGCAGTCCGTCCATCAGCTCGATAACCAGGACACCTTCAGCAAGATCGATAGACTTCACAAATTCGTCTGTTGCCGGAATCAGTATATCGCCATTACGTCCTTTAATAACGTAAATATCGGCGCTTGCCATCGAGAGTACCTTATCTATATTCCCGAGTACCTCTCCACCGGTGGTCTTTACTTCCAGTCCGACAAGTTGAAAATGATAGTATTCCCCGTCTTCAAGACTGTAAAGCTGACTGTAGTGGACCTCAATAACCCGGCCGACGAGTGCATCGACTTCTTCCCCGGTATCCAGCCCCTCAAGCTTGATGATTGCCTTGCCCTTATGCCAGGCGACTTCATTTATGATCACCGGCTGTTTGTCTATAAATACCTTTGATGAAGGTGAGAATCTTTCAGGGAAATCTGTTTCTACATCGACTTTCATATGCCCCTGCAGACCCCAGGGAGATAATATTGTACCGATGACGATGTATTCCGGTTCCTTATTACTCATAATGTATCCGGGAGGCAGGTTTACTCTATTGCGTAGAAGTTACCATTGGTAGAACCCACGTATATGACTCCGTCGACAACGACCGGCGACGCCGTGATTTCATCACCGGTGTCATACTGCCACCTCAGTTCACCCGTCGCAGCATCGATGGCATAAAGATTGCCGTCGCCGCTTCCTATGTAAACCACTGGTCCCGCCTTGGCGGGGGACGACCTTATCGTGGCTCCTGTCTCGAACTGCCAGATAATTTGACGGGTATCCAGGTCCAGGGCAATCAGGAAATTGTCCGAACTCAGGTACATTATGTTTCCGTCGATGAGGGGTGTTGTTATATTGGGCCTGTGAAAGGGCATCGACCATAAAAAGCCTGACTGGTCAGGTGGTTTCGGTAGCCAGGAAATCATTGCCCAGAGCTGCGTCCAGAAAGGTCGTATATCATGCTCCCAGAGCCACGTCCTTGCATCACCTTCAACAGCATTTAGTATTCCATTCGTAGTTGCGAAATAGACAACACCGTCTTTAACAACAGGAGAAGCATATACGGCATATCGCGTTCGGTACTTCAGACGCCGCTGACCGTCCTCGGCATTCAGAGTATACGAATAACCTCCGCCGGCTCCGTAATAGAGAATGCCTTCATCGATGACAGGCGAAACACCGGCCGGGCTGTTCGTATCGAATTTCCAGATTTCTTTGCCGGTCTTCCAGTCCAGAGCATACAGGTAATAATCGTCCGAACCGAAATAAACTTTACCGTCCGTTACCGTCGGAGATGACCGTACCGGATAGGCGGTCTTGAAACTCCACACTGTTTCGCCTTTTAAGGCATCGAGTGCATAAAGATAGCCGTCGTTTGAACCGAAATATACTATTCCGTCCACGGCAGCCGGCGAAGAATACACCCTGCTTCCCGTTGTGAACTCCCAGTTCTCCTGACCGTTCTCAATATCGAGTGAATACAGATTATAATCCTGACAGCCAAAATAGACGTTTCCGTCAACCACAGCCGCCGAAGAGTGTATTTCATCTCCGGCAGAAAACACCCACTTCAGTTTACCTTCGGGCAGGACTTCGTTATTTCCGGCACTGGAAGAACGTAGGGTATCATATCCGAACATGGCCCATTCGCCGGGCAAAGAACTTGAGTTAATTTCGAGAGAGGGTTTTGATATCAGGTCCGTATAATTGAAAAGGTTGAAAAAAATAAACACAAGGATTAGAGCGGCAACCGTTCCGACTATTCCCCAGCGGATATATCTCCTTCGCTTGAGATATTTTCTCTGTTTTTCCTGAGCTTCTGCCAGTTCTTCTGCGGTAAGCGACTGGTCCGGGTCCAGTATTGCCCCCCAGCAATGCTGGCAGAAAGATACCCCGGCCGGATTGGATTTATTGCATACCGGGCATATTTTATATTTCTCTTCTTTGGTCTCTTCGGCCATAAATTATCTCCAGTTTTCAAAGGATACCGGTGAAAGCAGGCACACATTCCCCTTCGAAAATTCAATTTTTAAGGAAAGCATACAGAGGTGAGTAAGATAATTATAACAGGAATGAAGACGTGTTTTCAATCTACGGATCTTATTCTATAGCGTACAGATTTCCGTCGAATGAACCTACGTAAACGACTCCGTTGACAACTGCCGGAGACGATGTAATCTTACCACCGGTCTGGTAGTCCCATATTTTCTCGCCTGTATCGGCATTCACTGCGTATAGTTTTCCGTCTTCACTTCCTATCAGAATTACCGAACCAACTATAGCAGGTGATGATCTTACCGTGCCTCCCGTCTCGAATTCCCATATTGTTTCCTGAGTCTCTATATCTATCGCGATAAGAAAGTTATCGGAGCCCAGATACATTACACCGTCCTTTATTACAGGAGTCGAGGTTTGCGGTCTGCGGAGAGATGTCGACCAGATAAAACCGGACTGCGGGGGAGGTTCGGGTACTAACGGGACTCCTGCCGCCCAGACCTGTAGCCACCAGTGTTTTATTTCATGTTCACGCCACATTGTCCTGGCTTTGCCGTCTACCGCTGCTATAATCCCGTTGGTCGTTGTGAAATACACGGTACCGTCGCTGACCGCCGGTGACGAATACACTGCGTAATGAGTTTTATAACGTAATCTGCGCTGACCCGTCATTGAATTCAGTGCATATGAATAGCCGTTACCGCTTCCGATGTAGATAATCCCGTTAGCCACAGCAGGCGAGGAATATTCCGGGCTTCCCGAATCGAAACTCCAGTATAACTTGCCATCCGAAGTATCCAGGCAATAAAGAAAATAGTCATCGGAACCGAAATACACTTTATCGTCAGCAACCGCCGGTGACGATCTTACCGGAAAAGCAGTCTCGAACATCCACAATTCCTCTCCGGTATTCATATCCAGTGTGTAGCAGTTGCCGTCATTCGATCCGAAAAACACCCTTCCTCCCGTAACTGCCGGTGAAGACTCTACCCAGCTGCCGGTTTCGAATCGCCATTCTTCGGAACCCGAATCGGCATCTACCGCATACAGGTTATAATCTCTTGAACCGAAGTAGACTGTACCGTCCACTACTGCCGGTGATGAGTGAATCGCTCCATCGGTATCGAACACCCACTTGAGCTTGCCTTCGGGAATTTCCGTGCCGATACTTGCACTGCGCGTGAGGTCACGCCGGAACATAGACCACTCGCCAGGAGGGGGATTGGAATTCATGTCTTCCGGTGGTTTGAATATGGTGTCAGTGAACCAGAAAAGGCTGTATAGTATTATACCGATGACTGCAAGTGCAGCTATCCCGGCAATACCGAATTTTATCTTTCTTTTAAACTTGGACCGGTTTTCCTGACGTTCGAGTTCCCGCGCCAGCTCTTCCGACGTCAGAGGATTATCCTGGTTTATAGCAGCTCCCCAGCAATATTGACAGAAACGAGTGCCGGCGGGATTCGGTTTACCACATACCGGGCATATTACCCAGCGTTCAGGTTCTGGAGTAGAGTGCATTAACTATCTCCGGATATTAACAAGGAGAAGATAAAACCCGAAATGCCCCGTGAGGGCATAACTTTACCTATCCAGTCAAATTTTATTTTACTGATTCAAGTAGTAACAACTTATTCGAGTTAACGGGGTAGAAAATACTAGGTGATTTCCAGGGTAGCTCTGGTACCTGCTTTGGCTGCCTTTACCCTAACCAGGGTACGCATCGCTTCGGCAATGCGGCCTTGCTTACCAATAACTCTACCTTTGTCATCGTCGGCAACCTGCAGCTTGAGTGTAATGCCTTGTTCATTTTCTTCTTCGGTAACGACTACGTCGTCAGGTGCATTGACAATGGACTTGGCAATATACTCTACTAGCTCTTTCATGATTTCTCCTTGATTGTTTTGAACTTATCTAAAATACCGGTTTTCGTTAACAATCTGCTGACAGTTTCTGTCGGCTGTGCACCTTTATTGAGCCAGTCAAGTGCCTTTTCCTCATCGATTACTATTTCTTCCGGATCTGTGAGCGGGTTATAGTGTCCAATGATGTTGATAAATGCCCCGTCGCGGGGTGCCCGAGAATCGGCTACTACCAGCCTGTAACTCGGCCTGTTCTTTGCTCCTACTCTTCTTAAACGTATCTTAACCATATCACGTATAGGCTATTATGCGCTATTAGTCAACGTCTGTCAATAGCGTCAATATATTGTAAAAAGACAGTTTAGTAGATATAATCGAGTTATGGTAAAGAATGGTATATATACCCGGCCGCTCGATACCTCGCAGGCCAGAGAAATACAGAATAATCTTTCAACCCGGGTGCTAAAAACGGATATGGCTTCGGAAGTAAAATACATCGCCGGCGTGGACATATCGGTCGGCAGATCAAGTAAGACCGCCACCGGAAGCGCAGTCCTGCTTAATTATCCCAACCTGGACATAATCGATATCCGAACTGCCACTGGTGAACTCGATTTCCCGTACATTCCGGGACTCCTCTCTTTCAGGGAATTACCGCTGACAATCGCCGCCTGTGAAAAACTATCGATTAATCCCGATTTGATTATCGTCGACGGGCAGGGCATTGCCCACCCCCGGAGGATCGGACTTGCCTCACATCTCGGCGTAGTCCTGGATGTACCGACAATCGGCTGTGCGAAATCACGGTTGTGCGGTAGCCATACGGAACCCGGAAATGAGCCTGGCGACTATTCCAACCTCGTCGACAAAGATGAGATTATAGGAGTAGTTTTACGCACAAAACATCAGGTTAAGCCTGTATATGTATCCATCGGTCATAAAATAAGCCTTGAAACCGCGATAAAATGGGTAATCAATTGCTGCCGGGGCTACCGGCTTCCCGAACCCACGCGTCTGGCCCACCTGGCAGCCGGAGGAAACATGCCGAAGAAATACCGCGCAGCCGCAGTACCGGAGGCTGTTCGATAAAAACCTCGTGTATAATATATAAGGAGTTGATGAGTGCAGGAACTGAAAGACAAACTTAGTGACCTCCAGACCAGAATCTCTATGGCTCTGGTGCATCTTTGATGTTGCTGCAAAAGAAAAGGAAAGCACTGCATTAGAAAAACAGTCCGTTAAACCGGATTTCTGGCACGACCAGGTGAACGCCAAGAGAGTAATGCGCCGCCTGGCTGAAAACAGCAGACTAATCGAGAAATGGCGCGGGCTCGAGAAAAGGGTGAAAGATATCGGTGAAATGGTATCTCTGGCAGAGGAAGATGCCCGATTCCGCGAAGAATATGAGACCGAAATCGATTCCATAGCCTCCTACCTGGATGAACTGGAACTTGAACTGGCTTTCAGCGGTGAATATGATTCCAGGAATGCAATTCTGGCTATTCACGCCGGAGCGGGAGGTACAGAGTCACAGGACTGGGCGGAAATGCTTCTGCGAATGTACCTGCGCTGGGCGGAAAGGCACGGTTACAAAAACGATATCCTCGATACGTCATCGGGAGATGAAGCCGGGATAAAAAGCGCTACCATTAAGATTGCTGGAGAGTATGCCTTCGGTTACCTGAAATCAGAACACGGCGTTCACCGGCTGGTCCGCCTCTCACCATTCGATGCCGATCATGCCAGGCATACCTCTTTCGTATTGGTCGAAGTACTGCCGGAAGCTGAATCCGGAGTAGATATAAACATAGAACCGGATGAGCTTAAAATAGATACATTCCGTTCAAGCGGACCCGGCGGCCAGCATATGCAGAAAACAAGCAGCGCCGTAAGGGTGACACACCTGCCGACAGGTCTGGTTGTCACCTGCCAGAGTGAACGTTCGCAGCACCAGAACAAGGATATCGCTCTGACCATTCTTCAATCACGACTGTTGAACATGGAAATGGCAAAATTGGCCGAAGAGAGAACAAAATTAAAAGGTGACCGTGTCCTGGCCGGGTGGGGCAATCAGATTAGAAGTTATGTCCTTCACCCGTATAAAATGGTAAAAGACCACAGGACAGACTTCCAGACCAGTAATCCGGACGCAGTACTGGACGGTGACCTGGACGATTTTATCACGGCGTATCTCCGTTCGATTGTAGGGAAAGAACAATGATCAGGAAATTAACTGTTCTGATATCAACCATATTTCTGCTGCAGATACTGATTCCGGTTATTCCGTCGCAAGCAGCCAACGAAATAATAGTGGCTAATAGTTCGGCGGAAGTTGATTTCCCCGATAAACTGGACTTCAGCCTGTCTGCGGAGAGCGGCGCAGATATTACGGATATACGATTGTATTACTATGTCGACCGTTTATCCTACGCCTACGTTACGAGTGAAGTCTATATCGAATTTACACCGGCGAAGGTTGTGGATGTAGAGTGGTCGTGGGATATGAGAAAAACCGGAGGGCTGCCGCCCGGAACGGTTCTACAGTACTGGTGGTTAATCACGGACGAGGACGGCAATGAACTCGAAACTCAGCCGATGACTCTAAGTTATGACGATAACCGTTTCGATTGGAAAAGTATAAAAAAGGGCATCATCACGCTGTACTGGTACGAAGGAGACGAAGAATTTGCAAACAGGTTACTCTCCGCCGCAACCGAAGGTCTTGAAAGGCTCTACAATAGTACGGGGGTTAGTATTACAGACCCGGTTGATATTTATATTTATGCAAACTCAGCCGACCTGCAAAGCGCGATGATTTTCCCACAGACCTGGACCGGCGGGGTAGCATATGCCCTGTATGACTGCGTTGCAATTGGAATAGAACCTTCGAATATTGAATGGGGGTTGAGAACCATTGTACACGAACTGACCCATCTGGTAGTCCACCGTATGACCTACAACCCTTATCTCGATCTTCCGACATGGCTGGATGAGGGGCTCGCTATGTACATGGAGGGCCCCCTTTCCGAAATCTTTAACCAGTTCCTCGGTCAGGCTGTTGAAAATGATTCCTTGATTTCGGTGCGCAGTCTGGCAAGCCCGTTTTCAGCTTACGCCGACCAGTCCTACCTCTCATACGCTGAGAGTTACGGCCTGGTATTTCTGCTTATCAACGCTTACGGCCAGGAAAAAATGCTCGAGTTGCTGACGGTTATGAGTAAGGGCACCGACTACGATGAAGCGTTTGAAGAAGTTTACGGCTTCGACATGGACGGTCTCGACGATATATGGCGCGATTACATCGTAAAAGTTTATACGGACCAAACCAGTGAGATATCGGCGTCTCTATCCGGCCAGTTACTTCCGGAACTCACTCTGTCCCCTGCTTCAGGGAGTATGTAATGTCTAAAAAATCTTTCACGATACATGACCTGCCCGTTTCCGAACGCCCCCGCGAAAGGCTGCATAAGTACGGAGTCGAAGCTCTCTCTGCCCAGGAAATACTCGCCCTGATACTGGGGAGAGGGATTTCCGGCGAATCGGTAACGATAACCTCGCAGAGACTATTAAGCCGGTTCGGTAATCTCAGGGGTATTTCGGAAGCAACGATCGAAGAGCTTGCTGAAGTGAAGGGGATAGGTCCTGCTAAAGCATCGCAGATTAAGGCTGCTTTCGAACTGGCTAACAGGCTCGAAGACTCTCAGTTATCTGATAAAAACCCTGTGGTCAAAACACCCGAGGATGTTGTAAGCTTAGTGCAAAGATTGCTTAAGGGCAAAAAGAAGGAGCATTTTCTAGTATTGTCGCTTGATACAAGGGGGCGGTTGATAAAAACGTCCGAAGTTTCCGTCGGCAGCCTGGACAGCAGTATAGTCCATCCCAGGGAAGTCTATAAGGAAGCTCTGACAGCCAGCGCCGCATCGGTAATATTCGTCCATAACCATCCGTCCGGAGAACCGGAACCATCCGAAGACGATATTAAACTAACTGAGAGGCTTGTAGAAGCAGGCAATATTATGGGAATCGAAGTACTCGACCATGTGATTACGGGGGATAACAAATACAGGAGTCTGAAAAGGGAAGGTGTATTTTAATGCCCAGGTGTCCGAACTGTGGTCAGCAGACAAGCGGTGATAATTGCGAATGGTGTAATTATCCCTTAAGAAAGCGTGTCCCGAAAAGACGACGGGTAGTATCGGAAGCCAGCAAAGCAGATGAGGTAGGAAAACTGGCAAGAGAAGAGACGGCCAAAGCTACCAGGGAAAAAGCCAGGCATGAAGAAGCCGCATCCCGTGAAATGGAAAAACGATATGAAGAGGAACTTCGTGCCATAAGAGAAGCCGAAGAAAAGGCCAGGATAAAAGCGGCGGTCGCTGCCAGGGAAAAGGAAAAACTCCTTGCTCAAGAAGCCAAACGAGCCAGGGAAGAAGAAAAGAAAGCCAAAAAACAGGCTGAAATAGAAGCTAAGCAAAGGGCTAAACAGGAAACCGAGGAAGCCAAGCGAGTCAGAAAAGCCGAAGAAGAAGCCCGGAAACAGGCTGAAAAGGAAGCTAAAGAAAAAGCCAAACAGGAATCAATAACTGCAAGGCAAAAAGAACGGCAGAAAGCTGAAGAGGTCATAAAGGCCAGAGAAGAAGAGAAAGAAACAAGGCGACAGGCTGAGGAAGAAGCGAGAAAAGAAGCTGAAGAAAAGGCCAGGCAGGAAGCCGAAGAAGCCAGTAAAGCAAGAGAGGCTGAAGAAGCTGCCAGGAAGCAAGCAGAACTAGAAGCTCAGGAAAAGGCCAGGCAGGAAGCCGAAGAAACCAGTCAAGCAAGAGAAGCTGAAGAAGCTGCCAGGAAACAAGCAGAACTAGAAGCTCAGGAAAAGGCCAGACTGGAAGCCGAGGAAGCCAGCAAAGCAAGAGAGGCTGAAGAAGCTGCCAGGAAGCAAGCAGAACTAGAAGCTCAGGAAAAGGCCAGGCAGGAAGCTGAGGAAACCAGAAAAGCGAGAGAAGCTGAAGAAGCTGCCAGGAAACAAGCAGAACTAGAAGCTCAGGAAAAGGCCAGGCAGGAAGCCGAAGAAACCAGTAAAGCAAGAGAGGCTGAAGAAGCTGCCAGAAAACAAGCTGAAATAGAAGCCAGAGAAAAGGCAAAGCAAGAAGCCGAGGAAGCTAGAAGAGCAGAAGAAGAGGAGGAAAAAGCTAAAAAACAGGCTGAGATAGATGCTAAACAAAGGGCTAAACAGGAAGCCGAAGAGGCGAAAAGAGCCAGGGAAGAAGAAAAGAAAGCCAAAAAACAGGCTGAGATAGATGCTAAACAAAGGGCTAAACAGGAAGCCGAAGAAGCTAAACGAGCCAGGGAAGAAGAAAAGAAAGCCAAAAAACAGGCTGAAATAGATGCTAAACAAAGGGCTAAACAGGAAGCCGAAGAAGCCAAGAGGGCGGAGGAAGAAGAAAAGAAGGCTAAGAAGCAGGCTGAGATAGATGCTAAACAGAAAACCGAAGAGACTGAAACGGCTGTACAGCCTTTAGCTGCTCCTGAAGTTGAAGACCAACCCGTACAGGAAGTAGAAAAAGAACCCGAGGCCGAAACTGTCGAAGAACTCGAGCAGGAAATAGAAGAGATTCCACCGTCCGGGATACAGGAAGCAACAATTGAAGAACCTGTCGTTATCGATGCAACCGTACCTGAAGAACAAATCGAGGAAGAAATATCGCCAGCGAGTGAAGTCTTCATTGAGGAAGAAACACCTTCAGCTACCATAGAAATAGACCGGAATATCCTTTATTCGGAAAAGGTAATACTAGTGATAGCTATGCCGGTTGATCCGATAGCGTTGTCCAGACTGACCAATAACCTGCAGGCGACACAAGGAATCAGCATTAATTACACCCTTGGAGCACGTGACAGGAACACTGTTGTTATACTCACTCTCACCGAATCTTTACCGCTGATGGACGTAATATCCGGCATCCCCGGTATTGATGTTAAAATGCTGGATTCAACCGATGAGGACACCTTAAAAGACGTTCCAGAATCTCTGCAGGATGAGAGTTTGAAACAGGGAGAAAGGCTATACCTGTCGATAAAAGCCGTACAAGACGCGAAGGAATACTACAGTGGCTAGATGCCCCAATTGCGGCCAGCGTACTACCGGTGACAACTGCGAGTGGTGTAGTTATCCAATCATAAGGCGCGTTCCGAAAAAACGTAAGATCGCTTCTGCTGTAAAAAAAGAGAGTGCACCCAGAGACACCCGGATAGAAGCGGCGATAGCTGCACTGGAAAAAGAACAGCGGGAAGCTGAAGAAACGCTGAAAGCTCTGGAAGCTAGGAAAGAAGCCCGAAGACAAGCTGAATTAGAGGCCAGAGAGAGAATTATACGGGAAGCTGAAGAAGCTAAGAAAGCAGAGGAAGAAGAAAAGAAAGCCAAAAAGCGGGCTGAAATAGATGCTAAGCAAAGGGCTAAACAGGAAGCTGAGGAAGCCAAAAGAGCCAGAACAGCCGAAGAAGAAGCCCGGAAACAGGCTGAAAAGGAAGCTAAAGAAAAAGCTAAACGGGAAGCAATTTCTGCCAGGGAAACAGAACGGCAGAAAGCTGAAGAGGTAATAAAGGCCCGCGAAGCTGAGATAGAAGCAAGAAAGCAGGCCGAAATAGAGGCCAGGGAAAGGGCAGAGCAGGAAGCCGAGGAAGCCAGAAAAGCAAGAGAGGCTGAAGAAGCTGCCAGGAAGCAAGCAGAACTAGAAGCTCAAGAAAAGGTCAGGCAGGAAGCCGAGGAAGCTAAAAAGGCAGAGGAAGAAGAAAAGGAAGCCAAAAAACAGGCTGAGATAGAAGCTAAAGAAAAAGCCAGACAGGAAGCTGAAGCAGCCAAGAAGGCGGAGGAAGAAGAAAAGAAGGCTAAGAAACAGGCTGAGATAGAAGCTCAGGAAAAGGCCAGACAGGAAGCTGAAGAAGCGAAAAAGGCGGAGGAGGAGGAAAAGAAGGCTAAGAAGCAAGCCGAGATAGAAGCCAGAGAAAAAGCTAAACAGGAAGCTGAAGAAGCTAAGAAGGCAGAGGAAGAAAAGAAAAAAGCTAAAAAGCAGGCTGAGATAGAAGCTAAAGAAAAAGCCAGACAGGAAGCCGAAGCAGCCAAGAGGGTGGAGGAAGAAGAAAAGAAAGCCCGGAAACAGGCTGAGATAGAGGCTAAAGAAAAGGCCAGGCAAGAAGCCGAGGAAGCCAAGAAGGCGGAGGAAGAAGAGAGGAAAGCCAAAAAACAGGCTGAAATTGAAGCTAAAGAAAAAGCCAGACAGGAAGCCGAAGAAGCTAAGAGGGCGGAGGAAGAAGAGAAGAAAGCTCAAAAGCAGGCAGAACTAGAAGCTAAAGAAAAGGCTAAACAGGAAGCCGAGGAAGCGAAGAAGGCAGAGGAGGAGGAAAAGAAGGCTAAGAAGCAGGCTGAGATAGACGCTAAAGAAAAAGCCAGGCAGGAAGCCGAAGAGGCTGAAAAGAAGGCTTTAATAGATGAAGATATACAAGCCGCTGAATCCGTTGAAGCTCGACCGATACCGATAGCTCAAGAAAAATCCGGTAAAGCCGTCGGCGGAATCAATGCAGAAATATACAAAATGGCACTGGAACCGCTTCTTTCAACTCCACTGGATGATGAAGAGATACGAACCATCGATGAATATCTGGAACAGATTGAGAAAGTGATAGAAGACCTTGATTTGGAGAAAATAGGAACGACTGAAGCTATCCGTAAAGTACGCGAAACATCGGCTGGCATGTCCGGGTAGACGATTTCAATAACTTAACTGGAGATAACATTGAAAGCTGATCACAGGAAACTTGAAAGGGCCTTTAATCCGAAATGCATTGCGATAATCGGTGATAAAAAAGAAACCAACTATATGTGGCTGCGCTCCCACTCCAATTTCAAGGGTAAATTATACTCTGTACAGGTAGCACCGGAAGAAATCGAAGGTATCAAAGCCCTGGGAGTAGAGAATTACACAAGTTTGATGGACATACCGGAACCGGTCGACCTGGCAATAGTAGCTGTTCCCAGGTCGATAGCCCCAAGAATTCTTGAAGACCTGGTATGTAAAGATGTTGCCGCAGCTCATTTCTTTACTGCCGGTTTTTCGGAAACCGATACCGAAGAAGGCAAAAACCTTGAAAAGACCCTGATTGAAATAGCAGAAAAAGGAAATTTCCATATTGTCGGCCCAAACTGTATGGGGATATTTAATCCCAGTATCGGCGTTGGACAGGGAGCAGCTTTCCAGGGGGAAGTTGCGGCCGGTCCGGTAGGGCTTATTTCGCAGAGCGGCACTCACGCCGTCACATTCAACAGGCAGGCTTCCCTCTACGGACTTCCGATTAACAAGACAGTCAGTTTTGGGAACGGGATAGTCTTGGATTCTCCCGATTACCTGGAATTTTTCGGAAACGACCCCGGTATAAAGATTATTGGAATGTATCTGGAAGGAGTAAAAGACGGCAGGCGTTTTCTGAAGGTACTGAAAGAAGTTACCGCCAAAAAACCGGTAGTCATCTGGAAAGGCGGACGGACGGAAGAAGGAGACAGGGCAATAGCTTCTCACACCGGTTCTCTCGCCGTATCTTACTCGGTCTGGGACTCGGCTGTTACCCAGTGCGGAGCAATCAGGGTATCGAGCCTGGATGAACTTATCGATACATTGAAGGCTGTTCATTTTCTACCGCCGGTAAGCGGAAATAGGGTCGGTATTACCGGTGTGTCCGGCGGGCAATCCGTGGCTATTGCCGATGCTTTCGGAGAAGCGGAGTTAAAGGTTCCGACTCTAACAGATAAATCGTATGAAGAACTGGCTTCGTTTTTCACTCTCATAGGTGGCGGTTACCGTAATCCGGTGGATACAGGCAATCAAAACCGGAGAGAGATAAAACGTATCATCGAAATCCTGGCACGTGACGATAATATCGATAACCTGGCGCTGCTCGTAGCCGCAGGGATGGGTCCCGGAGGCCCCCCGGGAGAGAGTTTCCCTAAATTACTCGTTGAAATCAAGCAAAGCACGGACAAGCCTGTTATTGCTATTCTCGCCTGGGCATTCGCATCCGGCGACGTCGAACAGGCGGGAAAGGTTATGAAAGAACTACAGGAAGGCGGGATTCCAGCTTTTCTATCGCTGGAACGAGGTGCTTTTGCCTTGAAGAAGGCGCTCGATTATCATAACCTCAGGAACGGAAACTCCGCTTGATGATTTCACTGTTTATGACGTAATCCGTCCGGTCGGTTGAAGAATCATTTCTATGGTTCTTATATCCAGTCTATGGTTCTTATATCCAGAACAAACTTATTTTTACTCTCCGGCATTTAGAGAACCGGCTAATATTATGCTATATTAAGCATAAACCTCACCGGGATTAACCAATGACGCGAATATTTACTCGAATATCCTTTGTAACTCTGGCGGCAGCCTGCATTCTGGCTGTATTGCTGGCAGGCTGCAATAATCCGCAGGATAAAATTATTCCTCCAGGAAAGACCGACGTTCTGAATCTGTATGGCATCGATCCCCATACGCTTGATCCAGCCATTTCCGGAGACTCAACATCACACCAGTACGTGATGCAGATATTCAGCGGCCTGATACGCCTGGATAATGATCTCGAACTTATACCGGATATAGCCAGGAAGTGGGAAGTCAGCGATGACGGGACGACCTATACTTTTTATCTCAGGAAGGATGCGAAATTCCACGACGGGACTCAAGTAACGGCTTCCGATTTTAAATATTCCTGGGAACGCGCCTGTAATCCCGCAACCGGCTCGACAACGGCGGAAACCTACCTCGGTGACATCGTCGGCGCAAAGGAGGTACTTGCAGGTGAAAGTGCTGAGATAAGCGGAGTTACCGTAAAAGATGATTATACACTGGAAGTACGGATTGACGCTCCCAGGTCTTATTTCCTGTACAAACTGACCTACCCCACGACTTTTGTCACCGACAGGAAAAGTGTCGAATCAGGAAAGAACTGGTGGAAAAATCCGAACGGCACCGGTCCTTTCAAGCTTGGTGAATGGGTAGAGGGCGACAGGCTGGTACTGGAATGGAATGACCTTTATTACGGTAACCCAGCCAAGCTGAGTAAAGTTAATTTTTACCTGTGGGGCGGCGTACCGATACTAATGTATGAAACCGACCAAATCGATGCAACCTCCGTTCCGGTTTCATATAAAGATAGAGTCACGGATACGAATGACCCTTTTTATAATGAATTGAGAATTTTCCCTGAATTCAGCTTTTACTACATCGGCTTCAATACCGAAAAACCCCCGTTTGACGATTATTATGTTCGGGCAGCTTTTTCAATGGCGGTAAACAGGGATAAAATAGCCGCCCTGATATTCAGGGGGATGGTAGAACCAGCAGCCGGAATACTGCCGGTCGGTATGCCCGGTTACAATGAGAATCTTAAAGGTTTGGGCTATGATCCCGAAAAAGCAAAAGATATGATAAAGAAATCGTCTTATGGAGATGCAGGTAACCTGCCGCCGATAACACTTACGACTGCCGGCTGGGGTGGAGTAATATCTCAGGAACTTGAAGCTATTATCGACCAGTGGCGGCAAACCTTCGGGGTAGATGTAAAGGTAAGGCAGCTTGAACCCGACAGGTACATATATAACCTTGCCAAAGAAAAAGATGAGCTGTTCGACGTTGGATGGATAGCGGATTATCCGCACCCACAGGGATTTCTTTCGGTACTTTTTGAGACGGGAGTGAAAAACAACTACGGAGGATACAGCGACCCTGAGGTCGATGCTCTACTTGAGGAAGCAAGCCTTGAAAAGGACCTGGCTGCAAGTCTCGAACTCTACTCCCGGGCAGAACAGGTACTGGTAGAAAAAGCCTGCTGTATCCCGCTATGGTACGGCGAAAACTACGTACTGGTAAAACCTTACGTTAAGGACTACTATCTCAATCCTCTGGGCACGGTAATGCTCGATAAAGTCTCAATTGACAAAGATTAGTACTGTATCACAGTTTTTCAGAGTATACCAGCAGGTCCAGTTCCCAGTGAGACGATGGTATTGTCCTGTCGAATTTACCGAAAGTTTCCCTGATAACCATTTTTCTGGAAGCGAATATTTCTTCGATTTCCTGGACTGAATATAGCCGAATGGTTGAAAGTGCCTTCACATTCATTGTTTCGGGCTTCTTCGCAATCTCGCCGAATTTTATCTGCCACTCGCCGTAGAGCAGGCGCCTGTCTTCTTTGTCCCAGCAGAATTCGGGCAGGGAAATCATCACTTCATTGACTTCCCAGCTTCTTTCAGGGAAATGCAGTTCGGCATATTCCGCATTTATTATGTGCATGAAATGCTTCCCTCCCTTTTTCAGGGAGGAAGCGATAAGATCAAATATCTTCAGGTTTTCATCGTCGTCTTCAAGATAACCGATAGCGCCGTCCGCCATATTCAGGACGACATCGTATTCTTCGTTAATCGATATATCTCTTATATCGGAACATATAAATCTCGTGTTCAATCCTTCTAAATCAGCTGTTCTCTCGGCTTCCCGGATATACTCGGGTGTAATATCGACACCAACTACCGAAAAACCTCTACGCGAGAGTTCGATGGCGTGCCTGCCGAAACCACATGCCAGGTCTAGAATCTTTTCAGAGCCTGATAATCCCAGTGCATCTATAACGAAGTCCAGTTCTCCTTCAGTATCTTTTACCCAAGGTAAATACCGGGCGTCAAGAGACCAAATTTCTTTATACCAGGTTGGGCTGGGCTGATTTTCACTGCTCATTATTACTCCCGGACCGGCTCTGGAAATGTGGTATTTTTTTCTTTTCCGCTCGGATACTAAGGCAGAATTGTACTCCATAAATACATCAGGGTCAATAGAAAATATGTTAAAAACTTCATAATATTAACATTTCTCCGATAGCGTACGGTTGTTGAGGTTTAGTCGATGATATATACTTTTAGTTGACAAGTATTATTCTAAGGAGTTGGTTTATGGCAGGGGTACTCGAAGGGCTTAAAGTGGTTGCAATGGAACATATGGAAGCTATTCCCGTCGCCTCGGTATGGATGGCGGACTGGGGAGCCGAAGTTTTAAAAATTGAACCGCTTACCGGAGATATGTTCCGCGGGTTGAAAGGCGCTCATGGTATGACTACCGAAATCGAACTCGGCGGAGTCAGCGTGAACTGGACATTCCAGCTTTTTAACCGCAACAAGAAAAGCCTTGCTATAAACCTCAAAACAGAAGAAGGACAGCAGATCCTCTACAGGCTGGTTAAAGAAGCGGATATATTCCTGTCCAACTATGAACTCGACTCACTTACGAAACTGAAAGCTGACTACGCCAGCCTGAGTGAGGTAAATCCGTCTATAGTATATGCCACCATCAGCGGTTACGGCTCAAAAGGGCCTGACAGTGAACAGCGTGGTTTCGACCACGCTGCGGGATGGGCGCGTACGGGGATGCAGTATATGATAGGTGAACCCGGTAGTGCCCCTCCCAGGCTTCGCGGCGGGATGATAGACAGAGGTGTCGCCGCACCCCAGGCGCTCGCGGGAATCCTCGCCGCCCTCTACCACAAGGAAAAGACCGGAGAGGGGCAGGAACTGGAGATATCGCTGTTCAACGCCGGTATCTGGACGCTTGCCCTGGATATCGAAGCTGCTCTGGTAGGCATTACGGCGATTAAAGACGACCGCACGAAAGCCAAAAACCCTCTCTACAATGTTTATCGTGCCGGTGACGGCAGGTGGTTCCAGATGTCGATGCTACAGTCTGACCCGGTCTGGCCGGGATTCTGCAAAGCAATCGGCAAACCCGAACTCGAAAACGACCCCCGGTTTAACTCGATGGAAGCCCGTGAAGAAAACTGTGAAGAATTAATCCGAATAATAGATGAAACGCTGGCTGCCGGTGATTCCGATATGTGGGAACCGCGTTTTCGCGAAAACGACCTCATTTATGCCAAGGTCCAGAGTCCGGCTGAAGTAATCAGAGACCCGCAGGCTATAGCTAACGAGGTTTTCACGGAACTGCCACACCCTCTGGGAACTTTCCCGGTAATAGCGACTCCCGTAAAATTTACACAAAACCCGGCTGAGATAAAAACGTCTGCTCCAGAGGTAGGCCAGGACAATGAACTCACCCTGATAGAGTTAGGTTATACCTGGGAAGACATTGCAGAGTTGAAAGAACAGGGTGTAATTCTCTGATATATATCCGGTATATAACCAGATGGGGGCTTTTTCAGCCCCCACTTTGTTTACTATACGCCCGAATCAGTTTAAGCGCCTTTTTCGTAGCTGGTCACACCTTTTAGCAGGTTAATCAATAACTTTATTCCCCTGACCAGGATTCCGATTCCTATCCCGACCGAAACACAGATAAGCACTACCGTTACACCCAGTTCGACACCTTCGGCTATCGAAGCACTCGGAATAACGTAGAAATTAAAGGGAAAAACGGATACCAGGGTTACGACGGAGGCGAGTGAAAAGATATCGATAACCGCCAATATTACCTCCCGGAGTATGTATCTATCGAAAATTATCAGCACGCCGTGGCCGATGATCGCTACTACCAGCGCCGTGGTCAGAATCGGCAGCCACAGGCCGATATCATCGGTAAAAAACGGTGTTCTCGTCCAGATAATGGCATTACCTACCTTATCAGATGAATAATACGCAACATAATCGTTGAAATAATTAAAGAATATGAGAACGGCGATACTGAAAGCTATGGTAAACGCGGATGCGGTGATCCTTCCCCCTCTCCGGCGGGTAAAATACTCTTCAATTTTCCTGCCGATTTCCCTGTCAAGGTTGACGACAGGAGCCGCCGGAGTTTCGGGAGGAATATTTGAGTCCTCCGGAGCTGCCGCTTGAACCTCCGGTTCCGGTGGCAGTGACGCGGTTTCCGGCTCGCTGCCCGTTGACTTGAACCCTGTTATATTATCGGCGATATCGGCTGCCCAGAGTATCCTGTACCTCTCTCCTCCATATGCCTTCACCATCAATATTACCCAGAGTATTACCGCTATAATTCCGATTATGGCTGAAAATGCGTTACCGAATATAGGTATCAGACCAAGAATCCATCCCGCGATAGATAGCGTGCCGAATACGATAATCGACTGCGCGGCGTGGAAACGCACATCCTCATTTTTCTGTTCGAGGACGAAGAAAATAATGCCGCTTATCCAGCCGCCCACGTAGCAGAGGAGTGAAGCAACGTTTGGCATAAGCCCCGTGCTTGTCTCAGAAGAAGCATTCTTTCTCTCGCGTTCGAGGTGCTCTCTGGCTTCTATCCTCGCCTTTTCTTCCTCGTATATCTTTCTTCTTTCTTCAGGTGACAGTGACATATCGGTGTCCTTTCCGGCAGCCGGTATCTACCTGCCTTCCGCTTCCCTCTCCATTTTTTCCAGCCTGGTATAATAATCGCCGAATTCGTTGAGGTGTGCCAGAGCGATTTTGCCTGTCATAACGGGGTCATCATCGGTTACATTGGTGGCCGGATCAACCAGACCATGTTCCAGTTCGACGTCCATTCCCATCCTGAACTGTTCTACATCGAACTCGCTCCAGTCGATACCGAGTTGTTCCCCGATTCTCTTCGCTTCGTCAGCAGTGAAATGCTTTTTTACCATTTTCCAGCCCTCCTTGAGCTACTAACGGATTCTGAACATTATCTCTTCGGGAGATACGCTCTCGACGATAATATCAGTCCCGTCGATATTGACATCGGTTTTCCTTCTGGGATAATACAGGTTCCAGGCAAAGCCCTGGTAACCGCTTGTTTTTCTCTGGATGATAGAATATACATTTTCGGAAGGCATTCCGGCATATACTATCCTGTCTTTGCCCATCTTGAGATGGTAGGTCTCGCCAACAGCCAGAACTATTGCTCCGTCCATCTTACCTCCTGTATACCCGCTGGTTATTTCTCTTCTTTTATGCACTCATTATACAACAACGGCTTCGATAAAAAGACTGAGATAAACTTGAACGTTCTTTTCCTGTCTTGAGTTTGACACGCCGTTTTTACTATCCCTATACTTCGGTATGCTCAAAAAGGGTTTACTGCGGGACGTTGTTATTTTCATCCTGGTAGTAATCTTCCTCCTGATTATAATACCGGCAATATCGTCAATACTGAAACAGCTATTTATTCTCCAGGTAGTAATAGCAATCGTTGCGGCAATATTCCTCAGGCTTCTCGTCAACAGGATAAGAGGTAAAAAATAGCAAATTCCCTGTAAAATTAGCTACAATAAATTAACATTCGGTTTTAGTTATGATTTTAGGTACACCCCCTTTATCCCCCTCAAACAGTTGGAGTATTCAGCAGAAATATTTCGATTGTTTGAGGGGGAAAGAGTTTGAGAGAGGGGCGAAGCCCTTCTCTCTTATTTACTCCCCCTTTCTGGTCAGGAAAGTCCTCCATTCACCATCGATGGTTCTGACCGGAAAGGGGGCAGGGGGTAAGGTGAGTATAAACAACCAAATACAAACAGAATAGGCGACAACAAAACTTGACAAAACAAAATTTCTGTCAATATAATAAAAGAAACCCCTGACAAGCTTTCTTTCCAAATATCCAACTTAGTGTTGTCTTTCGTGCACCGTTTAGATATTTTGCTTGGTTTTCCTGTATGTCAAAATATATTTTTGTAACCGGTGGTGTAGTAAGTTCCGTAGGAAAAGGTATTACAGTCGCTTCGATTGGTACCATTCTTAAGTGTCGGGACATCTCCGTATCACTTCAGAAACTGGACCCGTACCTGAATGTCGATCCCGGGACAATGTCACCTTACCAGCACGGAGAGGTATTCGTTACCCAGGACGGAGCTGAGACCGACCTTGACCTGGGAAATTACGAACGGTTTGTTGATATAAACCTTACCAGTGAATCGAACGTCACCTCGGGGCAGATTTACAGCACCGTAATTGCCAAGGAAAGACGTGGTGATTTCCTGGGCGGCACCATACAGGTCGTACCGCACGTTACCAACGAAATAAAGGCCAGATTCGAAAAACTGGCAGAGAAATCAAAAGCGGAAGTGTTGATTATCGAAGTCGGCGGTACCGTTGGCGATATCGAGGGCCAGCCATTCCTCGAAGCCATCCGCCAGATGAGGAACGACGTAGGCAGAGATAACGTCCTTTATATCCACGTAACGCTGCTCCCCTATCTCGCCACGACCAAGGAACTGAAGACAAAACCTACGCAGCACAGCGTTAACGAACTTCGCCGCATCGGTATCCAGCCCGATATCATTATCTGCCGCAGCGACCATCCGATAGCCGAAGGTATCAGGGATAAAATCTCCCTTTTCTGCGATGTACAGAGAGAAGCCGTAATACCAATGCCGACCATACCCAGTATTTATGAAGTACCCATCGCTCTCGAACAGGAAGGTATGGGACAGCTCATCGTTGATAAATTGAAAATTGACTCGAATCACTGCAACCTCGCACAGTGGCGCAATATGGTTGAATCACTAAAAGAGCCTAAGGAACCGATAAATATAGCTCTGGTTGGCAAGTATGTTGAACTGGAAGATGCCTATTATTCGGTTCGTGAAGCACTTTACCATGCGGCGCTGTCCCACGATAAGACCATCGAGTTTAACTGGGTGCCGTCGGAAACTCTTGAACAGGACGGTTGTGAAAATCAGCTTCGTTATTCCCAGGGTATCATTGTACCCGGCGGTTTCGGAGTTAGAGGGATTGAGGGAATGGTTGCAGCGGCAAAATACGCCCGTGAAAATAAAATTCCGTACTTGGGGCTCTGCCTCGGGATGCAGGTAATGGTTATAGAATTTGCCCGGTATGCGCTTAATACGGATGATGCGAATTCAACTGAATTCGATCCCGACACACAGAATCCGGTGATTGACCTGATGCCGAATCAGGATCTGGCAAATATGGGTGCAACGATGCGTCTCGGTAACTACCCGTGCCAGATTGTTGAAAATACTCTCACCGCGAAAGCTTACAATGAGACTCTTATCCAGGAACGTCACCGCCACCGCTACGAATTCAACAACCGGTACCGCGACTGTCTCCGGGAAGCAGGCTTGATTTGCAGTGGTCTGTCTCCGGATGGTAATCTTGTCGAGGTATGTGAAGTTTCCGACCACCCGTGGATGGTTGCATGTCAGTTCCATCCGGAATTCGGCTCCAGGCCTGGACGTCCCCATCCCCTGTTCCGCGATTTCATCGGCTCTGCCAAGGACGTATTAAGAGAAGGTGCTCAGCCGTCTCTGCCGTTCGCATCCAGCTAATAAACTCTCGAGGGAAGTTAAGATTCGTATTTTTCTGGATACAGCCAAAATAGAAGAAGTCAGACAGGCGTCTAAACTAGGCGTAGTCAGCGGCGTAACAACCAATCCTACCCTCATGGCAAGGGCAGGAGCCACTGACTACGAAGCAACCATCAAGGAAATAGCCTCTATAATTCCGGGACCTATTTCCACCGAGGTTGTCGTCGAAGGAGTGGAACCAATGGTAAACCAGGCGCGTGAAATGGCCGCCTGGGCGCCGAACGTCGTCATCAAAATACCGGCGACCGCCGACGGGCTGGAGGTTACTTCAATCCTGACAAAAGAGAGAATCAAAGTTAATATGACTCTCTGTTTCTCAGCCAACCAGGCCCTGCTGGCTGCCCTGTCGGGAGCTGCCTACATCAGCCCGTTCGTGGGCAGGCTGGACGATATAGGGCAGGATGGAATGCAGCTTGTTGAAGATATCCTCGATATCTATGACAACTATCCTGATATTACCACGGAGGTGATTGCAGCCAGCATCAGGCATCCTGAACACTGTCTGCGAGCTGCCGAAGCCGGCGCCCATATCGCTACAGTACCTTATGATGTGCTGATGAAAATGATTCGGCATCCGATGACCGATACCGGAATAAGTCGTTTCCTGTCGGACTGGAAAAACACCAACAAGGGATAATATCGCCCAATTAACCAACTAATTAAGGAAGCAAATTAATCATGGACAACGAAATTTTAAAAATGGATATCAGCCAGCTTGAAAACAAGACGAGAGACGAGCTGGTCGATGTAGCCAAGGAAATGGGTATATCGAATTATACCGGACTCAAGAAGCAGGATTTAATAATCCGCCTTCTCCAGGCATACACCGAACAGGAAGGAAACACTTTCTGCGGCGGTATACTGGAAATTATGAGCGACGGCTACGGATTCCTCAGGAACGACTCACTGCTGCCGAGTTCGACGGATATTTATGTATCGCAGTCCCAGATACGGCGGTTCGGCCTGCGTGACGGCGATATGGTAGTCGGCCAGGGAAGACCGGCGAGAGCGGGAGAAAAATACTTCAGCCTGCTGCGTATCGAAGCCGTAAATGACATTAACCCGGAACTGGCGAAAAACCGACCTCACTTCGGCTCGCTTGTACCTACCTTTCCCGATACTCTTATCAACCTGGAAGGTCCTGACAACGATATTGCCTCTCGCCTCCTGAACCTTGTCGCCCCCATAGGCAGAGGTCAACGCGGTCTCATAGTGTCTCCGCCAAAATCGGGGAAAACAACTCTGTTGAAATCAATAGCCAATTCAGCCATGACCAATTACAATGATTTGCACCTGATGGTCTGCCTCATCGGCGAACGTCCCGAGGAAGTCACCGATATGAAACGTTCGGTGGGAGGTGAGGTAATCGCCGCCACTTTCGACGAACCGGTTGAAGACCATACCCGTGTAGCCGGACTGGCTCTTAATCGGGCAAAAAGAATGGTTGAAAGCGGCAAGGATGTATTCATGCTCCTCGACGGTATCACCCGACTTACCCGCTCGTACAACCTTGCCATGCCCTCCAGCGGACGTACCCTTTCCGGCGGTATCGACCCCGGAGCACTTTATCCGGCAAAACACTTCTTCGGCGCCGCCCGTAACACGGAAGAAGGCGGCAGTCTGACTATCATCGCTACCTGTCTTATCGATACCGGCAGCCGTATGGATGACCTTATTTACGAAGAGTTCAAGGGTACCGGTAATATGGAAGTTCACCTCGACCGGCGCCTTGCCGACCGCAGAGTATACCCGTCGATAGATATAGAGCGAAGCGGCACCCGACGTGAAGAACTCCTGCTTGACGGACCGACTCTCCAGAAGTCCTGGCTGCTACGGCGAATGGTCTCGATGATTACATCCGATTCACCGAACTACGCCGAGGCAATGGAACGGGTACTCGAACGGATGAAAAAGACCAAGAATAACGCCGAGTTCCTCGCCACACTGGGTCAGACGGCATAAAGCTACCTCCCAATAATCCCACTGATAAAATCTGTTTGGTTTATCGACTCTTACGAGTTATAATCTACTGTACCCGTATCTTGACTTACGTCCCGGGAGTGAGCGATGCAGAATGTATACGCAGTAACTCACGCGCAGTCCGTCCACCATATAGAAGGACGGTCCGGCGGCTGGTATGATACCTCTCTAACTGAAAAGGGTGTTGCCCAGGCTGAAAAATTAGCCGGCACTCTTTTTGAAGAAATAGGTAAACCGTGTATCCCGATATACTCGTCCGATCTGAAAAGAGCTTCGGAAACAGCGAAAATAATCGCCGGTGTATTCAATACAGGGGTCGTCTATGACAAACGACTACGGGAAATGAGTCTTGGCGAAGCCGATGGTAAACCGAGAGAATGGGTCAGAGAAAATATCACTCCCCTCCCGCCGGACGGCAACAAACTGGAGCACAGGATGTTCAGGAATGCAGAGACCCGGAAAGAAATCGGCTCACGCATAAAAGAGTGCATCGACGAGATTACCGGTCACGGGAATGAGAACACAATAATCGTTTCCCACGGATTTGCCCTGAATTTCATAATAATGGCCTGGCTTAAAGTCCCGGTGAACAATATGGACTACGGCGACTTTTGGACGCCTTCTGCCAGTGTGACCCACCTGCAGATAGATGATTTACAGGCAAACAGAAATGTCGTTTACCTCGGCAGAGAAATAACCCTTTGATTTACCCAATCAACTGGATTTTAGCGGATCTCTTTTTGTATCACTCCTGCCATAAGTATAAAATATTCCTAGAGAACGATGAATACTTCGACCGATCTGATAAAAGAACAACTGAAGCAGTTGCCGCAGAGTCCGGGTGTCTACATATTCAAAGACCTCACGGGAAAAATCATATACGTTGGCAAGGCTTCCAGCCTGGAAAACAGAGTAAAGTCTTACTTCTATAATCAGGCGCAACACACATCGAAGACAAGACGGCTGGTGAAGAATATCGCTGACCTCGAATTCTACGTTACCAACACCGAAGAAGAAGCGATTATCCTCGAATACAATCTCGTCCAGAGACACCAGCCTTTTTACAATGTCAGACTTAAGGACGGTAAGACCTTCCCTTACCTGAAAATATCACTCAATGAGGAATGGCCGAGAGTTTTCCTAACACGGCAGGTCCAGGAAGACGGGGGACGGTATTTCGGCCCGTTTTCCAGCGCAAAATCTCTCCGCCAGACCATCAAGGCATTGAGAGGAATCTTCCCCTTTCGCTCCTGTACCACGCCGATAACAGGCACCAAGCAGAGGCCCTGCCTGAATTATCACATCCACCTGTGCCCCGGTCCCTGTATCGGCGCCATATCCAGGCATGAATACCTGGAAATCATAAAACAGGTTATTCTTTTCCTGGAAGGGAAGCAGGAGCAGGTCGTCCGCAGGCTCGAAGCTAAAATGCAAAAAGCTTCCGAAGCGCTTGATTTCGAAAAAGCCGGTAATTATAGAGACCAGATACAATCGATTAAAAGGATAATCGAAAACCAGTCGCTGACTGCCAAAGTCCAGGGAGAACAGGATGTTGTCGCCTTTGTTACAGAGCGTGACCGGGCATTCGTCCAGGTATATTTTATCCGGAGCAGTAAGCTGATAGGCAGAGAAAGTTTTACACTCCAGGGTGTTGATTCCGAAGAGCCTGAACAGATAATGACGGGATTCATCAAGCAGTTCTACGGTTCCGCATCGTACATACCTCCTTTGCTTCTCCTCCAGCATAAGGTTGAAGACAAAACTATTATCGAGGAGTGGCTTAAGGGTAAAAGGGGAAGCAGCGTAAAAATCCAGGTGCCGTATCGGGGGAATAAAAAACAGCTGGTGGATATAGTAGCCAGGAATGCCAACCAGGGACTGCAGCAGATGAAAATAAAGAGGTTGATTTCCTCTACTGATATCAACAAAGGTCTATCCGAGATCAAAAAGGAACTCGGTCTGCCGCGAAAACCCGCAAGAATGGAATGCTATGACATATCCGACATCCAGGGGAAAGTAGCCGTGGGAAGCATGGTAGTCTTCGAGAAGGGCAGACCTAAATCATCGGATTACCGCCGCTTCAGGATACAAACCGTAGCGGGTGCCGACGATTACGCTATGCTTAAAGAAGTCCTGCGACGGCGTTTCAGGCGATTTAGTAACAACGATGATTCGCAACCGGGTAAAAACTGGGATAAAGTGCCCGACCTGATGTTGATCGACGGTGGTAAAGGCCAGCTTAACTCAGTTCTCGAAGTTATGAAGGAAACCGGCACGGAATCGATACCCGTTGCCAGTATCGCCAAACAGAACGAAGAAATATTCTTGCCGCGCAGGGCAAAACCAATTGTCCTGCCGGCGAATTCACACGGATTACAGATGCTGCAGCGGCTGCGGGATGAAGCTCATCGGTTCGCCATCACCTATCATAAGAACCTCAGAAACAGGCAGGCCATAAAATCTTCGCTGGATAACATAACCGGCATCGGGCCTAAACGAAAAAGAGATCTAATGAGACACTTCGGCTCGGTCCGGGCAATCCGCGAAGCGAGTGTCGATGAACTGACCGGAGTGCCCGGAATAACGTCGCTGCTTGCCCAGCAGATAAAAGAATTACTATAATTGCCCCTGCCTGCTCTAATTATTGGAACGATAGTCTGATGTTACGATAAGTGGAAATCCTGTTCAGAAATGCCGCTTCCCTGGATTATACTCCTGACAGTTCCCAGCGGCAGCTGTTTTCCTTTGTGAATCGGAACTATCACCTGTTTTCCAGTTGAGACATTTCGCCACTTCTGATGGCTTCCATGCTGGGATACAAAGTCGAATCCATGTCGTTTGAATACGTGGACAACCTCATCAGCTTTCAATCTCGGGAGTTTATGAACCATCAGCCGGCAGGTCAACCTCGAATATCTTTTCTTCCGGTTTCAGGTCCAGCGGATGAGGTTCCAGATAGAGTACAATCGCCTCTCTTACGTTTGTCAGAGCTTCTTCTTCGGTATCACCGCAGCTGCAGCAGCCGGGTAATTCAGGACAATACGCCGCGAAACTTCCGGTGTCAGAATCGTATTCGGTGACTATGCGGAATTTCATATATAAACCTCCGCCTGCGGACTGATTATATCAGACAGGCAAATAACGTTGAAAGTCCTTCTACCTCTTCAGCTTCCAGGTTGTATCCTGTGCCGAATCCTCGAGCAGTATCCCTGCTTCATCGAGCCTGTTTCTTATCAGGTCTGCCTTATCATACTGTTTTTCTTTTCTCAATTCCTGTCTGGCATTAATAAGGTCCTGCAGCATAACTTCGGGACTATCTTCTTCAACCGGTATACGGCTTATTTCATCGCATATAGCTCGATAGACTGCAGAAATACTCCCGGTATCCAGCGTATCTTTCACCGGATCAAGAGTCAGTCCCAGCAGTCCGGCAAGTTCGGTAAAAACCTGCTTCGCGCGGCTTACGTCGTATCCTTCGTCGTTAGAACGGTTAATTTCCCTTGCCATATCAAACAGCGTCGCCAGTGCCTGCGAAGTCCCAAAATCGTCATCCATAACCTCAATAAATCGGTCGCGGTAAGAATCAGCATCTATCGTGGAAGGCCCTTTGGCACCCTTCCCCTGCACTGCCGCTGCCTGCCTCAAGCGGTCGGCGCCGCGTTCGGCCACCTCCAGCGAATCACTCATAAAAGAAAGTGGACTACGGTAGTACGAACCCAGGACAAATACCCTTATTGCATCGGCGGAGTGCTGTTTCAGGGCTTCACGGATGGTTATCATATTACCCAGCGACCGGCTGCCTTTTTCTCCGCTGACCGACAGCAGTCCGTTGTGAATCCAGTATTTCACGAATGGTTTTTTACCGGTAAAACTCTCCGACTGCACAATCTCGTTTTCATGGTGCGGAAAGACCACGTCCTGACCACCGCCGTGGATATCTATCGTTTCTCCGAGGTACCTGAGGGACATGGCACTGCACTCGATGTGCCAGCCGGGCCTTCCCTTTCCCCAGGGGCTGTCCCATGAAGGCTCGCCGGGCTTGGCTTCCTTCCACAGCAGAAAGTCCATCGGGTGTTCCTTCTCTTCCCCGGGGTCTACCCTTGCCCCCGCCATCATCTCATCCAGGTTTCGGTGAGACAGTTTCCCGTAATCGGGAACGCTTGTCACTCTGAAATAGACATTTCCACCGACCGCATAGGCGAATCCCTTTTCAATCAAGCCGGTGACAATCTCCAGCATCTTGTCTATCTCACTCATCGCCCGTGGATAAACGTGTGCCGGCTGCACGTTCAACGCTTTCATATCCTCGTCATACCGCTCCACGTACTTCTGCGTCAGTTCCTGTACCGTAACCCCGCGTTCGTTAGCATGGGCGATAATGTTATCCTCGATATCGGTAATATTCTGGATATGCCTGACCTTGTAACCCCGGTATTCAAGGTAGCGGCGGACGACATCGAAAAATATGTAACTCAGGGCATGGCCGACATGGGCATCATCATAAGGGTTTACACCGCAGACGTACATCTTAACCTCGTCACCCTGCGGGATAAACTCCTCTTTTTTCCCTGAAAGACTGTTAAAGACCTGCATCAATCCTCTCCCTCTATCATAGTAACCGCCATAGCGGCGATACCTTCTACTTTACCGATTTCGCCCAGCCCGTTCGCCGTACTTGCCTTCACGCTTATCTTTTCGGTCTCGATACCGAGCGTCTGCCCGAGTTTCTCCCGCATGGAACCGATATAATCTCTGAGTACCGGCTGTTCGGCAATAATCGTCGAATCAATATTTACCACTCTCCAGCCTTTTCCTGTAACTTTCGAATGTATCTGCTTCAGCATTTCCAGGCTGGATATATCCTTATACTCAGGTTTACCCGGTGGGAAATACCGTCCTATATCGCCCATTGCTGCTGCTCCCAGTAGTGAATCTATTACAGCGTGAGTCAGCACGTCGGCATCGCTCCAGCCGTCTAGTCCCTGGCTGAACGGTATCTCGATTCCTCCCAGCACCAGCCTGCGTTCCGGTGTCAGGGGATGGATATCATAGCCTATTCCGATGCGTATTCCCGTCATTTCTTTCTTTTCTCCAGCAGTATCTCAGCCGTCGCCAGGTCTTCCGGTGTCGTTATCTTTATATTATCGTTCGAACCCTGGAACAACTTGACCTTTCCTCCCATCATCTCCACCACCCGGGCATCGTCGGTAACATCGTACTTCAGCTTCCGGTAGGCTTCCGCAATAATATCATATCGGAATACCTGCGGAGTCTGCGCCGCCCACAGGCTCTGCCTTGGCGGCGTCCCCTGTATCGTCAGGTCATCACCGGCTACTTTTATAGTGTCGGTCACCGGAACGGCGGCTATAGCCGCGCCCGTCTCCAGTGCGGCATCCAGTCCGTTCTCGATCAAATCCGCGGTTATCAGCGGTCTCGCCCCGTCGTGTATAACCACCCACTCGTATTCGCCAAGGCAGTTCAGTCCGTTCAGCACCGAGTCCTGCCTTCTTTCTCCGCCCTCGCAAACATCCTTTACTTTCGTCCAGCTTTCACTTTCAACCATCTTTTTCCCCTTATCAAGGTTTTGCCTACTCAGCACTATAACTATACCGTCGATAAGGTTGCTCTTCTCGAATGTTTCCACTGCTCGTGCAAGGACGGGTCTGCCATCCAGTAGTGCGAATATCTTGTCCGCTCCGCCCATCCTGCTACCGGAACCTGCCGCAACTATGACCGCACCGGTTTTTCGCTTATCTCCGTCAGTCACAAAAAATACTCCGTTTATACTAACCTGAGTTTACACGTAACTGGATTCTTGTTCAACCTGAGTTATGTTAGAATTAACTAGAGACCGGACATGCTGAAGGGAAGAAGGGGCTGGATAGAATGCCGACTATTATACTGGACAAAAGTGCCGTAAAGAGTCTATTGAATATGCCGGACGTATTACGTGTTATCGAGCAGGCTTTTAAACTGTGGGGCCAGGGGAAAGGCAGTATGCCGCCCAAAGCTTACCTTACCGTAGAAAATGGTGATTTCCGGGCCATGCCTGCTTCTTTACCCGGCAGTGCCGGTATGAAATGGGTAAACGCCCACCCGGGCAACAGGTCGCACAATCTGCCTTCGGTTATGGCCGTACTGATATATAACGACCCCGAAACAGGGTATCCGCTGGCGATAATGGACGCCACGGACATCACTGCTTACCGGACGGGCGCCGCCGGAGCAATCGCCTCGAAATATCTGGCGCGGAAAGAATCCCGGTCTCTGGGGATAATCGGTGCCGGAACTCAGGCACATACTCAGATAATAGCCCACATGGAATTATTCGACATTGATTCTATAAACGTCTACGATATTTCAAGGGATTCGGTCGAAAAACTCGCCTCTGACTTTCCCGGACTTCCGGTTAAAATCTGTACGATAGAAGAGGCCGCTACTTCGGACATCCTCTGTACCCTGACACCCTCCCGCAGTCCCGTTGTTATGAATGAGTGGATAAAGGACGGTATCCATATTAATGCCATCGGTGCGGATGCCGCCGGCAAGGAAGAATTGGACCCGCAAATCATCAAGAGGGCGATTGTTGTAGTCGACGACCTTAAACAGGCGAGTGCCGGCGGAGAGATTAATGTCCCCATTCAAAAAGGCATTTATACGATAAACGATATTCATGGCACTCTTGCCGAACTGGCAGTCGGCAAGAAAACTGGTAGAACCGACCCTGCAGCGGTAACAGTGTTCGACTCGACGGGAATTGCTATCGAAGACATTGCCGTGGCCGGGATGATATACGAGAAAGCCCGGCAGTCCGGTGATTATCCGACCATCGACCTGGCATAAAATGCCCAAAAAAGGTAAGAATAAATGGCCGATAACATAGAATCAAAAGCCTGGGACTGGTCGCTAGTTTCGGCCGAATCCTGGAATGAGGTTTCGGAAGAATTCCTGCCGATAGCTTTAAAATGGAAAAATCTCGGAAAGCATGCCGCTCTCGATCTCGGTTGCGGAAGAGGCCGCCATTCTTTATTCCTCGCCGGAATGGGCTTCGAAGTTACTGCGGTCGACCTGTCTCCGGAAGGGATCAGTCAACTCAGAGAACAGGCCCGTCGGGAGAAACTCGAGAAAAATATCACTGCCCTTGTATGCGATATGCTTGAACTCCCTTTCAGCCCGGGACAATTCGATTGCGTAATAGCCTTTCACGCGATATATCATACGGACTACAGGGGGTTGAAAACCGTTGTTTCCGGTATTACCGAATTTCTGGAAGATTCAGGCCGGTTATTCACTACATTTAATTCGAAGAGCAGTCCTTCATTTACGAATCCCGCGTTTGAGCATGTCGACGACTATACAATCATCAAATCGCAGGGGCTCGAAAAAGGCATACCGCACGCTTACCTTGACTATGATGATATTCTCAAGCTGCTGGCTGATTTCCGAATACTGAAAATCCAGCATATCCGGGATTTCCCTCCGCGTGGAAACGGCACCCACTACTTCGTTGAAGCCGAAAAGAAATAGCACACTTATCTTGAATTAGTCACCCGAATACAGTAAAGTCAGTCTATGGCAAAGACAGACAGGTCAGCCGGTAGAACCGTATTCGTCTGCCAGCAGTGCGGCAGGGAAGAACTGAAGTGGCTGGGACGCTGTCCCAGCTGCAACGAGTGGAACAGCTTCTACGAGCAGAAAATCGCCGCCCCGGCACGTTCTCCCCGTCCGGCATCTTCGGCAAACCAGCCGCAGGAACTATCACAGGTAGCCGCTGAATCAGCCGATCGTTTTCCCCTGCCGATGCAAGAATTCAACCGCGTTCTCGGTGGCGGTATCGTTCCCGGCTCCCTGGTACTTGCCGGCGGCGACCCCGGAATAGGCAAGTCCACGCTTCTGCTACAGGTATCGTCACTGGTGGCACAGACACACGGCAGGGTGGTATATGTCTCCGGAGAGGAGACGCAGCACCAGATTAAACTCAGGGCGGAAAGACTCGGAATAAAGGGAGACAATCTGTTTCTCCTGGCAGAGACCGATCTGAACACAATCCTTGAACAGGTTGAAGATCTTGCACCAGGTCTGGTAATAATCGACTCCATACAGGCGGTCTATCTGCCGGAGGTGGAAACAGCACCCGGAAGCATAACCCAGGTGCGCGAATGCACGATGCGTCTGATGAACTGGGCAAAGACCGGGGCTGTTCCGGTATTCATAGTCGGACACGTCACCAAAGACGGCTCTATAGCCGGCCCACGCGTTCTGGAGCACATCGTAGATGCCGTCCTGTACCTCGAAGGAGAATCTTTCAGCAGTTACCGCCTGCTGCGCTGCGTAAAGAACCGCTTCGGCTCTACCAATGAAATTGGTATCTTCGAAATGAAGCAGCAGGGGCTGGTAGAGGTAGACAATCCTTCAAGAGCCTTTCTGTCACAGCGTTACGGGGAAGCGATAGGCTCCACCGTGGTTCCCGTACTGGAAGGCAGCCGTCCCCTGCTGGTGGAAATCCAGGCACTGACCAATCCTACCAGCTTCGGGCAGCCGCGCCGGACCGCCAACGGGGTGGACTTCAACCGCCTCCTTCTGGTTACGGCTGTGCTGACACGGAGAATCGGCGTAAAACTCGGTAGTCAGGACGTGATGGTTAATGTTACCGGCGGTATAAGAATAGGAGAACCGGCAGCTGACCTGGGTATCGCCCTGGCAATAACCTCCTCCGCACGCGATATACCGGTAGACCCCGAACTTGCAGTAGTCGGTGAAATAGGACTCAGCGGCGAACTCCGGACAGTATCGCAGCTCGACCGGCGTATCAATGAAGCCGCCCGGCTTGGCTTCAAACGCTGTCTCGTGCCCAAAACAGGCTCGCACGCTTCCGATAACGATATCAAAATCGTAACCGCCGGAACTCTCAAAGAAGCGATTACTACAGGTCTCCTGAAAAACAAGAACTCAGACGAATCCTTAACCTTCTGAGGCAGCGCTCCGGAGGTAAGGGAAAATGCGACCCAGTAAATTATTACTATTTTTGATTCTCCTGCTTATCCTCGTATCAACAGTATTCGTAATAAAAAATCCGGATGCAAACGATGATACGCCGCAAATCACTGTTTCCGCAGATATCGAAGGCATCGATATCGATGACCTGATAAAACAAACGGTGAAAAATACGGAGTCCATCGAAAGATACTCTCAGAATACAGAAATAATATACGAATACTCCGGGATTACAGACGGTAAACCGGATAATCGGTCCCTGCAAATGATGATGACAGCCAACGTGGACAATCAAAACAAAATATTGTGGGCTACGATTAATTCCACACTCAATGAGGGCGATTATCCGCTGGATATCGAAGTGGAAATGTACAGTACCGCAGACAGCCTGTATGTCGATTTAAGCACAGAAGGTGAGTCTCCGGGCTGGATAAGATCGCAGCAGATAACGACAAGCTGGGATAAACTGGTTTCTTTCGACAACGTTTTTACCGTACTGGAAGACGAGGTTGTGCAGAGTGTGAGGAATGAAGTGGATAAAGGTAAAGATTACTATGTTCTGACTGTGCCTGTAAAAGATGTATATGTAATTTACAGAACCCTCAAAAATTCATACGGTCTTGAGAACCAGTTCCGTTACTCTTATGAACTGGTCCAGGCATTTTCAGATAATTTTATTTTCGAAATATGGATAGACAAGGACTCTTTCCTGGTGGTGAAAAGAGTGGTCCGGATGGAAGTCGAAGTTACTCCCGAGCAAGTTACCGGACTCGATGCGGGTTCCGCACACTTTTCGTTACTGATGACGTCATATAATTACAATATTAATCAGGCCTTCACCATTAATTTACCTGAAGAACTGGACGACGCCGCAAGAATATATACTATCAATGAATAATCCTTAATGTTAATATATACCTGCAGGACATGTTTTTTTAAAGATGGACAAATATCAAAATACACCGGATGAACAATCCCCGGATTTTCCCGAACATGATGACGAGACCACACCGGTCTGGGACAGCCTCGCCGAATGGTGGGACGATAAGATCGGTGACGGCAATTCTTTCCAGGACTACCTCATCGAGCCGTCACAGGAACGCCTGCTGGAACTGAAGCATGGTGAGAGGGTTCTGGATATTGCCTGCGGCGCCGGCAGGTTCACCCGCCGAATGGCCGCTCAGGGAGTGACCGTCCTGGCTTTCGACCACTCCGAAAAGTTCATCAACCGGGCAAAGCAGCGTACGACCGAAAATACCGACAGGATAGAGTACCGCGTAATTAACGCTGCCGATAAGAAAGCGTTGCTGGAACTTGGTAAAAAAGAGTTCGACGCCGCCGTCTGCACGATGGCCATAATGGACATGTCTTCGATAACGCCGATGATATCAGCCCTGCCGGAACTACTGAAAACGAATGGGAGGTTTGTATTTTCCGTAATGCATCCCGCCTTCAACTCAGGAACATCAAGATTTGTAGCCGAGGAAATATATCGGGAAGGAAATCTCACGTCTGTAACGGGTATTAAGCTGACAGAGTATTCAAAAGCTTTTATGCATAAGGGAGTCGGTATCCCGGGACAGTCCGAACCTCAGCATTACTTCCACCGCCCGATAGGTATGCTTTTTAATACATGCTTCAAGTATGGATTCGTCCTCGACGGCATCGAAGAACCCACGATGCCAGAGAGCGTTGACGGGCCGGATGTATCGCCTCTCAATTGGAAAAAAATCCGCCATATCCCGCCGGTACTCGTGGCCAGAATGAGATTGAGTTAAACCAAACAGGGGAGTTTTAAAGAGGGGGCTAAAAGCCCCCTCTTTAATTTCCTTATGGTCGGGTGGGAAAGAGACTAATAGGGTATCACGCAGATAAAACGCAGTGTTTCATCGCCGGTATTCTTAAAGCAGTGTAGTTCCTCGCCGGGTACGAAAACCACGCTTTCGGGGCTTATCAGTGCCTCGCCGTTCTCACTGACGGCAACACCCGTTCCCCCGAGGACGAACACCTCGTGCTCCCAGGCATGGGTGTGATACGGAGTCGTAGCGCCGGGGTCAAGGTCGAACACCCTCATGCAGAAGTTTGGTGCGCCGTCGTCGGCATTGACTACTTCACGCTTCATCACTCCGGGCATTTCCTGTGTGGCTTTAACATCCCTGTATTTCTGTATTTTCATTTTATTGGTCCTTTACTCCTATTTTTCATACATCGCTGACGCGCTGGTAGCAATCCCGCCCCTTTCTCTGTACTCGGCTTCTACCAGCATCGAAAGCGGCTGTACCAGCTTTACCAAGTCGTTTAATATCCGGTTTACCGCGTGTTCCTGTATTATCCCCACGTTACGGAACGAAGTCAGGTAATATTTAAGCGACTTCAGTTCGACCAGCTGTTTATCCGGTGTATAGACAATACTGATACTGCCGAAATCCGGCAGTCCGGTCCAGGGACAGACACAGGTAAACTCGTCCGTCTCGTACACCACCTCGGTCTCGGATTCCGGATACTCGAAAGATATCGCTTCCAGGATATCCGTATCTATTGCGGTTTCGTCCTGGACATCGAACCGTTTTCCCGCGTATTTATCTTCAGTCATATTTCCTCATTCCGTTTACCGTCATTCTGAGGGAGGGATACGACCGAAGAATCTCTTTGTTTCGATGATTTAGATTCTTCGCCCCGACTTCGTCGGGACTCAGAATGACATTTTGTTGTTACTCCATTATCTCGTGTTTAAGGATAGCATAAAACCTGTCTCTGGCATACTTTTCGTACCAGGGCGAATGACCGCATTTCTCAAGCAGGAAAAACTTGAAATCTTTTATAACCTTGGAAAACTGCTCCTTCACGGCTTCGACTGGATTAACGTCATAATCACCCTGTATCGCCACTACCGGGCATTCGATGTCAGGAATTATTTTCATTAACTCGCTGTTATCGAGCAGTTTACGCCATTCCATTCCAATCGAGAGATTAATATCGGGCTGATATTCCAGTACGTCGTCCTTATACGGCAGCGATGCGTAGGTTTCCGTCCTGGCGACCAGTTGGAACAGTTTTGCCATAGCTGAACTCCTGTTTTCATCAGTGGAGTCCTGAATAATATCTGCAAGCGAGAAAAACTCAGCCCGTTCTTCTTCGTTGAGCCGAAGCAGCCTGTCTCTGGTTATTTCAGCCTGATATTTCTCTTCAAAAGGTGTGGTGCCGATAACTATCAGTTTCCTGACGATACCGGGATAACGTGCTGCCAGGAGACTGCTGAGCCCCGATCCGTGCGACCACCCGATAATAACAACAGGTAAATCCCCGTGTTTTTCGAGAATCTCTTTCAGTTCCTCGACCTGTCCGTCCAGGGTATTTGCGGTTTGCAGCGGTTCCAAGACACCGCAGACCGTGGATAACTCCCGGGCGACCGGAGCTATACTCCCCGGCGCACCGGGACCTCCGTGAATAACGGCAACGCTATAGGGGCTTTCCCCATATTTCCTCGGGTTTTCTTTCATCACTTACGACTTCTTCTGTAATGGGTAAACCGTTTCACCTTCAACCTTCAGTTCACCCAGCTCTTCCAGCTCGTTCACGGCTGCTTCGGCAATCTGTCTGGCACTGCCGGTGTCGAGAGAACGGTCCCGTTTCTGGATTTCCGGGACGATATCATCGACTCCGAATGAGTCCCGGCTGAGCATATCCCCGATAAGCCCGTGTATGGATTCGACCGTTACACTCGAACATATACTGTCTATTACATACTGCAGAGACGACATCTTTCCTCCGGTAAGTAAATCCTTTTTTGATACCTAACTCTTCAGGTATTTATCGAAGAAGGCGAAAGTCTTATTCCAGGCATCCATTGCCTGCTCGGGACGGTACGCAGCGCGGTCGTACGACCAGAAAGCGTGTCCGGCACCGTCATACCGGTGAAATTCATAATTTTTCCCGAGTTTCTTCAATTCTTCTTCCAAGATATCGACATGCTCGGGAGGAGGATTCCTGTCGTCATTACCGAAAAGACCGAGTATCGGGCAGGAAAGGTCTTTTGTATAATCGATAGGCGCGACGGGTGTCCTTTCTGTCAGTTCCTCAGGGGATGCAACTACCCTTCCACCCCAGCAGTCTACGACAGCATCGAATCCTTCAACCCGGCAGGCAACCAGGAACGCGTGCCGACCGCCCGAACAGCCACCTATTATACCCGTCTTACCATTGCTGTTCGGCAGGTTCTTCAGGTATTTCATCGCGGCTTCACAATCGGCCACCACCCAGTCGTCGGGTACTCCTCCCCATTCACGCGCCTTGGCCGACATCTCCTCCGGCGTTCCGTGTCCGAAGCGGAAATAAAGATTGGGACAGATAGCCAGGTATCCGTGCTGGGCAAACCTCCGGGCAATTTCCCGGTATAATTCGTCCCATCCCGGCATATGATGGACCAGGACAACTCCCGGGTAAGGTCCCGCACCGAGCGGACGGGCAAAATAGGCATTAATCAATTCACCGTTATATCCGATGAGGGTTACAGTATCCGCCAGCATTCCTTCATATTCGTCCGTCTGAAACTGATTCCACATAAGCAACTCCTTTGAATTTTAGTAATGCAGGGTATCATCCTGAAATACCGGCTGTCAATTTAAAGAAATTAATGAAAGATCGAAGGTCTGCCTGTACATCTGCTGAAATACCAGTTAGCTGAGCATACCGAGGAAGATGCCGGCGGCGGTGGCTGTGCCGATAACTCCCGCTATATTCGGACCCATCGCATGCATCAGGAGAAAATTACGCGGGTTTTCCTTCTGTCCCATTCTCTGGACAACCCGGGCTGCCATCGGAACCGCGGAAACACCGGCGGCTCCAATCATCGGATTTATCTTTTCCTTACTGAAAAGGTTCATTAGCTTGGCAAGCAGTACCCCGAAAGCAGTCGATGCGGCAAAAGCAACCACGCCCAGTCCGAATACTATCAGACTCTCCACCTTGAGGAACGCTTCGGCGCTCATAAAACAGCCAACGCACACTCCCAGAAGAATTGTGAGTATATTCATAAAGGCATTCGCCGCAGTATCCGCCAGGCGGTCGGTAACACCGCTGACAAACAGCAGATTACCCAGCATAAACATACCTACTAGCGGTGCCGATTTGGGAACCAGAAGTATTATTATTATGGAAGCAATCAGCGGGAAGAACAGTTTTTCTCTCTTGGATACCGGTCGGAGCTGCGGTTTCATGTATATCTGCCGTTCTTTCTTGGTGGTCAGCAGCTTGATTATCGGCGGCTGGATAATGGGTACCAGTGCCATATAGGTATAAGCAGCAACAGCGGTAGCTCCGATAAAGCCAGGAGCCAGCTTATTCGTTAAATATACGGTCGTAGGCCCGTCTGCGCCGCCGATTATTCCTATCGAGCAGGCCTCTTTAATTCCAATGTGCACAACATCGGGGAAGGCATTACCTATTATCAGGGCAATAAAGAAAGCGAAATAGACACCGAACTGGGCTCCGGCGCCGAGGATTAGAGTCTTCGGATTGGCAATAAGCGGACCAAAGTCCGTCATAGCTCCCAGTCCGAGGAATATAAAAACAGGTATTATCTCCCAGGAGAGACCGTAGCGAAATATCCGTGAGACTATTCCTACCGGTTCGCCGTCTATCGCGTAGTTGTCGATGACCTGTCCGTTTACAATGGTTTCCATCAGGCCGCCGAGGGGAAGATTAACCAGTATCACCCCGAACCCTATTGGAACTAAAAGCAGGGGCTCCATTTTTTTAGCTATGCCCAGATACAACAGGACACAGCCGATAACTATCATTACGATGGAACCCCAGGTAAGTTCGCCGAATCCGGTTTCAAACAGACCGAACAATATATTTCCCCTGTTCTATATTAATACTCTATGATGGCAATAACCTTGCCTGTTTCAACCACTTCGCCGACGGCAACCTGTATGTCGGTGATTTTTCCGTTAACCGGAGCCAGTATTGGATTCTCCATTTTCATTGATTCTATGTAGCAGATAACATCCCCTTCCTTCACTTCATCCCCCACGTTCGTATCAACACTGATGATTTTCCCCGTTATAGGGACTTCGATTATTTCCTGTGCCAATGCTAAGCTCCTTTCTTATCATCTCCGGTCTTTTCCTCTCCGGCATCTATCTTTCTGAAGACAAGACCCGCCAGCCATAAAACCAGAGCAAGTATTACCAGTACGGCAAATACCATACCGAAACCAACTCCTCCAATTTTACCGGCGAAAGCCCAGTCTATCATTTACTCACCACCTGAAAGATTTTAACATAATAAAGGGCGGGTGTAACATATCATTACTTTCCCGCCCTCGGATTACTAATCCGGTGTAAAACACTAAATCAGATTACGGTGTGGAATCCCCCATCAGTGCTTCGACAGCACCGGTATGAATCACTATCTCATCCCCTTCCATATCCACTATAACCGTATCGCCGGGACGGAATTGCCCTCTCAGCAAACTATCCGAAAGTTTATCTTCCACCGTTTCCTGGATAAACCTGCGCAGCGGTCTGGCTCCGAAATCTTCGTCATAACCTTTCTCACCCAGGAAATCCTTGGCTGCATCGGTTATTTCCAGCTTCATTCCTTTGTCCTTAAGCTGTTGGATTACATTAGCCAGCATAAGGTCGACTATTTTCCGGATATGTTCTCTGTTAAGCGCATGGAATACCATTACGCTGTCAATACGGTTCAGGAATTCGGGTCTGAAGGTCTTCTTGAGTTCCTCAAGAAGCTTCTCCTTCATTTTCTCATATTCCATTTCCTGTACTTTCGTCTCGTCAGCCCGGGAGGCAAAACCAATTGCGCTACCCTTCCTGATGGTCTCAGCACCGATATTACTGGTCATTATTATGATACAGTTGCGGAAATCAACACGGCGACCCTTGGCATCGGTCAGATGCCCGTCATCGAAAATCTGTAAAAGAATGTTGAATACGTCCGGATGGGCTTTCTCAATTTCATCGAGCAGTATGCAGGAGTACGATTTTCTTCTTACCGCTTCGGTAAGCTGCCCGCCCTCATCATAGCCAATATATCCGGGCGGTGCTCCTACCAGCCTGGATACTGTGTGTCTTTCCTGATATTCGGACATATCGAGTCGAATCAGCGCATCCTCGCTGCCGAACATGAATTCCGCCAGAGCCTTTACAAGCTCCGTTTTTCCTACACCCGTCGGCCCGAGGAATATAAAATTGCCTATTGGATGTCTCGGGTCTTTCAGGCCTGCCCGGGCACGTCGAACTGCTTTGGATATGGTATCTACAGCTTCATCCTGGCCGATTAACCTCTTATGAAGCTCTTCTTCCATCTTCAGAAGCCGGCTGGTTTCATCATCGCTTAGCTGAACGGTGGGAACACCGGTCCACATACTTATGACTTCGGCTATATCTTCCGCAGTAACTACCGGTTTGTCCGTTTCCAGAGAATTCTGCCACTCTTCCTTGAGCTGCTTGATCTTTTCTCCCAGTTCAAGCTCCTGCTGTCGCAGTTCGGCGGCGTAGTCATACTGCTGACTGGCGAGGGCGGCTTCTTTATCTTTACGTACGCTGTCTTCCGACTGCTTAGCTTCCTTGAGTGTATCCGGTTGAACTCTATGCCGGATACGCACCCTTGATGAAGCTTCATCAACAACATCGATTGCTTTGTCGGGCAAGAAACGGTCGGTTATATACCTGGCCGAGAACTGTGCCGCCGCATCGAGTGCTTCATCGCTGATAGTCAGTTTATGGTGTTCTTCGTAGCGTTCTTTTACTCCGCGAAGAATATCCAGCGTCTGCTCGACGGAAGGTTCCTCTACCAGTATCGGCTGGAACCTGCGCTCGAGAGCCGGGTCCCGCTCAATATGCTTACGGTAATCGTCAAGTGTAGTGGCGCCTATGCACTGCAGTTCACCTCTTGCCAGCGATGGTTTCAGGATGCTGGCAGCATCCACAGCGCCTTCGGCAGCTCCCGCACCGACAATCGTATGGAACTCATCAATAAACAGAACGCAGTTTTTCGAGGTTTTAAGCTCGTTAACTATCTTCTTTAATCTCTCTTCAAATTCGCCGCGGTACTTGGTTCCCGCAACCACCGAAGCAATATCGAGGGTAACGATTCTCTTGTCTTCAAGTGTCTCGGGGACATCGCCTGCGGCGACCCGGTGTGCCAGGCCTTCAACTATTGCCGTCTTTCCAACTCCCGGTTCGCCTATCAGCGCCGGGTTGTTTTTGGTTCGGCGACTGAGAATCTGGATAACACGTTCGATCTCCTTATGCCGTCCTATCACCGGATCGAGCTTGCCAGAAGCCGCTGCGGCTGTAAGGTCGACACTCAATTGGTCGAGGATCGGAGTCCGATTTCCAGAACGTGACGGTTTGTTCCGGGTCGTTCCCTGGCTGAGAACATTTGTTACTTCGTTCCGTGCCTGCTCTATAGTCATACCGAAACTGTCAAGCACTCCGGCAGCAACTCCTTCTCCTTCGTGCAGTAGACCAAGCAGGATATGCTCAGTACCTATATAGTTATGGCTGAGATGACGCGCTTCATCAATAGCCAGTTCTATTACTCTTTTGGCTCTGGGTGTAAGGCCTATTTCACCAGTGCTTGCTTTCTCTCCGCGCCCGATGATGAACTCAACCGCAGAACGCACCTTGGTAAGACTGATCCCCATGTTGGTAAGGACCTTCGCAGCAACACCTTCTTCTTCCCGTATTAAACCAAGAAGAATGTGCTCCGTGCCTATGTAATTATGGTTGAGGTTTTGTGCTTCTTCCTGAGCGGAAGTAAGCACGCGGCGGGCTCTCTCAGAAAATTTCTCAAATCGACTAGGCATTTTTTCTCCTTAAATCCACAACGTTTTCAGCCAGTCTCAAAATAATTATAATTCAATGCGCGAAATAAAGCAACAAAACAGAGGCGTGGACAAATGGAGTATCGAATCTGGAACAGTGGTTCGGGTAAAGCCTCCTGGCAGTGACTTATTTTCCACAAGGGGAAACCCCTCAGTATCCTCCGCGCTGGGGCGTTTCACTTCCGTGTTCGGGATGGGAACGGGTGGTACCACCCCGCTCAAACCACCAGGAGACTATTACCAGTTTACACTTGAATATGAAGAGGAACCACTTGAGCGGGAATCACGGCTCCTCAACATATTCAGTGTATCATCGTGCGCTAATCGCAGTCAAGACCCGGAAGTATCATTTTCAGGAACCCGCATGAAGATGGTCGACCTCGGTAAAAATCCATATCTACTATAAAAAGGATAGGCCTGCTCATTATCAACAATGACCTGCACTATTATTTTATTTACCGGAATTCCTGCCAGCCAGTGCAGTGCATTTTTTATAAGTTTACCTCCGATGCCACATCGGCGATAGCCCGACTCCACAAAAATTGAGTCTATCTCACCGAGACCGTCTCGCTTAACGCTGGTTATACAGTATCTCATCAGCCTCCCGCTATCATTATCTCTGGCAAGATCGATACGTAATTGCCCGTCGACGGCATCATCGAGCAGTTCGTTCTTCCTGTTTATCCACTTTCGGTCCGGGTAATCGAAGCTAAAGTGACGTGATATCGACCCATGATGTTCGTTAAGTTGCTCCCACAGGGGTGCGACGATATCCAGTTCATTTTCATCTGTTATGGAGTATTCTATATCCATCGTTCCTCTCTCTTGTGGATGACTCCTAGGCTTCGGGCAGTTCCTCCAGTGCCTGCTTCATCTTCTCCCGGTAGTCATTAAATGCTTTAAGACCCCCATCGGTCATCTGCAGCATCGTATGCGGTTTTTTATCGATGAAGTCTTTTATGACAGCAACGTATCCGGCTGACTCCAGCTTACTCAGGTGTGAGGAAAGGTTGCCCCAGGTAAGACCGGTCTGTCTCTGGAGAAAAATCGCATCTGCACTCTCGGCTACCGACAGGTAAGCCATAATCAGGAAACGGGCGGGTTCGTGAATTATCCGGTCGATACCCGTTATATGGTTGTCCTGACTTCCGGAATCAGGAGATGACATCCTGCTCCTCCCGGGTAGGTTTCGGATATTTCCGCAGGAACCTTATCAGCAGCCAGACTCCGTAGAGTCCGAAGATCCCTCCGGGGACGAAGAAACTCAGTTCGAGCGGTATACCAAGCCACTGCTGTGCCACAGCTCCTGCAAACATTATCGCTGCATATATATACCACCGTGTCACCCTCCACCAGTAACCGAGCAGCAGTACCACCACCGCCATCATGGTCATGAATATAAACATAATGTACTCGCCCAGCCATTCCGGCGGGTCGTTGAAGGCAAATGCACCCATCACAGCGAAACCAAGAAGAAACAGCACAGCTCCGAGTAAGACCATTCTCATCTGCTGCTTGCGCGCTTCATTCAGCTTTATATATCCTGACCTGGGATATACCAGGATACGCTTCAGACCAAGAACGACAAAATATATAGCCACCCACATTCCACCCATTACCGCCACAAGTTCATGCCACATCGAAAATCCCCATCCCAGCAGGTATACACCGAGAAGAATATCCCACAAGCCGTCCTGAAAGTAGGACATATATACCTTCCTGGCAATCTGTTTCATATCGACATTCGTCTGCATAATAGACCACCACCTATGTATACTTACTTTGTAATACAAAGTACTTTGCATTAGTTTATGATGGAAATCAATGATTGTCAAGTATGTATAATTACTTCAGAAAAAAGAAGGGCGTATAGCCCTTCTTTCTATTGCTTTGCGTTCTGTCTTAAATTATTAATAACTGATTTCAAATTCACAGTGATCGGCGTCATCCAGGATAGTCGCCTTTTTCATTACACCGACCGGCTTTTCGAGTACTGAAGAAAATAATTGCTCATACCAGCCGGCGGAACAATGACAGTAAAGTGGAGATAATTCTTTCAGCCTATTCGCGAGGCCGCAATAACATTTATCGTAAATACCGATAATTTTCCCGTCTCTTACGTGTAATTTACCACCGCCAATACGCGTTTCATTGAGTCTGGTGAGGAAGTCCTCTATTCCGTTCGACTCCGAGTAGATGGTTTCGGCGCGTGAAATGAAACTCTTCGGAATACATTGCCGGCCGCAGGGCTTCATTATCCGAGCAACCTGTTCTTCTCCGCAGGTTCTTTCAAGTTCCCGTAGAATAGATACCACATCCGACTCTCCACAGGTTTCTTTAATTTGGATATAAACGTCCTTTCCTGCGTTATCTCTGATACTCTGGAATATTCTTTCGATTCTGCTCGGCATAATTTATTAATCTGTCATGCTATCTATCAGTTTTTTCCGTTCTTCGAGTTCCCGTAAGGCTATTTCCCGTGCCGACCCGGAGTATATGTAGTCGGAATCTTTCAGGTCTTTTTCAAGTCGCTTTATCCGTTCTTCGAAATGTGCTTTATTTCGGTCGGCGTCGACTTTGAATCTTTCCTTGGAAAACCTCCACAGCTTATCGGCGTCCCTTACCAGCCCTTCTTCTTTCGAGATAAACCCCTTTCGTGTGTCGTGCTGCGAAATAATTTCCAGTATTTCAGGTATCATTTCAGATGGATAATTCAATTTCTTCAGGAGCTTTCTTCCAAGCTTAACACTCTGCTTCTGGTGTTCGTTCCTTACCCCTTCTCTGTCTTCCTTCTTGGCATCCTTATCGAATATCAACATTCGTCTCTTACGGGGAATCTGGCTGTATCCGATATCGTGGAGGATTATCGCTGGTATCACGATATCCTCGTTGCCGTTTTCAAGCTTCACCAGTTCCTTTGCGTATTTCAGGGTAATCCTGGCATGACCGTCATCATCTCGCTTGTCCTGGTAAGGTAAAGCCGCTTCCCATATTTTCTCGAATATTTCTTTCATATTTCTTCCTCTGATTCGGCTGCTGCCAGTATATAAGAATAACTTACTGATTTCCATACCATCCAGGTTGACATCAACTGTTTTAAGATTCTCGTGGTATAATGTCGCTTATGATGTACGACCCCGAATATACACGTGAGTTCTATAATGAATACTCCGACGCCGAATGGTCGCGACTGGAACGCAATGCGCACGGCAGGTTGAAGGCAATAATCCACGAGGATTTCATCAGCCGCTACATAAAACCTGGCACTCGTGTTCTCGATGCCGGCAGCGGACCGGGTCGCTTCAGTATTACCGCTATAAAGTCAGGGGCGAAGGTAACTGTCTTCGATATCTCGGATAAGCAGCTCGAACTGGCGCGGCAGAAAATATCCGAAGCCAATCTTGTGGGTGGAGTCGAACAGTATCTCAGAGGAGATGTTTCTGATCTGTCCGTGTTTCCCGATGACTCATTCGACATGGTTATCTGCTTCGGTGGAGCCCTTTCTTATGTCTGTGAAAAACGGCAGCAGGCAGCGAACGAACTAATACGCGTAACGAAACCTGAAGGGTATATCCTGGTCAGCGTTATGAGTCTCCTCGGTGCCGTTATCAGTGTAGCAGACGTCCCGCAGATTGATATGCTGACTCATCCGGATGAAGAGATAAACGAAACACCTCCGCTGTGGCCGGTCCTGGAAACTGGCGACCTACCAGCATTCCCATCCGGAAAAAGGAAAATCAAGCATGCCCCGATGCACCTTTACACTGACAGTGAACTGAGAAAACTTTTTGAAAAATGCCGTGTGCTGGAAACAGCCGGTTCCAATGTAACAGTAAAAGAGTATGCTTCATCGGCAAATACTATATCCGAAGACCCGAAAGCGTGGCAGACCTTGATTGAAATGGAGAAGAAACTGAACCATGACCCCGGCCTGGTAAACTCAGGCAACCATATTATTCTCGCCGCGCGTAAACTCGCCTGAAATCAATATTTCCAGGCGAGGATAGCGTCCGCTTCACCCTCACTCCGAAAACCGTTAAATGCACCCAGCGCTCCCAATACCTTCCGTAGTTCTTCTTCGAATACTTCCTTGATATCACCAAGCACCGATGGATTAGCCATCGAAGTCGAGTAAAGGTTGCCGATCACTTCATCCAGCGTTGAAGACCGGGTCCAGTGCTGTTTCCAGATCTCCATGTTCCTGAACGATGAATCGGCTACGAATTCCTCATGTTTTATCGGAGCTACGTTAAACTTTCCGGAACCTGCCCGTCTTTCGTCTCCGAGGTATTTCTTTACCAGTCTTTTAACCTCTGCCTGCCATTCGGATGGATAGGACGGATTTTCCGACCAGATGCTGGTATTCGATGCGATCGTGATACCTCCATCGTCGGTAACGATCTCGTAGAGTTCCTCCAGTACTTTTACCCTGTCCATCCAGTGAAAAGCAGTACCGATGGTCACCAGTTTGAACCGACCAAGCTTATCCCCTAGGTCAGGCAGGTCTTCCGAGCCGCCTTCAATCCAGGTTATATTTTTGATTTTCCCGGAAGCTGCCTGATTTTTGCCTTCTGTTATCATCTCGGGTTCGGGGTCCATCGCGACCACTTCTCGCACGTAACCGGACAAGGGTATCGCTATCTGTCCGGTACCGCATCCCAGGTCCAGTACCCTGTCTTCAGAGTTTAGATTGAATTTATGCTTCAGCAGCTCGAAAAATTCTACCGGGTAGCCTTCCCGGTAACGTGCGTAATACCAGGCAGTCCCTTTAAATGTATCTTTATACTGAGAGGCCATTCATATACCTTTTACCGAATGTTATAGAGAATTTACCGCTTTTTCTATTCTGGTCAGGGCTTCTTCAAGCAAAGAACGCGGGCAGGCTATATTCATTCTCTGGAAACCGCTCCCGGATTCACCGAACGTATAACCGTCATTCATCCCGACCTTTGCTTTTTCCCGCATAAAGCTCCTGAGTCCCTCGTCGTCCAGACCCAGCTCCCGGCAGTCCAGCCATGCCAGGTATGTTCCCTGTAGCTCGGTCAGCTTTATGGCAGGTATTTTCTCCGAAATAAACGCTTTCATAAAATCCAGGTTTCCCTGCAGGTAATCCAGTACCTGTTCCAGCCATTCTTCTCCGTCCCGGTATGCCGCTTCAAGCGCCGTGTACCCGAACAGGTTCGGCCCGGGCAATACCCCGGTCCTGGTACTGTTAAATCCATCTCTGAGCTTCTTGTCCGGTATAATTATCGTTGATATTTCCAGACCTGCCAGGTTGAAAGTCTTGCTCGGCGACATACAGGTAATGCTGTTCTGTTCGAACTCTTCCGAGATAGATGCGAAGGGAGTGTGCTTGTACCCATTAAAAAGGATTTCGCAGTGTATCTCATCAGAAATAACCACGCCGCCGCTGCCGATAACAATCTCGCCCATCCTGGTTAATTCATCTCTGTTCCATAGCCGGCCGACCGGATTCTGAGGATTGCACAGTATAATAGTCTTGTTCCGATTCGGGCCGCGCATTCCCGGCTGTACTGAGAATTTACTCTCCAGGTCGTTAAAATCCATTTCATACTTACCGTTTACAAGCTTGAGTTCGTTCCTTACGATATGGCAGCCCGATGAATTTACCGCACCGAAAAACGGGAAATAAACCGGTTCCTGAAGGATTACACCGTCACCGGGATGAGTCAGAGATCTGACGGCAACGTTCAGTGCCGGGATAACACCCGGTGTAAAGACCACCCATTCAGGCTCTATTTTCCAGTTGAATTTCTTATCTATACGTTCAACAACGGAGTCGACTGCACCCTCGCCCGGAAAGACGTATCCGTAGAAAGGGTGTTCGGCGCGATTTTTCAGAGCGTCTATTATCGGTTGGGCAGCCGGAAAATCCATATCCGCAACCCACATCGGTATCACATCGTCACTGCCGAATATCTCCCCGGTGCTGTTCCACTTGGCGGAATCCGAGTTTTTCCTGTCGTATATATGGTCGAAATCATACTTCATATTTCATCCTCACTGTGAAAAGTATATCCGAATAACTACACTGATTCTAGTTTTTCCCCATCTCCCTTTATCCCCTTCTCCAGTGGGGAGAGGAAAATCCAGAAAACACCTGACATAAACGGGAAGAGATTCAAATGTATAGATAGGCTGGTAACGACAAGCTAATAAGTAGTATCCTTTACAAACGAGAGAGGCTATATGGGAAAATCTTTAGACGAAATGACGCACGAAGAACTATCGGAGTTATTTCCGGTCATCCTGACTGATTACGACCCTGCCTGGAAAAAGAAATTCCTTAATGAAACGAAAAGACTGGAACAGGCAATTGATACGAGTAATATTGTCAGGATAAATCACATCGGCAGCACGGCAATACCCGGAATAATTTCCAAGCCGACTATCGATATTCTGCTGGAAATCAAGGACAATGTCGATACGGCGGGACTAATATCGAATATGGGAAACGCCGGATACAGATACCTTGAACAGCCGAAGAAGCCGCCGCCACATATAATGTTCATAAAGGGTTATACCGAAGAAGGATTCAAAGGGCAGGCTTTCCATGTTCATATCAGGTATGGTGGAGACTGGGATGAGATTCACTTCAGGAATTACCTCCTGGCCAATCCTGAAGCCGCAGCCAAGTATAGTGAGTTGAAAATCAAATTGAAGCAAAAATATGAATTCGACCGCGACGCTTATACCGACGCCAAAACGGACTTTATTCAGAGAATTGTCACGCTGGCACGAGCAGGCATAAATAAAACCGACTAAAAGATAGAACCGAAACTCGATAAAATTAACCGACAGGTGATTCTACTCATTGGTAAGCACTTTAATTATCTATTCCTGGGTGGATTTCCTGATTTTCGTGATTCCTTCCCGTGACTCTTCACCTTACGAAATCGATAAAATAATGGACTATTTTTATCATAATAGTATAAAATAGCTTCAAGCATTAATAAATAGATAGTAGAGTAAGGAGAATAAGATGGCTGAAAATTACAAATGTCTCAGTCCACTCGGAATTCAATACCCGGTGGAATTCCATCCTTTATCGCCCAGAATTGATAAAATCGATGGAAAAACAATTTACGTTACGATAAACGCCGGTGGAGACCAGGATATCACAATCCCGCTATTAAAGAAGCTTGAGTCCGATTATCCGAAAGTGAACTGGCAAATCAGGAGAAAGTTCGGCTTCAGCGCCGAGTTAACCGACGAGGAAAAGAAGGATGCCGATGCACTGATAGCCGGCGTAATCTGGTGACACGGCGCAATCTGGGGACAGTTGTCCCACGTAGCTGAAAATGAACAGGCAGGGATACCCACGGTATCATTGATATACGCCGACCAGGATGAATGTTTCCACCAGGCTGCCATATTGAGCGGTTCGCCCAACTTACGCAGGGTGCACGTATCGCGTACGCTCCAGGGGCCTGAAGACGTCGACCGTTTTCTCCCTTCTGTCTTCGATGCTCTTATCCGACCGTTGACGAAGGAAGAGATGGAAGGCGGACACCTTATAACAAACACCGAACGAATATTATTCGAAGGAACCTATGACGAGGCGCTGGAATTCTATCAGCAGACCGAGCCAATTCCTTCACTAAAGAATTCGGTTCCCATTGCAAAGTATACCGACGGTCTGCCTGTAATCGTCCCGACGGAAGAAAAGGTTGCGGAGATGCTGAAGGGTACCAGCCATAAGCCGGATGAAATGATTACCTATCAAGCAGAACACGGGTCATTTACCGGGCGAAGCGGGTTGATGGGAATGGGAGGAAGAGGTTCCAGGAAAGGTTCCATCGTCAGATTTCAACCGGTAAGCCGGATAGCTACCGTAGAACGGGTTGCGGTAAATGCGGTCATGGCCGGATGCAAGCCGGAATACTTACCAGTAGTATTGGCGATTGCGGAAGCCGGCGGCGGAGGTGGAGGTGACGGTCGCGGCAGCCAGTGTTACGTAGTCAGCGGTCCGTATTCCAAAGAGATCGGAATGAATTGCGATGTAGGTATTTTCGGCCCGGGTAATCCTGCAAACAGGAGTATCGCCAGGGCTGCCGAACTTATGTGGCGTAATTTTGGAGATAATGTTCCCAACGTAACCAACTGCGGAGTGATGGGAACTCCCCTTTTCAACTGCGTACCCGAAGACATGGATAATCTTCCGCCGGGATGGAGCGGACTGAACGAGGAATATGACTACGGGAAAGACGACAGCATTCTCTATGTCGCCAACCTGGGTAGAGGAGGTACGACCAATATACACCGTACCGAGTTTTCTCCGGGCGGTTACCGGGCCTTCCAGAAATCGGGACACGGCGGAATCGCCCGGCGTCTCGGCGTCAAGGGCGTGCCGGGTTCGAAGAACTTCCTTGAATACATGCTGTCCGAACTGTGGGCAGGCCGGGAAGGCGGCATCACTTTCTTCCTGCTGCCCCAGATGGCTCAACACCTCTACGAATGCGGTTTCAAGTCAAAAGACGAGGTCTACGAGTGGATTTACAAGCATAGTTTCAGGACGGTTGCGGAATACCGTACCCATTCCTGGCCGGATGTTCAGACCAATTCCTGGAACGCTGTCGAAAAGACCTCCGGAAAAATCTGGAAAGAACTGCCCGATGATTATATGGTCCCTCTGGTAGGCGATCCTTACGAGAGCTGCATAATAGTTACCGGCGGCGGCGAAGAATATCCACAATGGATTGGCGCCCGGCGCGCAGGTTCGGTTCCTGCGTACAGCATCGATGCCTGGCGTTAGTCTTCTGAAGAAATTTCACACTCAGGCGTGGTTTAAGCGGTGGGAGCACAATAAAATCTACCCGATGGGTGATTCTATCCACTGGTAAGCCCACACCTCACCGCATTTGAAGAATCCCATCCTGCGGTAAACCGGTTCTCCCATCGGGGATGCCTGCAGTGTAGCCGCTTGATAGCCCATTTGTTTTCCGGCTTCGCAGGCATGCAGGGTGACGGCGTATCCGACACCCCTGTTTCTGAACTCGGGAAGCGTCGCCACGTAGAAAATACCGGCTACACCTTTCGCCGGCACAAGCTGCGAAGTAGCCGCCGGCTTTCCGTCCAGCAGTGCCAGGTAGAAGTGCGCAGGCAGACCCATTTCCATTATCGTAGTAAACCACCTGAAATTCACCTTTTCATTTTCCGGCGTACCCCCGAAACCCTCTGTAGCCACCTGCGACCATGTTTTAAGAGTGGTCACATCTTCTACTTCAATAATTTCCAGCCCTGACGGCGCTGTCGTTTCCTCCCTGAGAATACTCAGGTCTGCAGCCATCAGTGGTGCAGCTCTTCCAAAAGACGCAAATCCGTGTTGTGTTAAGTATTCGTCGAGGTTTGCAGGTTCCGAATTCTTACCTATGTACCATCGAATCGGTACACCTCTCGCCTTCGCCTTACTGATAAGAGACTCTATAACATCGTCCACCTTTTCCGGCTCAAGCCTGGCATTGAAAACGAGGTTGCACGCAATAAAGGGAATATCCGTAAAACAATATGAAATATCGTCACTGCCGTACACATCGGAGTCGGGAAGATTGTACGGGAAGGGTGAAGCTACATAAAGGTTAGCTTCATTGGCTGCAGCCAGGGATGATGCCGATAAATCCGTTAATATTTCTCTCATACATACACCCTGAAACAGAAGGAGGAGCATTACAGCTCCTCCCGGTTGATTGATATCAATTGAATAAAGGTTATTGCCAAATCTAAAGCAGGTCAAGCCCTCGACCATTAGTACGGCTAAGCTAAAAACATTACTGCTCTTCCACTCGCCGCCTATTAAACAAGTAGTCTTCTTGCGGTCTTACTCCCGACCGAAGTCGGGATGGGAGATCTAATCTTGAGGTAGGCTTCGCACTTAGATGCTTTCAGCGCTTATCCTATCCAGACTTAGCTACCCAGCTATGCCCCTGGCGGAACAACTGGAACACCAGAGGTCTGTCCCCCTCAATCCTCTCGTACTAGAGGGAGCTCCTCTCAAATCTCCGGACGCCCACGACGGATAGAGACCGACCTGTCTCACGACGGTCTGAACCCAGCTCGCGTGCCGCTTTAATGGGCGAACAGCCCAACCCTTGGGACATGCTTCTGCCCCAGGATGCGACGAGCCGACATCGAGGTGCCAAACCTTGCCGTCGATGTGAACTCTTGGGCAAGATTAGCCTGTTATCCCCGGGGTAGCTTTTATCCGTTAAGCCACGGCCCTTCCACTCGGAACCGTAGGATCACTTTGCCCGACTTTCGTCCCTGCTCGACTTGTAGGTCTCACAGTCAAGCTCCCTTATACCAATGCACTCTACGAGTGGTTTCCATCCACTCTGAGGGAACCTTTGGGCGCCTCCGTTACCTTTTAGGAGGCGACCGCCCCAGTCAAACTACCCGCCAGACACTGTTCCCCTGCTTGATCAGGGGTTAGAGGCTAAACATAACAAGAGTGGTATTTCACCGATGACTCCACCGAGGCTGACGCCCCGGCTTCAAAGTCTCCCACCTATGCTACACATGTTAAGCCCAGACTCAGTGCCAAGTTGTAGTAAAGCTCCACGGGGTCTTTTTGTCCAGTCGCGGGTAACCCGCATCTGCACGGGTCTTTCAATTTCGCCGAGTCCCTCGTTGAGACAGCGTCCAAGTCGTTACACCATTCGTGCGGGTCGGAACTTACCCGACAAGGGATTTCGCTACCTTAGGACTGTTATAGTTACAGCCGCCGTTCACTGGGGCTTCGGTTCAAAGCTTCGCTTGCGCTAACCTCTTCCCTTAACCTTCCAGCACTGGGCAGGTATCAGCCCCTATACTTCAGCTTACGCTTTTGCAGAGACCTATGTTTTTGTTAAACAGTCGCTTGGACCTGTTCAATGTCACCTTCATTAAAAAAGGCACCCCTTCTCCCAAAGTTACGGGGTTAGATTGCCGAGTTCCTTAACGAGGGTTCTCTCGATCACCTTGGGACCTTTATCCCTACCTACCAGAGTCGGTTTGCGGTACGGGCGCTCTTACTTCAACGATAACGAGGCTTTTCTTGGCGGCTTGGGTACAGCTGAGTCGCTTCGGGTTTCCCCTTAGCTTCCCCCCATCTTCAGCTACAGTATCCGGGGTGGATTTTCCTGCCCCGGCATCACCTATAATGAGGAACGCACCATGTCCAATAGGCACGCTCAACCTGCCCTTCCGCGTCCCCCCTTTACCTCCGTAAAAGCGGTACGGGAATAATAACCCGTTGTCCATCGCCTACGCCTTTCGGCCTCGGCTTAGGCCCGACTAACCCTACGCGGATTAACCTTCCATAGGAAACCTTAGGTTTTCGGTGGACGTGTTTCTCACACGCCTTGCGCTACTCATGCCGACATTCTCACTTCTCTAAGCTCCACCACTACTCACATAGCAGCTTCACCGCCGAGAGAACGCTCCCCTACCCTTCCCGATAAATCGGAAAGCCATAGCTTCGGTGGTATACTTGAGCCCCGTTAAATTTTCGGCGCAGCACCACTCAACCAGTGAGCTGTTACGCACTCTTTCAAGGATGGTTGCTTCTAAGCCAACCTCCTGGCTGTCTGTGCAATCCTACTTCCTTTGCCACTTAGCATACACTTTGGGACCTTAGCTGATGGTCTGGGCTGTTTCCCTTTTGACTACGAAGCTTATCCCCCGCAGTCTCACTCCCAGGTTCTGGGCTAATGGCATTTGAAGTTTGGTTGGAGTTGGTAAGATACTATCCCCCTAGTCCATCCAGAGCTCTACCTCCATTAGCGAACACCTGAGGCTGCACCTCAATGCATTTCGGGGAGAACCAGCTATACCCGGGTTCGGTTGGCATTTCACCTCTATCCACAGCTCATCCGACAACTTTGCAACGTTGACCGGTTCGGGCCTCCACTCCGATTTTATCGAAGCTTCACCCTGGCCATGGATAGCTCACCCGGCTTCGGGTCTAATCCACGCGACTATTTGTCGCCCTATTCAGACTCGCTTTCGCTTCGGCTCCGCAATGTTAATCGCTTAACCAGCCACGTAGATTAACTCGTCGGCTCATTCTCCAATAGGCACGCCATCATCCGCCAGAGGCGGACTTTGACTGCTTGACAGCACACGGTTTCAGGTCTATTTCACTCCCCTCCCGGGGTACTTTTCACCTTTCCCTCACGGTACTAGTTCACTATCGGTCATCAAGGGTATTTAGCCTTGCCCTGTGGTCAGGGCAGATTCCCACAGGATT
>DAOULV010000004.1:0-3835 GCA_034416335.1 Dehalococcoidales bacterium
AACTGAACAGCTTGCAGATCCAGATTAACGCCGCACTTACCGCTCTTGATACATTAGAGACCACGATAGATACTGATTTTCCAGGTTTATAAATGGCACTTACCGATAATCTCGTTTCATACTGGAAGCTTGATGAGGCTTCAGGCAATGCTATTGATGCTCACGGCAGCAATGATGGTACTGTTGTCGGTGCTACTCAGGGAGCGTCTGGCTTAATCAATGATGCTTACAGTTTTGACGGCACTGGTGACTGGGTAAACTGCGGCAATGATGCAAGCCTTCAGCTTACTTCTGCTATGAGTGTTTCGTTATGGTGTAATACTTCCAGTAATACCCGAAGTATTATCACAAAAGGCACATCCAGAGGTAACGCCAATGAGCGGGACTGGGACATATTTGGCAACGGCACGAATCTTATATTCGTAATCTCGAACGGCTCTACTTACTTTGTAAATGCCGCTGCGGCATGGCCGGATATGAGCAGCGGCTTTCATCATATTGTATGTACTTGGAGCGGTTCTGCGGCTGCCGTGTATGTTGATGGTAGTCCATTTGCTACAGACGCAACCGGAAGTGGCACTCCTACAACTGCCAATATTCTGTACCTCGGCGGCAAACACTCAAGTCAGCCTTACGAATTTTTAGGTACGCTCGATGAGGTCGGTATTTGGTCAAGGGAGTTGACTTCGGGCGAGGTAACGTCTTTATATAATTCCGGTGCAGGTTTGGCTTATCCGTTTAGTGCCGGTACGAAGATACCGATATTCATGTACCATTATATGCACCATTGTAAACTAACTCCGTTGGCAATACCGTATATGTGGTCTAAACAGGGCAATGTAACGAGAAGGGAATTTTTGAGGAATACCGCCGCTTGTATAGGTGCTATATGAAAAGAGTATTGATAATTCTGTTACTTTTGTCCGGTACGGCACAGGCCGGATTCATTGGTTATGTAAAGGCTGATACCGAGACTATTATAGTTGTCGGGCCGTTTGTTGATGTATCGAATGGTTATGTCCCCGAAACAGGAATTACTTTAGGGGCTGCCGACGAGACTGCCCTTTTGAAAGCTGCTACTACTACTGTTACGGACATATCAGGCGCTACGTGGGCGGCTATAACGAGCATGGACGGCTATTACGCCCTTACCCTTCAAAGTGGTTGGGCTGACACCGAAGGTCTTGCCACTATAGCTATTCAGGACGATGACGTATGCCTTCCTGTAAAATGTACTTTTATGGTAATGAACGACAACTCTTACGAGGCTTTCTTTGAAAATGCCTCTGAGATTCTTACTGTGAATGTTACTCAGGTAGGCGGTACTTCTCAGACGGCTAATGACAATGGCGCGGATATTAACGCAATTCTTACAGATACTGCTGAAATAGGAGCGGCAGGGGCGGGACTTACCGCCGTTCCCTGGAACGCCGCCTGGGATGCGGAGGTCGAATCCGAGGTGGAAGATGCGGTCGGGGCCGATGTTACTGCAATTCTTGCCGATACGGGCACTGATGGAGTTATAGTAGCATCCGTCAACGCAGATGCAATCGAGGCGGGTGATTTCAAAACAGATGCCATTGACGCCGATGCGCTTAATACCGACGCAGTAGCAGAAATATGGGCAAAGGCATTGAGTGATTTGGCGGCGGGAGCGCCGAGCGCAACGGCCTCGGTACTGACCGCGATTAATTATCTTTACGAGGCATGGCGGAATAAGACGGTAACTGATGGAACTAACAGTGAAGTCGTGATTTACAAGGATGACGGCAATACGAAGCTTGTCGAATCGGACATTTCGGACGATGGTACTGATTTTACACGGGGGGAAATGGGAGCACCTGATTAATGGCTATAGACAGTGAGACAAAACGCAGGGCTGCAATTTCGGCGGGCATTCCGTTTATTGTTTTGATGCCCGTGGCGGACGGTTCGATAAGCGCCGCCGACAGGCAGATGATGGCCGATGTATATCCGGGCGTTACGGTTGCCGGAGAAGCGCCGAGCGAAGGCGATATCGTTTATGGAATGACAAAGGTTATAAGAACGATAAAAATGATATTAGAACCTTACGATTCAATGTACGAGGTTTGAAAATGCAAATATACAACAATAATGATGAGTTGGTTGAGCTGGAATTTGATTACAGCAAGTTGTCTGATGAATCTCTCTTGCTTCTGTTTTTGCATGAAAGAGATCAGTATAAAATGAACGAAATAAAAGAGCTCTTAATAAAAAGAGGAATAGCCAAAGAGCGAATATTAAATAAGGCATATAATGGAAGCAATACAATTCACAAAAGCTGACGAATCGAAAATTGCTCAGGAGATAGCCAGCCATCTTAAAGTAGTTGACGGCAAGCTGTATCTCGACAAGAAACCCATACTCGTAACAATGCCCGGACCGAAAGGCAAGCCCGGCCCAAAAGGCGACAAAGGCGATCCGGGCAAAGACGGTATCAATGGAAAACACGGGAAACAAGGCGACAAAGGTGACAAGGGCGATAAGGGAGAGCGTGGAGAAAAAGGAGATAAAGGCGACAAGGGCGACCGGGGCCACGATGGGCTCAAGGGCGCCATGGGCGATGACGGTAAAACAGGCTTGAAGGGTGATAAAGGTGACAGGGGCGAACGCGGCGAACAGGGATTACCGGGCAAAGACGGACGTGAAGGGCGCCCGGGCAAGACTCCGCGAAAAGGAATCGATTATTTCGACGGCAAAGACGGTATCGACGGCAAGGACGCTCCGCAGCCAAAGACTAAGAAATTTGTAATATTAGAAGATGTAAATTTGATAACAATTCCGCCCGGCAAACTTGCACTTGAAAAACAAAATAAACCTATTGATGTGGTGATACCATAATGGAAGCGCAGGAACTATTAGACAGATTATCTCAATATAAGGACGGCAGGGCGAACTGGCCTAATCTGTGGCAGCAGTGTGCAGACTATGGTATGCCGGGCAACCGCCAGTACACTACAAAGACAGCACCGGGACAGGAGCAGGACGACACCTATCAGACGGTGGCCGAGTCTTGTATTATAGAGTTAGCGGCGGGACTATATTCATATATGTTCCCGACCGATTCAAAGGCATTTATTTTAGGTGTGGATAATGAGGAACTTTCAGAAAATGACGATGTTAAACAATGGCTCTCAAAAGTAACCGATATTATTCATACCTATCTTACACAGAGCAATTTCAGGCATACGTTTTTCGAGTTTCTTAAATCTCTTGCCGGAATAGGAACTGCCTGTTTTTATTCGGGGCCTGGAAAGAGACAGGCAATAACATTTCACAGCTTTCACATGTCCTCTGTTTATATTGATGTGGATGATGAGGAATATGTCGATACGGTATTCAGGGAGTTCGAGTACACGGCTAAACAGGCCGTCCAGAAGTTCAAAGAGGAAAATCTTGGTGAGAATATACTGACCGCTTTCAAAGACCCGAAGCGAATGTCATCAGAGAAGTTCCCATTTCTTCACGCCTGTTTTCCTAATCCCGATGCGGACGGCAAGAACACAGACTCTCTTACGATGGATTTCGTTTCTTATTATGTGAACATCAAAGACAAGCAGATAATCAAGCAGGGAGATTTTGAACACAGCGGCGAACCGGAAGAGCCTTATCAGGTGGTAAGATTCGATAAAGATGCCCTTGAGATGCATGGCCGATGCCCAATGATGAAAATGCTTCCCGATGTAAGAATGCTCAGTCAGTTAAGATTCATCAGGGTAAAGGCATGGGACAAGATGTGCGACCCGCCCCTCGTACTTCCCGATGATGGTTCAATCTGGCCTGTATCTACTGCACGAGGGAGTATTCTTCATAT
>DAOULV010000005.1:0-29181 GCA_034416335.1 Dehalococcoidales bacterium
TCGATTTCGGTCAGCATACTCTCATGGTAAGAGAGGGAAAAGGCGGACATCAGCGGGTGGTCGCCATATCAGATACCGGATTGCAGGAACTTATAAGTTACCTGAACGCGGAAAGGCCTGCCAGCCGGTCGGAGAAAGTATTTCTTGTCCTGAAAGGCAGGAACAGGGGCAAACCATTGACTGTAGGGGCTCTGGATACCATCATCGAGTACCACAGGAAGAAGGCAAATACTCCTGGTGTCCAATGCCACCGGATGCGCCATACCTGTTTCACCCGGTTACGCCAGGGAGGAATGTCTCTGGAAGCCCTGCAAGCTCAAGCCGGGCATAGTAGTATCAATACCACGAGGATATATTTACACCTCTGCCCGAAAGAGCTGCAACAAGAGTACCTGCAGATGTCCGACGAACTCTTTTCGTCCTTAACAACGATCGGGAGGTCGGCTAATGACTAATCAACTGCTACTTGGCAAGCCTGCTGATCCCGAACTTATACTCAAAGGATACCAGGACGAAGAAAATGAGACAACTGACGATACAAAATCGTACCATGACTGCCTGGTGGGGAGTTACATGTCATACCTGAAAGCAGCCGGTTACTCAGAACTGCTTCAGGAAAAACGCATATTCGAGCGTGGCGCCAGGCGATTCCTCAGTAAATTCCCCGATCCTCAGGAATGGTTTGATTTATCGGCAGAGGAACAGCGTACCTGTGACCATAAAGAGCGCAGCTTTGTACATTACCTTATTTTACGCCGTCTTCTACCCATGCCCTTACCATACATGCTTACTCCCAAACCGAAGTTTTTCCAGATGGCAACTCGACTAATGGAACGTGAGAATTTCCTATACTACAGGGAAACAGCTGAACGTCTCGGCTATAAGGAACAGCCTATCAAAAACCAATTTTGCGCTCTTCTGTGCCTGATGACCTGGGTACAGAAGTCTATCGATGCTCTTACCCTCGATGACCTGGAGAATTTCATACAAGAGCTGCAAAAAGCATATCTATCTACCAAGCGACGTCGGAAGAGCGTGAGAAATGGACTCCCCTCTCGCTGGGATAGCCAGATCAACAGTATGCGCAATGTCCTTTACCATATGGGAATTATCACTCAGTTAAAACACAACAGTCGAAGAATCAGCTTTGAGAAACAGTGGAAAGATGTCCCATTCGAAATCACTGCTCCAGTCCGCCGGTATCTGCAACAAATGGGGCTATCACTCCGACCCGATTCGGCCTATCAGGAAAAGAATCGCTTGTGTCGGTTTTTCTCATGGATGGTTAAGAATTATCCGGAGATAATCCGAATTGACCAGATCAGACGTTACCATATCGAAGCGTTTAAGGAATACTTACGCTGGGTACCACCTCAGCACAGATCCAATCGTACTCCGGGTGATGTCTTATGCTCTTCATCCAGGTATCATTTACTCGCGACTTTATATTATTTCTTCAACCGTATCGCAGAATGGCAGTGGCCAGAGGCCCCAAAACATGTACTGGTATTCCCCGGAGATTTCCCCACAATTGATAAGCCGTCGCCGAAATTTTTAGACGAAATATCGGCAGCTAGATTTTTAGAAGCAGCCAGGAATCATCCCGATCTCTTCACTCGACTCTGTGGTATCACGCTCATAATGACCGGAATGCGTCAGAGTGAATTCCTTAACTTGACTGTGGACTGTGTAGTACAGATCGGTGATAACTACTGGCTTCGAGTCCCCCTGGGTAAAATGCACAATGACAGATTCATCCCTCTTCATCCGGAAGTAAAAGAACTACTCGATGAATGGGTAGCACAGGGTCCGCCGAAAGATCCCTATGATTTGCTTTTCACCTCGCATGGATGCCGCTTCGGAAGAGGTAAGGTCGCTCTGGCAGTGGAACGCATCGGCAAGGCAGCTGGTATTAAAGAGCACATTGCACCACACCGGCTTCGTCACACTTTAGCTACTCTGGCTGTAAACCGAGGTATGCCTTTAGAGAGTATTGCAGCTTTACTCGGTCATCGATCTCTCTCCATGACAATGGTCTACGCTCGTATCGGTAACCGGACCGTGCAACAGGAATATACTCAGGTCAGTCAGCATCTGGAAGAACTCAGCCGGGCAGTTATGCCCAATAAGGGTGAATTGAGTCTGGTAGAAGGAAACCAGATGAAACGGCTAAGGCAGGACCACTGGCGGATGCTGGGAAACGGATATTGCACTCGACCAGATGGAGTATCCTGTGAATACGAGACGATCTGCGAATCCTGTCCATGCTTTTCGACAACTGTAGAATTTTTACCTGTCCTGAACAAGCAGAAACAGGATGCTGAGAATAAGGGACAAACTCAGAGAGTGGAGGTATTTAACAGGCTTATCCGGAGTGTGGGTAAGTCTGCTTCTGAAGCTAACAATTTACCCTCTTGACGATTACCTGCATAATAGCACGATTATCATCCCCTCCCTTGGCATATTACCAAAATGATGAAAGAAATCACTCGAACTATAAGGTTGTTGAGGAGTTTTCTATTTCGTGTTACTAGGTAAAACATAGATCACTATTACGAATGAAACCATTCTTTTTATTCTCATAGTACATTGAATAATCTGACCGTTTATAGACCACCTTTACTATCTCACAAAACAGTATTGACACTATAATCGTAAAAGAATAAAATCACGATACTATTAGGACATTATTCCTGTTAAGGTGAAATGATTCTGTGATTGACTCAAACTTCGAATCGAGAATCGGTTTATTGACTAATTAGCATTTTCTCATCGGGAAAATAACGATAACTGATAACAACTAATTATAATGAATAGTATGCAGAAAACCTTGAAAGTAATCTAATACCTAGAGATAACATGATATTAAATAAATTAACTAAACTGCTGATCCCATTTGGATTGACGTGTATCGTCACTTTACTAATTTCGTTTGGGTATCAAAATACAGAAAATGCAAAGGCAAGTTCAGAATACGTTAAAGGTATAGATATAAGAGACGATGTTGACTGGTCAGATGTTAATAATAAAGGATATCAATTCGCATTTGTAAAGGCTACTGAAGGTATAGACTGGTCAAAGTCTGGATTTGAAGATCGAGTAAATAAAGCTAAACAAGCAGGACTCTTAGTTGGAGTATATCATTTCGCTCGCCCCATCAATAAGGCTGGTAATCCTCAAAACGACGCAGAAGCTGAAGCAGAGAGTTTTATTAACCTTGCTGGAGATTACATCAGAGAAGGATATCTCAGACCAACGTTGGACATTGAAGATAATTCATATGGCGAACATCCTGAATTACTTGGAAAAGAACCTCTCGCACAATGGATAAAAACATGGATGGATACGGTTGAGTTAAGCACTGGTGTGCAACCAATGTTATATATGAATCCTTACCTTTTTGAGTTTTTAAGTGACTCTTCAATAGCGAATCTACACGATGCTTGGATGGTAGATTTTAGAGAAACTGAACCAGTTTTTGGAGAAAATCCTGATACCAAAGGATGGAATACTTGGTCATTTTGGCAATATAAATGGGATGTACATTTTTCACAAGGACAGGCTGATTTAAATGTGTTCAATGGTGATTTTCAAGAGTTACTGAATTGCGTGATATCACCCCCTGGTATTGCAGGGATTATCGAACGTGAGACAATGATAAGCGATATCGGAGATCCTTTAAAAATACCGGTTATTGTAGATGGGGAACAATATTATATCGTATATTTAAAAAGTGAGATAAACCCTCATGATTGGAGTTTAAATCCAGAAAAGAAATCCACAGTTTACGTTGATTTTCAAGGAAATCCTATTTCTACTGTCGATATTGCTCAGAAAATTGGAGTAATCGAAACAGCACGTAACTGGCTTCATGGTCGCCCAATTAAAGCATCAGCATCATATCAATATCCTGGAAGTTCAGAAGCTATAGATGAAAGGTTGAAAGGGATTTGTCAACGAAAAAACCTTCACGACAATCTTGATTCTTTAGGATTCGCTCTTGACGCTCATTCTAGAGCCCTAAGTATGCTTATCGGATGGGGTGTTACTGGTAAAGTATCTTTACAGGACTTCGCGAGTTTCATTATCACAACTGCAGCAGATACGCCTTCAGCTGAAGAGATAACACAGCGAGTCGAAGATTGGATTGATGATAATGTCCCAGGAGGAATGAATGGTGTAGAAACTTTAAACATTATTAAAGATCTTGCTTTGGATATTGCTGGTAATGGTGAAACTATTGATAGCGCGCGGTTTATTGAATACACTGCAAGATTCCTAACCATAGGATCAGGAGAACCTAAAAAGATAGCAGAAGCTATTTCGGTTGAAAGCCTTCAGAATGCTGAAGATGAATACAATGAAGCTTTTACCATTGCTGTTCAAAACCAGTTTTCACCCGGAGGTATGAAAGACTATGAAACCGCTGCAAACTATTTATATCATTTCTTAACAGCGTCTTACGTCTACGAATATCCTGCAAACAACCTACTTGCAAAAGTTGATGAAATCGATAAAGGTATTTGGGAAGGTGTACTTGATTTCATAGAAGGTATAACGAAAGATGTTATTGATTCTTTCAAACATTACATACCACCTTTTAATACTTTTGTGAATAAATCTGTTGATAGCATAAATCAAGCACTCATCAAGACTCGAGAATGGAATTGGCTTGAAGAGTTCTACCTTAATAAAGGTTCCGGGCTAGAACTTGTTCAAAATCAATTAGAAGGTAATACTACAGCTACAGTTTATAGTATTGCGTTAGCTCAAGGATCATATAACACAATTGATCAGGAACATCCTAATACATGGATTATCGGTGCACCACCAGCAACCGTAAACTCAAAAAACGTAACTATAACATGGGAAGGTCAAGATGATACTACACCCAAATATCAATTAATTTACTACTATAAGCTGACAGGTACTGATAGTGCATGGCATGTTACCTCTGATACAAGGAAGACCTACACCAATTTACCTGAAAAAGAATATACTTTCATGGTTTACGCAGTAGATAGATTCGGCAAGGTAGATAGCACACCTGCTCAAGTTTCGTTTACCATTTCCTCTTTCCCCGTAACAGCTATCACCGAAGTAAAGTATCCAGATGAAATAACAGTAAATCAGTGGGCGACAATTCTGGTAAAAGTTGTCAACCATGCTGACGAAGCAAAATGGCAAACCATATCTGTATCTTTCCCGCAAGGAATTGATACCAACGATATTGAGATCCTTGAATATAATCTGGATAACGCCTGTATATATGATAACGGTACTAGTATGCGAGGTGGATATGGGACTAAAACTATTCAATTACAGTATCCTGTCGTTGAAGGTGTATCCAGTCCTTGGGAAAATAATACTGAACGATATATGCAATTGAGGGTTAAACCCCAGAGTGCCGGACTTATCGATTTCTATGTAAAAAGTGTAGCTGGAAGACAACCTGAAGGTCTTGTTGCATCATGGGATCCAGTATCGGGTGTTAAAGACCAGCAAGATGAATTCGTTAAAGTATATACATTCAATGTCAATGAACTGCCAGATAACGATAAATTCGTCTATCCGATAGATTCAATAGATTTCGGTACTGTACAAGTTGGAAATTTCGTTGATAAATCCACTATTATTCGAAACGGTACTATAGGATCATTAACTATTGACGAAATCGTTCACGCATCTGGAAGTAATGCCTTTTCACATTTGGATCCGGGAGTCCCTTTTAGCGTCGGTCCAGATGGCACGAGAGACATTGTAATGCGTTTCACCCCAACATCTGAAGGAACAGTTACGGCAAGTTTCACTCTCATTAGTGGAGAAGAGGAAACAAGTTTTTCCGTGATAGGTAACGGTATACCAGCTAACCAACAACCTTATCAGCCAAGTTATGTTTTACCCAGCGATGATTCACTCAACGTACCCGTTACTCCTATACTCAGCTGGATGGGAGGTGATCCTGACACAAATGATACAGTATACTACGATGTTTTCATGGGCACTACATCATCACCTTCCTATATTGATACTATAGGACCTTACCCAGCTACTCAAGATCAGATTTCTTACAATCCAGATGTTCTCGAATATGAGACGAAATACTATTGGCGGATTCAAACAAAAGACCAAGTGGGTGCAGTTTCTAGTAGTCCTGTCTGGTATTTCACCACAGAAGTTAGTCCGGCTATCGGCTATACTCCGTATAATTTTACCTTCACCGCAATCGAGGGAGGTATGAATCCGTCTGATCAGTGCCTTTATATTTGGAATTCAGGTAGTGGAATACTTGAATGGATTATAGAAACAGACGTTAATTGGTTAAAATTCAACCGGCAAAGCGGCATAACTACCGATGATGTGGATATAGTACATATCTTACCCCAGATATCTGGATTGAAAACTGGTGTATATTCAGGGACCGTCTGGATAAATTCATCGTCGGTACAAAATACGGACATATCACTCGATGTTCGACTAATCATATATCCTTCTGATACATGGAGACGAGTTTTTCATATACCCGAAGATTCAAACTCCATTCAAGACACAATAGCTCGTGCGGCGTCTTGGCCTGGAAGTACTATATTAGTAGGACCCGGTGAATATGACGGACCTATAAGATTACTTGAAGGTGTTAACCTGATTGGAGTGGATCCTGCAACTACGATTATCAACGCTCGCCCTGAAGTAGCAGATTTCGTTGTATCAGGTGCAAATAACTCGGTTATATCCGGGTTTACCATTCAGGGTGGTACTGTGGGAATTGATTGTGGATTATATGCGATGGATACCTCCCCTGAGATTACAAATGTGCGACTCGTCCAGAATAGTATAGCAATAGCTGTCGGGAAAGGAGCAAGCCCAATCATTATGGGAAACACGATTGACGATGTAGATATGGCTATACGCATAAATGGAGGTTCTCCAATTATAAAAAATAATGTTATCCACAATATTTCACCCCTAAACGCGATAGAGTTCTTGGGTAATGCAAACGGAGTATTGTTAAATAACGTAATCGATTCGATAGGAGATCCTGATCTGGGTTTCGGTCAAGGAAACTCAGCAATAGCTTTTAGTGATGGAGAAAATACAGCCCTTATTAAAAATAATACATTTTCTAATGTCGGGACGTGTATAAGAAATGTCTTTAAGAAAGGGATTTATCTCGGCTACAACAACTATTTCAATACAAATACCGAATATTTTGATGGTGATTACGGATTACCAGCACCTGGTTATGGTAACCTGCGACTTGATCCGATTTTTATAAATAGTGCAATTGGTAATTTCCATCTGGATGATTCATCACCATTGATTGACAACGGGGATCCTACTCCCGAGTACATTGACGTCTATTTCCCACCATCCCAAGGTACAACTTTAAACGATATTGGAGCCTACGGAGGTCCATGGTCAACAACTCAGGATAATCCACCAAGCATAATAGTGACTTCACCTAATGGTGGCGAAGAGCTCGAAACGCTCAGTGTTTATCCCATCCGATGGATAGCAGTCGATGACATAGGGGTGGCAGGAATTGATATACAATACTCTGATGACGGTACTGATTGGGAATTTATAGCTGAAAATGAAACGAATAAAGGCGTTTATACATGGACTGTTCCCGATTCACTGACGAATTCAGGACTAGTCAGAATTATCGCTAAAGATACCCATGGTCAGATATCAGAAGATATCACTGATAGCACATTTTCCATAATACCGAATACAGGACCAAGCTGGGAAAAAACGGCAATCGAACAAGGTATATTCACTTCACTCACTACCGTCAATGGAAATCCTGCAATGAGTTATACTCGACAGATAAGCGATAACGGTACGATGAAGGTTGAATTGAGATATGCAATTAGAGAAGAACACGAATGGCATTTTATAACTTTAGATAATATACATCCGGATTTGGGAACAATCAGCAGTTGCTCTATCGCCGTGGATAGTGAAGGGAATCCGGCGATAAGTTACGTTATGAAACAGAATTTTGAACCATCATTGGTAAAGTACGTTGCTTACAACGGTTCAAGCTGGAATGAGCCAGAAATAATTGATAGTTCCAGCGCGATACAGGATTATGTTTCTCTTGCTTTCAGTCCTTCCGGGATACCATCAGTGGCTTATTCCAATGGGCATCTTCGATATGCTTGCTTTAGTGATCAAACATGGCTTACCGAAACCGTAGACACTATAAATATCGGACCGGTTGCTTCTCTTGCTTTCGACACCCAGGAGAATCCGGGAATAAGTTACTACTGGAGTGAAGTAATGGGAGATACCGGTCCCATCAACAAGTTCGATCTGAGATATGCGTACTTTGATGGTACCAACTGGATAAAAGATACTGTTGATGAAGCTGGAGCAGTAGGGTATAGAAGCTCTATCCTTTATGATTCTAATGATAATCCAGTCATAGCATATTCCGATGATACAAACGCGCCAAACAATATTTTAAAATTCATACGGTTCGATGGTACTGATTGGGGCCCACCAGAAGTAATAGACGAAACTGCAAAATGTGGGGTTTGGCCTTCACTGGCGTTCGACATTGAAGGTTATCCATCTATAGCTTATGTTGGTAGCTATCGGTTGAAATTCGCCCGGTTCAACGGAAGCGAGTGGAATATGGAGATCGTCGATAATGACGGTGAAAATGGAGAGTATAAATCACTCGCGTACAATGATCAAGGTAATCCGATGACTAGTTATTACGGGAATAATGACGGGCAGATTAGGTTTGCCCAACTAATTTCCGGCGATGTTACCTCGCCTACTACTCCAGAAGTTATGGATGAAGGATTGTATACTTCGAATAGTAAACAACTCAGCGCTTCCTGGAATGCTACAGATCAAGAATCCGGTATCACTGAATATCAATACTGTATAGGTACTACACAGGAAGGGAAAGAGGTTGTAGATTGGACATCGGTTGGTGCAAATACAAAAGTTATTCAAGGGAATCTAAACTTATCCATAGGTAATACCTATTATTTCGCAGTAAAAGCCAGAAACGGTGCTGGGTTATGGAGTTCGGTCGGAATCAGTGATGGGATCATTATTCAGAATAAAGATGCCCTAACGTCCATAATATTACCAGTAGATTCATATTGGCACAACACAGAAGCAGTCAATTTGGCATTTAATGCCGGAGATGATTACAACCTGACATCCGTGTCATTAAAATACAGATATAGTAATGACAGCTTATCATGGACAACATGGAAGATATTCGAGATAAAAGAAGTTGAAGGCGAATCAGCAAGTGGATTATTTTGTTTCAACTGGCCTGAAGGTCAGGGGTATTATGAATTCTGTAGTATAGCAACCGATGAAAGTCTTGACATCGAATCCACTCCTTCAGTTGGTGATACATGTGCTGGTTACGACCTTGTTCCACCGTCAAATCCTGTTCCGCCATCAACTGAAATATACGGGGTACAGTGGGATGAATGGCAAATTGAAGTTACTGATCCGGAGTTTGCTTGGTATAGCTCCAGTGATGACAGATCTGGTATTGACGGATATTATATTTACTGGGGATCCAGTTGGAACGGCACTTCGGACAATTACAATAAAAATCCCAGCTTCCATCCCGATCCTGTCGAATACAGAAACCGATATTTCTTGAGAGTTTGTGCTAAAGATAAAGCAGGTAATACCGCCAACCAATGGATTACACTTTTTATCTTTAAATATGGGAGTAAATCTATCCTTACAGGTGATGCAACCGATGATGGAATAGTGAATGTAAAGGATATGACTAAGGTAGCGAAAATAATCCTTATGATAGAGAGTAAAACACCTGGTACCGACGTAAATATGGATGGTGCTGTGAACGTATTAGATATGACCAGGATAGCAAGAATTATCCTGGGATTAGAGTAAGTGAGTAATAGTTCCTCTATATTTTTATAAACGCAACAAACAAGCATTATGTGTGCTTTGAAGAAAACGGTATTAGTCAATTCGCCTTACTAGCGTTCCAGTTATCCGCTGCCCATGCGATTAACTTAACTTCCCCTTCTACTTCGTGAGATGTAATTTGATGCGATTTACCCTCGTAAACCGGCCCTCCAATCTCCGCTATGACTTGTTTGGCCAACCGGTCCATGTCTCCTTTGTGTGAGTAGGGAGCCCAGTCCGGAGACGTACTAAAAGAAAACAGCACTGCAGCAACAAACCCGCGGTCGTAACCGTTCAGCTTCTCGAAGTCCTTTCGTATTCCCGCGATGTTTCCGTTGATACCCTTTGTCCATACCATCTTGAACTCGAGACAATACGGTGTACCGCTGGAAGTCGGCATTAGTACCAAATCGACAGGGCCTTGTTCAAACTGCTGTAGTTTCTTTTCAAAATACACGTGATATTGGTCGGGTTTTAGCGCGCGTAATGTCTTCTCCGCTGCGAGTCCACATATGGGGACAGTAAAACGTTCGGCAGACATGCGAAGTTGAACAAATGCGAACTCAGAACCATGGGAAGCAAGCTCATGGTCCATGGCATCAAATAGAGTATAGATATCAGATTGAGATAATTCAGAAGACACAATCATTTCCGCCATTATAGCAGTTCTATTGTGAAGACACTAAAATACCAATCAAGTGAATAATAGTATCTACCTCTAATTAGCTTTGGGATTATTGTCCTCTTCGTCTCCAAATACCAGGCGGCGGATATTCTTCCGGTCGCTTTCACGCTGGCGAGTGTTTTGCCTGGTCTTCTCTTCCTGTCGAAGTTCATAATAGTACTGCATGTTTTCTTGTGTCGGCTCATGACCCACCGCTTGTTTCACCTTTTCCCTTTCCACTTCAACAATTTTCCCGGCAATGGTTAACAGTGCGACATAAGCCATCATAGGCATGACTCTCTCCATCAGATAACCGAATACGTAGTTCCAATCATCCATTATTCACCTTCTCGTTTTTTGATTCTCGAAAATTCACCTGTAGACCGATAGCCTGACTCATCTGGTTTAGTACATATGCCAGGCTGAATACAAGCTTTTGCTGTTCTTCTGCCGGTGTTACCTTGAATTTCATTCTCAGGGTACCCTTAGCCTGGTCAACATCCAGGTAAACCGCCCCGCTGATTCCGGCCTGGGTTGCCAGCTCTTTGGCTGCCTGAAATTGTCTCTGCATTTCCTGGTTATTCATCATTGAATGCCGCCTCCATTTCTTCGTCACTTATTTGTTTGCTTCCGGGTGGTACACTTGATGGTTGCCCTCCACCTGGTATGGTTTGTCCCGGTTGACCACCCGGTACACCGAAGCCGCCGAACATGCCGAACATCTGTGCAAGGGCCTGGGAGAAATAAGGCTGTATCGCATTGCTGAACATGGTGGCCATAGGATTAGGACTCTCCGATTTAGTAGCATGCCGTGCTACTTCCTGTACCTGCTGTCCGACTCTCCAGGCGGCTTCTTCGGCGGCAGCTCTGGCTACTTCTTTACTATCGCTCTTTGCTTCACGCAGGACTTTCAGCTGGGTATCCGTTATCTGCGCCTGGGCTGAAGCCAGACCTTGGATGATGATAATGTCTTCCATCACCGACCGGCGGGCGGCCTCGTAGACCAGTAGAGCATCAATAAATGTTTGTCTCTGACCGCCGTCGACAAAAGACAGGTGTTTTATCAGGTATTCGGGGACGATAACCTGCTTGATGTCCAGCTTGGCCGGTAATGCCAGCGCTTTTGGATCGAAGTCTTCTACCTTCTTTGTTTCCTCGGTCTCACTTCCACCTTGCTCCTTGTAATCCTTGATAGCGCTATCGACTGTACGCTCAGCAAAGCTGAAGTCATTAATCAACTGGCTGCGGTTATAGCCCTTCTGAAGCAGCCCGATTATTCGACTTTTTATGGTGTCATCCTGTTGTTTTTCGGTCATTTGTTCCTCCTTAATCACAATTCGTGCTGTGTGCAGCTTCCTGCTAACAAACTGCATTACAGCTATGCAGTAAGCCCTATCGACATTGCATCAGGGAGGAGACCCGCTGCTGTCCGAAAAGACCATTAGAGTAATTTGCATAGGGGATGAATTTGTATCAGCGATGCCTTCACCGCAGAATGTACCGATGTTGGTTATTGCATTGGGCAGATACCTATGAGGCCCGTTGACATCAGGATCACGTTCATTACTACCGCGGACAGATACTTTTCTGTAGCGAAACTCTAAGGGGTAACGTGATAGATCAAAAACAAAATATCTACGAAAATGGTCATTTAGGTTCATTCCCGCGTTCCTCGCGGATAGAGAGAACGGGAATTATGGATAATTCAAAAAAGCTTTCTACTGGTTTCGCAATAGTCTTGTCTGGCCCACCAAAGATGATATATCGGGCTTCGGATTCTTCCGGAGTCCTTTATATTTACACTTGCCCATCTTCCTCTTTTATCCTCTCCCTCTGTTACGAGTCATCTCCCTCTCCAAATGGAAAGGGAGACGCTCGAAAATACCATCGGCTGTTATCAGCTTTATATTCTGAAATAGAGGATTGTTTGTTATATAGGATTCCCGCTTGATGGCACTGATAAGGAAATCCGGGTATTGATATAATATCGTATGTGATGTATAGTAACAGCCTCGAACCTTGAAAATATATCATCCAGGACCACCCCGTATCATGTACGGGGCAAGCTTTTACCGGGACATCATTGGAAACGGATGATAGAGGAGACGAGATAAGGCAACATTCTTCAAAAAAACCAGATAAGCTTATTATGTATGAAGATGACAGCTTACGAACCTGTTACTTACCATTTTAAATTCAGGGATTTCTTCTCTGCATATCTCAATTGCAACCGGACAGCGTGTATGGAAACGGCATCCTGGAGGAGGATTAAGGGGTGATGGCATCTCGCCACTTAAAATTATGGGTTCAAAACCTTCCTCTCGATCTTCCGGCAAGGTAAGAGTTGAAGCTGAAATCAGAGCTTGAGTGTAAGGATGGAGAGGGTCCTGCAATACAGTTTCTGTGTCACCGTATTCTACTATCTGCCCGAGATACATAATAGCTATGTCATGGCTCATAAACCTTACTGTTGCCAGGTTATGGGCGACAATAAGGTAACTCAGGTTATGCTGCTTCTGAAGGTCCTTCAGGAGGTTCATTATCTGCGCCCGGATGGAGACATCAAGAGCGGATACAGGTTCGTCGAGTACTACCAGACTGGGATTCAGAGCCAGCGCTCGAGCAACTGCTATTCGCTGTCTCTGGCCTCCGCTGAACTCATGAGGATAATATTCCGCTTGATGCTGTGCGAGTCCTACCTGTTCGAGTAATTCCAGTACCTTGTTACGAATATCATTTTTCGTGAGTTTGGTATTCACGACAAGAGGTTCGGCTATTATATCTCTTACACGCATTCTCGGATTCATCGAACTCCACGGATTCTGCTGGACAGACTGCACATGAGGTCTGTATTCGGCCTTAAGCCATGAAGTAGAAAAATCATACACATTCTTGCCGTTAAACAGGATATTACCCGATGTTAATTTCTCCAACAATAGAACCATCTTGGCTACGGTGGTCTTTCCCGCACCTGATTCACCGACGAGGCTGAGAGATTTACCGCTTTCTATCGTGAATGAAATATCGTCCACTGCCCTGACGTAACCGATAGTACGCTGAAGCAATCCCTTTTTCACAGGGTAGTACTTTTTCAGATTTTTAGTTTCTAACAATACCTCTGCCATAGACTACCTTACTTTCCAGCAGGATACGGAATGGCCCGGATGGATTTCGATTTCATCCGGTTGCTTTTCAAGACATATATCCATTACATCGGGGCAACGAGGAGCAAATCTGCAACCGGGAGGGAGATTTAGCAATGAAGGTGGTTGTCCTTCGATTGAGTAGAGTCTATCGACTTTTATATCCAGGCGCGGTACCGAATTAATCAAAGCAATTGTGTACGGATGTAAAGGTGATTTGAAAATATCGGAAGTAGATGCTGTCTCTAGAATTTTCCCTGCGTACATTACACCTACACGATGACACATACTTGCTACCACACCGAAATCGTGTGTAATGAATATGATACCGATGTTCGTTTCTTTCTGGATGTCTCTGAACAACTCCAGGTACTGGGCTTGTATGGTTGCGTCAAGAGCCGTGGTGGGCTCATCGGCAATAAGTATACGCGGTCGACAGGACATGGCAATGGCACCCACGACACGCTGTCTCATTCCACCACTCATCTGAAATGGATAATCATGTATTCTTTGTTCAGGCGCTGGTATTCTTAAAAACCTTAAGGCGGATATAACTTCGTCTTCCAGTGCGTCACGGTCGGTAATGCCCTGGTGTTGGCGTATCGGTTCTGCTATCTGGTTACCTACTGTATAAACGGGGTTGAGAGATGTCATAGGATCCTGAAGTATCATTGATATATTACATCCTCTGAACTTACGCATCTCTTCTTTCGTAAGACTCAGTACATCGATGCCATCGAGAGTAATACTGCCGCCGATAATCTGGCCGGACGGTTCCGGGAGCAAGCGCATGAGTGACAGGGCAGTGACCGACTTGCCACACGCAGATTCGCCGACAATCCCGAATGTTTCACCTTCTCTAACCTCGAAACTTACTCCACCAACTGCCTTGAACTCCCCAGCCCTGGTAAAAAATGAGGTCTGGAGATTTTTAACCTCTAGAATGACATCGCTCATAGTTGCCTCAATTTCGGATCAAGCTTGTCGCGTAGCCAGTCACCCAGGAAGTTACCGGCAAGAACTACCAGGGCGATAGCAATCCCGGGGAAAGTGGATATCCACCAGGCGGTATCTACCAGGTTTCTTCCGTCATTGACCATATTCCCCCAGGACGGCGCCGGGGGAGGGATCCCTACCCCGAGGAAACTCAAAGAAGCCTCCACAATGATTAACAGCCCTACCTGCAGGGTCATTATTATTATCAGCGAGTTTACTATATTGGGGAAGATATGACGCAGCATTATTCTAACCGACGAACTTCCGATGACACGCGCCTGGGCAACGAAGTCTGCCTCTCGCAGTTTCAGTGTTTCTCCCCGTATCAGACGGGCATAGGGAGCCCAACCGAGAATCGATACTGCCAGCACTACCGTGGTGAAAGACGGTCCCATACTGACCGCCAGTAACATCGCCACCAGTATTGCGGGGAAAGACAGGCAGATGTCGGTTATGCGCATTAAAAACGCTTCCGTGCGACCTCCCAGGTAACCCCCGATTATTCCAAGCGTAGTCCCGATAGCGCTTGTAATCATGATAACAAGTAAGGAGACACTGAGTGATATCCGGGCGCCGTGTATCAGGCGGCTCAGCACGTCCCGTCCCAGTTTGTCTGTTCCCAGGAAATGTTGCGTACTCCCGCCATCGACAAAGAACGGCGGCTGGAGCCGGTCCGTTAACGATATCTTGACAGGGTCATAAGGAGCCAGTAGAGGAGCAAAAATGGCCACAAGTACTATAATCGTAAGAATTATCACCGGGATAATGAAGGTCAAATTTCTCACTATCCGCGCCCGGCGGGTCATCCCGCCTGTCGTGGATTTAGAGGTGATTTCCATGGTAGCAACCGAATCTTGCATCAGTACTTTTTTCCTTACGTCCTCTGATACCTGATCTGGGGATCAATATAGGCATAGGTGATGTCCACCAGGAGGTTTACTACGAGTACGATGGCGGCTACCAGCATGGTAATTGCCTGTACCAGGGGGAAATCACGTGCCATCACTCCCTCGACCATTATCCACCCGACACCCGGCCAGCTGAAAACGGTCTCGGTGATTACGGCACCGGTAATCAGTCCTGCGAGCAGCACACCGGCCACTGTCAAAGGAGCTATCATAGCGTTTCGCAGGGCATGTTTCCAGATAACCGTCCTTTCCGGTAACCCCTTGATCCTTGCCATCTTGATATACTCGCTGTCAAGCACGTCCAGCATGCTGGAACGCACCAGACGCATCATTCCCGGCATCAGGAAAAATGCCATGGTACATACCGGCAGTACATAGTGGTCGATGCCTCCCACGCCCGAGGTGGGCAACAATCTCCACGTTACCGAAAAGAAATAAACAGCCACGATGGCTACCCAGAAACCGGGTAAAGCCTGTCCCATGACAGCAATGAATTTCACTATGTTGTCCAGGATGGAATCGCGCCGGGTGGCGCTCAAGACTCCCAGCAGAAGTGCTCCTGACATGGCTACTACGAAGGAGGGAATCGCTAACCTGAGTGTATTAGGTAGTGCGGCACCGATCATTTCGGTCACCGGTTTTTTCTTGAAAAGTGATTCCCCCATGTCACCCCGGACGACATCGGTTACAAAAATCCAGAACTGCTCCGGAATCGATTTATCGAGCCCCAGGTTTACCCGGATCTGCTGGATGTCTTCTGCCGTGGAGGTGGCCGTTGCCAGCATCAGGGCAGGGTCTCCGGAAACCCGGACCATGGTAAATATCAGCACTGCGATACCTACCAGGGCTATCAGCGTTTGAAGTAATCGTATTATTATAAAACGGATCATTTGACATTCGCCTTGGTATCCGTAATGACCTGAATTGATGATTGAGCAGCAAACTTTGGAAATAGCATATTGTTAGAATAGCTTTCAATCATTACAAACTAAAATCTAATATCCCGAAATATAACCAAGATGTCAAGTACATTTCGGCGATATTCAGAAAAAGAATTGTTACCAGTCAGACCTGGACCGAGTCTGAATCTCCCACGAGAGAGGTTCTGGGGGAGTTTGACGCTCCTCCAGAACCTCTGTTTTAAGTTAACGACTTAATATTTAACCTTACACAGGTTATAAGTTATTGTTCCGCGTGTTTAATCCCGTAAAGACAATTGGTAATGAAAATATGGGCTCTCTTGGTAAATTCGCCGAGATGGTCACTCACAACCCAGTAGCTGGGCTGCTCCCACAGACCCGTAACAATCCACATCTCGCGTCCTTTTTCTATAAATTCCGTCCAGAGTTTTTCCTGCTTAACTATATCAGTCTCAGCTAGTACAGCGTTATAGAGTTCATCCATTTCAGGGTCATTGGCTGTGGTATGTACCCCTAGCGAGGTAAACATGTTGGACGAGTGGTAGACATTCTGGAATACTGTCGGGTTTATCCAGGGCCAGATCTGGCCGACACATTCATCATCAGGACTGTCCGCCCTGGCGAACATCAGGTCGAAGAACTTACCCATTTCGACAATCTGAATTTCGACATCGAGACCTATCGCCTCCCAGTAACCCTGGCATATCAACATCTCTTCTGACCACTGCTCCGGTGTGTATACGTGAATCGTCGGGGTGGCGAATGCATCCGGATACCCGGCTTCTTCCAGCAACTGCTTTGCTCTTTCCGGGTCGTAGGGATCAGCCTTGCTCCAGGCGGGGTCCCATCCCCAGGTGACATCGCTCATAAACCAGCCACAACCCGAATTCTTTCCCAGTCCATGCAGGAAAGTATCGCAAACTTCCTGCCGGTTAATGGCGTAGGACATTGCCTGGCGTACCCTGATATCCTTTGTCGGTCCGTCTGTCATCCAGGTACCCTGGAAAGCGTAGATGCCTATGGTAGGCAGTCCGATTTCCTGCAGACGGTAACCTTCGTCCCTCAGTTCGACCGTCCTGTCCATGGACACGTAAATGAGATCTACCTCGTCCCGCTTGAGCATAGCAACCGCAGTAGCCTCTTCCGGTACTTGATAGTAAATGAGTTTCTCGAAATAGGGTGCTCCGTCCCAATAATCTTCGTAAGCCGCGAATTCCATGGTTGTTTCCGGAACCAGTTCGACGTATTTCCATGGTCCGGATCCAACCGGATTAGCGGTAAAATAGTCCCATCCGTTTTCCTGGATATACTTGCTGGGTAAAATCGGCAGGGCAGCCCATGAAGCTACCAGCGTAAGTTCGGGAGTCTTGGTGGTATGGACATAGGTATACTCGTCAGGTGTGGACGATGACTCAAAGTTCTCCATTACGCGAGGAGCCCATGGATTTGTAGATTCAGGGTCCATGAACCGGTTGATACTCCACTCAAAATCGGCAGATGTAACCGGGTCGCCATTGTGGAAGTGCGTTCCTTGCCGGACTTTGAATGTCCAGGTCCGACCGTCAGGACTGATTGTCCAGCTTTCCGCCGCCTCTCCCACAAGGCCCCCCTCGGAATCCCAGTTCATTACGTTGTCATAAATGCTGCCACCCCATGTTGCAGCGTTGTTGTTAGGGTCGAAAGTCTCCTCACCAAAAGTCTCCTGAGCGACCCGGAGTGTACCATAGGGACCCATTACCTCTTCTTCTTGCTGGTCTTGCACTTCCTGGTCTTCTGCCTGGCCACATGAAACGATTATAAGACTTAATACCATCATGCAGCTTACCAATAACAAGATTGTTTTTTTAACCATTCCAAATATGCCTCCTCTCTCTAAGTGTGTGTCTGAAATAACTGCCCGGTAGAATCATATAATTAACCGGATTTCCCGAAGTCAAATAGAAATTTCTTTAACAATACCTCCTTCAATCGACTGAAAATTTACGTCTATACTCTAAGTTCATTAAAATATATTCGTATATTACACAATAAAAAAGAGCATCGTGAACTGCCTTTTAAGAGCAGGCAGCTAACGATGCTCTGTATGACAATATCGCCATCTCCTTATGAGGATGGGATAGTTACGTCATCGATTATTCATGTTTGGCTTGAAGTGTAAGGAATATTCATCGAATTGTCAATAGGGCGAATTGATTCATTATAAAAGTTGCTGAAAAAGGTATCGTCGTATTTAAATTTGTGTTACAGAAAGGAGGGATAGGGTTCGAATCTCTCCAGCTACACAGTTCGAGAAAGAGAGGGCGTCCCGATGGAAACGGGAAGGCTGAGCAAAGCCCCCGGCTTTATTAATTATTTTCCCGGGATGCCATTAGCCGTTTAGTAGTATAATCTTTTAAAGAAGGTGTTTTGAGTACACAGGTATTTAAATAATCAAAATACTTGTCTAACATTCGTATGTGACTTATTATTGCAGGGACAGAACATTAACCGCATAAAATACGGCATTGTTTCAGGTAGGGCTCATTTGTCCTTCGCCTTCACCAGTAATAGAATTAGCTTACCTCCGTCAGACGAAGGGATTTTATATTAGAAGGTAATTATTCCAGTGATACTATGAAGAGAAGGGAATATACACAGGCTTGCTATTAAAGAGCGGTGTAAAATATTAAGGAAGATGGCGGCGGATATAAAAAAACACTCTCAGAAACAGAGAATGGACGTATGTGTCGAGATAGACCCGAAGGCACTTGTCCCCGAGGAGCGGATCAGAAAGTACTGCGAGGAGAACAGGTGCGGGAGTTACGGGAAGAATTATACCTGTCCGCCGCAGGCGGGGTCGCTGAAGGAAATCCGGGAAAAGCTCGACGGATATAATCACGGTTACCTTTTCCAGTACTCTAAAGAAATGGATATGAAGAAGGACTGGAAAAAGCTGGCACGAAGTAAAGATGATTTTCACCGGATGATTCTGAAAATGGAAAAGTACCTGCGTAAAGAAGGTATCGATAATGTGTGGGGGCTGATAGGGGGGAACTGCGGAATATGCGATACTTGTGCGCTGCAGAAAGACAAACCGTGCCGCCATCCGGATAGAGCAAGAATGTCGCTCGAAGCGATAGGGATAGACGTAGTCGGCCTGCTGAATAAGCTCGGGCTGGACAGTCAATTTCATCCGGACAGGATTACCTGGACGGGCTGTATCCTCTACCGGCTATCACCGGCTTCATAAAGGTTCTTAATCTGGAGGGCATAGTCTATAATCCCCAGTCTCAATATTTCAGGCTCCAACACTTCCATGCCATTGCCAAGATCGAGTATACATGTCCGGGCATCTTCGAAAGAATCGAACTGCAGCTTTGCCCGCACGTATCCGTTTTCATCAGGTTTTTCGCGGTCGGTTATGATACTGTTCAAATCCCTGTCGAAATTCAGCGACAGGTACCTGTCCAGAACAGGGGATATCCTGACCGACACCGAGAGTGCAGGATAGTGGTTCTCCTGATTCCCGTAACATTCGGCCCAGTAGGAAGGAAGGCTGAAATTTACGGGACGGGTAAATTCTTCGTCGCTCAGGGTCGTTTTAAGAACAGATGACAGGGGTAACACCATAATCCGTTTATCGTCGTCACATACCAGGTACCATTCACCCGATTTCGCAACCAGGCCATACGGTTTTACCGTTCTTTCCGACTCAGTAGTTACACGCGGATAGACTTTCACAAGATAGCGGATACATATTTTTCGGTTTTCCCAGACCGCAGTATAGATATCACGGAGGGGGGAATCCATCTTTTTCTCGACCTGCCGGTCCGTCCAGTCGATGTATATGCGCTGCTTTAAGGAATTTTCTTCCCGGCCATGGTCCGGCGGCAGTGAAGCGGACAGTTTCTGCAGGGCGGTTTTAATATTCCGACTTACTCCGAGTTCATCCAGAGATGCAGGGATACCGAGGATAAACAGGGCTTTTATTTCATCGGGTGTCAGACCCGTAAGGTTGGTGCGGTAGCCTTCGAGAAGAACGCAGCCGCCGTTTTTACCTCTTTCAAAATACACCGGGACGCCCGAAGCACCGAGTGCATCGATATCACGATAAATAGTCCGGATGGAAACTTCCAGCTCCTCGGCGAGCTGCCGGGCAGTTGCTCTGCCGTTCGCCTGAAGAATCATCAGGATAGATAACAATCTGTCGGCTCTCATTTCTTTCTCCTGTCTGATAATACCATAATAATATGACATATGATGTCATGTATACCCTGATAACATCATACTGTATTGTTGATGAACTGCAGCATCCAGGAGGTGAAGAACAATGGATGAGCCGGAAGTCAGAATCATCAGGCTTGAGCCGATGCACGTGGCAAGTTTCCAGGCCTACGGTGCCAGTCCTGAAAAAGATACTGCTGCCAAGCTGGTGGCCTGGGCAAAGCCAAAGGGTTACCTGGATAATCCCGGGAAGCACCGGATATTCGGTTTCGATAATCCGCTGCCTTCGGTGGGAACTCCTAACTACGGTTACGAGATGTGGATACAGGTAGAACCGGGCACAGAAGCAGGGGAAGGTGTTGAAATAAAAGATGTCGACGGCGGACTTTACGCAGTGACAAGATGCGAGGTGAAAGGCAATCCTGATACCTTTATTCCGACGGTCTGGATGAAATTATGGGAATGGGTAGAAAAGAATAACGAATATAAATATGAAATGAGGCAGTCCCTTGAAGAACACTTATCACCGGTTCCGTTTGAAGTTACCGACTATTTTACCCTGGACTTATATCTCGCTGTTGAGGGATAGGCTGTGTTAAACCATTTATATCGACCGGGATAGGACGTAATCTTCGTACGGGACAGAGTATCGGAAATATTTTATTTAACATAATATTGTCAGGCACAGTTATTCGCTTCCAGTGTGCGGGTATACTACTCTTTCATTTGTTTTTTAATCATTCTCACAACCTGCGATGCTATATCACCCCGATGAATTTTCAGTATTTCCGAGTATTGGTCCAGTCGTTTCAGTCGTTCAACGGCTTTCTGCTGATGTTTCTTTTCCAGCAGTTCGATGATTTCAGCCCGGAGTTCGGGTGGCATCGATTCCACCCGATACCTGACCTTATCCATTTCGATATCGGCATCGGAGAACAGGCTCAGGACTTTTTTCCGCCAGTCCATAAGCTGTTCGGTCATTTCCGGCAGGGTATCGGGTCCATTCGGAAGATTTTCGAGAAAATCGACCACCTGGTGCATATTACCTTCGATGAAGTTCACGGCAAGCGGTCTTCCGTAGTAGGTAATTCCATTTTGAATCCAGGCGTGACAGGCGTGAATTACAGCGTCGATAAGGATCACCTTTTCCTGAGGTGTTTTGCAGTCCGGGAGTTCATCAACGAACTTACGGGTGACATCAGTCATGTCAACATTTACCGAAAGCTGCTTACCCTTGAAAGTGTTGTAAAAGCTCCTCCAGTCCATTCGCCATCCGCATTTTTCGCATACGAGATCGGTATCAGGTCGGTGTGGATGGGGCAGTTCCCGGCTGCAGGCGGGGCAGGCGAAACGTCTTTCAGCTATCCTGATGAGGTCCGAACACCGGTTGTAGAACGCGCCGGCTACCTCGTTTATCAGTTCTTCATCATTGTTACCTGCGGCAACCTTGATATAGAGTTCGAGGATTTTCTCCCTGCTGACGCGCGGCGCCCACCTTATTTGAATTTCAGGATTATTCACCTTTTTTCTCCTCAGGCTGAAAAATGCACAAACCTCAGCATTATAGCATCAAAGGGAGAGAAAAGGAACAACAGGCCGGTTGATTCCCGGTTCTGTTGATTGTTAGTACCTATTTCCCTGTGTACTGTTTCCAGACCTCCAGGGCTTTCTTGGGCGTGCCGTCGGAATACAGCAGGCCGGGACTGCACATAAATTCCTCGAAGACTTTAACGTAAGCTTCATCAACCTGAAGCTCGGGAAAGGGTTCGAGGTGGGTTTGCGCAGCCTGTGTGCAGTCGTCCTGGTCGTGGAGACTGAACCAGATAACGAACTCGGCACCGCCTGTTTCTACGTATGAAAAGAAGTCGTGGACGAACTCGGCCTGAAGGTCTTCGCTGGAATCGAGCAGGGGAGAGGAACTCCAGCAGGTCTCGATGATGCCGTAAGGTTTGTCCGGAACGACGTCCTTTACTTCGTTCAGGTATTGAAGGCCGCGTGAAACGTTTTTATACGAGAAATTCTCCTCGTGGGGATGTACCGTGTAGCCGACGATATCACACTTTTGGGATAGTGTTTTAATAATATCGAGGGCTCCGTAATCACGGGCGTAGTGATAGGCGAAAACAGAACCGACTTTAGTGCCCGGACTGGTTTTCTTGATTTCATCGTAGGCGTATTCATATACTTCCTTGAAGGCAGGGATTTCATCGCGGTGATCGTTGAGATATATATCCACTTCACCGCCGATAAAATAGTATTCGGGGTTGTAACGCTTTACGAATTCCACGGAGAATTCAGCGAAGGCTTCTTTGAATCCGGAATCGTTGAAGTGTTCGAATTCCGGCGGGTAGGCTCCGAGTACGTTAGTATGGATGATGTTCATCACGGCGACCGATTTACCCTCATAAGTCAGGCACTCCATGACGCAGTCGGCCACTGTCCAGTCGTCTTCAAGCCCTCCCCAGAAAAAGTACCAGGATATGATGTCGGCACCCAGGTCCCTGGCCAGACGGCAGGCTTCAGGGATGAGAGAGGAGTCTCCATTTGCAGGAATCGGCATTATCCCGACTCCTTCTTTCAGATTAAGAGGCCTGTCCTTTACCTGTGCGGATGCCAGCAGGCTCTTATCCGTAATATTATCACCGGCATACGTTATCAGGTAAGTATGGTAGTTGCTGTACAGGACACGCGACACGGCATCCAGCTTTTTTTCTCCGGTGTCAAACTTATAGTAACAGTAATCACCGTCGAACTTTGCTTCCAGATTCTTTTCAAGCTCCTGTTTTAGCAGTGCCGAAGGAACGGGATAACGTGAAGCGAAGAAGATACTTTCGCCGTTACTCCTGAAGAGGAAGACGGACTCGTCGTCGGGTGAAGCTTCCGGCCAGCCGGGGTACTGAAACGTTATGGCGTCATCAGAATATACCAGAATTGCCGGGTGTTCCTGAGAAGGTGGAGGCTGGCAGCCTGCTGCGAAATATGCAGACAGGGCAAGCAGACAAAAAACGAAGAATGACTTATTCCGTATTCTGATAGCTGTACCTCCCGGTCTGGCAGTAATTATAACATAGACGAACCGAATGTCGATTGTGATATTATAAGCCTGTGGAAAACGAAATCATTTCGGCTGTAAAAACCCGGTTGCTCGAGAACGCTGACGACAAGACAGTGGAGTCTTTTCAATCGTTTTTCAAGGAAGAAGTGCTGCATCACGGCGTGAAGATGGGAGTTGTAGGCAAGATAGCCGCCGAGTATTTCAAACAGATCAAGCACCTGAGTAAAGAGGAAATATTTCAACTGTGCGAAGAGCTGCTGAAGTGCGATTACGGTGAAGAAGCCGCGATAGCTTTCAAGTGGGCGTACCGGCTGCAAAAACAGTATGGGCCCGAGGACTTCCACCGGTTCGAGGGATGGCTGGAGAAATACGTCAACAGCTGGGCGAAGTGCGATGAATTCTGCAATCATTCCGTGGGAACACTAGTCGAGCTGTACCCGCAGTACGTTCAAGAACTCAAGCGATGGGCAAGGTCGGAAAACCGGTGGATGAGACGCGGTTCCGCAGTTACACTGATAATTCCGGCAAGGCGTGGGCTGTTTCTCGCGGACGTGCTCGAGATAGCGGATATTCTGCTGACGGACGAAGACAACCTGGTGCGGAAGGGGTACGGCTGGATGCTGAAGGAAGCCAGCCGACTGCACCGGCAGGAAGTATTCGATTACGTCATGGAGCACAAGGCCGTTATGCCCAGGGTGGCGCTCAGGTATGCAATAGAGTTGATGCCGCAGGACATGAGAAAAGCGGCGATGAGTAAGTGATGGTGGGGACGGATTGCCGCGTCTTCCGCCTGCGGCGGACTCCTCGCAATGACGGAGGAGGATTTACTGGATTCCGGCTTCCGTCGGAATGGTTGTTTTTGTAATTGGCGAGAAGATATGCCTGGGATGAGCAGTTGAGGTACGGATTGCTTCATCCGCCTGCGGCAGACTCGCAATGACCTATCTCAGTTAAAGCTTCGGCGGGCAGGCTGGGGCTGAACTCGGGATATAATTCGTTATTCCGCTTTTCTTTTTAACCTCAGTTTGTCATACCAGACGATGATTCCCGGCATAACTGCCATTGTAATAACAAGACAGAGGAAGACACCCAGCAGGGTGGCGATGCCGAAGTCACGTATCATCACGAAGTCTGAGACTATCAGGACACCGAACCCGCTGAGCGTGGTCATTGCGGTAGTGGTGATGGCCCTTCCTATCCTGGATATGGCGGTAACCATCGCTTCTTCCGGCGCCAGTCCCCGGTTTTTCTCCTCCGTGTACCGGCCGGTGAGGAGCACCATAAACTCGGTACAGATACCGATGACGATTACGCCCAGGACGGCGGTGAGAGGATTAAGCGGAATACCTATCAGGTACATATCCAGCGACGACCAGGCGATAACGGCACCGACCGGCAGGACGGAGAAGATGGTCCTGTCGAGACGCCTGTATACCAGAAGCAGGATGAGGAATATAGCCCCCAGACAGATAAAATTCATTTTCATCCTGGAGCCGACTATTGCATCTAAAGTCCAGGCGCCCATGACAATACTGCCTACCGGCGACATCCTGACTCCTTCAGGCAGTGATACGTTTTCCTGCATTTTCTGGAGCAGGTCGTTTATTTCCTCGAAGGAGCTGTGACGTATGGTGAATGATACAGCCGCGATTTTACGGTCGCCGGAGATAGTTTTTTCAAGATAGGTCTCGGGAGTATTTTTGATTATCATATCGATTTGCGATGTTGATGGTATACTTCCGGCGGCTTCATCGATAATATTCGCAATACTTGAGCTGGAGAGTATTTCAGGGTAGGTCCGGGTCATTTCTTCCTGGTAATCTTTCATCCATCCTAGGATTTCCGGTGTCGTTACATCGTCGGCTTCCACCATAAACTTGATACTGCCGCCGACGCCGAGGATCTGACGGAACTCTCTCAGTTCTGCCAGTACCTCGTTGTCCTGCGGCATAAGCTGCTCGTAATCTGTGTTCGTCGGCAGCATGTGGTCGACTATCCCACCTCCGATGGCAAACAGGAGAGCGATGATAAATATCCAGAGGGTATGACTGATAGCCAGTTTACCGAACCGGAGCAAAACTTTTTCTATACGGCTGCTCGCCTTCGATGCCGCAGTCTGAAGACGTTCCAGCGGAGCGTTTCTATCGCTAAGGTAGACGATACTGTGCAGGGTGAACAGCCCCACAAGAAAGCTTATAACTATGCCGACCGCAAGCATCATTCCGAAGTCGCGTACCATCGGAACTTCGGAAATAAACAGCGTTATGAAACCGATGATGGTAGCCATCAGGGCGATTCCGACCACCGGGAACATACGTGATATGGATGTTACTATGGCTTCACCAACGCTGCGGCTGCGGGTGAGTTCTTCCTGGTAACGGTTATGGAACTGAATGGAGAAATCTATGCCGAGACCGATAAGTATCGGGAGTACCGCCATCGTCGCCATCGTCATTGGTACCGAAAAATAACCCATAAGACCGAACGTCCAGAGGGTGCTGATGCCTACCATCAGGAGCGAGAGAAGTCTCCAGCGGACCCTGAAAAGGAGCATAAGTATGATTATCATTGCGCCTATGGACAGGCCGAGCAGTATCTTGAAATTACTCGACATACTGACGCTGATAGCATCGACCAGTTTGGACGCTGAAACGACCGAGATTTCGATGTTCGCGAAATCGACATCCGAAATCATTTCTTCGATATTACGGGTTGCCTGAAGTGTTTCGGCATCGGACAGGTTTCCTACAGGAGTAATATATACCAGACAGTGATTTTCATCGGGGACGAACGGCTGCAGCAGGGGGTTGATGTTGCTAGCGTCATCATAAAGGACGGATTTAACGAACACCGGGTTATCCAGGGAAGGTTCTCCCATTTGCGACAGGAGTGCGAGCTGGGGTTGAAGTCCGGCGAGGACTTTCTCTCGCGCCTGTTCGGCGGCCGCCTGCTGCTGTGTTTCGTCCAGTCCTGCCGCAGCGGCGGCAGCGACTGCTTGTTCGGCAGCCTGGTCCTGTGCCTGTTGTATCTGCTGCCGGGTTTGAGTTATCTGCTGTTCCGCCTGGTCGACCGCTGATTTAAGGATATCCAGAGGGCTGCTGACGGAGAGGTAGGTGTCGTCTCCGGATATTTCCTGCTCCAGTTCGGATAACACGACTAAATTCTGTGATGAGAACAGGTCCTCGAGCTCTCCCGTCATCAGGACGTTTATCGATTCGCCGCCGAACTGCTCCTGAAAACGTGCGTTATTCACAGAAATATCGGCATCGGGTGAGACAAGCGCGCTGAATCCGGTCTCGGTTTTCAGCATCGTCAAACCAGGTACAGCCGCGATTGTGATAATGGTGGTGATAATTACCAGCAACAGGGGATGATGAACGATGAACCGGGCGAGTTTTTCCGATATTTTTCTCATCATTTAACGTCCTCTCCCGTTTTCGGAAGCCTGCCTGGCCGAGTTCCGATATAGGATATCGGCTACTTCGGCGGTTTTTTCAAGCTGGTCGAGGGTGAGTCCGTCCAGTAACCTCTCCATCTGGGACTGTCCCGACACCCATATCCGGTTAATGAATGCCTGACCGGCATTCGACAGCTTGCAGACTACGGCTCTCCGGTCCTGAGGGTCGGCTTCACGAACGACCAGGTCTTTTTTAACCAGGTTATCCACGATGCCTGTTGCCGTGGGAAGGGCGATTTCCAGTCCCGAAGCGATAGAGCTCATCCTTGCCGCACCCTGCATATGCAGGAGGAGTAATATTCGCAGCTGGGCGACCGTGACATCCGAGGAAAACCATTCGGGAGGAACGGTAACTGGGATATTACCGAATATTTTTTCCGAGAGTTCAAGTATCTGTTTTACAATATCATTTTTATTTCGGGACATAATGATATTTACCTCCGGCTTTATATTTAGGATAGAAGAAATAATAAGGTGTAACCTAATATATTATGAGATATAAACAGGGTAGTGTCAAGATGTTTTTACTTTTGTCTTTTTTACCTCACCCTCTTCCGTATCCCTGATGAAAGGATAATCCGTCCAGTGGAATTCCATTTTCTTGTGGGATAGATAATCAACCTGAGAAGAAAGCAAAACAGCTAAGAAGGAGTTGATATTCAACCGGCTTGTCAGAATGCACAAAAGAATGAAAAACGCCTGAGCGCAGCTTGATGTACAGTTGAAAAGGAGGTGCGATCTGAATGTTTGTTCAGGAATACAATATTAAAGTAGGTTACATATTCTAATTGGTCTTGTTTTTGTTTGTATTACATTGAAATACTTCCTCTAAAGCAACTCCAAATACTCCAGCAATTCTGAAGGCTAACTCTAATGATGGCACATATTTCCCTTGCTCAAGTGCAATGATGGTCTGTCTATTACAGCCTGCTCTATTGGCTAATTCTTCTTGAGTCATCTCGCTGTGGTCAAAACGCAGCCTTCGAATTCGATTACTGATCTCAACTTTCGCCATGATATACCTTTCGGTTATATAGGATGAGTGCTGTAATAGCTTGTGTTAGTAATAGAGTTACCCCACCGATTAAGACAATGAACAAAGGGAAATAGACTGGAATAGCATCTTTCTCCAAATTCATATAAATAATAGCCACTACCAGGAGAAGCACGGCTACGACTGTATAAGATATACCTGTAGCCCAGAGAGACGCTTTCCGAAATATCGATTTATCTCTTTCATCCGACGATACTTCATGTCTGTTACGTCCAAAACTTGCCCATAGATTCATTATTACCAGCAGGGAAAATGCTGAGCCACTTAATATATAAAATATGCTCATCATTGACTCATCCTGCCAGTAGAAAATGGTTCCTCTGGATATAAATAGTACTAACCACCCTATCACTAATCCTCCGAAAATCCCAAGTTGGCCCCAAACACATTTCTGACTTAATGACATAATTGCCCTCCTTCAAAAGTAGTAACCTACTTTATTTTCCAGTAACAATCAAAATCCCGAGAGACTGAGCAAGTGTACTAATGATAAGGGTGATAGCTAGAATACTTCCTAATACCAGACTAAGAAAAGCACGCTTTTGTAATGGTGCCATGATACCATCCCCCCTTTTTGATTATCAGGCTACTCAACGTAGTTCATAACGTACATATAGTATTATATAACAGACATATTGTCAAGTGTATATTACATTTTTTTTAAGAAGACCACTAATGGTTCTTGGATAACAATTTATTATGGTTGAATGGTTATTTGAAAAGTCTGCGATCAAACAACATACTATATACCGTAAGGTCAATAGCCCCAGATATTTCTTATCATTCTCATCACATAGGTGGACAGCCCTAGCCACTTGTTAACCTGGTTCCCAACTTAGCTTTCAGATACGGGATCATCC
>DAOULV010000006.1:0-34082 GCA_034416335.1 Dehalococcoidales bacterium
TGAGTATACCGTCGACTCATTGTCAGGTCTTCATGTCTTAAGAACAACTGGAGTAGAAATGAATCCCTTGCTCCGCGCAGGTATTGTAAAGCACTTGTATGCCGAAGACGGTGTACACCTCCAGGGCTATTCACTCCTGCCCTTTGTTTTAGCCGTGTAAACCATGAGCCAAGTCCATCCCTGGTAAATTGCGTTCCTTCTTCTGTAATCCAGAGAGCGTCACATTTTTCGCGTTTCTTCCTCTCCAACAGATATAGCCAGATAGCCTTCGCAGTCTTGGCTGAAAACGGACACATTCCTATTTTACTCCTTTTACCAAGTACTCGTACGAGTTTTTGTTCAAGATCAAGGTCTGTAAGTTTTAAGTTCACCAGCTCGCTTAATCGTAATCCGGAGTCCAGAAACAATAGAATCATCGCTTTGTTACGTAAGCCAGCGAAACTAGCCCCGTTTTTAATATCGAGTTCACAGATAGAGAGAAATCTCTTGAGTTCATCGATGTTATAGGGCTGAATCTGTGGGGGTGGCGGAGCTTTGAAGTGGATGTCCCTAACCGGGTTTTCTTGCAGGAGTCCTTCCTGAATACCCCAGTTGAACAATCGCTTCATTGCTTTGTAGTAAGGCCAAGCCATCGATGGTTTTGATTTGACGATTCGGTGAGAGCCTTTACCTGGACTGTATTCATAAGTTCTCGAGCCAATCCAGGAAAGGAATTGTCTGAAGTATCTGGCATCCAACTGGCTAATACTGGTAGGCCAACCTTGATCTCTTGAGAAATCTATGAGATGACGTAGGAGTTTGGAATAATAACCATGTGTGCGGGGAGCGCGTCCTTCAGCTTGGAGGGAAAACAGGAATCCTTCTACTAAATCGTGTAGACCAATACCTTTATCACTATGTTTCACCTTGCATTGCGGTCGGTCCTAATTTTATATTTTCAACCGAGTCAGTCGGTCGCTGTTAGCCTCATCCTAGCTTTGAGGTTTCGACCTAGTCAGTCGGTTGCTTAGCCTCGATGGTGAGCCGCGGAGGACTCGAACCTCCAACCGGCTGATTAAGAGTCAGCTGCTCTGCCAGTTGAGCTAGCGGCCCGCGTACAATCCTCAGTTTAGCAAACCTGTGCCCTCTCACGCAATCTTTTTAGACATAGCTTATTACTCAATCCTGGTTATTGTTACCCTTAGAAGTATGAACTTTTTGTATCAATGTGATGGATTCCCGCCTTCGCGGGAATGACATAAAAGGGCGCGGGAATGACAAAGAGGGGGAGTGATTATACGAAGACACGAAAAGATAAATGACTATACGAGGGCACGAGACGATAAAGGACAGGATGTAATACAGAATTTATGGCAGGATGAGGGGAAAATCTAACTCTGGTGAAGTACGGCTTTCGCAACCTCCCAGGAATAATCGTAGAGATGTAGCCCTTTACTGGCGGCAATTATTTCTCCGTCTTCCACACCTATTTCACTTGCCATATATTCCTTGAGAATCTGGATTCCACCCAGATTGGCGGGTAAACCTCCCCAGAGGTCCCACGATCTGAAGTAGACGAAAAAATGCAGTTTACCGTCGCGGATTTTCGTATCGATTCCCCGGAGGCACTGGGGGTCTTCGAGGAATATCGACGCACTGCTGCCGACAGCCATATAACCCTGGTTGGTGTTGTGACCGTCTTCCTTGTACATTTTAATTACTTCCGGAATCTGTTTCTCCAGGTCTTCACCATAGGTATACTGCTCATTTTCTTCCCTGTGACCTGTCATCAGATACGGCAGATATCCGTCTATGTATTCCTGAGTAACCGGGGCGGGCACGCCGGGCGGTACATCCGGAATCAGCGGCCGGGTACCGGGATATTCGATTCTAATCACCACGTAATCGAATTCTTTTCTCTTCATCCCTTTATAACTGCCGCGTTCAATTTTGTAGTCGGTACCCTCCGTCTGAATACGGTATAGTGCCTGGAACCACGCTTCCGACAGTGTTTTAGCTTCAATAACGGTAATATTCACCTTAATCCACCTGTCACTTATTTTCTGAAGAGACTGAGGAACCTGTCCTCATATTCTTCGAAGAGTCCCCAGCGTTCCAGTTCTTCCCTTAGTTCACCCGGTTCCCGTTCTCCGTTGGTTACCTGTTCAAACAACTCGTTGATTTTTTCTCTGGCGCCTGCCGGAGTCCCGCGGGAGTCCATTTCCAGCAGCCCCCGGGTTTCCAGCTGCCTGTAATTATGCGGTGCCGAGGTACGGGTAATTTCAAATATAAATTTCATCAGGGAGACATCCCAGAGAGTATCCTCTCCCTTAATTATTGCCGCCAGTTTGTTGTCCCGCTGGTCTATCTCCTCATTCAGTTTATCGACTACCGAACGCAGGCTATCTGAGACTATATTAAGTTCCTTGGGTTCATTTCTATAAGAATAGACCAGACCGTGGATGCTTCGTTCGCCGAATTCCTCTATCAGCGCCTGGAAATACCTCCTGGCTTCAGGGCTGAATCCTTCAAGGTTGGATAAATAATACGGCGTGACTATCTTCGGCCTTTCCGCGATTACCCTGCCCTCTCTGATTACTGTTTCGGAAACGCTGTTCATTATCTCCGAGTAGGCAGGCTCGGTAATGAGATAGTAGTAGATATTGGTGGTACCGAAAGTATACAGGTTCTGTTTGGGAGCCCTGATTATCTCGGTATTCTTTACCGCCTGTTCGATTCTCTTATCTAAATCCATTCTTCACTCAATTACGCTGTTATTTTAATTTACGGTATCTCTATCAGTTCGCCGATGTATTCATTCAGGTGACTGAGATACTGGCTGTCTATTTGCTGTTGAATCTTGCGCCACTCCTGCTGGAACTGAGGATGTTTCTCTACATCGATTCTGGCACCCATCATGGGGCTCATCTGCTGCTGTAAAGCCTGCTGTATTTTTTCTCCCAGGTCCGCTTTCAGCGATTCATACGCCTGCTTCTTCTGCTGTTCTCCCTGCTCCGCGTAATGGTTGAATATATACCTTATCTTGCTGAAAACATTCTCAATGGCTACCTTGTCCGTCTTGATTAATTTCAGGCCGTCCATTACTTTTTTGTTATTCTGCTTGACGTAATCGTTTATCGGCAGGCTGATGTTTCTGGCCAGTATCCCGGCAGCGCCGTAAATGATATACTTCTTTACTTCCTCTTCATAATTATTCAGTTCGGCAATCAGGTTAACTTTTTCCTTGAGATAGCGTCCGGCAAGTTTTTCTCCTTCCGGAACGTACTTCCACTGGAGTTTTTCTTCTTCAGTGGCTTCATCCATCTGGTTGACCTTTTCCATTGCAATCTCTAGCGCACTTTTAATTTCACCCATAGTAACCTTACCTTAACGACATTCTGCTGGTATATATAATTATACAATATGACTCAAAAAGCTTAAAAGAAGGTATTATTCGGTTTTGGTTGTTATTGTACTCGCCCCCTGTATCCCCCTCTCACGCAGTACCCTGATTAAGCAGTAAAGATTAGTTTGCGTGAAAGGGGGAAAGTATTTTTGAGAGGGGGTGAAGCCCCCTCTCATTTTAACTCCCCTCTCCAGCCGTAAAAGACTAACAACAATTATCAGTGGTTTTGGCTGGAGGGGGGGTGAGGTAAATACCGCCAACCAAATGTAAACAGTACCTAAAAGAAGCATATGCGGCTGAGCAGTAACAGCGGCGACCTGAATAATTATTGATTCGCGTTCGTATAGCGTACGATAATACTCATTTCAGCCAGCTGAAATGAAGTTTTGTATAGTTCCTGATGAACGGCAGGCGGACGAACAACAATACCAGTAACACCACTCCGTATATTATCGGCAGGGAGATGTCTATTTTCGTCTGCCATATATAATGTACCACCGCAATGATTCCGGCGGGATAAACCAGCCAGTGCAGTTTGTTCCAGTTTCGCCCAAGTTTCCGTCTGAAAAATTTGAACGACGTTACGGCAAGCGGCAGGAGAAAAATAAAGGATATAAAACCGGCTATTGCGTATCTTTTTTCAAATAAATCCTCGCGGAGTATGGTGAAGTTGAAACCGTAGTCTATTCCGATGAAATTAACAAAATGAAAAAGCGCGTAGATGAATGCGTATACACCCAGCGGGCGGCGTAATCTTAAGACCGGCTTGAAGCCGGAAAGGATATACACGGGAGTGCAGGCTAGAGATAAAAGCAGAAGATTTATCGCAGTTCTGCCGGTACGCAACTGTATTTCCCGAATCGGGTTGGCTGTCAGGTTCCCCTGAAAATAATCTATTATGAGAAAAACCAGCGGCAACAGCAGGACGGCGTTTAAGACAATTTGTACCGATATTCTCTTCAGGTTATTCATTAAAAGAATTTCTTCAGGTCCATTCCTTCATATAGTGATGAGACCTCTTCATAACCATTGAACATCAGAGTAGGTATTCGCTGGAATTGGCCGATGCGGCGTTCGGTGGATTGAGACCAGCGGGGATGATTAACATTGGGATTTACGTTAGCATAAAAGCCGTATTCGTGCGGGGAAAGGGTTGACCAGAAGGTTGAAGGCATTTCAGCAACGAGGTCGATGTGCGTAATGGATTTTGCACTCTTGAAGCCATATTTCCAGGGAACGACGAGACGTATCGGGGCTCCGTCCTGAGGCGGAAGCGGTTTTCCGTACAGCCCCGTGGCGAGTATGGTCAAATCATGGTTAGCTTCATCCAGTCGCAGACCTTCGAAATACGGGAAGGGCAGTGATGAGTCGCCGGGCATCTCGTCAGGATCGTAATAGCTTTCAAACTTCACGAACTTTGCTTCCGGTGTTGGCTTAACATCAGCCAGCAGCTTATTCAGAGGAAATCCGAGCCATGGTATTACCATCGACCAGGCTTCGACGCAGCGCATTCGGTAGATACGCTCCTCTGGTGGATATTTACTTAACAGTTCCTCTACGCTGAAGCTGCCCGGATTTTCTACCAGTCCGCCGACGGTGACCGTCCAGGGAGAAGTCGTAAAGTCTTTAGCAATAACGGCAACGCCTTCCTTACTGTAAGAAAATTCATAAAAATTGTTATAGCTGATAATGTCATTCAGGGCTGTGGGTTCTTCATCAAGCTCCGTGGCTGTATCCGGCGGTGTAACGGGAGTTCCATTGGAACCGGTGTTGTTTAGAGTTTCCGAGGAAAATTTTATGCCCTGTGGATTACAGGCGGCGAGAAATGCGGTTGCCGCAATTACCCCCATTCCGGCAATAAACTTACGTCTTGAAAAATATATATGCTCGGGAGTGACGGTATCCGGATACGAGCGGGAAAACTTTTCCGGATGGGATAGTGGATCGAGATGAGACCTTGATTCTGACCTTGACATACCCAACCTCCACACAAAAACACTTCTATTTAAATTATCAGATATGTATACGAATTAAGTCAAATAGTATAATTTACGGGCCTATTCGACTTTGGTAATTATTTTACTCACCCTCTGCCTGCCGAAACTCTTGTCCGCCGAAGTTTTAACGTAGGCGGGTTGGCATAGGAGGGTCATTGCGAGGAGTCCACCGAGGCGGACGACGTACTAATCTCCAGTACCAAGTAATGCATAATTTATCGGAAAAGCACACTTTTTGTTTCCTCTCCCTTGATGGGAGAGGATTAAGGTGAGGGTGAAAATTGGATTTGTATCACCCTCATCCTGACCTTCCCCCATCAAGGGGGAAGGGACTAGCTTCAGACAGTTTTTATTGTTACAGCATACCAGTATTTATAGAGATTGCTTCGGTTCGCCTATTGACGGCGAATCTCGCAATGACAAAAAGAGGTTTGGCTGTTGACGCTGAGGATTCGCAATGACAACAAGACCAACCAGATGCAAACAGTACCTGAATTATAGATAGGCTGATTAGCCGGAGGTAACAGCTACTAGTCGGGCTCGGTGGCGCTGAGGGTTTCGAACATCTGGTAATAGAGCCCTTTCTTTTCCAGAAGCTCTTTGTGAGTACCCATCTCTACTATCCGGCCTGATTCCAGTGCCAGTATCTTGTCGGCGCTGGTGACTGTGGACAGGCGGTGAGCGATGATAAGGCAGGTGCGGCCTTCGGCAAGCCGGTGGAGGGCTTCCTGCATTATCCGCTCCGTGTTGGTGTCCACGTTGGAAGTGGCCTCGTCCATGATAAGAATCGGAGGATTTGCCAGGATGGCACGGGCCAGACAGGTAAGCTGGCGCTGGCCTGCGCTTAAATTCCCACCCCGTTCACCTACCTGGGTATCATACCCTTTGTCCATCCGTAAAATAGCTTCATGGACACCGGCGGCTTTTGCCGCGTTTATCACGTCGTCATGGGTTGCTTCCAGCCGCCCGTACCGTATGTTATCTTCGATAGTACCGGAGAAAAGGAATGCTTCCTGGGGAACGATGCCTACCTGCTTTCTCAACGATTCCTGTGTCACCTTTGAGATATCATAACCGTCGAGAATGATGCTGCCCTTATCGATTTCGTAAAGTCGGGAGACAAGATTCATCAGGCTGCTCTTTCCGGCTCCAGTGCGCCCCACGATGGCAACCGTTTCACCCGGATTGACCTCGAGATTAATGTCATGCAAAACCTCGACACCGGGTTCATATGAGAAATCGATATGGTCGAATTTCAGGGCGCCCCTTATCGAAGGCATTTCGACTGCATCCGGGGCATCTTCGATTTCAGGCTGTACATCCAGGAGTTCGAATATACGTGACCCGGAAGCCATGGCTCTCTGGAGCATGGTGTATTGCATCGTCAACTGCATTATCGGCTCAAAGAAACGCTGGATGTAGAGAATGAAGGCGATAAGTACACCGACACCGAGAACGCCGCTAAGTACCTGATAGCCTCCGTAGATTATAAGTATACCGTAAGCTATGGCTGTCATTATCTGGACGGTCGGCATCATGAATGCCTGCAGTCTTGCCGCCTGTATATTGGCATCCAGATGCTCCTTGTTGGCATTATCGAATTGAACGAGGTTGACATCCTCGCGGGAAAGACTTTGTACAGCCCTGACTCCCGAAATACTCTCCTGGAGTTGGTCGTTTACTTCAGCAATAGCCTGGCGTACTCTGATAAAAGCCCGTCTGGCGTACCTCTGCCATATCCAGACGACTATCGCCAGTACCGGCACCACGGTAAGCGTCAGCAGGGCAAGCTTCCAGTTCATGGTGATCATGATGATAGCTATACCTACCAGAGTTAAAACACTGGTTAGCATATTGAGGATTCCGTTGGTCAATACTTCCTGGAGCTGGTTGATGTCATTCTGAACACGGGACATCAGTTTTCCAACTTTATTATGATCGAAGAATGCTAATGACAGCTCGTGCAGGTGGTCGAACATCTGGTTACGCATCGTGTACAGGACACTCTGTCCAGCGTAGGCAAGGTATCTGACCGACATAAATTCACCGGACCATTGCAATAATGCAATAACGACCAGTACAAGCGCTATTATTCCCAACCCGCCGACGTTGCCGTTCGCTATAAAATCGTCGGTGGCTACACGTATCAGGTACGGAGGGGCCAGTTGACCGATAGTGCGGACAAGCATACCCGCGGCTCCGAGTCCCATCCAGCGCTTTACAGGTCCGAGATACTTAGCCGTCCGGAGATATATTTTAGCATCGAATATGCTGCCTAGGATTTCATCTTCTTCGTCGGCGTCGATTGCTCCCCGCAATCTTCCGGCAGAGCCGCCACCATGCCAGTGGCCGCCACCGCCACCGCCACCACCGTGAAACATACTAACGTGCCTCCGTTGGATTTTCTTCCTGGAACATTAACTGTGACTTATAAATCTGGTAGTAAAGACCTTCCTTAGCCATAAGCTCAGTGTGATTTCCTTTTTCGATAACCTCACCTTTTTCCAGCATCAGGATAAGGTCGGCATTCTTAATTATCGGTAACCGGTGGGTGATAATAAACGTGGTCCGCCCCTCAATCAAACGGTCAAGGGCTTGCCGTATCAATTTCTCGGTTTCAGCATCAACACTGGACATCGAGTCATCCAGCACAAGAATGCTGGGATTTATTAGCAGTGTACGGGCAATGGCGAGACGCTGTTTTTCACCTCCGGAGAGAGTCAGTCCTCGCTCCCCGACCCAGGTTTCGTAGCCGTCGGGCAGTGTAACTACGAAATCGTGAAGATGGGCTGCCTTGGATACCGCTTCAATTTGCTCCATATCCGCACCCACCGCTCCATAGGCTATGTTGTCCCTGATAGTGCCGGAAAAGAGGAAAATATCCTGCTGCGATATTCCGACATTCCGACGGAGCGACGCAAGGGTGACGTCACGGATATCTATACCGTCTATACTTATCGCTCCGCTGCTGACATCGTAGAATCGTGAAAGTAAATTGGCTATCGTGCTTTTACCGCTTCCCGAACCGCCAATCAGGGCTATCAGATCACCGGGTTTGGCATCAAAACTGACATCATTCAGGGTAGGAGCCACTGAATCATAACTGAAACTTACGTTACTGAATGCGACTGCTCCGTCCACTTTGCCAAGTTCGGTAGCATCCGGTTTTTCTTTTACGGCTGATTCGGTGTCCAGGATTTCGAGAATACGCTGCCCGGCTGATATTGTCCGGGTAACCATGTTTACCAGCATTCCTGACTGACGGACCGGCATCACCATCATGTTCACATAGAGGATAAACTGTGTAAGGTCACCTATCGTCATCGTTCCGTTGACGATCTGCGTACCGCCGTACCACAGAACAAGTATTGTCGGCAGACCCATCAGGAGTATCATGGCCGGCATATTGACTGACATATGCCTGGCAATACCGATTTGCTGGTCATAAAGACTGGTGGCCTGAACGGAGAATTTTCTGCTTTCTTCTTTCTGCCGGTTGAAGGCTTTAATGACTCTCACACCGATAAGACTTTCCTGCAGAATCGTGCCCAGTTCTGCCATCAGTTCCTGGGTCCGTAACCACATAGGGCGGATATGACTGCTGAATCGGTACGCCAGCCAGGCGATAAATGGCATAAACGCCATTGTCATCAAAGTCAGTTTCCAGTCGATCAGGAGCAGTATGACACCGACGACGGTGACCATAATCACCATCTGGACAAGTCCTATCAGACCCATACCGAAAAACATGCGGATTGCTTCTACATCGACCGTTGCCCGGGACATAAGCTGACCGGTCTGGGCCTGGTCGTAATAAGCAAAACTCAGTCGCTGCAGGCGGTCATAGATAGCGTTCCTGACATCGTAGGAAACTTTTTGTGAAATTACCTCCTGCAGGTAACTTTGTCCGTAACCCGCCAGCCCTCGAAGAGCACTGGCGACGATAATGGTCCCGGCTACCAGCCACATGGCAGTTTCGCGGGCCATCGGCCACCAGAGGAAACTGCTGTCGGTAACGCGTAACGCCGTGTCTATGCCGTCACCAAGCATCCGCGGCACTATCATGCTCAGGATAAGCTGGAAGAACAGGCATCCCAGGGCAAGCGAAAGCCACCCAAGGCGAGACCGGACAAAGATGAATAATCTCAGTATTACTTTCATACTACGTTCAATATGTTACCTGTCATGACAGAGCATGACTACTTTTCAGAAATTTCCCGGTAAGCGTGAGACAGCACTTTACGCATGCGGCTGAGTTTATCGGCATCTGCGTCGCGGACCTTGTCTCTAATCAAACCGGCGAGCCTGTCAAGCTCGCGCATCGTATCTATTATATCACTGGCGTTTTCAGGATTCCACCATTGTTTCATCTGGGCATTTATTCTTTTTTCTGACTCCTTTTCTTCTTCAAGGAATTTGAGCCCTTCGTCGGTAATTGTATAGACTTTCTTGCCGTCCTGCTCGGCGGCGCTGACCTGTCCCATTTCTTCAAGCATCTGTAACGTTGGGTAAACAGACCCCGGACTGGGCACGTAGAAACTGTGAAAACGTTCTTCCAGGGCGTGGATGATTTCGTATCCGTAGCTCGGTTTCTCTTTCAGGTGTTGAAGGAGTATATATTTGAAGTCTCCTCTTTGAAAAGGTCGCCTGTGGTGCTGTCTGAAAGGAGGATGTCCTATTTTGTCTTTATGTTGCTTGCCGTCTATAATTTACCTCTGTCGAACAGGTGAAGCGATATATCGCTATAATTATAAAATAGGTGTTTTCTGCCTGTCAATAGTTAACTTTGTTAATATTCCATGTCCTGAAATATTTTCTGATAATTTTACTTATACTGGAGCTTGAGTATTCCCATTTGTCTTTATCTTCCATCCGGTATGATTTGTAATCCGCGGGAATTTCAAGGATATGTACGGGGACTTACAGAGTAAATATCGTATAAAAAATACCAGGACGAAGATTAGTTTGTGAAAATCTATTGACAAGTCTATGATATACCACTATTATAGTCGGTAATTATTAAATGAAGATACTACTAATTCCCGAATAAACTGTGAGCTGCGGTTTAGATAATTTTACCGTGGCTTTTTATTTTTTTAATCCGTCGATAATTCAGGGCCATATAATAAAATAAGGAATGAGGAGGTTTGTTATGGTCAGGAAAACGATATGGCTACTAGTAAGCAGCCTGATGGTGCTGTCGCTGGTTATCGCTTCCTGCGGTGGAGGGGAGACCGAAACTGAGACGGAAACAGGGACAGGAACCGAGACAGGAGGAGGTTACGCACCCCGAACAGAACCGAAGTATGGCGGACAGTTTGTGAGGATAGGTCTGGGTGATTACAGGTCTATCGATTACGCTGCTGCCCGAGACATGTTCACTCCTATGCTCATGGGTGAGGAATTGCTTATGGGTGACTGGACAAGAGGTCCGGCTGGTACTGGAGAAAACAACTGGGATGGCGGTTTCGCCGGTTTTATCTCCCAGTTAACAGGAAAACTGGCTGAAAGCTGGGAAATGCCAGATAGCGAGACACTTCTCTATCACATCCGCAAGGGCGTTCACTGGTGGGATAAACCCCCTGCAAACGGCAGAGAAATGACTGCTGACGATGTGGTATGGAATCTGGAAAGGATATTCTCGTCTAATTTATCCTATCTCTACAATTCTTACACGACAGTAGATAAACAGCCACGGTCATTCGAGGCTATCGACGATTATACCGTCGAGGTTAAGGTTAAGCCGGAATGGCAGGGACTGATGGCAACGGTTGTCGGAGACTTTGCCTGGCACATATGTCCTGATGCAATAGAAGCGAATGGCGGGAAGCCGTTAGACGTGGACCAGTGGCAGGACTTTATCGGGACCGGAGCATACATGATGAGTAACTGGGTTACCAGCAGTTATATCGAGTTCGAGAAGAACCCTAACTACTGGCAGACCGACCCGATAAATAAGGGGAACAAGCTCCCGTATCCCGACGGTATTAAGGAATCGATTATTGCCGATAAGTCCACTCAGCTCGCGGCTTTCAGGACAGGTAAAGCAGACATGGTGAGCTGGGGCATTAACTGGGAAGATGTTGAGCAGCTGACCGCTCAGCATCCTGAGCTGCTGACTTATTCTCATCCTGCAGCCAGCATCAGTTTCATCTGGCCCAGGCTGGACAAGGACTACCCCTGGAACGATATAAGAGTACGTTACGCAATGAACCTGGCTGTAAACCAGCAGGACATACTTGATAATTACTACGGCGGTTATGCTGATTTGCTTGCCTGGCCTTATCCCAACCTGAAGGTGTTCAGCCCGGTATATACCCCGCTGGAAGAGCAGTCGCAGATAGTTCAGGACCTGTTCGGATATGACCCGGAACGAGCCAAGGAACTGTTAGCTGAAGCCGGATATCCCGATGGGTTCAAATGTAAGGTCGATTGCTCCTCTGCCCAGACCGATTACCTGTCAATATATAAGGAATACCTGGCAGCCGTCGGTATCGACATGGAGCTGGCTAACCTCGAAAATAGTGTTTATATGAGTGTCTGGATTGGAGGAACCTACGAGCAGATGCTTTATGCTAATGACTATGTGGGCAACGCTTACCGGATGATGTGTATGACGGAAGCCAGCATCTGGAACTACAGCAGATTCAAGGCTGACAAGACCGAGGCAGCCGTACAGACAATTTCTGAAAACCTCGGTAAAAACGACACTGTAGTTGCCGCGACAATGAAAGAAATAGGCCCCTGGGAACTTGAGCAGTCAGTCCCGATTTACATGCCCGGACCACATGCTTTCGTTGTATGGTGGCCATGGCTCCAGAACTTCTACGGTGCCGTCGAAGGTGGTGGCTATTCCAACCTGGACGAGTACATAATGTATATCTGGCTCGACACAAACATGAAAAAAGGAATGGGCTACTAAAAACCAGCATCTGAAAAATGGTTATAATAAGAAGCCGGACGGGACGCCTCGTCCGGCTTCTCATGTTTTCCACCAATATTTACCTGTGAGTTAAATACAAGTGCCTTCTCATTGCAGTGTTTTCGGGATTATAGGGAGACATATCGGAAACGGACTCCGCAATGAGGTTTTCTCAGACGAAAAGATTTCCTTCCAGATCGAATTTTTCCTTCATTTCACTTACTACTCTATATTTGTGCTGCTGGTGTTCCCAATTTTCTCTGCTGAGGTCGTATGTGTCGTAAAGCAGGCCGGTCTTTGCCAGCGAAGTAGAAAGGTTGCTTCCGTCCATACTCAGATAAAAAATAGCCATTCTTCCGTCCGGCTTAAGTAATTTGTTCCAGGCTGAGAGTAGTTTGTCCGTATCGCTGAAGTATATCGAATCGATCGAGAGAATAAGGTCGAATTGCTCGCCGTCCCTGACCGGATTTTCCATATCAGCAACCCGGAAATGCAGCCTGTCACGTTTTGAAGCAGTACGCTTCAGGGCTGCTTCGACGGCTTCAGGAATATAATCTATTCCGGTAACCCGGGCGCCAGTATTATCGGAGATATATTCGGCAATCTTTCCGTTTCCGCACCCGATATCGAGCACGGAAGAACCGGAGTGAATCCGCACTTTTTCCAGCATCATCTGAAGTTGAGCGATATCGCTGAAACCGTGCTGGCTCAGGTTTGCTCCGAAGACACGCCTGCTGTATTCGGAAAACGCTTGGCTGTTTTCAACTGCAGTATGGTATTCCCTGTACCAGTAGTAAATCGGCGGTCTGGCTTTCCTGACCTGTTCCGCAGCTGTTTTCCCTTCCGGTGTCAGTGCCCAGAAGTCCCGGTGCGGTTTAACGAGCCCCCGAGTATGGAGATCGGTAAACGCGGTAGATAAATCTTCCCGGAACTTCCTGAAATAAGTCTTAGCTTCTTCGATGTTTTCAGGAAAAGACCTGTAGGAATTATTGTTAGGCGAATCGACCGGGAACTCCAGCTCCGCCAGGGTAATCAGCGCCTGTATTTCCGCTTCACGATAATTATCTGTAATCATTCAGCTCCTCAGGTGAAAATATAAACGATTATCCGACGAGTGTAAACAGGTTAATAGTAAGAGATTGTTCAGGCAATCATTTTAAGGATATACTTATGTCAGGATGGGTGATAAAAAGATCCTGGTTGTTGAAGACGACCGTAACCTTCTGGATACACTGGTCTACAACATCGAAAAAGAAGGTTATAAGGTTGTCACGTCGATGAACGGTGAGGAAGCTGTTGACTCGGCACGTAAAGAGACTCCTGCCCTTATAATCCTGGATATAATGCTGCCGAAGCTAAACGGTCTTGAAGTGTGCAGAATTCTCAGGAAGGAAATGACGGTCCCTATATTGATGCTTACCGCCAGGAATGAAGAAGTGGACAAAATAATAGGTCTTGAAGTCGGTGCGGATGATTATATGACCAAACCGTTCAGCATGCGAGAACTTATTGCCCGCATCAGAGCCATGCTTCGGCGTGCCGATATGGCTGTCGCTGCGCCGGAACTAAAAGAAAAGACCATAATATCGGGGAATCTGGAGATAGATACCTATAGACACCGGGTAACTGTTTCCGGGAAAGAACTCGAATTATCACCCAAGGAATATGATTTACTCGTTTTTCTTGCTGCCAATAAAGGTCTCGTGTTCAACCGAGAACAGTTACTCGAAAAAGTGTGGGGATACGATTACGCAGGCGATACCAGGACCGTTGACGTACATATCAGGTGGCTCAGGCAGAAAATCGAGTCCGACCCTTCAAAACCGAAAAAGTTGATAACGGTACGCGGTACCGGCTATAAACTGGCAGGTTAATATGTTCCGCAGTATACAGTGGCGTATAACTATAGCTTTCGCGATTTTAGTGCTGGTCGTTATGACCGTACTCGGTGTTTACCTGAGCAATCACGTCCGTAATATTCAGGTAGACAGCCTGCGTTACAGTCTCAGGGACCAGGCGACGATTCTGGCAGGAATAAGCCGCGAATACCTTTCGGATGAGTCTGGTGCCGGTAGTCTGCCTTCGGAAATTCTGAAGATAGGAAAACCCCTCGATGAAAGAATTACTCTGATAAATTCTGGAGGTGTGGTTCTGGTTGATACCGAAGAAGATGCTTCGGAGATGGAAAATCATGCCGGCAGACCCGAGTTCAGAAGTGCTCTGAATTCAGGTTACGGAGAAAGCACCCGTTTCAGTACCACCCTCGGGTACGAGATGATGTACGTTGCGGTACCAATCACTTCCGAAGATGTTGTTGTCGGAGCGGTAAGAGTGGCGCTTCCGCTGACCGACATAAATAACATGGTCGGGAGTGTACTTACCAGCGTAATAATTGCACTGATAATCACCATAGTGCTTGTTATCGTATCGGGATGGTTTATAGCGCGTTTATTCACCAGGCCGGTAAGAGAGGTAACCGAAGCTTCCAGACGGATTGCCTCCGGAGAGTTGAACCAGAGAATAGAATCCGGAGCAATGGATGAAACCGGTGAACTTGCCCGTTCCTTTAACCAGATGTCCGTAAAATTAACGGAGATGGTCAGCAGAATATCCGGGGACCAGGCAAGGCTCAGTGGAATACTCGATAATATTGCCGACGGCGTTATTATGACCGACACCGAAGGAAATATAATCATGGCTAATGAATCAATTAAGACGATATTCCGGGTTAATAACGAAGGACTTATCGGCAAACCGTTGATAGAAAAACTGCAGGACCATGAAATAGGTGAACTCCTGAATGCCTGCCTGAAGACGGGAATTGAACAGGCAGAGCAATTCGAGTCCGTCCATTATAAAAGGTATATACGGGCAATTGCGGTGCCGCTGGACGGTGACAGATCCGGCGGGGTACTTCTTCTTTTCCAGGACCTGACCGAATTGCGTAATCTCCAGACGATGCGCCGTGAATTAATCGGCAATATTTCCCATGATTTCAGAACACCTCTGGCAGGGATAAAAGCTATGGTGGAGACGCTGCGGGACGGCGTAATCGATGACAGAGATATTGCATCCGATTTCCTGTCCCGGATAGAGAACGAAGTCGACCGGCTGACCCAGATGGTTACCGAACTCACGGAATTATCCAGGATAGAAACCGGGAGGTCCGAATTAAACTTGGAGCCGGTAAACATCCGTTCTCTTATCGATGAAGCTGTAAATCGGTTGAAACCCCAGGCGGAGCGGAAAGGTATTTCGATAGACGCTGGAAACGGGGCCGAACTTTCGGATGTAACCGCAGACAGTGAGAGAATACTGCAGGTCCTGACCAATCTCCTCCATAATGCCGTGAAATTTACCGGAGACGACGGGCATATAGAAATTAACCCCGTGGAAGAGAACGGTATGGTCAGGATAGATATAACCGATAACGGTATCGGGATAGACTCCCGGGATTTACCCCACATTTTTGAACGTTTCTATATGGCGGACAGGGCCCGGGCTGGTGGAGGTACCGGAATGGGTCTGGCAATTGCCAAACATGTTATCGAAGCCCATCACGGGAATATTACTGCTCAGAGTATTGAAGGGGAAGGCTCAACATTCAGCATTTTTCTCCCCCTGAAAATAGTCCCCGAACAAAAGCGTTAAAATTTAACAAATTCTTAACACCTCCTTAAACCAATCTTAAGTTCCGATTATTAGACTGATAGTAGGAAATCAAGTCAGGTTTAAGGTTTTTTTATTGTAAACAAACACATCAGAAATAGAACGGCCGGTTCTTAAAAATAAGTCAAAAAACCAAAAGGTTTATCAGGAGGATTACAGGTTGAAATTTAAAGGAAATAAAACCAGGCTGACCTGGACAGCATTAACGCTGGTACTTGTTGCCGGATTATTCATCGGATTAGCCGGCTGCGGCAGCACGAGCAATACGTCTACTGCAAATGAAGACAATATGTCGGATTCGTTTAAGATAATCGGCTCCAATACTGTGGAACCATTGAGTGTTCTGTGGGCTGAAGAGTTTATGAAAATGAATCCGGACATTAGTATCGCGGTCAGCGGACCCGGTTCAGGAGTGGGAATCGCCGCCTTAATCGACGGCACGACAGATATTGCCCAGGCTTCCCGGCAGATGAAATCATCGGAATATGACCAGGCCAGGGAAAACGGACACGACCCTGTTGAAACAACGGTTGCGATGGACGCACTCTCGGTGATTGTTAATCCGTCCAATCCGGTAAGCGAACTGACCATCGCTCAGCTTTCGGGGATTTTCAGCGGTCGGATAACGAACTGGAATGAAGTCGGAGGTAACGATGCTCCGATAGTAGCTCTTTCCCGTGACACGAACTCCGGCACACATGTGTTCTTTAAGGAACACGTGGTCCAGATGAGGGGGACCGACAAAGAAGACAAAACACTCGAATACGGTCCTACTATACTGCTGCTTCCTTCGACAAAGGAAGGTGTGGACGAGGTTGCCGCAAATGAAAACGCAATCTTCTACCCCGGACTCGGATACCTGACGGACGAGGTGAAACCGCTGGCAATAAAGAAAACCGCTGATGATGCTGCCGTACTCCCCAGCGTGGAAGCCGCTCAAAATGGTACTTATCCGATATCCAGGGGACTTTACTACTACACCGACGGTGAACCCGCCGGAATTATCAAGCAATTTATCGATTACTGCCTGTCAGCAGAAGGACAGGAAAAGGTGACGGAATCCGGATATGTACCGTTAAATTAGGAACTAAATATTGCTGATAAGTAAAAAAGCCAATGCCGCCCTCGCCGGAGGTCGTTCAGACCTTCAGCGTCGGCGTCGTTTCGGTGAAAGAATAATCGAGAGCTGGATAGTCCTGGCGGGACTGCTTGCCATCATAGTCCTGCTGGGAATAATCGTCCTTCTTTTCAAAGAAGGTATGCCGATATTCCTGGATACACCTCCCTGGGAGTTCCTGTTCGGTACCAGATGGTATCCTGTCTCGGAACCGCCGACCTTCGGCATTATGCCCTTTTTCGTGTCTACCCTGTGGATTACGCTTGTGGCAACGCTGATATCGGTCCCGATAGGGATAGCCTGTGCGGCCTATCTGGCTGAGGTTGCCTCCGACAGGGTCAGGGAAACGGTGAAACCCGTTATCGAAATACTGGCCGGTTTCCCTTCGGTGGTTATGGGATTTATCGGCCTTATGCTGCTTTCGCCGGCGGTGAAAAGTATGTTCAATCTTAATACGGGACTGACAGGACTGACTGCCGGAATTATGCTGGCAATGATGAGTCTCCCCATTATCGTCAGTGTTTCCGAGGATGCCCTGAGAGCTGTCCCCGATTCCTTCCGGCAGGCATCGTACGCGCTGGGTGCTACCCGCTGGGAGACCATACGCCACGTGAGTATCCCTGCCGCTCTGTCCGGGATTGCCGCAGCTATGATGCTCGGAGTAGGCAGGGCGATAGGTGAAACGATGACGGTTCTGATGGTTGCCGGCGGAGCTTTGGCTGTACCGGCTTCGCCTACTCAACCGATGATGCCGATGACAGCGGCAATTGCTTCCGGAATCGGCAACGCCGTCCGCGGAGGACTGCAGTACCAGGCGTTGTTCGCTATAGGACTTATACTCTTCTTAATCACCCTTGCCGTGAACCTGATAGCCGACAGGGTACTGGAAAGACAGAAAAGGAAATTTGCGAGGTAGTAATGACAACGGCGAGACGACAGCTTAATCAACGGACTGCCTTCGGGTTTCTCATTGCTTCTACTCTTATAGTGGTTATTCCTGTTCTGGTGATAGTGGGCATTATTATATTTAACGGCGCCGGCGCCATCAGCCTGGATTTCCTTCTACAGGCTCCTTCACAGGCAGGAAAGGCTGGCGGTATTTTCCCGGCGATAGTCGGGACATTTTACCTGATGCTGGGTACCCTTATAATCGCGCTTCCCGTCGGAGTGATGGCAGGTGTCTACCTGACCGAATACGCCGGAGATAACTGGCTGACGAAGCTTATTAATATGGCTATCGTCAATCTGGCGGGAGTTCCCAGTATTATCTACGGTCTTTTCGGTCTCGGTATATTCGTACTGGCATTTCATTTCGGGATGTCCCTTTTATCTGCGAGCTTTACCCTTGCCTGCCAGGCCCTGGCGATGACGATAACAACCTCCCGGGAAGCTATTCTCGCAGTGCCGCGTGAATACCGGGAAGGCAGTCTGGCTATCGGCACTACCAGGTGGCAGACGGTCAGGCACGTGGTTTTGCCGCAGGCGATGCCAGGTATTATCACCGGAGCGGTACTGGCGATGAGTCGGGCTGCCGGAGAAACAGCTCCTATACTTGTTGTCGGGGCGGCGTTCCTGCTGCCGAGGTTACCGCAGTCCATATTCGACCAGTTTATGGCGCTTCCTTACCATCTCTATACGGTAGCGGCACACGTTCCCGGAATCCCCGACAGCACCATCTGGGGTGTTGCCCTGGTATTACTGGTGGTAGTGCTATCTTTTAATATAATGGCTACGTTGATACGTTTACGGACCCGTACACGGAGGTACAGTTTATGAAAGTAGATATTGATAATGGACTACTTACCCAAAGGGAAATAGGTCAAACCATCAGGATGTCCGCCGAGAATCTGAACCTTTATTACGGAGATTTTCAGGCTCTGCGTGGAATCAGTCTCGAGATACCTGAGAAGTCGATTACCGCCATAATCGGCCCCAGCGGCTGCGGAAAATCCACTTTTCTCAGGGTATTCAACAGGATGAACGACCTTATTACCGGTGCCCGTATAGAAGGAAGTATGAAACTGGACGGAATCGACATATATGACCGTAATATAGATGTTGTAGAATTAAGGAAACGGGTCGGCATGGTTTTTCAAAAACCCAATCCTTTTCCTATGTCCGTTTTTGAAAATGTCGCTTACGGACCGCGAAGGCACGGCATCAGGAAACGTATCGAACTCGAAAATATCGTCGAAAAAAGTCTGAAGCAGGCTGCGTTGTGGGAGGAGGTTGAGAGCAAACTTGACCAATCAGCGCTGGCGCTGTCCGGCGGACAGCAGCAGCGGTTATGCATCGCGAGGGTCCTGGCGGTGGAACCGGAAGTCATTCTTATGGACGAACCGTGCAGCGCTCTGGACCCGGTAGCCACACTCAGGATAGAGGAACTGATGAGGAATCTCGCCGAGGACTATACAATCGTTATCGTGACACATAATATGCAGCAGGCGGCAAGGGCATCCGATATGGCCGCGTTTCTCATGATGGAGGAAGACAGGGCCGGGATTCTGGTTGAACACGGCCCGACCGCCGAGATATTTACCAACCCGAAAGACAAGCGTACCGAAGACTATATCACCGGCCGTTTCGGCTAATTGAAGGAAGGGAGGAATGAGATGGAAATCAGGACCGCATATCACAGGAAACTGAAGGAAATACAGAATGATTTACTGATGATGGGAAGTATGGTGGAAAAGGCCATAAACCAGTCCATCAGCGCATTGAAAGAGAGAGATATTAATCTGGCGAATCAGATTATTGCCGACGATAAAAAAGTGGATATGAAGCGGTTTGAGATTGAAGACAAGTGTATCCAGCTTATAGCGACTCAGCAGCCGATGGCGAGCGACCTGAGGACGATTATTTCCGTCTTTAATATTATCAGTGAAGTCGAACGAATCGGAGACCATGCCGAAGGTATCGCCAAGATAGTGATTATGATAGGTGACGAACCTCCGTTGAAGCCATTGATAGATATACCGCGAATGGGAGATAAGACTGTGGATATGCTGCATCGTAGTCTCGATTCTTTCGTAAATTATGACAGCGAAGCCGCAATAAAAATCGCCGCCGAAGACGACGAAGTCGATAATCTCTACGACCAGATATTCAGAGAGCTTATCAGTTTTATGGTCGAAGACCCCAGGACTATTACCCGGGCGACCCGCCTTATCTGGGTGGCTCATAACCTCGAACGAAGTGCCGATAGAGTCACCAACATCTGCGAAAGGGTGGTCTACATGGTAACCGGCAAGATGGAAGAGATAAACGCTTCAACCTACTAGCCGAAACGTGTACCGGAAGTAATGTCTTCCGAAAAGTGTAATAATCCCGGCACATTCAGTGCTGACAATATAATTCGAAACTGTTCCGCCGTCTATATCAAATCAACTGCACAAATTAATCAATCCGTGCAGTTCTCATCGAGATAAGCCGCGACATCTACTCCCCAGAGCGGTCTGTTTTTAACGAAAGTCATTCCCGGTGGTATCCTGATTGCTCCAACAGGTGTCTGGATATCGGCGGGTTGAACCGACGACCAGGACCCGTCGGGGTTTTTCTTGAAGGGCGCACACCTTATTGAAACAGCCTGCTGCATTGCGTGTTTTTCCTCCGTTATATTCCTTAACTGACAGATTAAATTATATTATGATTTTTCTTTTCGTGCCATATCTACCGGTTATTTGAGGGAGAAGAGCTTGAGAGAAGGGCGAAGCCCCTGGCAATCCGTTGCTCTTTCGTCATTGCGCAGGCAGGCGCGGCAATCTCTGGTACCAGGTAATGCATAATTTTTCGGAATAACAAACTTTTTATTTCCTCTCCCTTGAGGGGAGAGGATTAAGGTGAGGGTGAAAATTGGATTTATGTCACCCTCATCCTGACCTTCCCCCATCAAGGGGGAAGGGACTAGTTGTAGTGGTTCGCCTGTAGACATCAGGGACTCGCAATGACGAAGGAGGACCCTTATTTGACAAACCCGAATACACGTCATATAATATATCTAATAGATATATATGGCGGACAAATGAGACAGACGGATTACGTAATTTTAGGATTATTAAGTGAAGAACCTTTAACGGGTTACCAGATAAAAAAGATAGTGGATATTCGGTTCCGGTTTTTCTGGAGTGAAAGCTACGGCCAGATATACCCGGGTTTGAAAACTCTCCAGGAAAAAGGGTTTATCGAAGAGGTAATCTCTAGCGCTAAACAGACCCGCGCTCAAAAAACATACCGCATCACGCCGGAAGGCATAGAGGTGTTGCGGCAATGGCTTGAACAACCCGTAGAACGAGAGACCGTCAGGCTGGAAATCCTGCTGAAAATGTACTTCTCGCATCTGGTTACCGAGGACGTCATGATTCGCCATATCAGGAAATTTCAGGAGTCCCATGAGAACGATCTGCAGTTAATCAGGATGGCGGAGCAGGAACTGATGGAGGTTATAGATAAAGACCCGAATCACCCCCGCATATTGCGGGTAATCGACTTTGGTAAAAAGGTCTACGAGGCTTATATCAACTGGAGTCGCGAAACGATTAACTTTCTGGAGGATAGAAAAGGATAATGAGGCAAAAGACACGTCTTACGCTGGTATTTATATCACTGTTGTTATTTCCGGTCACTCTAAACTTCTTCTCGCCGTATGTTTCAATCGACGGCGCTTTAACAGGTGTCATCTCGGGGAGCCTGCTGGTCTTTTTCATTATGTTTCTAACCGGATTGTTTTTCGGACGTGCCTGGTGCGCCTGGGTCTGCCCGGTTGCCGGTTTGAGTGAACTGAGTAATACGATCAACGGAAAAACCGTACCGGTCAAACGGCTGACCATTATCCGTTATACGATATTCACTATCTGGTTCGGATTTCTGGTTGCGGGCTTCATACTTGCCGGCGGAATACAGGGGGTTGACCCGTTGCACCTGACAGAGAATTTCGTTTCGGTTGACGAACCTGTGAAATACATCGTTTATTATATGGTCGTCTTTATTTTCTTCGGTCTGAATATCTGGCTTGGCAAACGTGCGTCCTGCCACACTATCTGCTGGATGTCGCCTTTCCTTGTCGGCGGTTACCTGATGGGCAGACTGATTCATATGCCCCAGATGAGAATAAAATCGGAACCGTTGAAATGCACCCAATGCAGGAACTGCACATCAAGATGCCCTATGAGCATCGAGGTCCATACTTTCATCGATTCAGGAGAAATATCCTCGCTGGACTGTATCCTCTGCGGTAGGTGCGTTGACGGCTGTCCGCAAAAGGTTATTGGCTATGGGATAAGGCATTAATATAGCCGGGGCGGCTGCCGGTTCTCCGGTGATGCCTGTTTTCACCTGCCGATATCCATCTCAGTGTATAATGAACTTAGTACAGGATTGTAATGAGGTGAGCAGGCTTGTTATTTAAAGCTAACTGTAAAACCACGGCCATGGGAATAATGCCGCACCGTGATATCGACCGGGCTTTGCAGCTTTCATTAAGCCTGGATATACCGTTCTGGCCCCAACTGCCCCATGTGAGTTATTACGAAGATATGTATGCGCAGTTTTCCCAGCATTTTCCCGGCATCATCGTTGATGAGGAAAACAGCAGGCTGCTCTTCGAGACTTCCAGGTTTGAAAAAGAACTGGGGGAATACTCACTGAATATGGATGATTTGACAACTTTCACTCTGGGAGAGATGTATTCGGTCGTCTATCATCGCTTTCTGGAAGAAAAACTGAGTGACTATATTGCCATAAGAGGACAGACAATCGGACCGGTCAGCTTCGGATTCAAGGTAGTTGACGAAAACAAACGCCCCATAATTTATAACGACAGCGTCAAGGAGATATTATTCGATTTCATAACACGGAAAATTAATGCTCAATACAGAGAACTCAAAGCGAGAAACGAAAATGCTTTCGTCTGGCTGGATGAACCGGGTCTGAGCTGGGTTTTCAGCGGTCTGTCCGGGTACAGCGATGTTCAGGCGGGAAAAGACTACCGGAGTTTTATGAGCGGACTGGAGTGTATCAGGGCGTTACACCTGTGTGCCAATATTAACCTTTCCTACCTGCTGGAGATGGGTACCGATCTGCTCTCATTCGATGCCTATCAAATGGAATTAATGCCCAAAGGATACGCAGCTTCGGTAGCAAAATTTATCAATGACGGAGGTATCATCTGCTGGGGAATCGTGCCTACCGATTCTGACAATTTGAGCCTACAGAACCCCCGGAGCCTGGCCGATCTACTGGTCGAATACTGGAGAGTGATATCCGATAATACGGGATTATCCTTAAAGACAATTGCCGGGCAGGCGCTTATTGCCCCGGCGAGATGCTGCCTGAAGAACATTGGGCAGGTAGGCGCGAGTGATGATATAAAACCTGATAAAGTCGTAGAGGTAGATCTCTCGGTAGAGGAAATTCTTGTTGAAAAAGCCTTCGGATATCTGAATGAAATTTCTGAAATCCTCCGAAGGGAACTCAATCTCGATATTTGAGAGTGCGGCCGATTTGATACTTTTAATCCGGTAATTCAGGAATTTAACTCAAATAGAAAACAGGATAGTTACCACGTTTGTTCCACGGCTATTTTCCGGAAGTGGTATCCATACACAGCTAATAATATAAACCTGGCAAATTTAGGAGGTGACTTGACGAGATAGGAGACGAAAAGTTTCCAGTAGTGTCTTCGTCCGTCTCCTTTCAAGCCCAGGAACCAGATTGACCTGAGGAATGCTTTTATCTGGTGACTTTGCACTTTGCCCGGCTTCGTTCTCGGCGGTTTATAAACCTGCAGAAAGGTCTTGACACGCTCGTAGTATTCTCTGGGTGAATATATCGTTTCCAGGATATTTTTATATCCGTCAATCAGCTTATCGTAGTCCATCTTCGGAATGAAATTTAGCGAAAAATCGGTATTGTTCCCAGTAAACGAATTCTGCAGGCGGCCTTCTTCCTTAAGGCGCCGGTAAAGCCTTGTACCTGTAGGGGCATTGAGGAGTCCGACCATCGCGGTAACGATGCCGCTTTTCTGTATAAAATCAATCTGGGTCTGAAAAATAGACTCCGGGTCATTATCAAAGCCGACGATAAAACCTCCCTGGACTTCCAGCCCGGACTGCTGGAGTTTCTTGACCGAAGCAATAAGATTGCGGTTCTGGTTCTGGTATTTCGTGCATTCCAGGAGACTTTCGTCGTTCGGTGTTTCGATCCCCACGAATACCACATCGAAACCGGCAGCCACCATGAGTTGCATCAACTCCTGATCATCAGACAGGTTGATGGATGCTTCTGTACAGAGAGCGAACGGGAATCTTTTACTCTTTTTCCATTCTATAAGTGCCGGCAGTATTTCCGATTTCAGTTTTTTCTTATTTCCGATGAAGTTATCATCGACGATAAACAGGCTTCCCCTCCAACCGTGTTCGTATAGAGAATCCATCTCTACGATCAACTGCTCTTTACTTTTTGTTCTTGGAGTATGCCCGTTTAGTATGACGATGTCGCAAAATTCACAGTCGAATGGGCATCCCCGGGAGTATTGCAGGTTCATCGATGAGTAATGCTTCATATTTATCAACGACCACATCGGAACAGGCGTGGTGCTTATATCAGGACGCTCATCGGAAGCGTATATATGCTGCGCCCGGCCTTTTTCCAGGTCGTCAAGGAAAGGCCGGAGGGTGACTTCTGCTTCACCAAGTACAAAATGGTCTATGCCATTGAATTCATCATAGCTGGCGGTAAATAATGGGCCTCCGGCTACCGTTTTAACACCGAGATGATTACATCTGTCTATAACCTCTCTGGCCGAATCTTTCTGCACTGCCATGCCGCTGATAAACACGTAATCGGCCCACCTGATATCGCCGTCATTCAATCTGGAGACATTCATATCAACCAGTTTTTTCTCCCATTTCTCAGGAAGCATCGACGCTACTGTAAGCAGGCCAAGCGGCGGAAAAGCGGCTTTCTTGGATACGAATTTCAAAGCATGTTTGAAACTCCAGAAGGTGTCCGGGTACTTAGGGTATACGAGTAGTATGTTCATATTACTACTCCTTTATTGTTTTTATTTTTGAATTAATGCTGTTTTGGGTACGGTACGTTTGCGGTGTACCCTGCTATTTCTCCGTACAGCGGTTTTTTCATCTAAATGCCGCCGATAGTCGAAATTATCGAGTATACGGCGTTCGATTTTACTGTTGAGAATTCGTTCAATGGAATTTACCATTACTTTATCCTCGTTTGTCACAAAGGTTAGCGCGTCACCGTTTTTATTTAATCTTCCCGTACGCCCTATCCGATGGATGTAAGCGTCCGTGTTCTCAGGCATATCATAGTTAATGACATGAGAGATACTCAGAATATCTATTCCACGGGCAGCGATATCCGTAGCAACCAGTATTTTTACCGAACCGCTGCGAAAATCATTGATTGCCGCATCTCGTCTGCTTTGAGATAAATTTCCTTGCAGTGATGCGACCTTGAACCCGGAATCGCGGAGATGACGGGTGATACGCTCAGCCCTGTGCTTGGTACGCGTAAATACGAGTACGGATCTGGATTCGATGCGGTAGAGCAGTTCCGTCAGTAAAGAGGTTTTCAGGTGCTGCCTGACAGGATACAGGTAATGAGATACGGTTTTTACCGGTGCCGTATGCCCTATTTGAACTGTTACGGGGTCGTGCAATATTTCGTTGGCCAGCTTTCTGATACTGCCGGGCATCGTCGCCGAAAATAATAGTGTCTGCCTTGGCTTCAGCAGACATTGCATTATTTTCCGTATGTCGGGAAGGAAACCCATATCCAGCATCCTGTCAGCTTCATCAATGACAAGAATTTCCAGGTTGGACAGGTCTACAGTACCTCTCCATAGATGGTCTATCAACCTCCCCGAACAGGCAACGACTATTTCCACGCCCCTGTTTAATTCATTGATCTGGTTATTGATATTGGTACCACCATACAGGGCGGTGTTTTTTATACCTGTATATTTGCCCAGAGCACTGATAGATCCGCTTATTTGTTCGGTCAATTCGCGGGTCGGAGTTATGATAGCTGCGTTGACCTGTCTTCCAGGCATATTGATAAGACGTTGAAGAATGGGAAGTGCAAAAGCGGCTGTCTTGCCGGTTCCTGTTTGTGCCAGCCCGATGACATCTTTTCCGTTTAATATAGGGGGGATTGCTTTGGTTTGTATTGGTGTTAATTCTGTATATCCAAGATCATGTACACCTTGCATGATACTCCGGTTAAGGTGTAAGTTTTCGAAATTCATTAATACTCCTGGGTTATTTCCGGAATTGATAATTCCGCAAGATTATATAAAATTAGGTTGTTAAATATTCTTTAATATCTTCTCTGTCTTCCGCCGCCGCTACCACCTCTTCTGCCTCCGAAACCACCGCTTCTGTTACCGTAACCGCCGCCGCTCCGGTTATCGGTACGAGAACGGGCTTCGTTCACCACGATGGTTCTTTCATTTATCGTTTTACCGTTGATACCGGCAATTGCGGCTCTGCCTTCGGATACGGAAGACATTTCAACGAAGGCAAATCCCCTTGGTTTACCACTGACTCTGTCTGTAACGATACTGATGGAGTCTATTACTCCGAAAGGTTCGAATTCTTCACGAAGTTCCTGTTCGGTAATTTCGTAAGATAAATTACCAACGTATATTTTCATATTATTCTCCTGAAATATTGATTCTTTAACTGTTGAGTGTTTTTTGCCGATAGCAGTCACTGCAATAAACAGGCCTGTCACCGCGGGGTTCGAACGGGACCTCCGTCTCTTTACCGCATTCGGCACATATCACCGGGAACATCTGGCGGCTAACGCTGCGGTTGTTGCTTCCATAACTGCTGGATTTCCTTGCGCGGCGACACTCAGGGCATCGCTTGGGTTCATTTGTAAAACCCTTGGACTGGTAGAATTCCTGTTCCTCAGCGCTGAAAACGAAGGTAACTCCACAATCGGAGCATTGAATGGACTTGTCCTGAAAAGCCATTGGATGACCTCCTCTACTGAATTTTAATTCGAGTCTGGTCACCCAATACTTGATTGATCTGGATTGATAATAAAAGTTTGTAATAACCTAACTAAAACTAATTACATAAAATATATCTGATTAATGCCAGATTGTCAAATTACACCGGATTGAGATGTACAGACAGGGTGTTTTTTAACTGGATTTATTTCTATACGGTATTCTCGCCTGTTAACGTATTTATATATACTCAGGTAAAGCGGCTGGGAACACTGTTGTACAATAGCATTATACAGACACATGGGGTGGTAATATGTCGACAGACTATGAGAGAAGACAGAATGAAGCCAGCGCCCTGATTTTCGATAGTACCCCTGGTGCTACCCCGACGTTTTCAGAGAGAAAGCCGGAGAATTATGATAAAATATTGCCTGCCTGACCAGCCTTTTCTCCTGATATAATTTTGAATTGGTCTTGCCTTGAATAATCAGGTCGGTTGAGAATATTACCTTACACGGAAAGGAGATGAATAATGACGGAAAAGAAATTTGAAAAATATATAGTGACGGACCTCAAAATACCGGAGCATATGCAGGCCGGCGAAGCCGATTATTCCCAGTGGGCGACGAGGATACTCTGGCTGGACGAAGACGTAGTCCCGGGAGCTTTCCATCTAAACTGCGCCTGGTACAGGAAGTCGACTGAAGCGGTCGCGGTGGCTCATACCCACGACCATGACGAGGTAATAGCCTTCTTCGGCAGCGATCCCGACAGTCCGAACGATCTCAACGGAGAGATAGAGTTCTGGCTCGAAGATGAAAAGTATCTTTTCACGAAAAGCACCCTTATCTTCGCCCCGGGCGGATTAAAGCACTGTCCCCTGCGTATTCTAAGGGTAGACAGGCCGATATTCCATTTTACCGTCGTAATGGACGGCAAATACGTCCCGAAAACTGTCGACCGGTAATATTCCGATATTGCACGGGAGGAAAATGAAAATGGCTGAAAGAAAATATGAAAAATACATCCTGCAGGACTTGAGAATGCCCGAAGGTAAAATGCCTTCTGCCGAATATATGCAGAGAGCGACGAAAGTACTCTGGATGGACGGTGAAAATACTCCCGGTGCTTTTAACGTTAACGTGACCTGGCTCTGGAAAGCCACCGATTCCAACCACGATGAAGCCCACAAGCACGATTACGATGAGGTTATTGCTTTCCTGGGCAGCGACCCGGACAGGCCGAATGAACTGAACGCCGAAATTGAGTTCTGGCTTGAAGACGAGAAATACATCCTGACAAGGAGTACCCTGCTCTTCATCCCGGAAGGGCTGACTCACTGTCCCCTGAGAGTGCTTAGCGTCAGGCAGCCGGTATTCCATTTTACTATAGTACGCAGCGGAACGTATAAACAGAACCTTGTTTCGGAGAAATAATCTACCCGGATAATGACGTTTGAAACACACTTTTCAAGATCCGCAGGCTGGAATATTACGGAGGTTAATAAAGGAGGAAAGGTACTGATGGCTGAAGGTAAATACGCGAAATATTTTAAACCGGCACCGATAAAAAGAGTGCTGCTGGATGGGGAAAATGCTCCCGGATACAATTTCCCGTCGATATACGCTCATGACGGCGAAACAGGAGCCGGCCACACTTTGGGATTTCATTACATGACGGAACCATACACCGATGTGTATCCCCACTCTCACGATGGACACGAGGTACTATTATTCATCGGAGGGAATCCCGAAAATATCTATGATTTCGATGCTGAAATCGAACTGCAGATGGGAGAGGAGTGCGAACCATATACCATTACTTCGCCGACCCTGGTTGATATACCGGCCGGTCTGGTGCACGCCCCACTGATATTCAAAAGGGTAACCAAACCGGTCTTCTTCCTGGAGGTGACGCTCGAACCCGAAGGAAAATACAGGATGATAACACCTGACGGGGAGGATAACAAATAACTATCTGTTTCGTATCAACTGATAGTATAGATTAGTAAAATAAGAAAAGCCCTCCAAGTGAGAACTACTCTGAGGGCTTTTTAGCTTCGGTGGTACCCCTGGTGCGACTCGAACGCACGACACGCGGTTTAGGAAACCGCTGCTCTATCCTCTGAGCTACAGGGGCACGTTCAAATTAGTTTCAGATGTTTGGCTCGTAGCCTGAATACGCCTGCGCCCATAATTCTAACAATAATTCGCTTTTCACGCAATAAACCGGGGCACTCCATATCTGTATCACGGGTGTGCTATAATCTTACCGCTCAGAGAAGACTATAGCGGGAGGACGTTATGACGATGATGAAATATTCCAAATATATCGTTACGGAACCCAAACCGGTTCCACCGGAAATCCGGGCTAAAATGGAAGCCGGACGAGAGAAAAGGAAATCCACGATAGAATCTACCCATATAATGCAGGTCGACAGCGAAGTCATACCGGACATGTTTTACGTCGACTGCGTCTGGCTCTGGAAGGGGTCGGCTCAGGATACCGCCGAGGAAACTCACAGTCACAGCTTCGATGAGGTTATAGCCTTCGTCGGCTCCAACCAGGAAGACCCCTGGGACCTTGGAGGACAGATAACTATCTGGCTGGACGGTGAGGAACACACTCTGACCAGGACATCGCTGATATTCGTTCCCGCCGGGGCGAAGCACTGTCCGATACGCTTCGACAGGATAGACAGCCCTGTATTTTTCACCACGATGTCGCCTTCGAAAAAGTACGATAGAAAGAACGAGGAGAACAAGCCGGATACCGCCGCAGGCAGCCCGAAGTGCACCATCGTTTCCGAACTCACCAAGGACTTTTCGGTTGCTTCCGATGGTTCGTCGCCTCCCCCGCCGCCCCGGAGTTCCGATATAAGAGGTCAAAGAGTCCTTCACCTCGAAGACGACGTGGTCGAGGGTTCGTTTTACGTGGACTTTGTCTGGATATACGAGGGTAACGGCGGAGCGCCGGCGCCGGAGCACAGTCATGACTGGGAGGAACTGATTGCAATGGCGGGATGCGACCCTGAGAATCCCAACGAGCTTGGCGGCACGATGAGCATCGTTCTCGGCGGCGAGACGCACTATATAACGAAGAGCTCGCTGGTGTGTATTCCGAAAAACCTGAAACATTGCCCGTGGCTGTTCCACGATATTAAGAAACCCACCCTGGTCTTTACAGCCGGACCTTCGGCGATGTACACCGGCACGCACAAACAATAGAAATTCAGCATTAACGCGATTATAATCATTCTCCTGCTGGTGCTGGGATGGCCTGATTTCGGGTTTTAGGAACGAATAATCAGCATAAATAAAAGCCTGCCGCAGATACGGCAGGCTTTTATCGTTAGATTATGGAGTTTAGGTATCGAGAGGGAGAGCTTTCGGAATGCACTTTAAGGCGGTACTTTAAACAGACACCAGCTAATCAGGGATTGACATTAGTTTTTCTTCTTGATACACTTGTAGAACTAATGTTCTACAAGTGTATAGAGGTAACTATGGATAAACTGAGCACTCTGGCTGCCGCCGCCCGATTCGATGTCTGCGGTTGCGGTGGCAGAGGTTACGCTGCCGGCTCCCCGCTGAGTTTTATATATCAGGCAAGTCTACCGGGCGGCGGCTGTATATCCCTGCTTAAGGTGCTTTTGACCAATGTCTGCGTTAACGACTGTGCTTACTGCGTGAACCAGGTTGGTCGTGACATTCCCCGTTGTTCTTTCCAATCCGAGGAACTAGCCAGGCTATTTGTGGAATTATATACAAAAAGACTCGTGCAGGGTTTATTTCTCAGCTCCGGCATCGGCCCGGACGCTTCCCGGACCATGGAATCCATGATAAAAGTAGTGGAAATCCTGCGTCAGCGTTATGGATTCAGGGGATACATTCACCTCAAAATCTTACCTGGCGCCGGCTTCGACTATATCGAAGCCGGTTGTAAACTGGCAAGTCGGGTTTCCGTCAATATAGAAGCGCCCACTGCTCACCACCTTGCCAGGCTGAGCCATAAGAAAGATTTACTCCACGGTATTCTCGAACGTATGCGATGGGTAAAACAGCTCGTTTCTCAGGATGACAGTTTAGTACCATCGGGGCAGACGACCCAGTTTGTCGTGGGCGCGGCTGGTGAAACGGACCGCGATATTCTGCATACCACGCAGACCCTTTATGGCGACATAGGATTAAGAAGAGTCTATTTCAGCGCTTTCCGCCCGATACGGGACTCCCGTCTTGAAGGACTTCAACCTGCGCCGCCGATACGAGAACACCGGCTCTATCAAATAGACTGGCTACACAGGATTTACGGTTTCGCTTACAGTGAGATAGAACTTGCTCTGGACAAAAACGATAATCTCCCTCTGGGAAAAGACCCCAAGCTTGTTATTGCCCGGCAGCAACCCTGGCTTTTTCCTGTGGATATAAACATGGCTGCTTATAAAGAGCTTCTCCGTGTGCCGGGTATTGGCCCTGCATCAGCCAAAAAAATAATCGAAACTCGCCAGGAACGCAGTATCACTTCAGTGCAGCAACTGAAAAGGATGAAAGTTGTTACCGGCCGGGCACTTCCATTTATCAGATTCAAGGGTATGCTTGATTTTGAGAAACAAACATCATTTATATCCTGGCTGGATGACAATGTAAATCAGCCCGCATCTCCTTTACCCGAAGCCTTACAAAGAGCCTGACAGGTAAGGAGGGGCTGAAAACGATGCGTTAAATATCATAATCCCGGTAAGCTTTTCTGAGTTGATTGTAGAATTTATAAGACCTTATTAGTGTATTTGGTATTTGCGTCATCGGGTACTTACTAATATAAGAGATGGATTGAGAAGCAGAATATGTTTTCCTGTATAGCTGATAATATTCCTCATAGAAATCTTTCAGCGGGAGAGTTGTTGGCAGGACTGTATGTATAAAGTCGAAATAATCGAAGTTATGTGTTATCAGCTGGTCTTTTGTTTGCTGGTATAAATCAGTACCGGGTAAAGGAGTCAATACTGCGAAACTGGAAAAACCCAAGCCCAGGTTCCTGCAATACATTCTTAATTCCTGAAAATCTTCTTTTTGCCATTCCGGTCTGATGATTAATGATGGATATGGCTCAATCCCTAAATCCTGGAGAATGCCGATTGCTTCTTTGTTATCATCAATTGAGGTTCCTTTACCAACATATTGAAGGTCCTTATCTCTGAAAAACTCAAGTCCAACAAAGACTTTCTCCAGGCCGATATTTCTCCAAATTTCTATCAGGTCCGGGTTTTTCGCTATAGTATCGCTGCGGCCGTACAGGAAATATCGTTTATTAATCCCGGCATCTTTTATTAGACCGGCAAGTTTCCTCATCCGCTGTGCATCGATTAGTGATTCATCGTCTGCAAAGAAAACGTATTCTTCGTTGATTCCCTTTAACTCCTCTACTATCTTCTCTGGGGCTCTCTTTAAGTACTTCCCTTCAGTAAGTTTCCAGAGGGCACAGAAATTACAGCGGAATGGACATCCCTTCGAAGTACGTATAGATGCTAATGGCTTCATCCACTCGGAAAAATAATATTTTCGATATTTGGCGGTCAAATTCCTGTCGGGAACCGGCAATGCATCCAGATCTATATATTTCTCAAAATCTGTACTCACTAATTTATCGTTCTCGAATAAAGCTACTCCGGGAATATCAGAAAAGCTCTCATTATTTTCAAATCTCTTGACTATCTCTTGAAATGCAAAAACTCCTTCTCCCATCACTATTAAGTCGATATTTGGAGAATTAAAATCCTCTGGCACTACAGTGGCATGATGACCCCCTACAACAGTGAGAATTTCAGGGCTTAGTGTCTTGATTTGTTCAAACAGCTGTTTGACAGGATTCACATGCACGGTATATGAAGTTATTCCAACGATATCGGGAGAAAAGCTTTTGATTGAGTCCTGGATATTCTTTTCCAAACGTTGGTCCAGGATCATGACATCGTGGTCCTGTGAAACCCCCGCTGCAACATATTCGAGAGCTAATGGTTCATAGAGAAAGACGTCCTCTCCTCCCAGACTTACCGACGGTTTTTGAGGCTCAATAAGCAATATTTTCATTTTGAAACCCTCACTTTAATGGCATAATCGAGTAATGGATATTGTTAAATTCCGTGATATGCGATGGCTCAAGTTCTTACCAGTTCGATCACCTGGTTCATCAGGTTCAATCCTGTAGATTCAGGGGTATTACCTTCAAGAGATAGAATTTTCAGTGTTTCTACGAACATACCGGTAGCATCAAGCAGCAAAACGATAGTATCGATACCAAGGTCCTTTCGAAATAATCCTTGATTTACACCTTTTTCGATGATATTACGCAATAGAAGAACAAACCTTACGTGTTCTTGTTGAAGTAAACCGGCGATCTCAAAATCATCAACTTCTGCAATTGCCTTGGAACGTATTCGAACGTGATCAGGAGGATTTATTTCAGGATCGGTAAATGCAGTGGCAGCCTTATGAAGAGCTGTTAAGGGGTCTTTCTCGGCTTCAACAGCTTTACTGAGATTCTCAATAAGTTGATCCGACATATACTTAAGCACAGCAAGAAAAAGGCTTTTCTTAGTTGGAAAGTATTTGTATACGGCAGCTTCAGAGACTCCAACAAGGTCGGCAATATCTGCCATTCTTGCTTTCTGATAATTAGATTTAGCCAGAATATCAATTGCGCATGACAGTATCTGTTCTCTTCGTTGTTCGGAGCGGAGTCGTGAATTCATTAAAATACCTTAGTAAGTTAGTACTCACTAACTATATTATAATAATTATCCTTTTGTGTCAATATATGCTGTGTTGTTTAAAGTAATCAGTAAAAGAAAGTAACGGTTTTAACGTGTTGAGCCGGCATAGTATATTTGAACAACATACTATATACCGTAAGGTCAATAGCCCCAGATATTTCTTATCATTCTCATCACATAGGTGGACAGCCCTAGCCACTTGTTAACCTGGTTCCCAACTTAGCTTTCAGATACGGGATCATCC
>DAOULV010000007.1:0-77161 GCA_034416335.1 Dehalococcoidales bacterium
CCGTGTCGGTTCGAGTCCGACCTTCGGCACCACCCAAATAACACAGAGAAATAGTCGCGATTTCATTGCGGAATTTTTCTGATGTGGCGGATATTCAGGCGCTAGCCGGCTTTTTTCTGAAGTATAACCAGTTCGGCGCCTTCAGGAGTTTCATCGACATCAATCGTGACGCCGACAAGGTTTTCGGCGAGTTTTTCTTCCACAACCAGCACGGGAATACCATCGTGTTCTACAAGTTTATCTCCCGGCATCTCGATATCCACACCCAGTCCAAGCTCTCCGTCTTCTCTGTTTACAAGCCGCAAACGGGCCTGGGACATATCAGTATTGGTGAGTAGGATTCTCTTGAGTTCCTGCTTGGCGCCTTCAGTGACGGTAACCATAATTTCCCTTTCCCCTTTCCACTCTCCCCCCCTTTATGGATAGTGAAGGTAGCCGTTATCTTAACATAAGGGAATTTTTCCTGTCAAGTATTCAGCCGTAACCGGAGTATCGATATACGTATCGGAAGACTCGTTGCAGGATTCTTTCGGCTCATTAGCAACCCTGCTGCTTTTGACAGCCATCCCGCCAATAGCTATAATTCAAGGCGGGTTGCCGAGTTGTGTAGTGGTAGCACAGGGGACTTTGGATCCTCTAGCCCAGGTTCGAATCCTGGCTCGGCAGCCAAGGTAATAGTCAGGTGATATTATTACCTTAAATTTAGCCACAAATCATCGAATTGCTATTTATATACTGAATTACAATCGGGTAGTTAAATGCTTACTACAAATTTTGATTTGGTTCTGAATGGAATCATCAGTACTACTAATAACATGGTCAATTTATTATGTACTGCTATAGAGAAAGATACTAAGTTCATATTTCCAACCGAAGACAAAATTAACTATTTATGTCCTACTTTTGAAATATTTGCATATAACATTTTTAAAGTTGATCTTCTCGCACACCTACATCAAGGTCGTGCAGTTAGAGAAGCGTTGTTTGAGTATTGTGCCGCTAGGATACAAAGTGTATTGGAGATAAACGGAAAGACTTACTCCAATATTCTTAATAAAAGGATGGAAGAGTACGGAAGGTTAGTCAGAGAAAATAAAATGTCATCTAATCCTTTTGAACAGGGACTTGGAGGAAATTTTATACAGAACTTGACTTATTCTGTTTTTATGAACAAGTTATTTGAATGGGAAGGAGAAATTAAACCTATACCTATTCTAGATGCGATGAAATGCTTCGGAATATCAGTTATCGTCACCGAATCGCTTTTCCCTATACATGAGATATTCATTATAATCACAAAGAACCTATTCACTAGGAGCTCCGACTTTACGGCACTTTCCCCGGCAGAACTTGAGGAGATACAAATGCAAAACAATACTGAGTTACGAGAAATCGGACTTATATAAGTAATATTGCATGGATCTCTTAATTAGTTCTTGTAATTTGGGAATGAACTGCTTTCTATCGAATGAGAGTTCGGGAACTGTCCTGAAAGGCCAGCCAACTTCTTTTTAAGCGTCAAAACAGATTATTTTGAGCCTGAAAACGGTTCGAATCCTTCTTGACCGTACCATCAGGTCCAGGAATATATCATAAAAAATTAGTTATTTGCCTGGTCTTCCATTATTTTGGCAACGTTAAAGGAACGGCTGGTATCTGAAATAAGACCGGGACTCGTTGCCGTTAACTTATAATTACTGTCTTCCGGAATTATCGATAGGTATTTGAAGGTCGAAATTCCGTCTATTACCTTCTGGGTTGTAGTTCCTGACAGGGTGGCTCCCGATTCACCTGTTCCGGGTGTAATACTGATAGATACCTCAGCTGTAGAATTGGTATCGATATTTCCATATGCATCCCTTATAGCGACCTGCACAGAAAAACGTGAAGCCAGTCCGCTGGCAACGGGTTCGGTGACAAAATCAAGCCAGACTCCCTCGCCGGGACCTACATTGAACGAATTACTGAGAGATGAGGGCAGACCGGGGCTTATTGCCGTCAGACTGTAGTTAGTTCCGGCCAGACCGATGTAGAGGTCAGTGAACGTAGCCACACCGTTAACTGCATTAACGGTTGTCGTTCCGTATAACTCAGCCCTGTTATTGGTCACCGTCAGTGTTACTTCTGCCGTAGAATCAGTCAGTATATTTCCATCAGCATCGACAACCTTCACCACCGGTTGTATACTGAAAGTTGATCCGGCTGTAGCTCCAGCAAGTTCCGTAGTAAAAGCGAGTTTTATTGTTGCGTTGGATGATCCTCCAGGCAGCACAGGAAGCTCTTCCGGTGTGGACGAAAATTCTGGTGGCGCCGGAGAAGTATCTTCTGTTCCGTTGATGTTCAGGGGAATAAGAATCCCGGCCAGTGCCAGTATCACTATAAGAGCGGCTAAGTAATATTTCCTCTTTGATGATACCTGAATAATCTGATTTCCAATTTTAATTCGAGACCGCCGGTCGATTTTCCCTGTGACAGGAGTTTCTTCCTGGGTGATTTCATCGCTGACTTCTTCAAGGTCTTCTTCTGTCAAACGAACAGCTGGATGCAGTCCTTTGTAATCAAACCTTACCAGGTACCACAAGTCACTTGAACTCGTTGAAGAACGTGAAAAGGTCGAAGGATTATCATCCACCACTCCAATTTGACCTCGATATGGTGAGTGGGAGGATAAACGAACTCTTACTCTGTCACCTTTATTGAACTTCGGCACTGGTTTCCTGTCCCCCATCGATAAATATCCTGTTATACAGGTCTATCCCGTAGCCGGTGTCCAGTGGCTCGCCCTCGATCAGCCTGTAGGTCCGGTTCCCATCCGGCTTTCTTTCAGCCCGTAAGAAAAGGATTTCATCTGTTTTTCCTTCATAAAGGTCTTGAACAAATTGATATAAATGGGATACGAAGAAAATTTTGACCCGCCTTTCTGACAGGGCAGCTACAATCTGCCTGGCTATTTCCGATCCTTCTCTTACATTCGTAGCAGCAAATGCTTCGTTAAGCAAGACCAGAGAATTGGCAGACAGATTATCGGCGATTTGGCTCATGCGGCTGAGTTCATCATCCAGTTTGCCGCTTTCCATAGATACATCTTCTTTGCGTTTGAAGTGCGTGAAAAGTCCGGTGCACAAATTGGCGGAAAAGGAACGGGCCGGAACAAACATGCCGCAATGCATCATCATCTGTGACAGTCCTATACTCCTTAAAAAGGTTGTTTTTCCGCCTTTGTTAGCTCCTGTCACCATGATAAGATTCTTGTTGCCGGCATCAATGTCATTCGCTACCACCTGTTGTCCCATACTCAATGCCAGGGATATATCAAAAAGCCCTTCGCATGACAGCCTGCGTTCGTCTGCTGCAGCAGGAACCGGAAAGCATGTTTGCTCATCCATTTCGGCAAGGCGGTCATAAAGATTGATACAACCTATGTAGAATGCGAGTTCCGTTCGTAACATTACGAGGAAGTTTAGAATATGCTCTACCGATTGGGCAGCAGCATTAGCCACCGAGTTGACCCCGCGATTCCTGAACTCACCCAGTTTCCTGACCGCTGTCTCGTCCTGGTCATCGATACGGAAGGTATATTCCCTTGGTCCTTTCTTGAACGCCCGTTCAATCCATTTTTTCTGGTCTTTCGGTTTGCACAATACGTAGTTGCTTCCCCTGTTGCCTTTCCCTAACTGTGCACCGATAAGAACTTCATCACGGAAATTCAGTTCTCTAAGATGTTCTTCGATTTCTGTCAGGTATTCGTCAGTGATTTCTTCCTTGATTCTTGTAAAGAACTCCCTAAAACCCTCGGAGTTAAATTTGTCAGCATCCTGTTCAGTAATACTCTTTAATGCTCTCAAAGTACCAAGAAACACCTGTAAAGTCTCGACAGAACGGGATAGTAGCGACCACGAAGAGTAAGTAAGACCTGCAGTCCAGTGGGACACTTTTTTATCTCCGATAACACTAACTGCAAGTTTATATAACCTCTTTACCGTAGAAAGGTTCTTCAGACAATCGCTAAGGATTGCTTGCCGGTAAAGAATAACATCAGATCCGCTGCCAATGCTGGACAGCAACGCACTTTGTGCCACTCGATATAAGAATTCATCGCCGGCAGCCATAGCACTGAGAACGGGATCAAGCTGCAGGTCCTGAATCAGATCGGGTCCATTCCAGGGTTCATCCTGCTCAGGGTTGAAGTCCCTGTCCTTAAACATTAAGTAGACTTTCATTACTTTATTCGCTCTCTCAAAGACTCGTATGTCAGGCCGTACTTCTCGGCTATTGCCGTTGCATAGGAGAGTCCGAGTGGTGGTCTCCTTGTGACTTTATAGGTACGTATCGACGGATTTTCAGAATCTACCATGCTGACCATACTCACAGCCTTGTCGCTGTATGATATCAGTTCCTCGACAAATGTTACCCATATACAAAGTAAGTCCAGCTTATTAATACTTTCCATCACCTTCTTACCCAGGAAGATGGCATCATTTAAAGTCGTGGAGGTTAAGATTTCATTTGCAATGACTATGCTACGTGATGTAGCCTCAGCGAGAATACCATGGATTCTTGTCAGGTCGTCTTCGAGTTTGCTTCTCAAATCCTCAACATTTTCTTCCTTCTCGAAATGAGTAAATAGCTTGTCGAACAAAAAGAGCCTGGCTTCTTTCCCCTGAACAGGGCAGCCCAAACTGGCAAGATAGTGTGACTGTCCGAAGGTACGAGCGAAGGTTGTCTTACCTCCCTGGTTTGGTCCTGAGACCACGAATATACGCTCCTTGCCCTTCAGGAAAAAGTCGTTGCACACAATAGGTCTTTCTTCGGATACCAGCTTAATGGCCAGAGCCAGGTCGAAACCTTCAGTCTGGGATATTTCTTTACTTGAATCCGAGACTTCGGGATAACAGAATGTCAATCCGGCTGACTTGATAGAATCTACTAGTTTCAAGTAACCAATGTAAAACTGAATTTCGCGGTCAAAAGCGGCGATTTTTTCATCACGAAAATTAATATTCTGTTCATAAAAGTCATCCAGGTCATCGAATGTCTCAGGATATAATTGAGCTACTGCCCCCAGAATAGATAACTCAAGGCTGTTCATCTCAACAGGCTCGGAAAAAGTGGTCAGGTAATCTCTGACATTTCCCTGTTTAAACCTTTCGAATGTTTCGTCCACGTCTGCACTGTAGTCTATCTCGGACTCTCTCCGTCGAACGGTAAAATATTTCCCTTTGATATGTATACAATAATCTACTGCATCGATATCGGCCTTCAATCGCTGTGTCTTTTCTTTAAGGGATGTAAAAGTCTCTGAATCAGCGTAGCCTTTTAGATATTCGCGAAATGCCAAAAAGCCTCGTGATTTTAATTCTATTTCCGATAGTTGCTGACAGAAAGAACTAACTGCATCGCAATATACGTCTACCGCATCCAGGAACCATCTTTGCTTCTGGAGGTAGTAGGAAAGCCTGTCGCTTCGCGTAAGGTAATCACGCATCGTATGCATCCGTTTTGCGAAGTCCTCTATAGTCTGGGTGAGTTCCTGGCTTTCAAGTTCCTGCATTACTTCATGCCTATATTCAATGGCACTTATGCGTTTCAGAGGATGCCAGAAAAAAGGTTTCAGACCGTATTCTTCCCTGTCTTTGATAACAGCATCGACAACCTGGTCAAGATTCAAATCGGTGAAAAAGTCCGGCAACTCCGGCTTTTTCACCGGCCTATCTTCAAACGTCTCGAACAAGATACTTTCAAAATTCATGAACTGGCCTTTATGTATATATTACCAAGGAATAAGCGTCAACGTGTCAATTCGTACGTTTAGTGTTGTCAGCGATGTTATTGAGTATCATCACTCAATTAAATTAATATGATAACCATTTGTGCAGACAAGTTTCAAGTAACCGGGCATACCTGACAATTATAATTACGAATTGTTAAGATTCTATTAATGCTCTCGCTATTGCGTGTGCCATCAGCCGCTGAAGATTATCCGATGATAACCGAAGAATGTTTTAAGAAAGAAATATCTCAGGTCAGGAAAGAACACTGCGACGAGTTTGGATAATCAATATGCGATTAGATGTCATTGCTTTTAAAGCAGAATTTGAGTATGTTATCAATTATAGACGTCTTGTTTCTCAATGACCTGTTTATTCCTCTTCCGCTTCCTCTTCTTCAGTGGTCAACTTCAGGAAGATATCTTCAAGACTCATTTCCAGGGATTCCAGCGAGAGTAGAGTCCAATTACCCTGGACTATTGCTTCCGTTATTTTTCCACGGAGATCCTGGCCTAAGGGACACTCAATAATGTGGTAGGGAGCCTGATAGTAAACCTTCGAAACATTTGGTATCCGCCGTAACCGTCCTGAAACTTCATTGGGCGGACCCTTCACTTCTATCTGGATACGTTTGGCACCGCTTACAATTGCAGAAAGATTTTCAATACGGTCCTCCGCGACTACTCGGCCTTCATCCATAATAATTACGCGTTCACAGACCATACTTGCTTCAGGAAGAATGTGTGTGGAGAGAAGGATGGTATGTTCTTTGCCAAGTTCTTTGATTAGCTGCCTGGTCATAACTACCTGAAGTGGGTCGATACCTACCGTCGGTTCATCCAGAATCAGTACATCGGGTTCGTGGATAATAGCCTGGGCCACCCCGACTCGTTGTTTAAATCCCTTTGACAACTTACCGATAATTACATCAACATATTCTTCCAGGTGGCATATGTCTACCACTTCACTTATTCTGGAACTTATCTTGTTTTTATCTAAACCTCTCAATCTAGCCATGAAATCAAGAAAAGAACGAACCGTCATATCGGTATATAAAGGCACTGTCTCCGGAAGATAGCCAATGTGCTGACGCGCTTCTAGGGAATTACTCAGCATACTATGGTCAGCTATCCAGACATCACCCCGTGTTGGTGCCAGAAACCCGGTGAGAATACGCATTGTAGTCGTCTTTCCCGCCCCGTTGGGACCAAGGAAGCCAACGATTTCTCCCTTTTCCACATTAAAGCTGATATTATCTACTGCCAGGCGTTTTGTGTAATATTTAGTAAGTTTTTTAACCTGTATCATTGTCCTCTGTTCATACCTCCGATATCCGATCTATTCTTTTATTTCGATTACAATTCATCTGGGTGCAGTTTTTCAGATTAAGAAAAATCAGCAGGTGCCGTCAACCCGGCGACGTTTAATCAATCGCATTTCATCACTCTGTGTGGAAATCATTATATCACAATCTTTACGGTAAGTAGTCTAGTCTTATCCCGATACAGTCGGACTTGACAATAACTATCTGAAAGATGCATATTGTGAAAACATTATAAAACCTTATATTTCCTGTGGTACCTGTGTTCCTGCCACTATTAAAAACCGTGGAGGGATAGGGATAATGTATTGAGGCACTTTGAAAATACTTTCTGGTAGACTATAAGTCGTCGATAAGGTTTCAAAGTGCTTTTTGATTTATAGCCGAAAAACGGAGTTGCGGTAAGGATAAATGGAAACAAAGCCTTTACCTGAAACGAAACAAGTAAGCTGCCGGTTGACGAAAGCTCTGCTTGACTATCTCAATCCTTCCGACGCCGAACTCGAATATCTCCTCGAAGGATTGCCATATACAAAAGCATACCTTGAAGATTCTTCAAACTGGATCACCTCTTCCGAACGTGAAGTACTGTGCCAGCGTGCTATAGACCTTGTTCACAACGATTCACTGATGTATAACGTAGGTCTTTACACTCCGAATTTAAAAAGCCTTGGCGGCATTAAGACGATAGTAAGACTTCTCGGGACTCCCAGAATAGCTTTTCAGAATATTCCAAAATATTCCGGCTGGTTCGATCGTGAGTTCAAATTTAATGTCGAAATCAAAAGTGAACGTCAGGCAGTTATTACTATGACCAAACCCGGTTCACAGCCGGTATCCAGGAATGCATGTTATTACACACAAGGGATTCTCGCGGCGATTCCTACGGTATGGAGACTTCCGCCGGCTGTGGTAAATGAAACGAAATGTATGTGTGGTGATGATACGGAGAATTCTTCCGAAGTATGTGAATATGAAGTTACCTGGGAACCCGGCAGGTCCCGGTGGTGGGGTTTTGTCAATAAAGTTTTCCGGTTTTTTTATAAGAAAACAATAGCCGGAATAGAGGAAGATTTAGAAATAGCAGACCGGAAGAATTCGGAACTTACATTGAGGAATCTCCAGATATCAAAGATAAGAGAGATGGCGCTGGCTGTATCTCAACTCAAGGTAAACGAAGAAGTGTTCAGTACTATTGTAGAACTCATCAGAGATATGCCCAACGTAAAGTTCGTCTATATGCTTACATGGGGTGATACCCGAAATGAGATAAGACTACCGTATTACTCTAAAATACGTAATCCGGCGATAAAGATTGCGCTGCGCAATGTAGGTTTTAGTTTTGATGAATTTTTGGGGGAGAAACCCGATAGCAATACATTCAGTATCGATGCCGGTAAATCGGTGCTTTTCAAAGAATTTCTGGCTGACCCAAGAATTTCCACTTATGACTCGATAGCAAGGGTTCTGGAAGGAGTTTTACCGAGACCGTTATGTGATTCCATACAAAAGGTAACGGGCATAAAGGAAATAGGGATCATCCCTATTGCAATCGGCGGCGAATTGAAGGCGGGTATGGTCATTTTTCTGACAGAGACCATTCAGTTTGATATTCTGGAAATGATATGGTCTCACTGCCTCTCTGCAATACAGAATATTGAAAATATAAGAGCACTCGAAGAAACAAACAGTGAACTGGTTTCAGCCAACAAGGTTCTTCAACAGGCTGAAACCGCGTTGAAAGAGAGTGAACAGCGTTACCGCTTACTGGCTGAGAATATGTCCGATTCAGTCTGGGTAATGAACAGGAACCTGAAGGTTGAGTGGATAAGCCCTTCTGCCGAGAAGTTACGAGGTTATTCTGTCGAAGAAATAATGTCGATGCCCCTGCATAAGCACCTGACGCCGGCATCGCTGCGGAAAGCGTTACGGGTGTTCGCTGCCGAACTGGCAAAATACATAAAAAACCCGCACAGGGAAGTATATGTCGAACTCGACCTGGAATTTTACTGTAAGGACGGGTCGACACTCTGGCTGGAATGCTATTTCTCGATATTAAGAGACGATGAAAAGAAACCGATAGGAATACTAGCTGAAGGCCGCGATATTACACAGCGTAAAAAAGCCGAAGAGGAACTTGCCCTGGCGGAACAGAATTTCCGTAATTCTCTCGATAACTCTCCTCTGGGAATTCGTATTAGTACCGATGAGGGTGAAGTTCTCTATGCCAACCAGGCTTTACTGGACATCTACGGGTATGGAAGTGTCGAGCAACTCAGGACGCCAGCCCGGGAGAGATATACCCCTGAGAGTTACGTTCAGCATGAGGAAAGAAAGGCGTTGCGAAAAGCGGGGAAACCCGTGCCGTCCAGTTATGAAATAAGTATTATACGCACCGACGGTGAAATCAGGCACCTGTCGGTACTTCGTAAAGAAGTAATATGGAATGGCGAGACACAATACCAGGTGCTGTACCAGGATGTTACGGAAACCAGACGGATGCAGCAGCAGTTAATAGTAGCCGACCGGCTTGCCTCTATTGGAGAGATGGCAGCAGGAATAGCTCATGAAATTAACAACCCTCTTACCAGCATTGTCGGATACTCGGACCTCTTGAAAGAAGAAGACATCCCCGCTCATATAAAAGAAGATATCGAGACAATCAACAGCGAAGCCAGCCGCGCCGCAGAGATCATAAAAAACATGCTTATATTCGCACGAAAACATGATGTCAGTAATACATCGGTAGACATTAACCAGGTGCTCGAAAGCGTAATCTCACTGCGTTTACGTGAACACTCGAAATACAATATTAAAGTGAATGCTTTGCTTTCTCCGGATATTCCCACGGTTTTCGCGGATGCTTTAAGACTGCAGCAGGTCTTCCTGAATCTTGTCATCAATGCTGAGTACTATTTAATCGAAGAAAACGGCAAGGGAGTACTTACTATAAAGTCTGAGCGTGACGGCGATATTGTCAGGGTTTCGGTTTCCGATAACGGCCCCGGCATAAAGGAAGAACATATCGGGCACTTATTCGATCCTTTCTTTACGACCAAGGATGTAGGTAAAGGTACAGGGTTGGGTCTAAGTATCTGCCACGGGATAGTAACAGAATACGGCGGTAATATATATGTCCGGAGTAAAGAAGGAAAAGGAGCAACTTTTTTCGTAGAGTTACCGGTAACGCAGACCAGCCGGAAGGAAGATGCGGTATGAATAATGATAACGCAGGTTCTCGTGATGTAATAATCATCGAAGATGAAATACATGTCTGTAATATTTGCCGCAGGGTTCTCACTCGTGAAGGTTTCAACGTGGATGTTGCCTACAATGGAGAGGTTGCACAGAATATTGTTGTTAAAAAGGAGTATGACTGTTTACTCGTCGATGTCAGATTGCCGGTAGTCGATGGCATCGAGTTTTACAGGTGGCTTCAGGAAAATTATCCCCGTATGGTGGATAGAGTTGTGTTTACCAGCGGTGATGTAATGGCCAGGGACACTATAGACTTTGTTACGAATTCCGGAAGGCCGTTTATTGCCAAACCGTTTACTCCGGACCAGTTAAAATCCGTAATAAATGACGTTGTTAGTAATTCGGGATAATTTGGCCATGCCGGTACGACCGGACATTAGTAAACTGGTATAATTACTACCACTACCTTTTTCAGGAACGCGATGGGAAAGTCTCTGATATAGCGATTATAGTTTCAGGTGAAAGAAGGCTGGCTTATTACCCAAAGTATTGAATAAATTAATATACAGGAGGTGTTATAAATGGCTGAAATGAAGTATGGGAAATATGTAAGAACAGGACCCGTCAATGTACCCCCTCGAGGGAAACTGGCTTTTCACAGCGAGAGCTTTAACGAAGGAATAAACCGGGGAGAGGTGAAAGAGAGACCGGCTGCTCCTTCGGGGTCAGGAGTATATCTGAATGCGGATGCTTTCGCCGAGTGCCCGTATTACGTAAGTATCCAGAGGACGGCAGAAGCTCCTCCTAACCAGCCTTTCCTCCTCAAGCACAAACATGAGGATGTCGATGAGGTAGTGATGTTCGTAGCCGCGGGACCGGATGCAGACCTGGGAACAACCGTCACATTCGAGATGGGTGAAGAAGGTGAGAAACATATTTTCAATGAAACTACCGTAATCTATATTCCCGCCGGATTAACGCATGGTCCGATGTTTTACAGCAGTCCTTTTAAGGAGGGTAAGCAGTTTTATCTTATTGTCTGGCTGAATCAGGCCGACTACCCGATGGAAGAATAATTTATTTAATAGAGAGGGAGTATCAAACTGATACTCCCTCTTTTATTGTTATACCCTGAGCTAACAGATGAATGACTTACGCGTCAGCGGTACCGGCCGTATTCTTCTGCAACCTGCATAAAAACGCGAAGTTTTTCCGGATTCCCCCCTTCCGGCAGACCGCCGCCGTTCAGGATGAATCCCCCGCCTTCTCCACAAACTTCAACCAGCTTTCGTGCGTACTCTCTGACATCATCGACACTTCCGGTAAGCATCAGCGAGTAGGGAATAATCCCGGAGATACTGGAAACGTGCCCTACCGCTTTCTTGGCTCGGGTCATATCCGTTTCGTCGAATGTCCAGTGGACCCAGCCTTTCGGAACGTCCTGGATCATTTCAAGCCGTCTCTCATATTTCCCTTCGGCTACCGGCCTGACCATTAATCCCTCTTCAATGAAGGCCAGGATTACTTTTTTCAGAGACGGCCAGTAAAAAGTCTCGAACTGCTTATCTGACATAAAGACGTCATCGCCTTTATGCAGCGGCATGCCTATTGCCACGGCTCCGAATGCATTGGCAGTTTTTATGGCTTCTCTGATTGATATTTCTGAAATTTTTTCCATTGCTTCGTGCAGCTTTTCCGGCTGGCGGTACATATCTTTCGAAGCTCCGGAGGTACCTCTTAAAATATCGGCAATGCTGTCAAACGGGGCCAGAACCGAAGCGCTGGGCATGGCTGGAAAACCTGCTGCTCTTATCTCACGGCTGCAGGCACCTACTGTTTCTCCCCACTTTGCCATTTCTATACCGGCATCGAATATAGCCTGGAAGGCATTTCTTATTTCCTCCTGTGCGTATGGTGCTACGAATCCTACCGCCGAGCCCATTCCCATAATCGAATTGAATGGGACGAGGCCGGTCAGGGGTGCCATAGCTCCTACAACTCTCGGCATAAACTTCCTGAGAGCGAAATCAGACGGATCCCTCAGGAAATCATCGTATTCGTCTTCATTCATATATTCGTTTTCGACGAACTGGAACATAGGTACGTCCTTGCCCAGTCCGTGACCGGGCCATTTATACATTTTATAATCGATTAACTCGAATACTCTTGCCGAGTAAATCCCCGGACCGCCGAAGGTATCCGAACAGTCCTTAAAGTCATGGAAGAATTTCATCCAGGCCCGACAGAGTTCGTGGGGATCATACATTGCTTTATGAAGTGTAGTTCCACCATAATACAGGGCATAGTTTCCTCCCATTGCGGAAACCGGTACCCTGTCCGGCTCTTTCATCAGAAGTGCATCCTGTAACCTCTGGACTCTTTCCCGGTAGGCCTCATTTGCTTCCGGGCTGACAAATTCCACTCCCGGAGCTTCAAGCCACCTCTTAAATCTTTCATCTCTCTTTTCTTCTGGAGTCAGTTTTGACCATTCAGCGTCCGTCATCTGGGTTTTTCCTCCTGTCTTTGTAGTTCTGCCCTTTAAATTTTCTCGTATTATAGCAAGCAATCTGTGAGAAATAAAATATTACAAGAGACGATTGTTGTTGGAATTTACAGGCTGGAGAAAGGGATTATTAAAGGGAATTATTAAGATGATAATTGCTAAAATAGCACGATATAACTTGACATCGTATAGGCAGTGTGATACAAAATTCCTATTTCAGTGAGGAGGAAAGCCTATATAAATGACTTTGTGCTGAAAATATAATGAGGAGGAAGTCTGACATGAAGAACAAGTTTGTCTGGGGTTTGGTTAGTTGCCTGATGGTATTGTCACTGTTGATTGTTTCCTGTGAAGAAGAAGCGAAAAAGACCACGACCACGGATACAGGCAGTGATGAGGTCAAGATTACTGTAACCGGGGACAAAGGAACAACTGAAGATACAGGGACAGGGACGGTTGTCCAGGCGCCGACGGGACCGCAATATGGCGGTGTCGTCAGGATCGGGACACAATTCGAACCGCGAAGGTTCGATGAATCGCATGGATGGACAACAGACGCCCTTACCATGAAACTTACCCACCAGGAACTTATGACGGGAGACTGGACGCTGGGACCTGCCGGAACCGGCCAGGTAGACTGGGCGCAGGGTTCGATCAGGAAAATCGACCTGGAAACCGGCTGTATCGCTGAAGACTGGGAATTACCTGAAGTCGGTACGGTCATTTTCCATATACGTGAAGGGGTCCATTTCGCTATGGATCCGGATAATGAAGCGAGTGTCCTGGTCGGTGGACGAGCAGTCACCGCTGATGACGTAATCGATACATTAACCCTGTACACAACTAATTTTCCCCTTGCGATGATAAGTATGGGTGATACCAGATATGCGACATTTGAAAAATTAGATGATATGACGGTTAAGGCGACGCTTCCGGTGACCGCTTTTGATGATGTCGGAATACTCGGTGACTTCGCCAGCATTGTCGCTCCGGAAGTCGGTGAAACATTCGGACTCCCTCTCGATTGGAGATACTCGGTCGGTACCGGGCCATTCATGCTGAAAGACTTTATTCCGGGCAGTACGGTGACATTTGAGAGAAGTCCCAATTACTGGGAGAAAGACCCGATCGGCGAAGGTATGGGTAATGACTTACCTTATCTTGACGGAGTTAAACTCCTTATCATCCCGGATGATTCTTCCCGGCAAGCTGCGTTACGCACGGCTAAAATAGACATACTCCATAGTGTCAACTGGGAAAACGCTAATGAATTGAGGAAGAGAACTCCCGATTTGATGTCCAAGAAATATTTTGCTGTGGCTCCCGGTGCAATCTGGATGAGAACGGACAAAGCAGATACACCTTATGCCAAGAGGGATGTTCGCCGGGCACTGATGATGGCGACCGATTTCGAGACGATTAAAGAAACGTACTGCGGTGGAGAAGCCCAGATACTTAGCTGGCCCATCGTTGAAATGAAGGAATATAAAGACGCCTACCTTCCCCTGGAAGAGGCTCCGGCATCCGTTCAGGAACTATACGTCTACGATACCGCCAAAGCAAAGGAACTCCTGGCAAACGCCGGTTATCCCGATGGCTTTAAGACCAGCGTTGACTGCGTTTCTACCTCTGCAGACTACCTTGCCATTATCAAGGATATGTGGAGCAAGGTTGGTGTTGACTTAACTATCGTGCCTTATGAAGGCAGTGTATTCAACGGTATCGTGTGGGGCAGGAGGTATGAAGACATGATATATACCAGCCCCGGTCCGGTTGCCAATCTTTACCTTGCGTACTGGTATGTCTCCGGACCCTTTGGCGCTAACCAGAGTTATGTCGATGACCCGATATGCGTGGCAGCTAAAGATAAAATGATGAACCTCAGCATGATAGATCCAGCGCAAGCCGACGCAACCAACAAAGAGCTAATGGCATACGTTCTTGATCAGGCCTGGGCTATCCCCGCTCCGGCTACGCCGCTTAACAATTTCTGGTGGCCGTGGATCAAGAACTACCATGGAGAAGCGAGTCTGGGGTACGATAACACATTCAACTACACCAAGTATATCTGGATGGATCAGACCTTGATGGAATCAATGGGACACTAGTTCCCGGCTGTTGACAAGTAATAGAGGAACGGAGGATTTATCCTCCGTTCCTTTTTTGTATCAATATCGTTATCGCTGGAAAATTTCTACGGATGAATGGCGTGAAAACCGCAGCTGACTACCAGGTTGTGACCTGTCACGGCGCTTGAGTCATCCGAAGCCAGGAATAAAGCCGCACCGGCAGTTTCAGAAGGTTCGGCTATTCGCTTAAGAGCATAATGCGCGGTTGTTTCTTTCAACCTCTTTTCGTATGCAATACCCGCTGATTCAGCAAACATTTTCTGGGGAGTTTCAAATCTTTCGGTCCTGGTAGCTGCCGGGCTGATAGAATTAACGCGAATACCGTATTCTCCAACCTCGATAGCCATAGTCTGGGTAAGGCCGATAACTCCCCACTTGCTGGTTGAGTAAGATGCAAGACCGGGAACACCGTACATGCCGGCGACGCTGCTTATATTGATGATACTCCCGCTGCGGCGGGGAATCATGTCTTTTAATGCCGCCCTGCAGCAGAGCAGCGTCCCGGTAAGATTTATATCCAGGGTCTCCTTCCAGCCTTTAACATCGAGGTCGATAACCGGTCCTCCTCCTCCGCCTCCCGCATGGTTACAGACGAGTATATCGATCCTGCCATATTCTCTGATCGTATCGTCGGCCATTTTCAAAACCTGTTTTTCATCCGATACATCTACCTGTAAAGCTCTGGCTGTTCCTCCCTCCGACTGTATCTCATCGACCGTTTCTTCCAGTCTGGAAAGGGTGCGTGCCGCTACTGTTACCTTAGCCCCTTCGGCGGCAAACCTGGTTGCGATAGCCCTGCCTATACCGGTACCTCCGCCGGTAATTACCGCTACCCTGTCTTTTAGTCTCATTAACCGGTTCCTCCTGTTTGAAATATACCGATTGTAGTAAAAACTTCCCGGAAAATCCAGCACAATAACAAGAGTAATCTGGACGTTTCGCTTGAAAACCGGGAAATAATTGAATACCGGATGATATTATGCTATGTTTCGGACTAATAGAACGGAGGGATAAAGATGAGCGAATCAAAATACGGACATCACGTTATAACGGAAATTAAGCGTCATTCACCACTTTCACCTGAGAGACAGGGGCCTGATCCGAGTTACATACCCCCACCGGGGACGGGCGGACGCATTCAACTGCTGTATCTCGACGATTCGATCGTCAAAGGCTCATTTTATTCCGAGTGTGTCTGGATACTACCGGGAGGGAAATTACCGGGAGCGGCTGAGCCAAATTCACATGCCCACGAGTTCGATGAGATTGTTACTTTCATCGGAAACAATATCGAAGACCCGTACGACCTTGGCGGTGAAATCGAATTTTGGCTGGAGGACGAACCCCAGATACTGACAAAGAGCTGCATTATTTTCATACCGAAAGGTATGTTTCACGGTCCTTTAATTATCCGGAGAGTGGACAGACCGATATTTCACACGGCTATGGGGACAGGTCCGATATATCAGCAGTATTTTAAGGATCGGACTTAACAAAAAAACTGTCAGCCCAGCCTTCGGCGAAGGTTCCGGCGCCAAGCATTATAGCCATTTCTATATAAGGTTTGGTGCATTTTCGGAAGTTTAAGGGGCCGTGGCGTAATCCTCTGGGAATAAAGACTCCGAAGCTGGAATCCATCTTAAAGAGTTCACCCCCAAGCCCGAAGTCCATGTCACCTCCAAGCGCTTCGGGGTTTTCATAGTCACTGCCGATATGGATTACTATCTCATCGTACTGCTCGTGACGCATTTCTCCGATGCTGGGTTCTACTTCTCCCCATATCCATCCGAACTCTATATAGCAGTTGGCAGCGTTTATCTGCGTCCTGCTCATATAGGTCATCGTAGGAGCTTGCCTGCCCTTCGTGAATACGCCGCCTGTTTCTCGCACCGGGCTTCGCGCTGCATACTGCTCAAAATCGAAATCATCGGTTTTAACGGCAGGTTTACTGTCTGGTTTGGGTAATATATATTCCGGTGAGACATCCTTGGCCTCTCCGGTGCCAAGTGTCAACGTCATCTGAAGATGCGGGAAACGGTAATCTTTCCACGTTACCGGACCGTGACGTGTACCTTTCGGGATAAATATACCGGTCGTGGTGTTGAATGTGACTGCTTGGCCTCCTATACGGTATTCTATATCGGCTCCGAGATCCTGGGGCGTCCTGTAATCGCCTCCCCAGTAAATGATTATCTGGTCGTGGTTGTGAATGTGTTCCCCAATGCAGGTGCGTGGTTCGGGGAGACCGTATATCCAGCCGAGTTGAAGATAATTATTCGAGCCGGGAATCAGGTCGTTGCTGATAAAAGTCATCGGAGGTGACTGGTAGTTTTTTACCGGTACGGAATCTCCTTCATAGGCGGGTTTTGTGACGAAATACTTCTCGTAGTCGGACTTTGTCATAAGTAAATTCTCCTCTCGGACGGAGCGGTTTTGACCAATAATACTTCAGTATATCGTCAGTGTCAAAGAATCAATGAGATGGTCATGTTTGTATCCGGTTGTTAATATACACCTCACCCCTGACCCCTCTCCAGCCAGTACCAATGACAACTGTTGTTTGTCTTTTCCGGCTGGAGAGGGGAGAAAATAAGAGAGAGGGGCGAAGCCCCTCTCTCAAACTCTTTCCCCCTCAAACAATCGAAATATCTCTGCTGAATACGGTGACTGTTTGAGGGGGATAAAGGGGGTGAACCGAAAATCATAACCAGAACCGAGTATTACTAATGATATGCGTATTCGGAATTTTAAATACGCTGGAAATTTATTGACAAACCAACCTCATATCAATAATATTACTGACGGAAAACCATTTTATTTTCTTCCGGTAATACTCTTTGATATTACTGCTGTCCAGCATCGAATAATAAGTTACTAATGAAAATTCACGTGTAAAAGGAGGGAAGAATGGACCTTGGACTTAAAGGTAAAGTAGCGCTGGTCACAGGCGCCGGAAGCCAGAAAGGGTTCGGAAAAGGAATTACCGAAGTCCTGGCTGGTGAGGGATGTGATATAGCGGTATGTGACATGGATATTAAAGGAGCGGAGCAAACCGCCGCGGAAATTTCACAGAAAGGCGTAAAAGCGATTGCCGTGAAAGCAGACATCACCAACAGTGCCGAAGTAAAAGATATGGTTCGGAAGGTGCTGGATGAGTTCGGTAAAATCGACATTCTTGTTAACAACGCCGGTGGGAGTACCCCTCCCGGGAACTTCGTCGATACTACCGAAGAACTGTGGGCAAGGGACATCAACCTGAACCTTATCGGTACTACTTACGTTACCAGGGCGGTTCTGCCCCAGATGATAGAACGGAAGAGCGGTAGTATTATCAGTATCTCGTCGATTGCCAGTACCATGGGAACGGCGGGAGGTTCCGCATACGCTGCAGCCAAGGCAGCCATAAACAACTTCACGCGTTCCCTGGCGCAGGAACTGGCCCGGGACGGAATAAGCGTAAACTGTATTGCTCCCAGCCTCGGGAATACCGCTTTCTATGATGAATTTCCTAAAGACTTCGCCGAGAATTTCATCGGAAGAGCGGTCGAAGCCGGACGGTATGTTACTCCTGAAGAGATAGGGAATGTTGTTGCTTTCCTGGCTTCCGATTCTACCAACCGGATTATGGGGCAATGCCTTCATGTTACCGGCTAAAACGATTCCGGCAAAGATAACAATAACGAAATCAACCGAAGCGAATGGAGGAAACAAATGGACCTGGGTTTAAAAGATAAAGTAGCGTTAATTACCGGAGCCGGCAGCCAGATAGGTTTCGGTAAGGGAATGGCGATGGCTCTGGCGAAAGAGGGCTGTGATATCGTTGTCTGCGATATGGATCTGGAAGGAGCAGAAAAAACCGCTGCTGATGTCAGGGCTGCCGGACGCAAGGCGCTGGCCCTGAAAATGGACATTACCGTGACCGACGATGTCAAAAAAGGCGTCGATGCAGCAATGAGAGAGTTCGGTAAAATAGATATCCTGATAAACAACGCCGGTGTCGGAACACAGCCCAAGTCTTTCGTGGAATCTACCGAAGAAGAGTGGGATACGAACATTAATATTAACCTTAGGGGAACACTGAACGTGACCAAGGCGGTCCTTCCTCAGATGATAGAACGAAAGAGCGGCAGAATTATCAGTATGTCATCCACCGCCGGACTGGCAGGAATGACTACCGGAGGCGTATACGGCGCGGCAAAGGCAGGGGTTACCCTCTGGACTGATGCTCTCGCCAAGGAGGTCGGCGAACATAATATAACCGTCAACTGCATGGCGCCTGGAGTCGGGGCGACCAACTTCCATGCGGCCAGTAAGTTCTCGCAGGAAGAAATAGACCGCTTTAAAAATATGGCGGAAGCCGGTATGACAACAACCCCCGAGGAACTCGGGACGGTGGCTACTTTCCTGTCCTCGGATAAAGCAAGAAAAATCACCGGGCAATGTATCAGAGTTTCCGGTTTGATGTAAAAGTTTATCAGTACAGCTGGACTGGTATAGAATAGTAAGGGGCTGAAAACAGCCCCTTATGAAACTGATAATATCGAGAAAAGAGGTAGAAAGATGGAATATAAAAGCATCATATATCAGCCGGGGAAGGTTACCAGGATAATTCTGAACAGGCCCGAATACCTGAATGCAATCAGCCACCCGATGTACGGCGAGATAGAGGACGCTTTCGACCGTTTTACTGAGGACCCGGAATGCAAGGTGGCTGTCATTTCCGGGGCAGGGAAATGCTTCTCCGGCGGCCACGACGCAATCGGCCTGACGCCCGAGTCCGCACCGATGCTGTCGGACAGGAGAACGCCCGAACAATTAGTCAAAGACCTGGGATCCGAAAATGCAGTCTGGGCAGCTTACGGCAAGCAGCATAACTATTTCCTCAATGACCTGCACCTGTACAAACTGCATAAAATCCCGAAGCCGACCATAGCAATGGTCCACGGGTACTGCATATATGGCGGATACTTCCTCGCCGGTGTTATGGATATCATTTTCGCTGCTGAAGATGCCCTGTTCCTGGCTGAGGTCGGTCAGTGCGACCCCGGAACCTGGGACTGGGGGGCGAGGAAGATGCTGGAGGTCATGTACGAGCACCGTTTCCTGACCGCCCGTGAATGCTACGAATACCACATGGTTAACCGGATTTTTCCCGATTTCGAGACTCTCGAAAGGGAAACCCTCGCTTATGCGGAGCGTGTTGCGGAGAATTTCGACATGGCTTTTACAGCCCTGCAGTATGACAAGCAAGCGGTCCATCATACCCGGGACCTTCAGGGCTTTACGATGGCCTGTGAGGATGCCTGGTCAATTGCAGCGCCGGGACGCAAACCAGCCGGAGCGAGAAGGCACACGGAGAGAGAAGAAGGCAGGGGTATGGCGAGGACGCCGCGCGCCCTGGCAAACCTGGAAGCAAAACTGATATCTGAAGGCAAGGAAGTCCCGAAACTCGTGACGGAAGCCCTGGCAAGAGCCCGGTCACGCGATGACAGGGCGGTGTGGCACAGAGCAACCCACCAGGCCTGGCGCGATAAAGAACGCGTCAAACGGGCCGACGAACTCGAAAATAAGCTCGAAGAGGAAGATAAGAAGAAAAAGAAATAGAGGATTTTACCAGTGAATTGTGAGAAGGACTCCGAGTTTAACCGGAGTCCTTCTCTTATTTAATTCCTCTTTTTATTTTGCAGTTTGCATACATTATCTTAAATAAATATTAAGAAATTATGAAAATAGAACCGGTCTACGAATATCCAGGATATACTCTGTTGTTATAGTTAGCGTAATTCCGGTATCTATGATAAGTTTTAGAGAGGTATCGTTCAGAGGAGGTAATCGAGCATGAAAGCAGCGATAATGCAGGAAGGTGGTGGTTTCCTGGTACAGGATATCCCGGAACCGCCGGACCCGGATCCGGACTGGGTGAAAGTGAAGATCGCTTATTGCGGAATATGCGGCAGCGAACTCCACAGTATAGACCCGGAGTATACGTCCGGCCGTCCGCAGATCAGACGATCTACCAAGGAAGTAAGTATCTACCGGAGAATCGGCGGACACGAGGCGTCCGGGACTGTAGTTGCTGTCGGCAGTAACGTAAAGGGGATTGAGGCCGGACAGAGAGTCGGCATGAATTTCAGGACTCCGTGCGGCACCTGTTATTACTGCCGTAATAAGATGGAGCATTTCTGCGAAAGGATAATTCCTGCCACAGGTGCGTATGCCGGGTATGCACTGTATCATGCTAATGCGGTATATCATCTCCCCGATAGTGTCAGCCTGGAAGTAGGGGCTTTGCTGGAACCGTTATCGGTTGCCGTTCATGCCGTTGACCTTGCTGAAGTCAGACCGGGCTGCACGATGGCAATAATGGGAGCAGGACCGATAGGTATCCTTACGCTGGAAGTAGCTTTAAAAGCCGGTGCGACTAAAGTGCTGGTCTCGGAACCGGTAGAAAGCCGGAGGAAACTGGCAAAACAGCTCGGTGCTACGGTCGTGGTCGATCCAAGAACCGACGATCTCAACAAAGTTGCCGGCGAACTCACCGGGGGCAGGGGATTCGACAGAATTATCGAAGCCAGCGGGAAACGGGCGGTTGCCGAGCAGGCCCTGACACTGGCGGATAGATGCGGGATCGTGGTATGTCTGGCGGTTTACCCGTTCGGTACCGAAATCGGTGTTCCGTCTTTACATTTTAATGGGAAAGAACTGACAATAAAAGGTGTCGTAATCTCACCGTACTGCTTCCCGAGGTCGGTAAATCTTTTATCCGAGCTTGAACTGGAACCACTGATATCAATCAGGCCTGTCGATGAGATAAACGAAGCCTACCAGGACCTCCTTGCAGGTAAGGGAATGAAAGTGCTGCTGGAACCATAATGCCGGAAACCGGAAAGAAAATATGCCGGTGTAATCAGTAAAAATAAAGCTCGTATCATGATACGAGCTTTATAGTCTGCGAATGATTTATTATTATCCCGTAAGCTTTATCGGCAGGGTCCCGTCTTCCTGGTTTTCAAGGTTCCGGATAAGGTCTATTATTTCTTCGACCTTCTCGGTGGAGAGGGGATTCAGGGCGAAGGGGGCACATTCGCGGAACTTCCTGGCGCAGTCGTCGAACGACATCGGGTTGTTCACACTGCCGAGGAAATCTTCCACGTATTCGGAATACTCCGTACCGTCTTTCATCGCGATAACAAGCTTGCCCGGTGATACTCCGTGCTTTGTCCAGCTGTCTTCGAGGACGCCGGTTACCTTCCGGGCGACTTCAAGGATGTTTTCCCGCTTGATGGTTTCGGGGGTGAAGTCTTCAAGGGTTATTTTACCTCTGACAAGGGCAGTGGCTACGCAATAGGGCACACTGAACTGGGCATCGACGATGGTCCTCGGCGCCTGTTTTATCTCGACAGGCCGACACAGTCCGTAACCGGATTGGCCGCCTATGGCGGTTATTTCTTTAATATCATCTACGTCGATATTGTGATTTGCTCTCAAAGAAAGAGCCGCATCGTAAAAGGGGTGACCGAACCCGCAGCAGGGATACGGCTTTGAGCCTATTTCAACGCCAAGATATTTTTCACCGAGACCGTCGAGCAGGATGTTGCGGTCGTAATCTCCCTTGATATAAACGTTATACAGACCGCCGAAACCGTCTCTGCCTTCAAGGCTACTTCTCTCTCCGGTAATGCCCCTCTCGGCCATCAGAGCGGCTGTGACACCGGCCTTGGCGGCAAATCCCGGTCCCATTCTCTTGGCAAGGGCACCGTCGCCGACTCCGGTGGCGGCACCTCCGCACTGGTGGTAGGCGAGACCAATGGCGTTAATCATTCCTTCTTCATCAAGGCGCATTAACTTCGATGCTATCGCCGCAGCCGTAATATAACCGAAGAGTGTGGTGGGATGCCATCCGGCACCGAGGGCGGTGCTGCCCGGACGGCTCGCCAGTCCAAGCCTGGAATCAAGGTCCTGGCCGAGGGCAATCGCCGCGAGGAGTTCTTTGCCGGTGACGTCTCCCATTCTTTCGGCAACGGCGAAAGAGGTGGAGATTGCGACGCAGCCGATGTGCACCAGAGATACCGGGTGGCCGTCATCATAGTCGAGGGCGTGTATCATCGAGCCGTTAACCTGGGCTGCGTTATCCACAGGACATTTTATTCCGTAGCCGATGATAGTACTTTGAGGACTTCCTCCCAGTTCCCTAGCTATATCCACCAGTTCACCGATTCCCGGCTTTGTCGTCCCTCCCAGTGCGGTAGCCAGGCTGTCTGCTATCTCTGTTTTCGCGGCTTCTATTGCCCGTTCCGGGATATCCTCATATCCAGTGGAAACGATATGTTTCACAAGGTCAAATATTACATCCATTCTGTCACCCCCGCAGTTATTATTTATCTTTGCGGATAGTTTTAATCACGCCGCCTTTTTCCATTTCGGTGATTTTTTCAGGCGTGTAACCTAGTTCACTCAATATCTTCTCGGTATGTTCGCCGAGAAGAGGAGAAGGCCCCTGGGGATTTGCCGGCGTCTTTTTAAGTTTAATCGGGTTCCCGAGCATCTTTATTTCGCCACGCACGGGATGTTTAGTGGTATATATCATTTCGTTGGCGTCAATCTGCGGATGAGCACAGAGTTCCTCGTAGGTCAGGCAGGGATCGCATCTCATCTTGTTTTCCCTGAAAAGCTGCGCCCATTCCTCTCTCGTCTTCTTGCTGAACGCTTCATCCAGGACCTGGTTCAGTTCTTCGACGTGCTTTCTCCTGACATCATCGTTTTCAAACCTGGGATCGTTGGTCAGGTGTTCTATCTCGAGCACCTTGCATAATTTTGGCCATAACGGGTCGGAGCCGAATATAGTAAAGACATCGCCGTCTTTAGCTTTATACGGCCCGAAAGGAGGTGCCATACCGCCTCCGCCGCCTTCTTCTCTCTTTTCACCGGAGCGTCCCATCCTGTCCATAAGGTATCCGGCCAGTCCGGAGAACTGGAGGTACATCGCGGCGCTAAGGTTGTTCAGGGCAACGTACTGTCCTTCTCCTGTCTTTTCGCGGACATAGAGAGCCGTCATTATGGCGTAAGCGGTCAGCATACCGCAGGTATTGTCTACCATTCCAAGGGCGGTCATCTGCGGTCTGTCGCCGGGGTGAACGCCTTCGGCAATCATACCGGACATCGCCTGGCTCCACATATCTCCACCGGCGCGGTGAGCTACCGGCCCGGTTTCTCCGTATCCGGTGACAGAGCAGTAGACAATACGCGGGTTTATTTTCGACACTTCTTCATATCCGAGTCCCAGCCTGTCCATTACACCGGGACGGAAACTTTCAAGAATAACGTCGGTATCCATGATAAGTTTTATTATCACTTCTTTGCCTGATTCTTCCCTGGTATCTATCGCCAGGTCTTCCTTGCCTCGATTAAGGGCGACCCAGGAAGAGGTATCAATGGCGTCTTTCGCCAGCCTTTCGGCGATCACATCATCCATTCCGGCGGGAAGGCCCAGTCTCTGGGGCTCGCCCTGTATTCTTTCTACTTTAATTACCCTGGCGCCCATATCGGCAAGCATCGCTCCGCCCAGCGGAGCTGCTATCGCGATACTGAAGTCCAGGATTTTAACACCATCCAGTGGAGCAGCCATTTTCGTCCCTCCTGAATAAAACTTACGGATTCTCTATCCTGTAACCAGCCCAACAAGTTCGCTAACATCATCTACTTCTTCGAGTTTACCGATAAGCTCAACCACCCGGTCCAGGTTCTTTTCAGGAATATCACGGACGGCGAACGAAGCGCAGTCCCTGAATTTTCTCTCATATTCGCTGTAGGGCAGTATTTCTCCTGTCCCCATGATATTACCGGTTTTTTCGGAGTAAACGGTGCCGTCCTTCATCCTTATCTCAACTTTCATAGGGTTGGGACCTCCGGGACCGGGCGCATTGGTGATTTCATCCAGCCGGATTTTGGCGGCGACATTGAGAATATCATCGCTCCGGATAGCCTCTTCATTGAATTCGCCGATTCCGGCACGCCCCCTGGCAATAACGGCGGCGACCGCCCAGGGTACGCTGAACTGAGAATCGACCGGGTTTCTCGGTTTGCTTCTTACCTCCAGTGGGACGCAAAGCACGTCCCCGGCACGGCTGACGAGGACTATCTCCTCGACATCGTCCGGTTTAATATCATTATTTTCCACCAGGGTAAAAGTAGCGCCAACGTAGCCGTGAGTCCCGGCACAGCAGGGGTAAGGTTTCATTGTTACGTTCACGCCTTCGAAACGTTTTCCGAGGTCGGTCGTCAGGAATTCAGGTTCAATATTATTACGGTGGTACACGGGGAAAAGGCCGTCCTCGCCCTGAAAGACATTCGGGGCCCCGGTAATGCCTTTCTCAGCCATTAGCGCTGCCATGGTACCGCCCCTGGCGGCAAATCCCGGCCCCATTCTTTTTGTCATCGCGCCGTCAAGCACGCACTGGCCGTTTCCGGCGCTCTGGTGATAGCCGATACCCAGGGCGTTCATCATCCGCTCTTCATCGAGCCCGAGTACTCTTCCGGCGGCTCCGGATGAAGCGATAAACGCGTAAAGCGGCGTGAGATGCCATCCGGCAGCAGGTTGAGTTTTACCGGGAAGGCTTTCGAGTATCTGGGGCGGCATCGTTTCCATTACGCGCCTGAAACCGAGTCCCAGACGGCACATCATATCCACGCCGAGTGCAACGGCGGTGATCAGCTCTTTCCCGCTGAGTCCACCCTTACGTTCGGCGAGTGCCAGACAGGTCGGGACGATTGCCACCGAGGGATGCGTCGGGCCGGAACCCGTATCATCGTAATCTAAAGCGTGGCTCATCGTGGCGTTTATCTGGGCAACGTTTGGTGCCGGAAGTTTATTACCGAAGCAGAATACCGTACTTTCCTCTTTTCCTCCCCAGTCGGCGTACAGGTCCAGTAGTTCCCTGACTCCCGGTCTGCCGGATCCTCCGAGTGCAACACCCAGAATATCAAGTATTTCTCTCCTGGTTACCTCGACGGCATCCTGCGGTAAATCCTCGAAACTGGTGTTTACGAAACTCCTGGCGAAACCATAAGCGGCATCCATAAACTGCCTCCGTTATTCCTTTATTTTATCCGGGAAATACATCCCGTGCGGTTATTCAAATACACCTGCCTGCAGGAGACTTACAAACTCATCATCGGACATACCGAGTATTTCCGAACAGATATACTGGGTATGTTCACCGATAAGGGGACTCGGCCGGTACGGCTGAGCGGGGGTCTCCGATAAACGAAAGCTCTGACCGAGGTGGGTAAATTCTCCCACCTCGGGGTGGTCCATCTTCCAGTACATACCTCGCGCGTTAAGCTGTGGGTCGACATACATATCGGCACTGTTCTTGACGACCCCGGCGGGAACTCCCGCTGCCTGCAATCGTTCCATTACTTCTTCCGGAGCACGGTCGGCAGTCCATTCGCTGATTATATTGTTCAGTTCTTCCTCGTTCCTTTTTCTATTCAGCAAAGTATTGAACCTCGGGTCTGCCGCCAGTTCGGGTTTATCCATTTCATTGCAGAGAGATTGCCACTCTTCATCGTTGAATACGGCGATTGTGCACCAGCGGTCTTCTCCCGTGCACTGGTATACGCTGTGAGGAGCCGCATACTCGGATGCATTTCCCATTCTCTGCGGTTCTCTGCTGTTGGTTGCATAGTCCAGTACGCCTGGTGCAACGAAGTATACCGCCGTCTCGAACTGGGAAAAATCGAGAAGCTGGCCTTCACCTGTCTTGTCGCGGTGGTCCATTGCAGCGATAAGTGCTGCAGTGGCGAAACGCGGGCTTATACAGTCGGTATAAGCTGAAACTCCCACGGGTAAAGGTTCTCTGCCGGGCCATCCAATATAATTCGGCAGACCTGCGATCGGCACCAGCACCATACCGAATGCCGGCATCCGGTGATAGGGTCCCCAGGAGCCGTAACCGCTCTGGCGGAGCATGATAATGTCATGTCTTTCTTTTTTCAGAGTGTCGTAGTCAAGCCCCCATTTTTCCATGTTGCCCGGAGTATAGTTTTCCATGAATACATCGCACTCCAGGGCGAGTCTTTTGGCGATAGCCCTCGCTTCGGGGAGTTCCATATTGAGGGTCATGCTGTGTATATTGGAATTATAGTAATTAAAGTAACCGCCCCGGTTCAGGTTGGGTACGTTGTCCTTGTAGGGTCCGGACGCTCTCAGGGTACAGGGGCGTTTGGTGGTCTCCACCCTAATCACGGTTGCTCCGTAGTCGGCAAAGAATTTCATTGTAAGCGGTCCTACTATCGCCCAGCAAAATGCCAGTACCGTTAGACCGCTGAAAATACCTTCGTTCTTTTCTGTGCTCATTATATCTTTTCCTCTATATAATCCCGGCCTGTTTCAGAGTGGTAATATCCTTCAGGGAGAGCCCGAGGCTGCTGTAGACTTCTTCGTTGTGCTCGCCTATCAACGGCGCCCGGAACTTCGTGGAGAAATCCTCAAGAGAGGACTGAACGAACTGGCGGGGGTAGGGAAGTTTTACACCGAGTTCGGGATGTTCGATTTCTTTCCAGAAATTCCTCCCGTTAAGCCCTTCATCATTTAGCAGGTCGTTCATGCTGGAGAGCGGCCCGATAGACACGGCCCTTGGTACGGCTCCTGCCATCAGTTCCTTGCTGGTGTGAGTCTTGAAAAAAGCACCGATAGCTTCCTGGATTTGCGCCATTTCTTCCCTGGAGACAGAGAACATATCGAAGTTTTCCCAGTCCTTGTTAAGCATGTATTCGGTAGCAACTCCCTCGGTTTCCATCCACTCCGTGAGAGACCTGAGTACCTTGGCGCCCTGCTTACCTCCGATTACATTGAAGAATATATAGCTGTCCTTACAGGGCCAGACCTGTCTCTGTCCTACGTTTTTAGTCATTCCTGCTCTGAAAGCTCCCGACCTTCTCAATATTCCTCCGCTGAGTTCGTAAACCGGTATGGCATTTGCCTGGAACCATCCGGCGCTGTGCTGCATTGAAACGTCGACGAGCTGGCCTTTCCCCGTTCTTTCACGGTGATAGTATGCCAGCATGCAGCCCGCGGCTGCGTCCGACCCGGCGTGAAGGCATGCCTGAGGTATGCTTATATGCAATGGAGCTTCGTCACGTTCACCGGTCTGGTACATCGTCCCGGTCATCCCCATCACTATCAGGTCCGAATCTTTATAATCTCTATAGGGGCCTTCCATGCCGAAAGGGGTGATGGACGCCCAGATGATACTCTCTTTCTGCTTACTGATTTCGGTATAGCCGATACCGAGTTCATCAAGGTAGCCCGGCGTGAATGATTCAACAACCATATCGGCGGTTTCGACCAGTTTTCTAAATAAGTCCCTTCCGTCACCGTCTTCAAGGTTAAGGGTAATCCCCTTTTTGTTGGAATTATAGGCAAACCAGTAAAGGTTCTTTTCCGGATCGGGAATATCATGGTAGAAACTCCCGATATTACGCGAGGGATCGCCCCCCGGCGGCTCTATTTTAATTACGTCGGCTCCCAGGTCGCCAAGTATCTTGCCGCACAGGAAGCCTTTTTCATCGGTCAGGTCCAGTACCCGGCAATTATCAAGCATATCTCATCTCCCCGGTTCCTGTATATTTATACCTGTTTCAGGTATTTCTTCGCTATATTCAGGGCTTTTTCCGGTTCAACCTGGCTGAGCAGCCCTACAGCGAAAAGGATATAGTCCTCATCCAGGTAGAAATTGGGTTTCTTCGGTTTGAGGGAAAATCCGTCTTCTTCACGGAACAGGACTCCTTCGAGGATTTCCCGTGCATTGCCCGAAAATATTATAGGTCCTCCTGTTCCGATTACTGTCTTTATTTCGGTAAGGTCCTTACCGTGCTGTATCAGTTTTTCTCCGGTTGGCGTGTTGATAACCTCTATCTTTCCGGCGTGGCGGTCCATCGCTACCTGTACCATTACAGCTGCCAGTATTCTGTGGCAGGTAAATTCAACTTCGGTTTCCGGCAGTTTACCATCGTGGAAACCCTTTACGATGTCCTGAAAACCCGGCGGGACTTTTTGGCCTTCGGTAAGTTCGAGCAAGGTATCAAGATTGTGCTTGATACCGAGGTCTCCCTCCACCGTCCTTTTCTGGTAGGGTTCCGGCAGCCCGACAATAACGGTATTGCCCTGGTTCGGCAGTCCCTTAGCTATGGAATGAACATCGGTGGTCGCTCCGCCGGGATCTATTACTATCAACTCGCCCATACCTCCGGCACCGTCACATCCTTCGGCAATAAGTTTTGCGGCTTCAAGAACGGCTGAAGGAGTCGGCATTATCACGTCCTTGATTATCGACTTGGCACGGGCGATTCCCTTAGCCTCGATTATATTCTTCATAAAAAGATCTCTGATTTCTTTATTGCAGGGAGCAACATCGAGAACCCCTATCTCGGGCATAACGTTACTGGTGAAAATTACGTTTTTGTGGTTATCGGCGAAAACCGCTCTTATTTCATCGTAGGTTGTCTTGTTACCTGCCACTATGATGTTGGAAATGGCGTCACCGGTCCGGGAGAACATCCTGGCGTTATGAATGATTACCTGTTCGTCACCACCGTTCGTTCCCCCGGATATCAGGACAATATCAGGAGCGGCATCTTCTATTTCCCTGATTTCCTGCTCGGTAAGTTTGTAAGAGTAGCACTGCGTAACCTTGGCACCGGCACCGAGGGCGGCGTGGTTGGCTGCTTTACTCGTATAATCGGGAACGAAACCGGCGCAGACCATACGCAGACCACCGGCTGCGCTGCTGCAGGCAAGCGCTTCCTTCTTTTCGAGGTCGCCGATACCGGTAGCCTCCGCTATCTGCTTTAAAGCTTCATCCAGTGCCAGTGTGATGTCGGTTTCTACCGTAGACGGCATCCGGACTATCGAAATAATTTCTTCGGTATCAAGGTTAATCGCGACGACTTTGGTGTAGGTACTGCCGAAGTCGACAAAAAGTCTGATACTATCCACTTGGCTAAACCTTCCTGCGGGGTTTTAGTTCGCTACATCCTGTTTTTGGATTTCAGGTCTTTTCTAAGGTCTTCGATGGCCGCATCAAGGTCCGCTTCAGGCGGATACACTCTATCGAACCCAAGTGCCTTGAATTTCTTTTCGTCATCTTTAAAGTCGGTTCTTCCCAGTCCCAGAATACCGCCGATATACAGGAGGACATCACTAAGACCGGCTTCCTTGCGTTTTTCATCGAATCCCTTAAGATCGAGATCGGCCATTCCGTATAACGAGCTCATCAATATGGCATCGGCTTTCGTTTCCTGGGCTACCTTTATAAATTCCTCCGGAGATACCTGTATCCCCAGGGCAACAACATTAAATCCGGCGTCCTTAAGAGCGCGGGATAGAACCTTCGTACCGATAACGTGCGAATCAGACCCTACAGTTCCCGTAATGATAGTTGGTGCTTTTTCCATCGTTACTCCTTCTTAAAAATAATCAGACTGATGATAAGACGTACTAATCGTTATAAGGGGGCAGCCCGACTATTTTACCTTTACTCAGACTCCACAGGTCGCTGACGGCAGTGTAGTAATCGACTTTCTTTCCTTCGATCTTTTCTCTCTCCGCTATCTTGGCACGGTGGAAATCCTTGATTTCTTCGGGAATGGGAAGATTTCCGAATTCCAGGTAACGGCAGGCACCTCTGGCATCCCTGACACCCAGGACTTCATCTTTGATGGTAATATTCGGACTCCAGGGTGAATCTAGTACACCGGATTCCACTGCCTTAACGACACCTTCTGCAATATCACCGTCACCAAGGTCGAGAATCTTGTCCATTATCGCTCTGACTTCTATTTCAGTTATTCTTTCTTCCTCCTCGACTCCCTTGATATCGATTTCAATCTTTTGTTCCCTGATTACATCGAATATCCACTTGGCGGCGCGATAACTCATCTCGTGAGTTTCGGCAGTCGGAATCCCCGCACCTTCATCTATACTCCTGAGGTCGACGGCGTTACATTTGGCCAGCGAACCGACCATTGCAACGTAGCACAGATAGGCGAAAGCTCCGCCCAGGTGCCTGGCAACAGGGAAAAGAGGAGTCTGTGCCGGGCAACATCCCGTTATCATACAGTTCTCATACCCGAATTTGTCCAGGTACTCTCTAATCAATCTCGGGGCAAGCCTTATCCAGGCGGTGTCCTGCACCATGTTGCCCATACAGTGCACCAGTGGGTAGAGGGCTTTCTGACCCTGTGCTGCTGAAGTGACTGCTTCAATTATAAGACCTACAATACCCACCGTCAGAGGGAACGGCGCACCGGGCAGCCATCCGTGCAGGTCGGTGCAGAGTATTACTCCTCTGTCCGCGTACCATCCGACCACGCTCATGCGCTCCTGAGCACCTTTTACAAGGTCTCTGATGGAAACGTTTTTGGCGTAGCTGCCGAAGTGCAGGAACCCGATACCTCCGCCGCCGGTAGTCATTCCTGCCGCGATAGCAAAATCACCTCCCGCGGCCCTGGGACTTAGAGCAGCGTCGACATTCTCAATTATTTTCCTGACGTCTTTCAGGGGGTAGTGGTAAATCGGGAACCCGTTAAGCAATGGTTTTCGGGTTTTCTCCACTTCCTTCATTACTTCCGCCACTTTTTCATGCTGCCCGGTTCTGGTATAGCTGTCGGTAGTAACCGGGATGAGCACAACTCCGGCGTCTCTCATCGACTGGCAGAGACTTATCATATCTTCAAGTACCGGTGTCCCCGCTCTCGGGAACACACTCATCTTTCCGTCTTCCTCGAGCTTTTTCATCACCTTCCACCAGACTTTACTGTCGGGCAGACTCTTCTGGTAAGCCACGGCTTCTTCTAAATCAACATCTTTACCGTGGGGCAGTTTGTCAAGCTCTTCCCGCCTCTTCTTCATCAGCAGCTCTTCGTCGACACGTTTGTTTTCAAGTTTTTTTTCTTTCATATGCTGTCCTTTCTTTTCAAGACTGATGATTCTCAAAACGGACTGTTTTGGAGTCAATAATGCGGAGCATTATCGCAACAAGAGGATACACCCCATAAAAAAAGTATGTCAAGAAAATTTACCTCGATACTTAACGTTCTGCAGCTTCGTCTATTTCTGATATTTTGGCGCTATGGTTGCGTGGAGGAACATTATCGGTTTGTCGACCCTGACAAAGTTTAGAGGACAGTGTATGGTGTTTTTAGGAATGTATATCACGGTCGGTTTGGTTATTATGTGTTTCTCCTGTTCCTCTCCGAAATAAAACTCGATTTCTGCTCCGAGGTCTTCCATATTGTCCGGACCTCCGCAGAAGACGACGTACATATCGAATTCATGAGAGTGCGGAGTATCCTCCATGAGGTTCGGCTGGGTGACGTAGATAGCGAACATAGAAAAGTCCGACTGGAAATCCTCTTCGCCGGAGAAATTGAATACCGGCCCGAAAGGAGGATATTGTATGGTATGTTCTCTGATATATTTACCGTACTTGGTTTCAGACATTATATACCTCCATTTATTTAAGTATCGGAGTCAGCAGACCAGCTATATAATATGCCCGGTCTGTAATCCGTCTCTGACTGCATCTACTATCAGTCCCGGTTCTCTGCAGTCTCCGACGGCATACACTTCCGGCACTATACCCTGAAGTTTTTCAGCCAACTCCGTGTTTGGAGTAAGGGGAAGGGTGGTTACTATGGTATCGGCTTCAATGGTTTGTTTGTTGCCCTCGCTGTCGGTCAGAGTCAGTCCTTTATTGGTAATTTCCTCATATTTTACCCCTGTCAGCATTTTTACGCCCTTCTGCTCAAACCACATCAGGAGCTGCTGTCTGAGGTGCATTATCATTCCTGCCCCGATGAATTCTCCGGTATCAACGATTGTGACCTGCCTGCCTCGTTTTACCAGGAATTCCGCCAGTTCGGCACCCTGGATTTCGCCACCGATGATAATAACGCGTTTCCCTATCGGAAGAACGAGTTTTGTCAGTGATCTCAGCATTTCAGGGCCAAGGAATCTCAGGTAAGTTTTCAGTTTTTTATGCAGTTCACCGCCTTTAACTACCTTCCGATTGCCGATGCCGGGTATGTCGGGTACGGCAGGGAGCCCTCCCGTCGCTATGATTACGGCATCCGGTTTCAGTCTTTCTATCATAGCGGTATCTACTTTTTTGCCTAAGTGGATTTCTACCCCTGATTCCTTTAATTGATTTTCATAATAGCGGATGAAGTCCGGGAGCGGTTCTATTTCAGTACCTTTTACCAGCGCCGCCATCGGAATGAGACCTCCCAGCCTGTGCTGGCTGTCATAAAGGCTTACGGTATGGCCTTTAGTTGCTGCAACCCTGGCTGCTTCCATTCCCGACGGTCCGCCGCCGATAACGACGATCCTTTTTCTCTTTTCCGGTAGTGTATGTTTCCACAGGTCTTCGGTCCCCAGCGCGCCGTTTATACGGCATCGCTTGGTACCACCGGCATCGATACAGGTATCGCAGGCGGTACATATAGCGATATCGCGCGTTCTTCCCGAAGCTACCTTGTTCGGCAGTTCGGGGTCCGCCAGGAGTCGCCTGGTCATCACGATGAAATCGGCTTCACCGTTTCTCAGAGCCTGTTCACCGAGTTCGGGACCCATCCTGCCGACGACCATAAGCGGTATGTTCAGTACTTTCTTCAGTCCTGCCGATAATTTCAGGTTGGCTCCTTTCCCCCAGTAGCTGCGGTTATATTCGGGGGGAAATTCTTCAAGCGGTACCGGTGGTTCAGGATAAAAAATAGCCTCGGTAAGGAATGAGGAAGTATGCCGTCCGAGCCAGTGCGACCTCACCTGTATTGCATCGGCTCCGGCATCCTCGAGTATTTTGGCGATTTTCCGGCTGTAATCAGGTGTTATACACGAGTTATTGTCGATACCCATTACCTGACCGATTTCTATACCGTTGATAGTAATCGATACCGGGAAATCGTCTCCCAGACGTTTTTTTATTTCCTTGATAATCTGCACCAGGAAACGGGCCCTGTTTTCCGGGCTTCCCCCGTATTCGTCGGTACGCCGGTTCCAGAACGGGGAGATAAAATTATGCAGCAGGTGGCTGCTTCCGGCATTAATATCGATGCCGTCGAATCCCGCTATTTCCGCTCTTACCGCCGCGCTGGCGAACTTGTCGACGATTTCCTCTATCTCTGCCACGGATAATTCTCTGGGCGATTCGTTGTGAAAATCGAGCGGTGATTCGAGTTTTGTAGGTGAAGAGCCGATAGGTGGGCCGGGTATTATAGGAGAAGGTCCCCACATCGACTGCCAGGGACCGTCATGGTTCATCTGCATAAAGGTCGGACATCCGTGCTTGTGAATCACCTCGACAAGTCTGCTCAGACCGGGTATATATTTATCGTCGTCGATGCGGTATCGCCGGTTCCAGCGTCTGCCGTACGGAAAGTCGATGGTAGGCGATTCAACCACCAGTAATCCTACACCACCTCTGGCAAGAGCCTCATAGAACGCCATCATGTTCGCGGGGATATCCAGTTCATCCTCATGCCAGTAAAGCATTGCGGCACCGGATTTTATCATCCTGTTCCTGGTTCTGACACTGCCGATATATCCAGGTTCCAGCAGTCTTTTGTAATCTCTGTTGGACGCCATAAACACTTACCTTTCCAGCCTGTATGACTACCTGTTATTGAAAGACATTCCTGTTAAGATATGACCTTATAAAGCCGTCGTGTAATTACCGATGTTCAGCGTTTTCCTGCAAACAGATCGTTTACATCCAGAGTACCGACCGGCATCGCTTCCCAGAAAAACTGTATTTTCTTTATCTTAATATTATTCTCCTCATCCAGTATAAGCTGGTACCATGGGAGATAGCTTTTCTTGAGTAATACTTCATTCGTCTTGCTGTCGAAGACCTGCACTCTGAGAAGGACGACCACAACGCCCCGTCTGTCGTCGATAACGACGTCTTCGGGTTCGAATGTCTCATAGCTGGAAGGATGGCCTGCCAGAATTTTATAGAAATCTTCGCGATTGTCCACTCCTCTGTCCGGTCCTCCGATGGAAGCAGCATAAGGTATGAATACCATATCCGGAGCGAAGAACCTGTCCATTCGGTGGACGGTATCCGGATTTTGAGCATACCTGTTATAGGTATCGAAATATTCTTTTATCCATTCCTGGATGGTTTCGTACGTCAGTTCCATTTTCTCCACCTGAGTCTCGTATATTTCTGCTGTCTATTATGCAGCCTAGCTATCCGGGCCAAATAGTTCGTAAAACTCTTTTTGCCCTTCCGGAAGTGTTTCCCAGAAGAAAAGTATCTTTTTTATCTTTATGTTCTCGTTTTCATCGAGAGCTAACTGGTAATGCGCCAGGGCACTCTTTTTGATTGCTATTTCTTTCCTTTTTGCATCAACCACTTCCATCCTGAAGAGAGCTACGAATACTCCTCTTCTTTCGTCGATGGTAATATCGTCCGGAATCAGCCTTTCGTACCATGCCGGGTGTGACTTTGCCGTCCTGACAAATTCCTCGGCGCTCTGGAACCCTCCTTCCGGTCCCCCGATACCGGCTATATAAGGGATAAACCTTAAATCCGGTGCGAAGTATTTATGCATCATATCCGCCGTTTCCGGTTTCTGTCCGTAAGTACTGTAGGTATCGAAGTATTCCTTAATAAATGCCTGGATATTTTCATAAGATAATTCCACTGTTGTTCCTCCTTAATTTAATGGAATCCCGGAATTCGGTTCAGCCAAAATTTACATATTATTACTCAAAGTGTCAATCCTTTGTTTCCGGAGTGATAATTATCTTAAATGATTCTCGAGGTTATTACAAAGTTTTATTTGTTAATTGACAAAAAGTATGAAGAGAAATATATTAGCCGGGAACGACATATGATTGGAGTAAATCAAGATGGATAAGGATTTCATCGGGAAAGTGGCTCTCGTAACGGGCGGCGCTTCCGGAATTGGTAAAGTAACCGCCATGATGTTCGCTCAGAGGGGTGCGAAGGTCGCAGTATCTACCGACTCCAATATTAAGGGTGGCGAAGAGACGGTGGACGCCATCAGGAAAGCCGGTGGTGAGGGGATGTTTATCAAATGCGATGTCACCAGTGCCGCTGATGTGGAAAGAATGGTTGATAAAATCGTTGAAACTTATGGTTCTCTGGACTACGCTTTTAATAATGCCGGGGTAGGTCCCGATGGTAAACGTCTGCCGGTCGTCGATATAGCCGACTGCTCCGAAGAAATCTGGAATAAGACAATTGGCGTGAATCTAACAGGCGTATTTCTCTGCATGAAGTACGAGATTAGGCAGATGCGGAAACAAGGGCATGGAGCTATCGTTAATACATCGTCTGCCGGAGCCTTCAAACCGGTTGCCGGATTTGCCGCATATGATGCCAGTAAAACGGGTCTGCACGGGCTCAGTAAAGCCGCAGCACTGGAGTGCGCGCCTTATAATATCAGGGTTAACGTTATCTGTCCCGGACCTACCGAGCGGACTCAATTATTCGAGAACCTGACAGGTTCCAATCCGGCAATGAGGGATGGAATGAAGAACGGCATCCCTTTGAAACGTGTCGCAACACCGGAAGATATGGGAGAAGCCGTACTCTGGCTGTGCTCGGATGCAGCTTCATTTATAACGGGTCATATAATGCCGGTAGACGGAGGAATGACTTAAAAAATAGTACGGATTATACCTTCTCGTATTGGTTTAGTACGAATATTTATGTTATTATAGCGCCACTTACCGGTACCTGATTCATCAGTTTATTCAACCTAAGATCGTCGATGTCGTTATGTGTCAAAAGACCTTCAGATAAGAGAGGAGGAGAAAATGACTGCAAAACCTGTCGGCGGATACGTCGGAAAGCTGCTTCGGGTCGACCTCAGTAAACGGACAACGAGTGAGGAAACGGTCGATGCCGATACGCTACGGAAATGCCTTGGCGGCAACGGACTCGGGGCGAAATATCTTTATGATGAAGTACCTCCGGGAGTAGAGTGGTCCGACCCTGAAAACAGGCTGCTTTTCTTTGCGGGCCCGATGGGAGGTACCAGGGTCAGCGGTTCGGGCACTTTCTCGGTAATCAGTAAGGGACCTATGACCAATATGGCGGGAGCTTCCCAGGCAAACGGATATTTCGGAGCTTATCTGAAATTTGCGGGATACGACGGTATCATTTTCCAGGGTAAAGCAGATAAATGGGTATACCTGCACGTTCACGATGGTAAAGCAGAACTCCGAGCTGCAGAACATCTCGTTGGCAAGGATACCTGGGAAACGGAAGACGCCATCAAGGAAGGAATAAACGGGCAGAGCAGTGTTTACTGCATCGGTCCGGCAGGTGAAAACCTCATTCGCTTCGCCGCGGTAGCCGGAGACCACGGCCATGTTGCTGGTCATAACGGTCTGGGTGCCGTAATGGGCTCGAAAAAGCTCAAAGCCGTGGTAGCGGAACGCGGAAAAGGGAGTGTACCGGTAGCCGAACCGGAGCGATTGCCCGAACTGGCTAAAAATCTCGTCGAAAATGCAATGGAGATGGATTCTACACTGTCGGAATGGGGAACGGCTTTCATTTTCCCGAGGATTATCAGGGGCGGCGCGTTACCGGTGAAAAATTATACTACTAGCATCTTCCCCGAGGCAGAAAAATTCGGCGGCGAATGGCTGAGGACTCATTTTAAGGCTACTCCGACAACCTGCTGGGCCTGCCGTGTCGCCCATTGCAGAGAGACCGAGGTAACCGAAGGACCCTATACCGGATTCGTCGGAGATGAACCTGAATACGAAGGACTTGCTGCCATGGCTTCGGTAATAGGCCAGACCGACCCAGGTGCTGCGGTAATGCTGGGCAATATGGTCGACAGGCTTGGTTTCGATATTAACGAATCGGGGTATCTTATCGGCTGGATAATGGAATGTTACGAGAAGGGATACCTGAAGAAGGATGACCTGGACGGAATAGAGATGGACTGGGGAGATGCTGAAGCTACCCTGGCAATGCTCAAGAAAATAGCCACCCGCGACGGATGCGGCGACCTTTTTGCCGAAGGTGTAAAACGCGCCTCCGAGAAAATCGGTGGAGAAGCAGCCGATTGTGCCATCTATACCAATAAGGGGGCTTCGCCGCGCGGTCACGACCACCGAGCACGCTGGTCGGAGCTTATCGATACCTGCCTGTCAAACACGGGTACGGTGGAATTGAGCGGAGGTTTTCCTCATCCCGAACAGATAGGCGTTGAAATGTCTAAAGACCCGTTCGACGCGATAGCGGTCTCGACCCAGAACGCCCGGATGAACGGGAGACGCCAATTCGAAGACTCATTGGGCATCTGTTTTATGGGTGCTCAGGATTTACAGGGACTTGTGGACTGTCTGAACGCGATAACCGGCTGGGATATGGATATATGGGAGGCGCTGGATGCTGGTTTCCGTACCATAAACCGGCTTCGCGTTTTCAACTTTCGGCACGGTCTCACCAAAGAGATAGAATCTCCGTCCGTTCGCTACGGCTCGGCCCCGGTCGACGGTCCGGCGGAAGGTAAAACTATCATGCCTTACTGGGACGATTTAAGAAGTAATTATTATGAGAAAATGGGCTGGGACCCGGAAACGGGGAAACCATTATTGGAAACCCTGGAGCGTTACGGACTGGGTGAATTATTTAACGACCTGAAGTAATAAATACCATTAACTTGACATAATACAGTAATTAAGGGAGAACCAAAATGAAGAGTCTTGATGGTAAGGTTGCTCTGGTAACCGGAGCAGGAAGCATCAGGGGAATGGGGCGTGCCGTTGCCAAGCGGCTGGCCAATGAAGGTGCCGATGTTTCTATCGTCGACCAGGTAATGGCACCGAAGAGCATCTGGCCGGGTGAGGAAAACTGGGGAGGATTGCCTGAGGTTGTGAAGGAGATAGAAGCGCTGGGTCAGCAGGGTCTGGCCATAGTGGGAGATATCAGTAACAGTAAGGATATTGATAACGTAGTCAGTAAAACGCTTGAGAAGTTCGGTAAAATAGATATCCTGGCGCACTGTGCTGCTATCCGTGGACCGGTAGGTCCGCACATAGTCGAGCTTGATGAAGCGGTCTGGAGGAAGGTTATCAATGTTAACCTGACCGGCAGCTTCCTGATATGCAAGGCTGTAGCGAAGACAATGATACCCGATCCCGAGGGAAAGAAGATAGTGATAATCGCCTCGGTTGCCGGGACGTTCGGCGCTCCGGGCAGCAGCAGCTACTGTGCATCGAAATACGGCACGATAGGTCTGGCAAAGACCCTGGCTCTGGAGCTGGCCCAGTATAAGATTAACGTTAATGCCATTAATCCGGATACGATAAGTACCAACCTGGTCGATGAAAGAATGGTTGCTGCTGCTGAAAGAGAAGGTATTTCAATCCAGGAGTTCCTGAAAAGGAGAGCTGAGTCACCACCTCCTCCGGGAGTCGGGCCGAATATTCCCCTGGGAAGACACGGCGATCCGGGTGAAGTTGCCGACCTGGTTTATTTCCTGGTCTCGGAGCAGTCCAGCTATATTACCGGGCAGACGATAAATATCGATGGCGGCGCTCATTAAGTTACAGGAGAAGATAAATGGATATTCTGAAGGGTAAGACCTGTCTTATTACCGGAGCCGGCAGTATAAGAGGTATGGGACGTGCCATCTCGGTGCGGTTCGGCAGTGAAGGCGCGAACGTGGTATCGGCAGACCGGGAGATGGCGCCGAAGAGCATCTGGCCGGGCGAGGAAGACTGGCGCGGCCTGGAAGCGGTGGTTGAAGAAGTGGAGACAGCCGGAGGAAAGGGTCTGGCGGTGGTCGCTGATATCAGTAAAAGCGAGGACGTCGACAACATGGTGAAGCAGGCCGTCGACAAATTCGGTACCATAGATATCTTCGTGCAGTGCGTGGGTATTCGCGGTCCGATGGGGACGCCGATTGTCGACCTCGAAGAAGAGACTTTCAGGAGGTTGATAGACATCAACCTTACCGGGCCGTTTCTTTGCGCCAAGGCCGTATCGAAGGTAATGATTCCGGAACCGGAAGGAAAGAAGATGATATTCATTTCCTCCCTGGCGGGTTCGCGGGGGTACGTGGGCAGCGCCGGATACTGCGCTTCGAAACACGGCGTGATAGGACTGGCCAAGACCCTGGCGCTGGAACTGGCACAGTACAAAATTAACGTCAATATCATCAGTCCAGGAGCGTTCGATACCAACCTCCGAGATGAGTCCATCGCAGAAAGAGCAAGGTCACAGGGAATGACTGTTGCCGAAATGCTCAAAAAGCATGCAGAAGCCGGACCTCCGAAAGGCGGCGGTGGTCCCCAGATACCGCTGGGCAGAATGGGTACTCCGCAGGATATCGCCGACCTGGTGATGTTCCTGGTGACGGACAAGTCCGGCTATATAACGGGGCAGGAAGTCAGGATAGACGGGGGAGCTGAGTAAAGAGAATATCTTGTTTTGATGAGATAAAATAAATGATATAATTGTTGTAAGGTAAATATCATGGTAAAGAGTTTTACTGCCAAATACACAAAAATATCCAGCGGATATATGGGACAGGTTGTCGAGTGGCCAGAAGTGATAACTGAGGGTAAGGATATCGACGAATGCCGTGAGTTACTGAGAGATGCTCTTCTGGAGATGATTGAAGCCTATAAGCAGCAGGGCAGGGAGATTCCACCAAGCAGCGACCTTCTCGAACAGGTGCTTGTAGAGGTCTGAGATGTCGGTTAAACGCCGTGACCTTATCAGGTATTTCGAAGAAAACGGCTATTATCTTCTACGCAATGGACGGAAGCATTCAATTTATACAAATAACGTAAAGACAATTCCTGTAAAGAGACATCGAACACTGGACCGAATAACAGCAAACGAGTTATGCAAGCAAGCTGGTCTTAAACCTAAATTTTAATTTATTAATTAAACCAATTAAAAATGGCTGTGAATTTTTCACAGCCATTTTTTCTATTTCATCGGAAATTACTACCCCATCTGGTTGCCGCGTTCTTTCCAGGTAGACCCTCTCTCGAACCCGATGACTTCCCTGACCAGGCAGTCCTTGACGACCGGGGCTGCTTTGAGAATAACACCGGTACAGACACCGCCGAGTGCCAGCGTAAGTTCACCTTCGGGGATAAGTCCGCTCTTGGTAGCAAGCACGGTGCAGCCCACGCAGACACGCATTCCCTGGCTGAATATAGTCAGGAGTGACATGTCCTCGCCGGCATCGATATCCAGCGGTCGAAGGTGGTCGGGAATACCGAACGGTTTCAGCAGGTCTCTCCTGGTAGCATTCGTACCGGTCAGGTTCAGCGGTTCACCCAGGATAAGGTCGTCGTTCAGGTAGCGTACCTTGATGCCTTCGCTTTCCAGTTCTTCCTTGATAGGGTCGGTGATGGTGACGTATATCTCGGTAATCCCCTGGTCAAGCTGCTCCTGTTTCCGCTTCTTTGCCTCGGGGCTGTCGTTAGGACGGATGACTATCGGCATCGTGCCTTTGGCGGGTGAATGGGGCGACGGATTGGTTACTGCGATGACATTCAGGTCGCCGACGTTATGGTTGATTTCATCGCGGAACTTGTTCAACGTGTAGCCGCTGGACCAGACCACGACCACGTTCTTTACGCCCATATCATCTATTCGTTTCCTGGCGAATTTAACCATTTCATCGGTGTTTTTCCGGTCCATACCGTCGAAGTACATAATCTCTTTAATAGTACCCATATTCACTTCCTTTCAGATGTTTATTTGATACTTCCCGCAGCCTGTTAAATCCATCCCACCATAAGCGGTGAGTGCCTTTCCGGATTGACATAGATGGCATTGACGGGACAGTCGAGTTCGCAATAGTCACAGCAGTTACATTCCTGCGGATATACGATGACGGCTTTCTTCGTTTCTTTGTCTATCCTGATAACATCGGTTGCGCAGCTGTTGACGCAGATACCGCAGCCGTCGCACAGTTCCTGGTCTATTCTCTCGATTGTCATTTTTTCATCCTCCAAATTCAGGTATAGTTTGACCGCAGCCCGGTTTTATTTCTTCTGATACTCCGGCGGCATCCATTCTTCGGGGATTGGCTGCTTCCAGAGCTTCATCTTGCCGTTTTCCTGCTTAATTTTAGTCCATGCCAGCCATCCGGGGTTATCCGTCTCCGGGAAGTCTTCCCGGTAGTGTCCTCCCCTCGATTCTTCCCTGAAAAGACATGACCTGAGAGCCAGCTCGGAACCCAGTATCATGTTCCGGGTCTCATGTGCCAGGCGGAGTTCGTGCGGGTTGGTGGCGTAAAGTCTTTCTGAGAAATGGTCTCTGAAAAATTCTATATTCATCAGGGCAGCCTTGAGACGGTCACCGTGCTGTATAAGAAGCACATAGTAGGGGACCATTGTGTTAAGCAGCAGCTGGGTTACCCACCTGGGATCGAATCCGCCTTTTCGCTCAATAGGTTCGAGCATTGCCTTCTTTGCCCTTGCTATTTCGGCATCGTCCACTTTATAGTCTGTCATTCTGGAGATATAGCCGGCGGCACCTATTGCCGCCCTGGTACCCATTATGGTCCCGGAGGGAAGACCGCCGAATCCGGGCGCCCTGATACTCAGGGTATCGCCGGCGGCGTACAGGCCGGTTACGGTAGTGGAGCAGTCGGTACCGGCAGGCCATAGACCGGCGCTTACGGTGCAGTCCTGTCCGCCGGATATGCGATGTTTGCCCCGTTTCCGTGGGTCGTAGTTTATCCGGGCGCTTTCCATACCGTCCGAGTTCTGCTGTCTCTGCCAGACTCTCTCGATTTCCTCGTCGGAGGCAGCGTCAAGGTCGTGATAAATCGGTCCCCTGCCTTCGTGGAAGGCTATATCCACGGCGGGGCCTACTTCGTAGCCGTAAGGAATTTCATTACCTGCGGCGTCAATAAAACGTCGGTATATGGCACGGGCTGCCCTGCCCCCTCTCCAGGAGGGGTATTCTGCCGAACCGTGGTGGGAGGAGTGCATATCGCCGCCGGTAAGTTCGGCGCCGACCCTGTAAGCCATGGCGTGCCCGTCGCCGGTCATGTTATGAGTCTCGGCACCGACGGTCCTCAGGGACCAGCTCCCGGTGCAGAGGATGGTTGCCTTTGCCTTGAAGACAAGTACTTCAAGTTCATCGACTGGGAAGCCGACAGCACCGACAACCCTGCCGTTGTCCATCAGGAGTTCGGTGACAGTTATGCGGTCCATAATCTTCACGCCGACCTCGAGGGCTTTCTCTCTCAGCGGGGGAGGGACTCCTCTCCTGATGATACGGGCGGCGTTAAAGGGACTGTCGATACCCTTGGGGACGAATACACCTTCCTCTTCGTTTTCCACCGGAAAGGGTACACCCCAGGACTGAAGCGTTTTAAACGCGTCGAACGATTCCCTGATGCAGATTTCCGTCCAGTTGCGGTCGCCCACTCCGCCTTCGGTCAGCATCCTGAATGTTTCTTCGTAGTTATCCCCGAGTTCCTCGCTGAAGAATGAGAAGCGCATGCCTGCCGCCGCGGACGTACCCGATTTACCCACGTATGCCTTATCCACGAGGGTTACATCGAGTCCCTCCTCTTTTGATTTTATAGCAGCGACGCTGCCGGCTATCCCACCACCGAGAACCAGCACATCCGTCTCGATAACCGTTTCTTTTGCCATAAGACTTCCTCCTTTAATAAATCGGTCGGTTTATGTTTTGCCTGTATCATCGCCGTACATTTTTCGTATCTCATCCAGATAGTCGGAATCGAACCAGCCGGCTTTCTGGTCCTCTATCAAATCGACTCTCGTCGGTCTTCCCCTCGGGAAATTGGGCGGCCCGCCTATTATTTTGTCTTCAGCTAATTTATTCATTTCTTCCATCGACATTTCAAGCAGGGTGCCGAAAACATATCTGTCATCCTGAGCGAAGCGGGGCGCGCGTTCCTGAACGAAGCTTTCCATTTCACTGAATTTCGCCGGCATTTGACTCGGAACCGGTCGTTTACCGATTCCTGATCCGTGGTCGATAATGTTAAAAAATCCCCGTTCTGCGAGATGCGGGTCGGTGTTTATTTCTTTCATATTAAAGGCTGCTCCTGCCGGGATTCCGACTTCCTGCATCAACTGCATTATCTCGATGTGCCCGTGATTAACGGTCCATTTTTCCACCAGTATATCGAGTTCCTCGCGGTTTTTCAGGCGCTCGCTGAGAGTAGCGAACCTTTCTTCCTTAGCCCAGTCTGGATTGCCAATAACCTCACGGAATCTCTGCCACTGGTCTTCATTTTCTACGGCTATATTTACCCAATTATCTTCTCCACTGCACCGATAGCACCCGTGAGGGGCTGCTGCAGGATGGCTGTTTCCGGTCCTGGTCGGATTTCGACCGCTCTGAGTATATTCGGTCAGGACGTCCCCGATATGGCAGGCAACCGCTTCACGTCCGGAAAGGTCTACGTACTGTCCTTCCCCGGTCTGCATCCGGAAAAACAGGGCGGTTACCAGGGCTGCTGCTGCGTTGGCGCCGGTCGCCCAGTCGCCGTAAGCGCATCCCGAAAGCAGGGGAGGTTCATCGGGGAAACCGGTGATATGGGTCAGTCCGCTCATACCTTCCATTCCAGGGACATACATATAGAAGTCCCGCAGGGGACCGTAATGTCCGAGACCGCTTATCGAGACCATAATTATATCGGATTTTATCTTCCTGAGCTCTTCGTAATTAAGTCCCCAGTTGTCCATTACCCTGGGCGAGTAGTTTTCAATTACCGCGTCACTTATTTTAACCAGGCGCTTGAAGATTTCTCTACCTTCCTCACTGCCGAGGTTGAGTGAAATCCCTTTTTTACCCGCGTTCAGAGTATGAAAAATGCAGCCCCGGTTCCAGTTTTCTTCTCCGGGTTCGTTCTCAGGATAAACGTTCGCTCTGGTAAAGACGTCCGCCCGCTGGACCGATTCTATCTTAATAATTTCAGCACCGAGTTCGGCGAGTATCTCGGTTGAGACAGGCCCGGCGAAGACCATCGTCAGGTCGAGTATTCTTATTCCGTCAAGCAGCCTGTATGCCATGTAGTCCTGAACCTAAATTATGCCTTTCTTCCTGAGTTCGGATAATTGTTTTTCACTGTAGCCGATACTCCCGTATATTTCCTCGTTGTGTTCTCCCAGAAGTGGAGCTCTTCCTGCCTGCCACGGCGACCCGTTCAGCTTTGCGGGAGCGCCGGGATATTTAACTTTGCCCATGACCGGATGTTCTACCTCAGCGAAAAAGTCACGGGCCTGAATCTGTTCGTCATTTATTACCTCTTCCGGGTTGAGTACCGGGGTGAAAGCCAGTCTAAGTTCCTGGGCGGCCCTGGTTACTTCCCATTTGCCACGCTCTTTAAGCCACGGCATCATTAACTCGTCCAGTTTTTCGGGATTCGCCATACGGGTGCGGGTATCAGCAAGGAGAGGGTCATCCTGCAGCTCGGGCTGCTCGATTAAAAAAGCTATATTCGGGGCTCCACCGACACCCGGAGTAAGGCTTATCCATCCGTCCTTACAGGGAACGCTGTACCCGATGGGATAGCCGTGAATGGCGAACGGGCTGGTCCTCCGGCTGAGTCCGAGATATGAATACTCGGTAACATGTCCCATCAGTGTGCTGGCAACGCATTCCATTGCCGACATGTCGATGGACATGCCCTTATCAGTCTTGGCGCGGTTTATCAAAGCACTGACCGCGGCTATATAACTGAGAAGGCCTGTCGAATAATCGGCCTGGTATCCACCTTCGATAACGGGCCTGTCCATCGGTTTCGTTCCGGGTCGCTGGGTGTACATTGCGCCGCCGGTGGCGTACACGGTGAAGTTGGTCGCTTTGTAGTTACGATAAGGTCCTGTCTGCCCGTAGGCGGAAATTGAGGTTGTAATCAGATTCGGATTGATTTCCTTGAGCGATTCCGGTGTGAGTCCGAGAGCTGCCAGTGTTCCCGGTTCGAAACTCTCTACCAGTACCGAGACGTTCTTTAACAGTGCCCTGAATATCTCGATTCCCTTTTTATCGTGTAAATCGAGAGTGATGCTTTTTTTATTGGTATTCAGGTAGAAATACGTGCCGCTGGTCTCAAGTTTCCCGGTATCTCCGGGGATTTTACCGGCGTTTCTCGTCCAGTCTCCGGTACCCGGTTTTTCTACTTTTATAACTTCGGCACCGAAATCAGCCAGTAATTTGGTACAATAAGGACCTGCCATTCCTTCAGTACAGTCAAGAACTTTCAGCTTGTTGAAAGCCTGCTTTTCCATAATTATTGTCCTTATTTTTAAGGTGTCTTGCCGCGGTCCGGGTTGCGTAGTTATGCGTAATTTCAATATCCGGGGAAAATACGGAATATGAAATCAGCCTGTTTGAATATGTGAAATAGACTACTGTATAATTTGTACGTTTGTCAAATGAAACAACACGAATCGCCAGGCAGAAATCCAGGAGAAATTTTGAACTTTTCGGTACCCCGGAACAGGCTGGAAACCGCGAAAAATATCCTGAAGAATCGTCATACGAGTGAATTTTAACAACATTATCGATAAAGCTTCATCTGAGAGTGGATATTCAGACGCTGAAAACTGCACGAGGATATATATCAGCGCGTCTGCGGACGTCCCGGTTTTAGGGGATATCTCGAATGCGTTTGCAGCCCAAACCGGCAATCAGAATATTGCATCGGAAATAGTCCTCGCCGGTTCCTCGGGATACTACGACCTTGAACCCATTGTCAGGATAGATAAACCGGACAGACCTGCGGTCATATTCAGAAATGTAACTCCCGAAGCTGCTGAAACGATAGTAGACGAATACCTGGTGAATGATAGACCTGTCGGCGATATTACACTCGGCAGCACAGGAAGCGGCAGGATTGATGGTATGCCGGATATCATTGATATGCCGCTTTTTTCATTGCAGAACAGGGTGGCATTGAGAAACTGCGGTTTGACGGACCCGGGTAACATCGGCAGCTACATCCTCAATTACAGAGGTTATTCCGGTCTGGACGCAGCTCTGGGTATGAGCCCTGCCGAGGTAATCTCCGAGGTCAGGAAGTCAGGTTTGAGAGGAAAAGGCGGAGCCGGATACCCGGCAGCCGATAAGTGGCAGGTATGCAGTGAAGCCGGGAGTGAACACAGGTACCTGCTCTGTAATGCCGTAGATGCCGACCCTGATTCACGTGCGGCAGAACTCCTCCTGGAAAGTGACCCACATTCCGTGCTGGAGGGAATGCTGATTGCGGCGTATGCCGTCGGAGCTTCGGAGTGCTATATATGCATAAGTTCAAGAAATATCCGGGCTATTGGAAACGTAGAGAAAGCCCTGGAACAGATGAAGGAATATGACCTTACCGGAGAAAGCATATTAGGCTCGGCTTTCAATTGTGAAATTACGGTACATGAGGTGGCAGATTCGCTTGTTTCAGGCGAAGAGACCTCTCTTATCCGTTCTATTGAAGGAAAACAGCCGATACCTTACCTGCGGACAGTATATCCGGCTGAAGCCGGAATCAACAACATGCCGACTCTGGTTAATAACGCGGAGACGCTTGCCTGTGTTTCCGCGATTTTTCAGAATGACGCTGAATGGTATTCCGGTGTCGGTACCGAGCAAAGCCCTGGAACAAAGATAATTACAATCTCGGGCAACGCAGCCCATCGATATACGATTGAAGTGCCGTTCGGGACAACACTTAAAAACGTCGTAATGGATATCGGGGGCGGGGCAACAGATAAGAAGGCTATCAGGGCGGTACGGTTCGGCGGTCCCCTGGGCGGATTTTTTGATGCAGCATCTCTGGAAACCGGTATCGATTTTGAGTCGATGGAAGAAGCCGGTTCAATCATCGGTTCCGGTGTCGTTAAGGTCTATGATGAGAGTGTTTGTGTCGTAGAAACAGTCAGAGACCTGGTCGATTATATGCAGAATCAGTCCTGCGGGAAATGCGTTTTCTGCCGTGAAGGAAGTCTCCAAATATTTGAAATCCTGAAGGATATTTCCGAAAATAACAGCAAGCAGGGAGACCTTGAACTGGTGGCGGAAATCTGCGAAGCAATGAAAGAAGGTTCAATCTGCGATCTGGGAACATATTTACCAAATCCTGTATTAAGCAGTATCGGTCTGTTCGGCGGAGATTACGAAATCCATATAAAGAACAGGAAATGCCCCGCCGACCGGGCAGTTAAATAGAAAGCTGACGCAATATTTTGGATACTTTTAAAATCAATATTGACGGACGGGATATTGACGCGGAGGCTGGGAAAACCGTACTCCAGACAGCGCTCGATGCCGGAATTTACGTACCGCACCTGTGTTTTCATCCTGACCTGTCACCTATCGGGGCCTGCCGTCTCTGCATCGTCGAAATCGACGGCATAGAAGGTCTGCCGACGTCATGCTCGACCCCTGTATCGGACGGGATGGTCGTCAGGACCGGTTCGGAAAAGATAGACCTGAGACGCCGGCTGGCAATGGAATTGATACTGGCGGGACACCCCCAGGACTGCGAATCCTGCAATAAATATCTTAACTGCGAACTCCAGGCGCTCAAGCAGTATATTATCAAGGACGAACTAAAGGTCAGACTTCGTACCAAGCTGCTCCCCATCACCAGGAGCAACCCTCTTTTTCTCCATGAACCCGACAAATGCGTTGTCTGCGGTCGCTGCGTCAGAGCCTGCCAGGACCTCCGTGGCGTCGGCGTTTTGTTCTATAAAAAGGGAAACAGGGAGACCTACACCGGTACTGCTGCCGATCTTCCGCTGTCAGATGCAGGATGCCGGTTCTGCGGCGCCTGCGCGGAGGTCTGTCCTACCGGGGCTATCCAAGACAAAGAAGCGGTTGGAACCGGCAGGAAACGAAGGGCGGCGCTTATCCCGTGCAGGTATACCTGTCCTGCCGAGATAGATATTCCGCGATATATTCGTTTTATCCGGGAAGGTAACTATTCAGCGGCTGCCGCCGTGATAAGGGAAAAAGTACCGTTCCCGGGAGTGCTCGGCTATGTCTGCAACCAGCCCTGCGAAGACGTCTGCCGCCGGGGTGAAGTGAACCAGGCGATGTCAATAAAGGAGTTGAAACGCTTTGCCGCTGAAAATGATAAAGAAAAACTCTGGCTGGCGAATTCCGTGAAGAAACCGGATACCGGCAAGAAGGTTGCCGTAATAGGTTCCGGTCCGGCAGGTTTGACCGCGGCTTATTACCTGGCTAACCAGGGACATTCGGTTACTGTGTACGAATCCCAGCCCCTTGCCGGGGGAATGATGCGATTCGGAATTCCGGAATACCGCCTGCCTAAAGAAGCACTCGATGATGAAATAGAGGATATCAGTAATAAAGGTGTCGAGATAATTACCGGTACGCATATCGAATCAACCGAAAAGCTAATCCAACAGGGTTATGATGCCGTTCTTATCGCGATAGGGACTCATCGTGCACAGGTCCTCCCGATTCCGGATGCCGACAGTGAAGGAGTGATAAAAGGGCTCGATTTTCTCAGGAATGTAAACCTGGGTGAAGAGGTGAGTATCGGGAAGAATGTAGTTGTGCTGGGAGGAGGAAATGTTGCTTTCGACTGCGCCCGTGTTGCCAGGAGACTCGGCGGTGAACTGGTACAGATTGCCTGCCTCGAATGCCGTGAAGATATGCCGGCAACCGAAGATGAGATTAACCAGGCCGAAGAAGAAGGTATTATAGTACATCCTTCACGGACATCGACCCGGATAGTAAGCGAAAACGGGAGAGTGAAGGGTGTCGAATTCCTCGAGGTGGAATCGTTCAGCTTCGATGAAAATAAAAACGCCAGGATTGAAGTGCGCGAGAACTCCCACGTCGTTCTCGATGCGGATACCGTAATCTTCGCCATCGGACAACGTCCTCTGATTCCGGAAGGATTCGGGGTCGATATAGCGGATAACGGTCATATTCAACTGGACTCTTTTACTCTGACGGCAGGCAGAGACGGAATATTCGCTGCCGGAGACGCCGTACACGGCACCGCGACGGTTATCCAGGCTATAGCCTCCGGGAGAAATGCCGCGGCAGCCATAGACAGATATCTCGGCGGCAGCGGGATTATCGATGAGAAACTCGCTCCCGTCGAGGAACCGGAACCGTGCCTTGGTATTGTGGACGGCTTCGCTTATATGCCGCGTTGTGCGGAAATTCGCCTTTCGCCGGAGGAACGGCTGCAGGATTTCCGTAAAATACTGCTCGATATGGATAAAAAGACTGCCGATGATGAGTCGGCACGCTGCCTGCAGTGCGACCTGCGGCTGAAAATTAAGTCGGTGGAATTCTGGAGCAGTTACAGCTAGGTAATTTTCATTGTCATATCAGAGACATTTTGTTTCATTTCTGATATCATATGTGATATTGCGTAAGATGAAGTAGACTGTCCGGGCGTAATGAAGGAGGTAATGAATGAGTGATATACCATCAGAAGCCGATGTCGTTGTAATCGGAAGCGGAGTTTCGGGACTCTCGGCTGCTTTATCCGCTGCGGAAGCCGGAGCAAAGGTTGTTGTCTTCGAAAAACTGCGCTCTCTCGGAGGTACCTCGAACTTCTTCAAGGGAACATTTGCCGTTGAGAGTCGGTACCAGAAAGAAAGATACATTACATTCGGTAAAGATGAAGCTTTCAAGGATATTATGGAGTACAGTCACTGGCGTGCCAACCCACGCCTGGTGAGAGCTATTGTCAATCAGTCCGCTTCGACAATCGAATGGCTTGAAGAGCAGGGAGTGGAGTTCACCGAATTGACCATTAACATGCCTAATTCCCCGGAAACATACCATCTTATCAAAGGGGAGGGCGCCGCCGTAGTGAAGACACTCGTTACCTGCGCCCAGGAGCAGGGAGTGACTATCAAGTCGGGTATCCCGGTAACGCGGATTATTAAAAGCGGCAATGGGATAGCCGGGGTGGTTGTCGAGGGAGATGAAGATGACATCCAGGTAGCTGCCAAAGCTGTGGTAATTGCCAGCGGCGGCTTCCTCAATAACAAGGAATGGGTCAAGAAATACACGGGATTCGACCTTATGGAGAACCTGTTGCCGGTAGGTAATGTTGATAAGAACGGTGACGGTATCAGAATGGCTTTTGAAATCGGAGCCGCTGAAGAAGGAATGGGTACAGTCGAACTCTTCCGTATAGGTCCGTCACGCCAGGAACTCGGTGCCGGCGGACGCGTCAGCGTAGCGGTTATCCAGCCCGACCTCTGGGTTAACCAGGCAGGCGAACGCTTCTGCGACGAAGGGATTACTTTCTTCGATACATCGGAAGGTAATGCCAACGCCAGGAACAAGGAGGGTTACACATACTCCATATTCGATGACGGTGTGATTAAACGCATGGCCGAAGAAGGAATCGATAAAGGAATAACGCCGGATACCCTTCCCGGTCAGAAAATCGATTTGAGTGAAGACCTGCAGGTTGCCATGAATAATCCAACTGACGAATTTTGCGCTGCCGATTCGATAGAGGAGCTCGCCGGAAAAATCGGTATCGAGCCGGAGGTGCTGAAGGCGACCCTGGATGAGTATAACGCCTATTGTGAAATAGGATATGATGACCTGTTTAATAAAAACAGGCGATATCTAAGACCCCTGACAGGTCCGAAGTTTTACGCCGCCAGAGCCAATACCGTTTGCCTCGGGACAATGGGAGGTATCAAGGTAAACGAGAAGATGGAAGTGGTGGACAAACAGGATAAAATCATCCCCGGTCTTTATGCGGTGGGGTATGATGCGGGCGGCATGTACGGCAATGATTACGGTATGCATATTACTTCCGGTCTGTCTTCCGCTTTTGCAATGAATTCGGGACGCATTGCCGGGAAGAGTGCATCCGGTTATATAGACCGGTAACAGAGCTGCACTTTAACTAAGAAAAAATCTGCCTGAGCTTGCCAGGTTAATGGAACGGAGGGTGATATTGACGGCTCCGGAAACAGGAACGAATAAGCGGAAACCGGCGCTCGATTATATATTCCACCCCGGGACGATAGCTGTTGCCGGAGTTTCTGCTGAAACAAAGGGAACGGGTATAGCCAACAGCTATATCAAACGTTTCGAGGCTGCAGGTTTCAAAGGCAATATCTACGCGGTTAATCCGTCCGGCGGCAAAGCCATGGGCAGAAAAATCTATCCTAATCTGAAAGATATCCCCGAACCAGTCGACTTCGTGGTTTCAGCTATTCCCGCCAGACACACACCACAGTTAGTTTCCGACTGTGCGGAAAAGGGGGTAAAACTGCTTCACCTGTTTACCGCCGGTTTCAGCGAACTGGGAAGCGAGACGGGTAAAGCTCTGGAATCCGAGATACTTTCTATCGCACGTGAAGCTGGAATAAGAATGACCGGTCCGAACGGAATGGGTATTTATTGCCCGAAGTCCGGTCTGACGTTTGATGAAGGTTTTACCAGGAAGTCCGGCAATGTCGGCTGGATTGCTCAGAGTGGTCGTAACGGTACCTTTGTCGTGCGCGATGCAACGATGCGGGGCGTCTATTTCAGCAAAGCAATCAGCTATGGAAATGCAGCCGACCTTAACGAGAGTGATTTTATCGAGTATTTCCGCGATGATCCGGATACCGAGATTATTGCGAGCTATATAGAAGGGGTAAAGGACGGACGGAGGTTCTTAAAGATACTCAAGGGAGCCACCGCGGTAAAACCTGTAATTATCTTCAAGGCAGGCAGCACGGAAGCAGGTTCGAGGGGCGCAGCGTCTCATACGGCGTCTATCGCCGGTTCGAGCGAAGTGTGGGGTACCGCGCTGAAACAGGCCGGAGTTGTTCAGGTGTACAGTCTCGAAGAAGTCGCGGATATGCTGCTGCTTTTCAATTTTCTGTCGGCGCCGGCAGGAAACAATATATCGATAGTAGGTTTCGGCGGTGGCGCCGGAATCCAGGCAGCCGATGCCTGTTCGATACAGGGAATTGCAGTACCGTCTGCACCAGTGGAACTGCAGGAACAATTGACGGAAATATGCGGGGGCCAGACGGGAAGTATCTTCAAAAACCCATTCGACCTCTGGCCTAAAGCCGGTTCGAAGGGGACCTCCGCCGCCATTGAAAACATCGCGGGGTGGGAAAAGACCGACCTTATGCTGGTACATATCCAGTTCGATCTGACTCCGTCGATACGGCACATAATGTATAAACCGTATCTGGATACTTTAAAAAAGATGGCGCCGGAGATATGCCGGAAGACGGTGGTCGTCCTGGACTTCGTACTGACTGCCGAAGCAAAAAAACTGTCGCTGGAAGTACAGTCAGCTCTGGCTGAAGCCGGATACGCAGTCTTTCCTTCCGTCAGCCGAGCGGCTCTCGCGTTAGGACGGTTCGTTCAGTACTATAACGGCAGATAAACTGTAGTAAAAGGATATTATGATTATTGAATAAATGCTAAAATTAATATCCGCTGGAATACTGAAATCCATTATCGGCGGTTTGATATAGAAAGGAGCGTAGAGATGGATTTTTCCCTTACACCAGAAGAAGGGGTCTTTAAAAAAGAGGTCAATGACTGGCTCGACGAAAACATGAAAGACTTACCGGACTGGTATGTCAGGAATGACGGTACGGGCCCGGAGCCTGAATCGGATGAATGGCTGGCGTTTAACCGGGAATGGCACAAAAAATTGTATGCAGCCGGATTCGTCGGCATCGCCTGGCCGAAAGAATACGGCGGTCGCGGAGCAACCCTGATGGAGCAGGTCATTTTCAGCGAAGAAATGGCGAAACGCCGCGCGCCGATGGGTGCCGGAGGTCTGGGGGTCGGCTGGGCCGGACCGACGATAATAGCCGCCGGAACCGAAGAACAGAAGAAACGATTCCTGCCGAAGATACTCAGCGGAGAAGAAGTCTGGTGCCAGGGATTTTCCGAGCCGGGAGCGGGTTCGGACCTCAAGAATATCCAGACGAGAGCTGTCGAAGACGGTGACTACTATGTAGTTAACGGACAGAAAGTGTGGACAACAGGCGGTATGAGAGCCGACTGGGCTATCCTTTTAGCGAGAACGAACTTTGATCCCGATATACCGAAACAACGCGGTATAAGTTACTTCCTCCTCGACATGCATGCTCCCGGAGTTACGGTTCGCCCCCTGAGAGAAATGACCGGTTATGCACTGTTCGGTGAAACATTCCTCGACGATGTGCGTATCCACAAGGACCTGATGGTTGGCGAAAAGGACAGGGGTTTTTACATCTCAATGGGAACTCTTGAGTTCGAGAGATCGAATGCCAGTTCGGCTGTCGGTCTCCTGACATCCATCAATGAACTTATCGCCCTTGCCAGGAATATGCAGCGTAATACTGATCCTGTAACGCGGCAGACGATAGCCCAGTTCTATATCGAGGCCAATGTTGCGAAATATATCGGACTGCGTGCTCTTACTCGTCAGCTCAGGGGCATGACACCAGGTCCTGAGAGCGCTGTAGGCAGTGCCCTTACACAGGAAATGGGACAGCGGCTGCAGGACTTCGCGATGTATCTCCAGGGACCCTACAGCAGGCTTGTCAGGGGCTCAAAGCATGCGATAAAGAACGGAAGCTGGCAGAGAAGCTTCCTCAATTCGCGCGGAAATACTATCGCGACCGGTACCTCCGAGATAAAGAGGAACATAATTGCACAGAGAACCTTGGGGCTCCCCAGGTGGGCATAGGAAAGAGAGGAGTAATATCAAATGAACTTTGAACTTGATGAAGAACAGGTAATGCTTAAAACTTCAGCACGTGATTTCCTGGAGAAAGAATGTCCCAAGGAACTGGTCAGGGAAATGATGGAGGATGAGAAGGGTTATTCTCCGGAATTATGGAAAAAGATGGCAGAACTCGGCTGGCTGGGGCTGTCATTTCCCGAAGAATACGGCGGAGCCGACTTCACGTTTCTTGACCTGGCGGTACTCCTCGAAGAGTGCGGTCGCGCCTTGGTCCCCGGACCGCTTGTACCGACAATAGTCCAGGTGGGGCATACCATACTGGCTGTCGGTTCAGAGGAGATGAAGCAGGACATACTTCCCAGGATGATAAACGGCGAGTTGATACTGACACTGGCATTCATGGAAACCAGCGGGAGTCTCGAAGCGTCCGGGATAACCGTAACGGCGAAGCAGTCAGGCGATAACTACGTGATAAACGGGACAAAATTATTCGTTCCCGACGCTCATGTCGCGGACTATCTGCTATGTGTTACCAGGACTTCCGACAGGGGAGACGGGATTACACTGTTCCTGGTGGACGCGAAGTCGGAAGGCATCGAAATCGAAGTCCTGAAAACGATGACCGGTGAAAAGCTGTGCGAGGTAGTATTCAACAATGTCTCCGTTCCCGCCGCGAGCATGGTGGGCGAACCGGACGGAGGCTGGCCGGTAATCCAAAAAATGAAGTACGAGGCACAGGTCGCCGAGTCTGCCTGGATGACCGGAGGGGCACGATGGGCTCTCGATACTACAATAGATTATGCCAAGGAGAGGATTGCCTTCGAGAGGCCGATAGGCAGTTTCCAGGCTATCCAGCACAAACTCGCGGAAATAGCACTTGAGGTCGAAGGATCAACGTCAATAATGTATTATGCAGCATGGACGATTACAGAGAACCAGCCTGACATACCCATGGCGGCATCGATGGCCAAGTCATGGTGTGGTGAGACATACAAGCACGCTACTTTTGACGGAGTACAGATACACGGCGGAATCGGCTTCACCTGGGACCATGACATGCACCTGTATTTCAAGAGGGCAAAGTCCGGTGAAGTTAATTTCGGCGACAGCGATTATCATCGCGAAATGGTGGCAAAGCTCCTTGAAATGTAGCCTGAGTCGGCAGTAATAAGATTGACTTCATAAATAGCAAATTATAAAATCACCGCACACCGATGCAGAATATCGGAGATTTGTAAGGAGGTGATAATCCGCCGAAGATGAGGAATCTCGGTTCCCGCGGCAGGTAGAAAAATACAAAAGCAGGAATAGAACCGGTATTATTAAAAACTTATACGTGGATATGAATCCCACGAATAAATTCAGGAGAATTGAGAATGCCGATAGAATATGAAAAAGACGGTCATATTGCCACGTTCACTATTAACAATCCCGAGGTAATGAATGCTCTTACTCCTACCCAGGTAGCTGAATGGACGGATGCCCTGATAGATTTCCGGGATGACAAGAATCTGTGGGTAGGTATAGTAACCGGGGCCGGTGAAAGGGCTTTCTGTACTGGACTTAATTTGAGGAGTGCCGGTCAGTCAGCCGGTAGTGGAGCCAGGCCGATACCCAAGGAGACACTTGTCCGCGGTCTGAAACTGTATAAACCACTCATTGCGGCTATCAACGGATACGCTCTTGGCGGCGGTCTTGAAATAGCCCTGGCCTGCGATATCAGGGTAGCCTCAGAAAATGCGCAACTGGGACTTACGGAAGTAACTCTGGGTCTGCTGCCGGGCTGGGGAGGTACTCAGCGGCTGCCCCGTCTGGTACCGTTCGGTGTTGCTGCGGAAATGATGATAATGGGCAGGCGTGTCAAAGCCGATGAAGCACTCGCTATCAAGCTTGTACACGAGGTTGTTCCTCTGGAGAATCTCATGGAAGCCGCAAGAGCGCGTGCCGAAAAAATAGCCGAATCCGCGCCACTGGCGGTACAAGGCGTGAAAGAGGCTATGTTAAGGGGTATTGAAATGACCCTGGAAGAAGGGCTTGCCCTTGAAAGTGAATTGGGCAGGAGAGTCAATTCCTCCAAGGACTTTGCCGAAGGTATGAAAGCTTTCGCAGAGAAAAGAAAACCGAATTACACGGGCGAATAACTCTTTTTCAAATAATAACGGAAAGAAGGTAAAGCAGAAATGGACTATGGACTGAAAGGCAGGAATGCAATCGTTACCGGTACAGGACGCCAGGGAGCTATGGGACATACCATAGCCAAAACTCTTGCCGGAGAAGGCGCGAATATCGTTTGTGTCGATGTTAATATCGAAGGCGCCGAGGAGATATCCAAGGAACTCCAGGGAATGGGAGTCAAATCGATGGCGGTCAATGTAGACCAGAGTGATTACGAGCAGGTGAAAGAAGGAGCGGCGAAAATACTATCCGAGTTTGGTCCGATAGATATTTTGGTCAATAATGCCGCTCTCCTTCGCGGCGGCGGCCGTATTCAGAAGACTACCGTCGACGACTGGAAGAACCTGTTGAGAATCGATCTTGACGGTCCCTGGTACTGGATAAGAGAACTCTGGGACCAGATGGTCGAGAGGCAGTACGGGCGTATTGTAAATATCTCTTCTATTGCCGGAGTGCAGGGCGGTTTCGGTCAGGCTAACTATTCGGCTGCCAAAGCCGGTGTCATCGCCCTGGCGAAGACGGCAGCCCTGGAAGGCGCCAGGAGTGGTATCGTTGCCAATACGGTTACCCTCGGTGTTGTTGATACAAGCGGCGGCAGAATTCTGGAATCTGAGATGTTCCAGCGTATCGTTGCCCAGGTTGCAATGCGGAAGATGGGTGAACCCGTCGACGTAGCCACGCTCGTGGCTTTTCTGGTATCTGAACAATGCAAGTACATTACAGGCCAGAATATACACGTGATGGGCGGCCTCGACCTGTTCACCTACTAGAATTACCTGTTTATGTGAAGAACCGAACTGACGGTGTATACCACACCGTCAGTGATGGTTTTAAATGTCCTGTTTACGGTGGAAGTAACAGGATCCAGGTCGGATCACATTAATTAGAAGGGAGTTCCGTTATATGGCGGAGAGTAATATTGTTTCAAACATGCTCAGTCCCTACAGGGCACTCGACCTGACGGATGAGAAGGGATTTCTCTGCGGAAAGATACTGGGTGAACTTGGTGTCGACGTCATCAAGGTAGAAAAACCCGGCGGGGATCCCTCCAGGAATATCGGTCCCTATTATCATGACGAAGTCGATCCTGAAAAGAGCTTGTACTGGTTTGCGTATAATACGGAAAAGCGGGATATTACCCTGGATATCGAGAAATCCGATGGCCAGGAACTTTTTAAGAAACTAGTAAAGAATGTCGATATCGTTATCGAATCGTTTTCACCCGGGTACATGGATAAAATCGGTCTTGGTTATGCGGTACTTGAGAAGGTAAATCCCGGAATAATCGTTGCTTCGATAACTCCGTTCGGCCAGACCGGGCCGTATAAAGATTTTAAATACTCCGATATTACTCTCTATGCCATGGGAGGTTATATGTCCTCGGTGGGATACGCCGACCGTCCTCCGGTACGCATCAGTCATCTTCCGCAGACCTATCTTCACGGAGGTGGCCAGGCAGCCCAGGGGGTTGTCCTGGCTCTTTATTACAAGGAAATGACGGGCGAAGGTCAGTATATTGATGTTTCCATACAGGATTCCGCCTCAAGGTGCACTCCGGAGAGGGTAACGGCGTTCTGGGACTTCAACAAGAGAGTCCAGCACCGGGGAGGACGTTCGGCTGTGCTGGGCCGGATATGGGAATGCAAGGACGGGTATGTCTACGCTATGTATTGGGGCGGAGCTTCGGCGAAACGGTGGAACAGCCCTCTCGTCACGTGGATGGAAGCCGAGGGAGTCGCCGATGACTTTATCAGGGAATACGACTGGGATACCTTCAACATGATGGAGACTTCACCTGAAATTCTTGAGAAAATCGCGGATCTGACCAGGAAGCTGTTCGGTCCCAATACCAAGGCAAAAATCCTGGAAGACGCACTCAAATATAACGCCCAGGTCTATCCGCTGAATTCTTGCGCTGAAATAGCGGGAAACCGCCAGCTTGCTGCGAGAGAATACTGGGTAGAGCTGGAACATCCCGAACTGGGCACTTCCATAACGTATCCCGGTCCGTGGGCGAAGACCACGGAAGTAGCTCCGACGGTTTTACGCCGAGCGCCGCTTATCGGCGAGCATAACGAGGAAATTTATCGAGATGAGCTTGGTATCGATAAAACGGAACTCGAAAGGCTGAAACAGGACGGAATAGTCTAGTCAAGGAAAGCACAGGAGAAGAGATATGACCGGAAAGCTGCTTGAAGGTGTTAAGATATGTGATTTTACGCGTGTAATAGTCGGTCCCCTGACAACCAAGACGCTGGCAGAATACGGCGCGCAGGTAGTCAGGATAGAAGGCAGGAGTAACCTGGAAATATTCAGGATACAGGCATCGGATCCTGACCTGGCGACCCAGTTTACACAGTGGAATACAAATAAGATGGGCGTGACAATAAATCTTACCGAACCAAGGGGCAAGGAGATTGCCAGGAAGATCGCTGCCTGGGCTGACGTGGTGGTGGAAAACTTCGCCGGGGGAGTAATCGAAAGGCTGGGACTGGGTTACGAAGAGCTTAAAAAGGTCAATTCCGACCTGATAATGCTGAGTTCCTGCATGCAGGGTCAGACCGGGCCGTTCTCACGGCATCCTGGCTGGGGTTTCCAGCTTTCCGCTCTTTCCGGATTCAGTCATTTAGCCGGATGGCCGGACCTGCCTCCGCCCGAACTGGGTGTTTACACCGATTTCATTACGCCGCAGTATAACGTCTGCCTGATTCTCGGCGCGCTGCTTTACAGGAAGCGTACCGGAAAGGGAATGTATATAGACACGGCGCAGTATGAGACCGGCGTTCACTTTTTATCTCCATTAATGCTTGACTACTTCGTGAACAACAGAATTGCTGACAGGATGGGTAACCGATCGGAAACAGCAGCTCCTCACGGGGCATACCGGTGCCTTGACGAAGCAAGATACTGTGTTATCGATATTCCGGATGATGAAAAATGGGAGAAATTCGCCGGCATTCTCGGGAATCCCGGTTGGACGAAAGAAGAACGTTTCTCCACCCGGGAACTGAGAAAACAGAATGATAGAGAACTCCGCAAGCTGGTCGAAGAATGGATGTCTTCTTTCTTTGTGGAAGAAATCATGACGAAGATGCAGGGTGCGGAACTGACCGTGGAGAGACTCCTGGACAACGATGCTGCCGAACAGGAGGACAACGTATTCCGTTGCAAGAACGAGGACAGGTGGTGCGCCATTGCAGTGACTACCGATGAAGAGTGGCAGAATTTCTGCAGCGTTATCGGAAATCCGGAGTGGACGGAAGAGTCGCGATTTGGTACGCTGGCGGGCAGGAAAGAAAATGAGGATGAACTCGAAAAATTGATCGAGGAATGGACTACAGAACGCCTGGCGTTCGATGTTATGAATCAGATGCAGGAAGGTGGTGTTCCCGCCGGGGTGGTGGAGACCGGTGAAGACCAGCTTGAACACGACCTGCAGACCAGACACAGGAATTTTTTCCAGGAAGTTGAGCACCCGAAACTGGGCAAACATCATGCCGCAGCGTCTCCTTTCCAGCTTTCGAAAGTACCCTGTAAGCTGGAGCGGTCGCCGCTGCTTGGCGAACACAACGAGTACGTGCTGAAGGAAATACTCGGTTTATCGGACGAAGAAGTGGTCGACCTGGTGGTAAATGGCATCCTTGAGTAGTAAACTGTAATTAGTATCGCACTGACCCTGTTTGAAGTGTTACACGCGGTTTTTACCGTTTCCCATTCAGTTTCGTACGTTTTAACTCAGACTCGTCTCTCGTCTATTGATCGAAAATAGAGCGATTACTTGTTTGGGCTTACTGTCTTTACATAAAGTGGAATATCGAGAGCTGTTATATTGAGTTACGACAATAATGAACCCCGGATAAGTGATGAAGAGCCGGCTGGAAACGGCCGAAGCAGGAATTTCCTGCGTAATATAAATACTTTCAGGTCGCTGAAGAATCCTGTTTACCGCCTTTATTTTACGGGTATTATGGGCCAGCGGGCGGCAATGAACATGCAGATGATAGCCCGTTCATATCTTATTTATGAGATAACAGGCTCAGCCGCAATACTAGGAGTACTCTCTCTCTGTAATGCCCTGCCTATTTTATTATTCTCTGTTTTCGGCGGTGTAATCGCAGACCGTATTCAGAAGAAATATGTGCTGGGAATCGGGCTGGCAGGCTCGGCGATCGTTTCTCTCGCGGTTGCTCTGTTACTGAGTTCAGGTTATATAAGTACCGATAGTGAAGGCTCCTGGTGGATCCTTGCTGTGGCTGCCGTATTACAGGGATGTATCATGGGACTGATGATACCGTCCAGGCAGGCTATTATTCCTGAAATTGTTGCCGAAGATGAAATTATGAATGCTGTATCACTCGACAGCACAGGAATGAATGTCCTTAGATTAGGGTCTCCTGCACTGGCTGGTTTTTTAATAGACCTTTTCGGTTATGGCTCTGTTTACTACGTGATGACGGGATTGTATGTGTTCGGCACGATATGTATTATTATTCTGCCGTTGACCGGGAAGCTCTCAAGTGGTACCACTAATGTTCTCCATGATATCAAGGAAGGCTTCAGCTACATTCGCCGCGAGTCGACAATCATGCTTCTGTTACTTTTCACCCTGTTTATCGTGGTACTGTCCATGCCTTACATGACACTGCTTCCCGTTTTTGCTGAAGATGTTCTAAATGTCGGTGCCAGTGGAATGGGCATAATGGTAAGCGTTTCAGGAGTAGGAGCCATGATTTCATCGCTGGTCATTGCTTCTTTGCCGAATAAGAGACGGGGAATTATGCTTCTAATAAGCGGATTGGTGCTGGGTCTGGCTCTGACAGCCTTTTCATTCTCCAAATTATGGGCTCTTTCTCTGATAATCATTGTATTCGTCGGTATGGGACAGGCGGGGCGTATGGCTCTCGGGAACACGCTGATACAATATTACGTGGACCCTGTTTATCGGGGACGTGTTATGAGTATCTACGTAATGAATTTCGGTCTGACAAGTTTTGGCGGTGCGGTGGCGGGACTGCTGACCGACGCGTTCGGACCTGAGATTGGGCTTAGTTCGTTCTCTATCGCGCTCGTTGTTGTCGCTGTCCTCGCGTTAATATTCCTGCGCCGAATAAGAGAACTGGACTAACTCTTCAATCCTGACGTTTAGTTCACGACGTTTATTTCTGCTAACATTATTATAAATATACTGCTAGATGAGTTCTACGACGGAAAATTGAAAGCTGTCCTCGGTATGTAGAACAAGGAGAATTATATGGATAGTACAAATCAAGCCGATAAAGCCCTGCTGGCCAAAGCTGCTGCGATTGCAGGAATGGCTGAATATCAGGAAGGGACGGTGGTCAGCCGGACGATTATGGAGCGACCGACCGGGACAGTAACCCTTTTTGCTTTCGATAAAGGGCAGGGGTTAAGCGAACACACCGCTCCTTTCGATGCGCTGGTGCATATCATTGACGGTGAAGCCGTAATCACTATCAGCGGTAAAGACCTGCACCTGAAAGCCGGCGAAGCGACTATTATGCCGGCGAACGAACCCCATGCCCTGAAGGCGGTGGAAAGATTCAAGATGATGCTGGTGATGATAAGAGATTCCGGGTAGGGTGTGACATTAATGTGTTTTGGGGCTGCCGCTTTAAGCGGCAGCCCTTATTATTTCTGATTAAGAACGCTGACGGCTTTCAGGACGGCTTCGTCATCCCCGACGTTGCCGGGGAAAACCACGTAAGGGATACCCGCCCAGCGTGTTCCTTCCGAAAGCCGCCATACCGGCACTCCCGGCAGTATCTGTCCGATGGCGAAGGCTTCCTTGACATCAAGTGCCGTCTTTGCCACCTCTATGCTGGTGACTCCGCCCTTGGCGATTACCCATCCCGGTTTATGGTCGATGTCTTTCACCACCCGGCAGAGCGACTGCATAATTATCTTTCCTGTCTCGCTGAAATCATGCTCGGGGTTTGTCTGTAGATTCCTGGATGTAAAGAGAACGGCGGTCTTACCGTTACCAAGTAACTGGTTAACATAATCCGTGATTGACCGGATTTTTTTCTCGGCACTTTCGGCCTGTTCCAGCTTGCTTATATCAAGCTCGACGCCTTCCGCCAGTCCCGAGTCCAGCAGGAGCTGTAACTGGCGCGATGTTTTATCCACGTAAGAACCGGCGACTATCAGTCCCGGTGCGTCACCCGGGGCAAGTTCCTGGTGCGAAAGTAGGGACCTGTCATCGAAACCTCCCCTTGCCTTGATAAACGATGCCGAACAGCGGTAGGCAAACCGCCTGCCATTTTCTTCGGCTTCGGAAATCCCCAGCGCCAGTACCTCGAGGTCTTCATAACAGGCTGCGTTTACGATGAATACCGCCATATCCGATGCCTGCATCAGTTCTCCAGCGACCGCTTCCGGACCGCCCTCTCTTATCATTTCCAGGGTGATGGAATGCACATCTCTTGCCATAACTCTGCCGTCCGTTTTCTCCTCAACCCATTTTTTCAGGTCGCTGTTTTTATAGCTGTAGGCGGGGTCACGGGCGAATTCGGTCAGGTGCACCGGCACCATTTCCCCGTCCTGCTCGGCGTAGTGGATATCACCTGCCGTAAATCTACGGCCCTCGAAAAAGGCGGGAACGAGTATTATTCCGTCCGGTCTGGTTCCGAGTCCGGATATAAGGGCGTCGAGTTCTACCGGGAAATGACCGCGCAATGTGCTGTCGCTCCTCGATGTCAGGAGAATATCAGCCTTCTCCTGTTCGGAGGCTTCCCGGAGATTCCGCCCCGCTTCCAGACTGATTTTGACCGCTTCGTCCTCACCGAGACTGCGCGAGTTGGTGGAGATGAAGAATACGGGGTTGCCTGTGCGGATAGCTTTTCGCAGAGTGGGGACGGTCCAGTCCATGTACACCCGCACATCGTGTACGGCCTGCGGTCCGGTGGGGTCGTCATCGATAACCACCAGCCGTTTACTCGTCCTGACCAGTTCCTGCCTGATAGTTTCACGGGCGTAAGGAATACGGTTTACGGGCGGCTGGTCCGCCAGCAGTTCATCCAGCTTCATTGCAGTTACATTGAACCACAACATAGGGGAGAATTCCATGCATATAAAAGGGGGACAAAAGGGGATTTAATATCTTTACTCTCCGTACTCGCTGATTTATGATGGTATGAACCACCGGGAAAGGAGAAATCATATGACAGGAGAAAAGATATCCGCAGCGCCCGTATCCGAGTGGAAAGACGTCACGCTGCCGCTCAATAACGAACTGCCGATGATGCCGGGCGACGTATCATCTGATGGACCGGTAAAGGATCCGACCTTCAACCGTTTTTTCGACGTGGATAAAGGCGACACGGTAACGATGACGCGTATCGAGATGAATACTCATGACGGGACCCACATAGACGCGCCGCTCCACTTTATGAAGGGCGGCCAGACAATCGACAACATGCCCCTGGATACTACGATAGGAATAGCGCGTGTGATAGAGATAAAGGACGCGGAATCTATCAGGGTTGCCGAACTTGAGCCGTATGATATTCAGCCGGGAGAGAGGATAATATTCAAGACCGGGAATTCTCCTCACGTCTACGATAAGAGGAGAGAGCCGGGCAACTACGTGTATATTGCTACCGAAACGGCCCACTACCTGGTTGAGAAGAAAGTGCGGATGATAGGAATCGACTACCTGACAATCGGTGACAACAAGCAGCCGAAGAACCTGAAGGAGACTCACGATTCGTTGCTCGGTGCGGAGATATATGTTATCGAGGGACTGAACCTAGATGGCGTCGACCCCGGCGAATACGAACTTATCTGCCTTCCCCTCAAGCTGGAGAACGGAGATGCCTGTCCGGCCAGGGTAATACTCAGACCGATGCAGTCGTGAATCAAGGTAAAGCTATTTGACTGGCCTGCGGGTATATAATAAACTTTAATGTTGGCGCGGCGCATTCGTCTAGCGGTCAGGACACCGCCCTCTCAAGGCGGAGATCACGGGTTCGAATCCCGTATGCGCTACCAATTCCCTTTTTCTTGGAAATTTAGCCTCGAATTTTTCAATCTTGTTTAACATAATCATTTTTTGCTACGAATTTGCTACGAATTTTTTCCGGATCACTATTTAGTAATCTATCAAAACTCTCTGCGGCTGCTTGCTGAATACCAGGAGCCACATGGCTATACGTATCAAGTGTCATTTGAATGCTTGAGTGTCCCAACCTTTCCTGTACTATCTTTGGATGAATTCCCTGTTTTAGCATAAGACTTGCGTGGGTATGCCTGGCGTCATGGAATCGTATTACTTTAATTCCGGCTTTTGCTGCCATTCTTTTCCATGCATAGGTTATTGTGTTTGGGCGCAATGGTTTACCTAGCGTGTTAAACACCAGATCATCATCACTCAGTAACTTTCCCTGTAATAAGGCTTCATCTTCTTGTGCTTTACGATACTCGCTGAGGACAAGAAATAACGATGATGATAAGGCTATTGTACGTCTGCTCTTTTCGGATTTTGGTTGGGTATAAACATATGAGCCGTTTCTCAGTTGGTGAAGACTACGAGAGACATAAATCTGGCTATAAACGAAATCCACATCTTGCCAGCGTAGTGCTAATAATTCGCCTCTACGCATACCTGTGAAGAGAACTGTGTAGAATAGAGGATAGTAGGGATTATCTTTCGCCGTTTGTAAAAATCGTTTTACTTCGTCTTCATCCCATATCTGCATTGCTGTAGATGAACGACGCGGGGGATTCACTGCATCAGCAACATTTCTATGAATCAATCCCCACTTGACCGCTGTTTTAAGAGCTATGTGCAGTAACGCATGATGGTAACGAACAGTTTGTGGGCTTAGTCCATTTTTTATTCCTCTGGAGTAGTGTTTTTGGAGATGTTCTGGCCGTAGCTGTGATAGTGGGATATTGCCTAGTTGTGGGATCAAGTATTTAGAAATAATCCCGCTGTATCTATCATGGCTTCGTGGTGACAGATTAGGCTTTGCATAATCTGCGAGCCACCTTTTCAAATAGTCCCTCATTAATATATTATCCGGTTTTATATACGTTCCATCATCTAACTCGGTGACTAAATGCGCTAACTTTGCTTCAGCTTCACGTTTTGAAGTACCCGCCGTTATCCATTGCTGCTTACGTTTTCCGGTAGTTGGATCCAGACCAAGCTCAAGAATGATTGTATAGTTCTTGTTGCCTTTTCGTTTGATTATTCTACCTCTCATTTTATCCCTCCTGATACTGCTTTTGAGTAAAGAATCTCAATCATCAACTGAAGCATTCCATTTTCTTGAGCCAGCGGAGATTGCTTAACGAATTCACGAAGAGATACAAGCCCACCGCTTTTAACGGTATCGAAACAATTATCTATCATTTCTTTCTCTTCCGAGGAAAGAGGACGCCCTCTATACTGCATAACATCTTTGTGCGTTACCGATCGTTCTTCTTCTATCGAATCGATCAAGGCTTGCCGGTGTGCAGGAAGAAGCGCGTCCCACCAGGGTAGAAGTGCATCATCACTCAAGAAATCCTCACTGGTAAAGTAGAGTCTATCGAGATCAGTGGTATTTGGATATTGTTCGTTTATCTGCTCACTTACGCGTTCCCTCTGGGAATAGCTGCCTGCGATGAATAGTAACCATAATAGTTCTCTCTCATTGCTGCTTGCCAACTTACTGATAATCGGTTTGGCAGCCGGATACAGCCGACCAATCCATCTAGCCTCCCTGATAGTAATTTCCCCGGGTGATTCTCCTTCATCTTCGGTCGCTCTCAATTTTTGAATCTTGATGAGTATCGGAATGATATCAGACGGAATATTGTAGTAATCACAGGCTCCAATACTCCAGGGCTTCTCAAGCTCACTCGGCTGCTTGTTTCGAGCTTCAGAAATCATCCGTGACAAGGTGTCTTCAGTAGGCGAGACTTCACCCATTCTCTCGATGAGTTCTTGAAGTCGTACGGCGAGGGCTCTCCGCGGCATTGTCTTGCTGTCGTGGATAGCCTGGCTGATGATTAATTGCCTGATTTCGCTTGATATTTTAGGACCTCTTCCCGTTTTTGTATTAGCCATTCTTTTTATTCCCTCTTTACAATATTACTTGTACCTTGCAATAGTAATATATGTTCCTTAATAATATTAATATTAGACCTTTGATATGGGTATGTCAAGGCTTTTTTAAAGGATTATTTTTCGAGGGAGAATACCATGGAACACAACAGACTAAAGGAATATAGAGAGAAAGCAGGGCTTTCACAGACGGAACTTGGATGGAGAGCGAAAATGGCAGGTCAGAATATCAGTGCTATCGAAAGAGGTACCCTAGCGCCCTGGCCAAGAGCCAGGAAAGCGCTTGCTGAAGCCCTGAACGTTTCTGAGAGCGAACTTTTTCCGGAGGATGACACCGATGGAAAAAACAGCTGATGATCGACTGGTTTATTCAGTACCCGAGGCGGCACATGCCCTCCATTGCAGTAAAAGCCTTGTTTATGACCTGGTGAAAGCCAACAAACTTCCCCATGTACACCTGACTCAGAAGCGAGTGGTCATTCCAATTGACGCACTCGAACAATACCTGAAGGAGCAGAGTGAGAGCGGAAGTGATCAACCTGACTAGGAAATATGATGTTTCATCTCTTATTTCAAAGAAAACCTTCACATCCTTCACAACCTTCACGCCCAGGCGTGGAGCCACGCTGTGAAGGTTTTGGTGAAGGTTTTCGCGGTAAACAAAGACCTTCACACTCTTTTTGAGCCTATTTGTGAAGGTGTGACAGTGGTGAAGGTTTTTACAGGGATACAGAAGAAAAAATAGTGATGAATATTAATAAAGCTCTCAGCGTATGGACCAAGGAAGGAAAACCTGTCATTCACCTTGGTTCTGGGAGAAACTGCTTCGACCTTGAGAAGACACTCAAGCTCAGGCGGACCAACAAAAGGCACCTGGATGCCATTCGGAAATGGCTGGAAGAGAGGCGGCAGTAATAGTGAAAAAATCAGAAACCTGTAAATTCCTACATCCAAAAAGTGCAGGGGAGTCACCCCCCCTCTGGTACTGTATAGCCTTATTATCTAACCCCGGTACACAAGGTCGACTAAAAAGTAACAGGCTTATAGATAGTATAGATAGCATAGTATAGATTGCATTGATAAGGAGGGAACCTATGAAGGTATTTTCAGGTCAACTGGCAGACTCTAGAGGAAAGGCCGAGCAAATTGCTCTGCAGCAAGCAAGAGTTGAAGAAATGGATACCGATATCATCGTTATATTTGTCTCACTCACCGATAACGACAGACTCAATTCGGAAGCGGATAAGATCATAAGCAGTACTGTAAAAAACAGATACGGAAATAAAGCAACCTGGCGGGCTGACAGGTGGTACGTCCCGATACCAAGACTCCGGTATGATAGCAATGATACCCCCCAGCTTGTCATCGAGGTTGAAATATATCTGATAGCAGCCGTTTTCGCCAGAACCCAGGAGTCCCGCGTGATTACGCTGGCAGGCATTATTGGTAAACCCGAAATAATATCTTTGCCGATGATTTTTCTCCATGCTCTTCTTGAAGATGACCTGGAACGGTTTACCATTGTAGCCAGGGATGCTTACTACACTACCTACGGGATACCAGGGACAAAGCCGGTCCATCTTCCCAACGATTTTATTGATGAGTTAGCTGAGAGATTGAAGCTGCAATCGGTGGTATCGTGGCTTTGGGAGTTTGGTGACCAGGGCAGGTATGTGGCACCGTTGGTAGCAGGGAATCTACTCGGTCTGGCATTTCGAAATTCCGATCAGCCGATGTCACTCGACACGCAAACGGTAACAACAGACATACTGATAAACGCTCTTGAGAGTATGGCTTATCGACCAGCTGAAGCGAGGGAAATGGTAAAGGTAGCTGCACCCCGATTAAGATATGATATGACACTTGAAGAGGCGATCCGGGTTACGCTTCAGAACCACGAAGGAGGGAATACACTATGAACAAGGATTTCAGTGGTGAAGAAATAAAAAATGTTATAAGGATGGCTCGGGTCCACTGCCCGGGTTTCAGCGAAAACATGTTTGAAAGTCTCATGGAGCTTGAGAAATATATCGCCGATTCAGGATATCTCGAAGTAATACAGGGGATACTCCGCCTTGAAGAAGAGAAAGGTGTGAAATTCACCGAAGCCCTTACAGCGTGTGAAGAACTCATGGTACAGAGAGAAAAACTGGAACGCCAAGTTCCGGACCTTGAGAAAAATAGAGAAAGTATAAAAGAGCAGATAAAGCAGTCCTCGAATGAATATGAACAGGTTAAGAACGACAAAGATAAAGCTCGGCAGGAACTGGAACAGACGAGCAATAAGTGTGAAGAAATGGAGAAGAAACTGAAGTCTCTTCACAGGAAACTGGAGAAGGAAATCCAGCATATGGAAGCTGATATCGAACGCCATCGTCAGGAAGCTGATGTAACGAAAAACGAAATTATCGATGCCGGCAGGTTGAAGAAAGCGGCTGAAAAGCATGGTTTCACTATCGAGTTCATGCTTGAGCTGGCAAAGGAATTTGCCGGGTACGATGACTCCAGCAGGATATTATCAGAAGGGTTAAAGAAGCATGGTTCACTCACCAAATATATTGAGGATTTCGATGACTTTGCCAGAAACGAAAAATCAAGAATCAGTGGCGAGATAACAAACCTTGAGTCCGGCAAGCACGCACTTGAAAGTGAGAGCATCCAGTTAACGAGTATCATTTCTCAGCTGCAGGAAGATATAAAAGGAGAAGAAGAACTCAGGCGATTCTACTATCGTTATGTGTCTGTCAGTCCTCTTATTGAACAACTGGCCAGCTGGGCTCAGGTGTTTTTCGTTCGCTGCACCCACCCGGTGTACATGCTTACCGGAGCTTTCGACGCCAACTCAGGTAACGCTCGATTCTGGACGGATAAGCCTCCGGTGATGTGCCCTCAATGTGGCTTCCGGAATCTTGCGTTTGATGAAAAGGTATATAGGTCAATTAACTGGCCGGTGGGGCAACCCGGCAAACTGATGTTGGGAGAATATAATGGCTAAAAGCAAAAGAAAAAAGATAGCAACCGAATACTCTCTGGACTGCGAGTGTGGATCGAAAGCGGCGGTCTTCGAAATTGAGAAAGGCTACATGGCTCATTGTCCGAGTTGCGGGGCGGTCACGTTTTTCGATAATCCTGTACTATTGCAGAGACTTCGATATGGGGGAAAGCTCTGTCCGCATGAGTTAGAGAAGAAATCTTGCCGTGGAGGACATACTACCTGGTGCCCAACATGCCGGGTCCGGAGTTTTATCTATGATGGATAAATTGCTATATTCTTCAAGTTTTACATGATGCCTTTTTACTACCTTGGTACAATCTTCGGGATCATTGTCCAATGATGCGTATAGCTATCTGATACCGTTCAGCTTCAGAATTTAATGCTATTTTAGTTATTTTCATAAATTGACATACCGGGTTTTATTACATAAACTAAAACAACCTAAATAGCCCTGACAGTGATGGAGCAAAAATAATGCGTATAGAACTACTTCGTCTACAAGAAACTATGTACGAGTTCATAGACCTTAATACAAAATTCCAGATAGATGAAACCAGTGAAAGAGACATTAGGAGAGCTAAAAAACTCTACCAAGAGATTCAAGAACTAGTCAGAGTCATCGGAGATAGTTATTTGTCTGATAAGTGGGCAAAATTTGAAAGAGCATATAGCGTTTCTGTGGCAGAACCATGGTTACATATGAGAAGTATGGCGAATCATGTTCATACCTTGATGCTTTCAGAGCGGTCCTAAGGTTATTTGTGAAATGACTATGATATTAGCGATTTTATTTTCAATCCTATCTCTTTTATTTGGATTTTTTAAGGTTAAAATTTGGAAATACCCTTGGTTTATCGTACTTTTTCCGCTTTATCCATTTCTTTTTCTTGCCTTAGTTACGGTTGGCAAATTGTGGGCGATTAAGCGGGGATATGCCTATCATGGAATGGAACCTGATTCACGCAGGACGATAAAGAATCAACATGCAAGGCGAGTCGGCTATCTAATTTTCTATCTGGGCGGAATAGAACTTATGATAAATGCTGCTAATTCTATCTATTATCTGGATGATGAAGCTTTCTACCAGCTTGAATGGTGTTGGTACGGGATCGGAGGCTGGCTACCGTAACCTACTCTACTATTAATAAAACCAGTGTTCTCCTGTACTCGTAATATATTACATAGTCACTCTTAGTGATATTCCACTTCGATTAATCGGTGACCTGTTCCCAACAACGCTACTACAAGTTACCTTGCAGTTTTTACTAATATTATCTCCGATGCCGGCGGGCGATTCAGCTTAGCTTCAATATTCAAGTATATATTATTTGTAAATATGAATTTTTTAGCAAACAGAAACTCCGAACGTAGGTTATTAGAAAATTCGAGTTAATTAAGTCATAGATATTAAATTTCAGATGAAAAATCATTTAAGACTTCTTCCGCAACCCAACATATATTAAACTTAGTATTTCCCATGAAACCAAAGAGCTTATACTTTAATAGTTCGCCGTTCTTGAATAAGAAACAGCCATTTTTCATCAAGCCTTTTCCTTTAAGGTATTCTGTTAATTCAGAGCGTCGTTTTATGTTCGACCAACATATTGTTACTGGTTCGTTTATATCCTTAGTAACTGTATTTAGATCTGGAAGAATGTCTACCTCAAACTCTTTACGGTTATTGTCCTCAAGTCCTAGAAAAGTCGTAACATTATCTGTAACCAACAGAACTAATACCTCTGAAGATAGTTCACTCCATTGATTTGGAGAATCTATGAGTTTGTAATTCGGTGGTAATGGTAATGGTCGTCGGTATTTGTTATGATTCTTAATTACCATATAGAGAGCATATATAACTACTGCTGCACCTATTAAGTATCCAATCGAATAGCCCATTTCAGAGCTCCTTTTTCAACTATAATGACTCAATGCCTAATTACAGTGTCCACATTCGTTTATCAAGATAAACTAAAGGGTCGTATGGTGGATTTCGTTCTGAAGACCCGCTCCGTATCGGCATTCCCTTTCGGATTTCCGTAGCTGGTAAAAGCCTGCTTGATACCTATCTCCCGGCAGGCTTTCATGAAAGCAACTGATGTCGGCTGGCTCCCGTTATCAGACATGAGCGATAATCCCTTTTCTCTTACCCCACCAGGAAATTCGCGGTTGACCGCTTCACTCAAAGCTTCAAGCCAGTGGCAGCTCCGGCACTGGATGCCAGCGTAGTAACCGACGAGCTTCTTGGTATACCAGTCCAGCACCGCTACTATGTACATCCAGCCGAAACCATCTACCATCACCTTGGTCATATCTATCCCCCACCATTCATTCGGTCGTTCCGGCCTCGGTTTACTTCTCCCTGATGTCCGTACCGCCTTGAGCCGGGTATTCGGCTTTACTACCAGTTCGTGCTTCTGCATCAGCCGGAATACGCGCTTCCGGTTAACCTCAAGCCCATCAACATACTTCAGGTGAGCCCAGATGCGCCGGTAACCCCAGAAGGGATGATCAGCTTTGAGTTCCCTGATCCTTTCAACCACCGGGCAATTACGCTCTCTTACCGTCTCCGATTCTCTCCTCTTCATTCGGACCACTCGTTCAGTTTTTTTAACTCTACGGTGAGCTCACCAATCATCTTCTTGAGACGGCTGTTCTCTTGAACCAGTGATTTCTGGCGGCGCTCCGTATTCTCGAAGACCTGTGCGATCTTCTTCATGAACTGGTCTCGCCACTGGTAGTACTGTGCCTGGCTGATCTGGTGCTCAACGCAGATATCGGCCACCGGTCTTCCCTTTAATCCCTGCAACACAATCGTTGCTTTGGTCTGTGAACCCCATTTCCTTCTCGGCATGGCTTCCCTCTTTCTCCAGCCATTTTACTCCCTTATTCCTTCCCCTGCCTTAATGGGGTGCAGTATACTTCTTTTCAATCAGTTTTAACAATCGCGACTATTTTTCACTAGTAAAACCGTGTAAAAATGGATTATTTAGGCATTCGTTATTTTTCTAATATTGTTTATGGCTCCTTCTATATGAGAGATGTTATCTTGGGTAGAAATGTAACCAGCTGCAATCCCTGTATTTATGTACTCACGAACTATTCCTTCCCTAGCCACCTTATCCTTTATCTTGGCTAACAACCTGTCTAGAGGAGAAATGGCTGAAGGGTCACCTATATCGCCTAAAGCACCTATTATCAATGGCAGTGATACATATTCATCATAACTACGAGCACCTTTTAAAATCGTTGCGTTTTCAATGATACTGATAAAATATTGTATAGCAGGTGCTAGAAGCTCATGCGACCTTTTTTCATCGATGCGTCCTTCATCTCTAAGGCGTATAAGAGGAACCATAATTGCCCAGGATGCAGGTTTATATTTATTCTTATCCTGTAAAGCTTGCACTAGAGATGGTATTACTTCGAGACCACCAACTCTAACCATAGAATCAGCGATGTCAATCCGATCCCTCTCACTGCCCTCACCTAATAGTCGCTCTAAATACTGGAACTCGCCAAATATTCCTAAAGCTTCCGCTGCTCTCCATTGTACTTGCGAATCTTGGTCCGTAGCTGCCACCTTAAGTGGTTCAATTGCTCTTGTATCTTTGATTTCGCCAAGACTGAGTGCAACTCGCCACCTGACTGTTGAGGATTTGGCATTGAGAGCTTGAATTAATGGTTCCACCACTCTTGTATCTCCAATCTTTCCTAAAGCCAAGGCAGCTTCGAACTGTACATCTTCATCGTCATCATCTAGACAATTTATCAGTCCAGTGATGTCTTTCTCTTCTTTAAGTTTTTCTATGTTCGGTCTTTCCCTTTTAGTTGTTTCCTTTTTTACCCATTCTTCCTGTGCTGCCTTCATCGATGCTTCAAAAGGAGATGGGCGGATGAGGATATCGTTTTCCTCATCCCGACCCTCTTTCGGCTTTTCCTGGAAATCAATTATTTGTTGCTTTTTATTTCTGCTAAATATCCTTTTAAAAATACTCATGTAGACACCTTCTGTTGTTTATTTCTTTTTGAAGGGTATTATTCCCTATGCACTCTAATTAGGATCTTCGTCCCAAACAACGTAAAACGTCTTGCCACAACCACGACAAATCATTTCAATATAGTACTCCCCGGTTCTATAGAGGTCTTCCTGGGCGTAGAAAGTAACCGTATTGCCATGTAGTGGCCAAGACGGTACCTTTGTAATCTCCACCCCACAATGTGGACATCCGAAGGCTAAACAACGAACTGTGTACTTGGGACCTGCGGTGTATTTTTGATCAAGAATCTTTTCTACTTGATTATCGAAATCCGCACTATCCTCATGCCTACCAAACAGTCTACTTAAAAATCCCATAACAATTCTCTCTTCATTTCTTTCCGCGTAACTTACCAATCCTACTGATGTCATTTATAATTATTTTTTTGTCTACTTTATCCGGAAGTTTAGTCAATGCTGTGCGATAGTCCGTATCTGCCTCATCTAATAAACCGATTTTCTCGTAAAACAATCCTCTTCGCTGGTAATAATCCCATCTATCTGTAAGCCGAATAGCTTCTCTAAAATCAGACTCAGCTTGCTCACGGTCGATGTTTACATGTCGTATAGCCCTGTAAAGGAGTTTCTCATCTAAGGAAGGCTCGTGCTTACTCTCTTTTATAATTAAGATTGCACATAAAAGGGTGAAAGGCAGTGCAAAAAGTAAAATAATTCCTGGTCGAATCCAATATAACGTGCTCTCAGGATCTACGTAAGGAACAGGAATCACTTTGACTAATAGGAGAATACTTAGCACCAAAGCTAAAAAACTGATAGACAATCCGATGATAGCAAAAGGAGTACGATCTCGCAAAGGAGGTGCAGGTAGTAGGTCTGAAGAACATTTTATACAAGACATACTATCAAGTGGATTTAACGTTTTACATTTAATGCATTTAATCATAACCTTGAACTCCTTACCCAGTGTATAATATACGTTCTGGTATTTTACGTTCTTGTGTCGTCTGTAACCCATCCACCTTAACTTATTCAAGTAATATCGGCGGAACATCTGCAAAGTGCAACTGTAATCCTGTCGCATCAGCAGGAACCCATATTACTAGATCAAAGTGGTCGTGAATACCTCCGCGAAACACAAGATCCGGACCCCAGCTACCCCACTGATATTTCCCGAATACTTCTAATCCCTGGACGACTTCTGACCACTTTCTGTCTTTATCATCAGTGAGAAAGACGCTGGATGCTGGAAATGAAGCAGTGCCGTTTGTACTTATATCTTCAACTTCGATCCACATCCTAACAGATGTCTCCCCAAGTCTGTCTGCAGAGGTATCTCTTTCCATAGACATAATTGTAATTTTTAGCGACGTACTAGAAGATGATATAGGGAATTGGACTTTGAAATGGGCAGTAACACCCTTGTCACTGTCTATGGTGATAGCGGTCGTACTGGATTCGCCAGAGGTATCACCACTCCAGTGATCGAAGGCATAGCCGGATGCTGGAGTGGCAGTGAGAGTTACCTCGGTGCCTTCAGTATAAGTATCATTGGTAGGAGTGACTGTACCGCTACCGTCAGGACTCACCGAAATACTTAGAGTGTATTGTGCCTTGAAATGGGCAGTGACACTTTTATCACTGTCTAGAGTAATAGTAGCTGTGACGAAGGTACCTGTGGCATCACCACCCCAGTGATCAAAGACATATCCTTCAGTCGGGGTAGCGGTAAGAGCAACATCAGTATCTTCAACATAGGTACCACTTGCGGGAATGACTGTTCCACTGCCATCAGGACTCACAGAGGTATTTAGCTGATATGAAGAGCTACATCCTCCAAACGCCATCGCAATAACGATAATAAATGTGATTAATTTGGGGACTCTTCCTTTTTTCATTACATTCACCTCTCATCATTATCGTTGGGTTGAAAAGTATAGTAGTAGTGCCCGCCTATATTCGGAGAACCATGAACTCGACACCATTATTGCCGCCAATCATTTTGTTTTCCTTCGTTAAATATGATAACGGTCTTGCTACGTTATGTCAGTCTCCTAGGTGTATTGGCTAGTATATGTTAAATATCCCATATAAACAAGAGGTGGAGTCAAACTCCCTATAAAACAATGACTTTTTTTATCATTAAAGATGAATATATGAAGAATTCGTTAAAACCTTATAAAATTCTCCCCTGGAGTAGGGAGGTTTTTTCTTTTCTTATTCAATCCCTTTGTTGTCCCGGTGAGGGGTCGTGAAACAAGCTATATCTTCGAAGGGAATAAAATGACTTTTTGTTGGACAATGAAGCTGAAAAAGTATTTTCAGCACATTAAAAACTGAATACGAAAGCGACTATCTCTGAGCTTGAACGCTTGCCCTTCTTGAAAGGGGGTAAGTATGAGTTCAAGCGTAATAGCTCCAGCATCGCCGGACGGCGGTAACGGCAATCATCAGGGTCATTGTAGCCAGTGTCATAGAATATGGACACTAAAAACGGCGCAGGGCGTTTGTCAGTGGTGCGGTCATCTGGCTTATTGCCAGTCATCACCAACAAAGCCCCGCAGTATCAAGTCTAGGTCTTACAGCCACAAAAAACAAGCTCCGGTCATCGGTAACGGCTATGACCAGCTAGACGGCGAATGGTTACTCTATTACAGGGTAGCTTCCCGCTTCACCGACAAGGTAAAACCAGAGGACAAAGAGGACATACTCCATACTATAATGATGACCCTTGCCGATGTGGAATGGAATAACGGACACAAGCCCTTTACCGAAGCGGTGATGTATCGGATTGCCAGCCGGACAGTATCCGACTACTGGTTTAATCATTACAGCTATACCGCCGGACTGGACTGTAAACACTGTAGCAAGGCACAACGGCAAAAGTGTAAAGAGGACAACCTCTATACCCAATGTCCCAAAGCCATCAAACTGGAAAGCCTGAATAGACCTATCATAGACAGTGAAGGGCGGACTACCGAGCTGGGCGAACTGATTGCCGATGATAAAGCCCTTGACCTGGACGCCTGGGCAGACGCTAAAACCTTCATTCTCCGGTTTCCGAATAGACTTCTGGAAATAGCTCACAAGCTGGATACCGGAGACAAGCTGACAGCTACAGACAGTCAATATCTCTGGAGATTCCGCAAACGAGAGCAAAAAACTTTAATAGCGATGTAGAGATTTTAATCCATTTCGGAGACTTATATAGTGGAAGCTCCATCTAGGCTAGAGTATCTCAGCTAGGTGATAGCTTACTACTGGACAAGTGAGACGGAATTGCCCGCCGTCTCAGACTGTCAAAAGG
>DAOULV010000008.1:0-39486 GCA_034416335.1 Dehalococcoidales bacterium
CTACCAGTTCGACTGCCTCTACCTTGAACTCTGCTGTGTATTTCCTTCTCTTCCTTTCTTCCATGACACCTCCAGATTTGTTTTATTTTATCCCTTCTTTCGGTGTCCGTTCTATTAGACCACTAGATATCATCTCAAACATTTCAGGGTACTGCGTGAGAGGGGGACTAAGGGGGTGAGTACCAATATATAAATTTTGCAAATATCAGTTGAGTGAATTCTCGATGTTTATCTGTAATTAAGCCCTTGAAACACTGTACTGCAATCTGTACCATTAATAACAATTCACATAAGCAGTCAGGAGGAAATTAATGGAAGACATATCGAAAATGAAGAATTCCAAGTACATATTTTTCGAATACAAGCAATTCCTGGGACCACCGCCGGCGGAAATGAACAAGCTTATCGAAGACCAGAGGAAAGAAGGCAAATATATAAAGTCGGTCCCGATGTTCGGGCTGGACAGCTCGGTCCTGCCGGGGGCTTTCATACTCAGCGTGATGATATTCACCGAAAAGCACGGCAGCGGTCCGGTACTGTCCGAACTCGCCCACGACCACGACTTCGATGAAGCCTGGATATTCATGGGCACGGATATGAGTAATCCTACCGACCTCGGCGGCGAGATAGATTTCTGGCTGGAAGACGACCACTTTGTTATCGATAAAAGCTGCCTGATTTACGTTCCGGCGGGAATGAAGCGCGGCCCCTGCGGGCTGAGCCGGTGTGACAGGCCAATAATATTTTTCCAGGCAGCCAACGAGGTCGAGTACAGCCGGACCTGGGAAGGCACCGCCGAAGAAGCCGAAGGCGCCAATAAATAACTGAGCAATACTAACTTCAGCTCTTTACCGCGGCAGCGAGGTATTGGCTGTCCGACCATTCGGTAGACTCGAAAGAAGAGAAACCAGCCTGGGTTAACAGGAGTTCCATCCGGTCCGTGTCGATGCGTTCGTTACGCGGGGGACGCGGTGAATCGAAGTCCATCCTCCATTCCAGGATAATTGCCCTGCCTCCCGACTTCAACAGCCGGTATGCTTCCGCAATTACGCCTTCCGGCGGCACTTCGTGTAGTAAAAGAACCATGAAGCAGCGGTCGGCAATACTTGCGTTAAGTCCGGTACCGGCGGCATCTTTCTGCAGGACCACCAGGTTATCCGGAGGGTTCTTTTCCCTTATGATATCCAGGACGTCCCCGGCGGTATCGACCGCATAGACCTTTCCTTTTTCTCCGACGGCTTTTGACAGAGGGATCGACAACGCTCCGGCTCCGCAGCCGAGATCGACACACACCATCCCCGGAGAAATCCCGGCCTTAGCGATAACGCCGTCGACATTCAGCCATTTACCGCGCTCTTCGCTGCCAAGCATCCTGGCCCTTCTTTTAGGATCGTGATAGGCTTCCATATTTCCCTTTCCATCCCCTTTTTCCGAAGAAAAGCGACTTATTTACCTTTTTCCCGAAAACACAGAAATTTGTTGAAAATAGCGGTCTTTTCCGGGTCACTCGAGGATTTATACCTGAAAACTGTTTCGGGGGGCTAATTTTCGATTTCAGAGCGTTATTTTTACGGGCTGTTGGCGGGAGCGGTTTTTTCTGCCAGAAACAGACCTATTTTTTCCATCAGCCCGGTCAGTCCCCATCTTTTTTCGGCGGACACCATAACCGAGTCCCCGTTTTCCGGCAAATCCCGTCCGGACAGAAATTCCAGGGCTTCTTCTTCATTCCATTCCCTGTTTTTGTCCAGTATAAGGTCGATTTTGTTAAGGACGGTAATTCTCGGCTTTTCCGCCAGGTCGAGAGATACCAGAATTTCCTCGACCGCCTGGCACTGTTCGGCGGCATCCGGCGACGACAGGTCGACGACGTGAAGCAGCAGGTCCGCTTCATCCAGTTCTTCCAGTGTCGCCCTGAAAGCCGCAACGATTGTCGGCGGAAGTTTCCGGATAAATCCCACCGTGTCCGTCATCAGTACCGGTCTCTTGTCCGGCAAGGCAAGCCTTCGCGTCGTCGGGTCCAGCGTTACGAACAGTTTATCGTCGGTAACAACGTCGGACTTGCTCAGGGTATTCAGCAGAGTGCTTTTTCCGGCGTTGGTATATCCCACCAGCGCCGCCACGGGTATGCCGCTCCGGCTCCTCTTACGGCGGTGCAGCATCCTTTGTTTCCTCACCTGTTCAATCTGGGATTTCAGCCGACCTATTTTTTTCTGGATGATACGCCGGTCCGTTTCAAGCTGTGATTCGCCGGGCCCCCTCGTCCCGATACCGCCGCCGAGTCGCTCCAGGTGACTCCACTGTCCGGCGAGTCGCGGCGATAAGTACTGGTGCTGCGCCAGTTCCACCTGCAGTTGACCTTCCCGGGTCCTCGCCCGTTTGGCAAAAATGTCCAGGATAAGGGCAACCCGGTCCAGCACCTTTACATCGAGCGCGTCTTCAAGGTTCCGCTGCTGCAGCGGCGATAATTCGTCGTCGAATATCACCAGGTTATAGCCGGTGGTATCTTTCTCCGCTATCAACTCGCTGAGCTTTCCTTCGCCGATGTAATAGGTCTTGGACGGAACCGGCAGTCGCTGGATCATGCTACCGACGACCCTGGCTCCGGCAGTACCGGATAAACGGGTCAACTCGTTCATCGAGCTTTCAACCGACGAACGGCGGTTATTCTTCGTGGCAAGCCCTACAAGGAACGCCCTTTCATCGGATTCTCTTGCTATATCTATTCCTTTTTTCATCAAACCTCATTATGTTAAGTTCTTTTCGCCTTAAACTTCGTCTTCTGGTCGCGCCATCCCGCCATTTTCGAAAGTCCTTTTACCAGCCCGGCGTCCGGTATGGTCAGTGAAAGCCGCACATAGCCTTCACCACTCGGGCCGAATCCGGTGCCGGGTGTGACCAGCACTCCTACCTGTTCAAGGAGGTCTTCGGTAAATTCCGCCGAAGTATAACCTTCCGGCACCTTTGCCCATACGTACAGCGTGGCTTTCGAAGGTCTGGCTTTAATACCCATATCGTTAAGCATTTCGACAACAAGGTCGCGCCGCCGCTGGTAGATATCGTTGTGTTCTTGGATACAGTCCTGTGGACCTCTCAGCGCTTCTATCGCGGCGTACTGTATCGCCTGAGGAATGCCCGAATCGATGTTAGATTTCAACGTTCTCAGAGCTTTTATCATATCCGCGTTACCCACCATCATACCGATACGCCATCCCGTCATGTTGTATGTCTTCGAGAACGAATGGATTTCAACGCCGATGTCTTTAGCTCCTTCTACCTGCATAAAGCTCATAGACTGGTAGCCATCAAAGGTAACCTCGGTGTATGGTGTATCGTGACATACCGGAATACTGTGTTTTCCTGCGAATTCCACCACTTTTCTAAAGAATTCTGCATTAGCCACTGCCCCGGTCGGCATATTCGGGTAGTTCATCCACATAAGTTTCGCCTTGTTCAGAACATCCCCGGGTATGCTGTTTAAGTCCGGCAAATAGCCGTTCTTTTCCAGAAGCGGCATATAATATACTTCGCCACCGGCAAGCATTGTTCCTATCGAGTAAACCGGGTATCCCGGGTCGGGCACCAGTGCAATATCGCCCGGGTCTATGTAACAGAAAGCGATATGAGCGATGCCCTCTTTAGCCCCGATTATCGGGAGTACTTCGGTATCGGGATCGAGTGTGACATCGAACCGTGCCTTGTACCAGTCGGCTATAGCCCGGTGAAGTTCTGGTAAACCAGCCGACTCCGGATAGCGATGATTCGCCGGTTCCTGCGCTTCACGGCAGAGCCGGTCGATTATATGTTCAGGGGTCGGAATATCGGGGTCGCCGATTGCAAAACTGACTACTTCCTCGCCTCTGGCTCTCTTTTCGTTTGCTTTCTTCAGTATATCGATAAAAAAATACGGCGGCAGATTTTCTATGCGTTTTGCTGTTCTCACTTCATCACCTCCTTACCTCTCCCTTTCTACAGTGATTATCATTTATACGGGACGACTGAGGTACAATCTACGTACGGGTAGCTCCCCCCGCTTTTTAGCCTGTTTGCCTTTCATTTTACCATACCGGTAAAATAGGAATATTATTATCGAATCCATTCCCGGATATTCAGGAAATTAGTAATTGTCCGACGCGATAGAAGAAGCTGCACTCGAACCTCACCGACGTAAGTACCGGTGGATAGTCCTTGCCTCCATCTGGCTCCTTTATGCTTCTTTCGGTCTCTGTATGAGGTCTCTTCCCCCTATCGTCACTCCGATACTCCGCGACCTCGACATGACTTACGGAGAGATGGGTTTTATACTCGGGAGCTGGCAGCTTGTCTATATCCCGGTGGCAATATTCGCCGGTTTCGCTATAGATAAATGGGGTATAAGAAGATCACTCTTTATCGGAGCATTTATCATCGGGTTGTCCGAGGGACTTCGTTATTATGCCACCGGATTTATTACGCTCCTGCCGCTGGTAGCGCTCTTCGGAATCGGCGGTCCCTTAATATCTATCGGTGCTCCGAAAGTGGTTTCATCATGGTTCAGGGGAAACGGCCGTGCTACAGCGGTAGGTATCTATACAACGGCGCCGTGGATAGGCGGACTGTTCTCAATTGCAGCCACCAACAGTATAATAATGCCCCTGACCGGTGAAAGCTGGCGTCTGACTCTTCTGTACTACGGATTTGTCACGCTCCTTTTTGCCTTTGTATGGGGAATATTCGCCAGGGATTCCGGTCAGGGTGAGGATACCTCCGGTGTATCCCTGAAAGAAGCATTTCGCACACTGATTAAAGTGAGGAACGTCAGGATAGTCCTTATCGCGGGGCTTCTTACCCTGTTCGTCGAACACGGGTTCTCCCACTGGCTGCCGAAGATGCTCGAGAACCGGGGATTCACGCCTGAAGACGCAGGATTTATGGCGGCAATCCCCCTCATAGCGGCAATTCCGGCGGTGCTTTTATTACCGAGATTAATACCGGGGCATGCGCGGGGGAGGTACATAGCTGTCCTCTCGGTCCTGGCATCGGTCGGGCTGCTCCTCTCTTATATAGCTTCCTCATGGGCGCGTAGTTTCGGGCTTGCGGTTTACGGCATCAGCGCACCTACCCTGCTGCCACTGCTGATGCTCTTACTAATGGAAGAACCGCAGGTCGGGGCGAAGCACATGGGGCTGGCAGGAGGTATATTCTTCTGCATCGCCGAAATCGGAGGATTCACCGGCCCCCTGCTTATGGGCGAACTCGTCGACTTCACAGACTCATTCTTACCAGGAATAATATTTTTCGCGGTTACAGGAGTCGTCCTCGGACTGGTGATACTCCTGGTACAGAGCAATAATACACGATAATATCCATACTCCGGTTTGTGCTTTTACACTATATAGAGTATAAATATATAGAGGAAATACGATGAAAACCGGAGTACTGGAAAACTATAGAAACTACCTTCCCGTGACGCCCGACACTCCTGTGTTCACCATCGGCGAAGGGAATACTCCGCTTGTCAGAGCCGCGAATCTTGAAAATGAAATCGGCTGCGGTGAACTATACCTGAAATTCGAGGGCTGCAATCCCACCGGCTCATTCAAGGACCGGGGAATGGTGGTCGCTATCGCCAAAGCCATGGAAGAAGGCAGCAAAGCAGTAATATGCGCCTCCACCGGCAATACCAGCGCCTCAGCCGCTGCTTACGCAGCGTATTGCGGTCTCAGCGCAATTATCATCGTCCCGAAAGGTAATATCGCCCTGGGGAAACTGGCCCAGGCGATAATCTACAAAGCCAGGATAGTAGCCATCGATGGTAATTTCGACCAAGCTCTAAACGTGGTAAAAAGTATTACCGAAAAGCACCCGGTTACGCTGGTAAATTCCATAAATCCTTACCGGATAGAAGGTCAGAAGACGGCGGCTTTTGAAGTTGTTGATGCACTCGGCGACGCGCCCGATTATCTTTTCATACCGGTCGGCAACGCCGGTAATATTACCGCCTACTGGAAGGGATTTAAGGAATACCATGAGTCGGGTAAAGCAAAGAAAAAACCGGTAATGATGGGTTTCCAGGCAGAAGGTGCGGCGCCTATAGTACTCGGGCATCCCGTCGAAAAGCCCCAGACCGTTGCCACGGCAATCAGGATAGGCAATCCGGCAAGCTGGGATAAAGCCGTTGCCGCCAGGGATGAATCGGGTGGAATCATCGATATCGTTACCGACGATGAAATACTATCCGCACAAAAGCTGATGGCAGCAAAATGCGGCATATTTGCCGAACCGGCTTCGGCAGCTTCGCTGGCCGGACTTATAAAAATGTCTGCCCGGGGCAGTGACTTTTCATCGAAGAAAATTGTCTGCGTGGTCACCGGTCACGGTCTCAAGGATACCGACATCGTGCTTAAATCACCGGAGCCTTTCCTTGAATTACCGGCTGACCTGAAAGCCATCGAAAAAGGCCTGGGCCTTACCTAGTAACTTCGTACTCTTCACTCCCGTTTCCGGTTTTCAGAGTGTTATCACTCGCTGAGATTCTCAATCAGGATTCATATATACATGTTTAAACGTATTTACTATGGCTGGATAGTAGTAGCGGCAAGCTTTTTTGTAATTTCGTTAAATGCTGTTACCCTGTTCGGCTTCGGCGTGTTCATCAAGCCGCTGTCCCAGGAATTCGGCTGGGAAAGAGGTGAGTTATCCAGTGTATTCTCAATTGCAGTACTCATCGGAGGAATCCTGTCGGTCGTCAGCGGAAGATTGAGCAATCGCATCAGTCCCCGGATACTGATTACTATCGCAGGGATTTCTCTCGGGACAGGCTTAATGCTTACGTCCAGGGTAACCGAGTTATGGCAGCTTTATTTCGCCTTCGGAGTGCCGGTTGGTATTACGATAGCCTGCTCCGTAATACCCATCAATGCAACGATACCGAGATGGTTCACCCGGAGAAGAGGTATAGCGATGGCACTTCCCGCAGGCGGATTCAGCCTCGGCGGAGTAGTGGGACCGCTGCTCATAGAAAGCCTGATAACATCCGTAGGCTGGCAGCAGACATTTGTTATTCTGGGTATCTTGCCGTTTGCTATCAGCGTCCCTCTCGCCCAGTTTATGAAGAGACCTCCTGAAGACGACGAACAACCTGCGGATAATGAGCAACCGAAAGAATCGACCAAGGACAAATTCTCAATTAAGAAAGATGTTTTACTGAACAAATGGTTCTGGCCGTTCGCCTGCCTGCAGTTCACATTCGGTTTCAGTACTCAGATGATAATCGTACATATTACTCCCTATGGAACGGACGTCGGGCTGCCGCCGATAATTGCAGCAGGAATTCTTTCCTTCAGTTCGGCAATAGGAATACTGGCAACTCTGATAATCGGTCCGCTGGCCGACAAAATGAATCCTGCTAAATTACTGACGGTTGATTTTGCCCTGCTTACAATATCGTTAATAGTTTTAATATTTGCCAGGACTGTACCGATGTTCTATATTTTCGCCTTTGTTTTCGGATTTGCGCGTCAGGGCGCCGGCCTCCTGCAGTCGCTGACCGGAGTAGAAATCCTGGGAGTGAGGAATTTCGGATTCTATATAGGGACTTTTCTACTTTTCGGCACAACGGGGGGAATGGTCGGTACGCCGATAGCCGGTTTTATCTTCGATGCAAGCGGCAGTTATTCAACCGCTTTCTGGATGGCAACGGCAGCCGGATGCCTGGCAATATTTGTAAGCAGTATTCTACTACGCCACAAAACCGAAAAAATATGATAAGATTTTACTGGTACCTTTAGTACATAGCGGGAGGGTAGAAATTGCAGAATGCTGATGCCATAAAAGAAGCTGTAATATCCATAATAAAAGCAATCGGCGACGATCCTGAAAGAGAAGGGCTTGCAGGAACCCCGAGACGCGTAGCTGAAATGTATGACGAGATATTTTCAGGTATGGACATAGACCCCAAATCGGTATTGTCCGTGGAGTTCGAGGAAGGTCACAGTGAAATGGTCATCGTCCGCGACATTCCATTTTACTCAATGTGCGAACACCATTTGCTTCCTTTTTACGGCACGGCCCATGTAGCGTATATCCCCAACGAAAAAGGCCGGGTTGTCGGCGCCAGTAAGCTCGCCCGGGTTGTAGAGATAATCGCCCGTCGACCTCAGATACAGGAACGAATGACCAGCCAGATAGCGGACGCGATAAATGAAGGGATAAGTCCTACCGGTGTAGGTGTGGTAATTCAGGCCGAACACCTTTGCATGATGATGCGAGGTATAAAAAAACCGGGCAGCTCGATACAGACATCAGCCCTCCGCGGTACATTCCGAAGCAAAGCCAGCACCAGGGCTGAATTTATGGCCCTCCTTGGTAATAAATACATATAGCCCACGATCGTGAGCTATATAACTGGTTTTATATTTAATTTCAGATAGTATGGTGATCCCGTTTACAGGACCTAATCGGAGGATGGAATAGTTCTCGGTTCCTGTACCTCCATCTCTTTCCCACAGCAGGTCATAACACCTTCGCCGGCTTTTACACAGAGTATTTCAGTGCCGCATACTTCACAGCGATATCTTTTCCCCAGTTGACTTGCCACTTAAAAGGTACCTCCTTGAACTGCTCTATTTCTTCTGTTCCATCGGCTGGCCACAGCAGTTGACCGTGCCTTCACCGGCTCTGGTAACAATAAATTCAGCGCCGCACTTTGCGCAGCAATATCTTTTTCCTATCTCATTTGCCATATCTTCACCTTCCAGTAAAATCAATCGGAAATCTGTCTATAGACTACCGAAATCAAAGCTATTATAAGACGGCAGTCTGGAGACTGTCAAGAAAATCTACTCTCCCATAATCTGCAATACAATCTGTCTGGACCTGGGCCTGTTATCAAAATCAACCAGTATCACCTGCTGCCAGGTGCCGAGTATAAGACGTTTTTCGCTGAAAGGAATAACGATGGAAGGTCCCAGCAGTGATGCCCTTACATGGGAGTGTCCGTTCCCATCGCCCCAGGCGCGGTCGTGTCCGTATTTCATTCCCTGAGGGATAATACGTTCGAACATTTCTTTAAAATCGGATACAACTCCCGGTTCGTATTCAATGGTAGTCAAGCCTGCTGTTGAGCCGCTGACAAATATTGTAACCATACCGCTGTTAATATCACTTGCAGTGATTTCCTTCTGAACCTGAGATGTGATATCGACCGTATCGCCGCCGCCTGATGTCTGAAGAGATATTTTCCTGGTAATTACCATATCAACCTCCGGATATTATCGAAACTACCGCCACCTGATAATTATAGATTCACGCTGGAACAATCTGACTGCTATCCGCAATACTAGCAAATCGATGACGCAGAGAGCCACACCGAGTATCGAAATCAATAAGGGAGTAAACCAGATTACTCCGGTCACCTGTATAGCAATCAATATGAATATAGGGAAAATAATGAACAGCACCATATTCTGGGCACTGCGATGGTCCCTGGCACGCGACGACCCGATAATTCCAAGAAGAAAACTCAGGAAAGCAACCGCCGGTGATATTAGAAAGAAATTCATTGCCCATATTACGTTTATATAATGCTCAACTAGATATCCCCAGCCCAGGATATACACTCCCAGCAGGGCAAGAGCCGCACACACCCAGGTAATAACGATAGCCGGCAGAAATCCCGCCAGAGCCTTACCGAACAGCAGCTCCCATGTCCTTACCGGTGTAGCCAGCAAGGGTTCGAGACTGCGCGATACTTTCTCTTCGACGATTCCATAAGCGCCGGCATATATGGCAACCATGGTCGGTATCAGGAGAGTAAAGAAATTCAACTGGGTAAGTAACAGCAGCCTGACACGGTCGATATCGGGGAGGTTCACGGCTCCAGGATAACTGATAACGAGTTTGGTCAGCGTTCCGGCAAAGAAACTGTTATTTGCCATCGCTTCTCCGCCTATCTTTACAATAAACCATATAGCAACCAGGGCTTCGGCAAGTATCATAAGAGGAAGAAGCGTAAATAGCAAGATAGTGGTAGGTTCACTGGTAAGCACCTTCCATTCATTGATTAATACGTTCTTTATTCTTCCTCTTACCATGTTACTTCTCATTTACCAGGTTCAGGTATATTTCTTCGAGCGAGTGCTGCTGCTCCGAAACTGCCATTATCCTTCCACCGGCTTCAACTATATGCCTGACCAGTTCGGGCCGTGTATTATCGGAATCTTCAAGCTCCACTATCATCTTGTCGTTTTCTGCTTCGGCGGTACGGACGAAAGGCAGTTCTTTTACAAGTCCCAGGATAGACTCGGGCTCTCCGTCAAGCTGGACGACAACCTGCCGTCTGAAAAGACGTCCGCGAAGTTCGGACGGAGTGTCAAGAGCAAGCAGGTGAGTCTGGACAACAGCAATACGGTTGCATAATTCTTCAGCTTCCATCAGGTTATGTGTTGACAGAAATATAGTACGGCCTTCGTTACTCAGCTTTCTGATAAGTTCCCTGACTTCCCTGGCTGCTTCAGGATCGAGAGCCGCCGTCGGTTCGTCGAGTAAAATTACCTCAGGTTCGTGAATCAACGCCCTGGCCAGAGCCAGTCGCTGTTTCATACCTTTAGAATAGGTACCCACCTTAGCATCCCGCCTGTCCCACAGGCCGGTAATTTTCAGGTACTTTTCCACCTGCCGGTCGACGTCCAGGTCATCGTAAAACCTGGCAAAGAATTCGAGGTTCCAGCGCGCGGTAAGTCCGTCATAGAATCCGGGAGTTTCGGTCAAGAGTCCGACCGATTCATGTATCTTCTCTGCTTCTTTGTCAGTACGATGTCCTGCAACCACGGCGTATCCATTAGTCGGCAGAATGATTCCCGCTAACATCCTGATGGTAGTCGTTTTTCCTGCCCCGTTCGGTCCGAGAAAGGCGAGGACTTCTCCCTGCTGCATCTCGAAAGACATGTCCTCAACTGCGGTAAGCGTACCGAAATTCCGGGTCAATTCGTGGGCTTCAACTACCGCCACAAACACACTCCTGAGTTAGTCAATTAACTATAACAGTTAAATGTAAATACTATTCCAGTCGATATCATTAAAATCAAATACCGGACCGTCTTCACATACCCGTTTCTTACCTTTTACGGTCTGGATTGTACAGCCGTAGCAGATACCCCTACCACAGGCCATCCTTACCTCGAGTGAAACCTGCGATGGTCTTTCTTTAAGTATGCACTGGTTATAAATAGATTTATACATCGCCAGCGGTCCGCAGATAAAAACCTGGTCCGCTTTATCAATGTAATCCGGTACCAGTTCAGTTATCAATCCCCGATACCCTACCGATCCATCGTCGGTAGCAGAGATGATGTCTATATCGGTCAATATATCTTCGACAGGATACCTGTCTCTGCCGGGGGTACCGTACAGCATTGTGACTTCTTTTCCCCCATTCAGGGCTTCTTCAGCCAGGAAGACAAGCGGGGCAATCCCCATACCACCCGCCATCAGTAATACATTATGTGAAGTTTCCTCTACCGTGAAACCGTTTCCCAGAGGCCCCAGAATTTTGACCTTATCTCCCTGTTTACGCTTCGACAGCCACTCCGTCCCTGTTCCATTCTCCAGTACCGCAAAGTACAGGCTCAGTTCACCATCATCCGTGACTCTGTTTATGCTGAACGGCCGGGGAAGTGTATTTTCACCGCAGTTCACCATTACGAACTGACCCGGTTCTGCTTCGGCAGCTATTTCAGGGCACCGAAAGATTATTACCTGTGAATAGTTGATACTTCGTCCCCGGATCCGTTCAATACCTTTTATCGGTTCGCTTACAGAAATTACTTCCGCTTCAACCTGTTTCAATGTAAATCCTTTACATCTCACGACTCATCTATATATACGAGATTACCTCTCGAGACAGTTACTATTACCTTACCTTTTAAAGTAACTCCGGCAAAAGGTGTATTTTTTCCTTTTGATACAAATTCATCGGGATTAACCGTCCATTCTTTTTCAGGATCTATTATCACTATATCCGCCATTTTCCCATCTTCCAAAGTCCCGGTTATCCCATACCTCTCACCAAGTAACAAAGCAGGCTGCCGTGTGAGTTTGTAAACAAGAGTTTCCATGGTAATCCGCTCGTTATGTACCAAGCTCATCAGGCTTCCCAGGGCAGTCTCGAAGACGCTGATGCCGAATGCCGCTCGTGACATATCACACTCTTTATCAGTTCTTGTGTGAGGAGCATGGTCGGTAGATATTACGTCGATAGTCCCGTCGTTCAGCCCTTTAATAAGAGCATCGATATCGGCCTGAGTCCGCAGGGGCGGGTTGACCTTGGCAGCAGTGCCTTGCCGGATTACTTCCTCCTCGGTGAGAGTCAGGTGGTGAGGTGTTACTTCGGCGGTAACTCTTATACCTCCGGATTTTGCCCGGCGTATCAAATCAACCGTACCGGCGGTACTGGCGTGGGCGATATGTACCCAGCCGCCGGTTTCTCCGGCAAGCCGGATATCGCGGGAAACCATCTCTTCTTCAGCCACTGCCGGAATACCTTTTAACCCCAGTTTTTCCGCCGTCTTGCCTTCATTAATGACGCCATCATCGATAAGTTCAGGTACTTCACAGTGTTCTATCACCGGCAGTCCGAGTTCCCTGCATTCTATCAGGGCTTTTCTCATTACATCTTCATCGGCCACCGAAGAGCCGTCATCACTGAAACCCGTCACTCCTAACGAAGCCAATTCTTTGAAGTCAGATAACTCCCTGCCCTTTCTGCCCCTGGTGATGCTGGCAATCGGCAGAACCCTGACTGATCCCTCTTTTTCAGCAATATTCTGTACCAGCTTGACGGTATTCGGGTTATCCAGTGCAGGCTCGGTATTGGGCATACAGCAGACAGTGGTAAATCCTCCCCGGGCTGCAGCCCGGGTACCGGTGGCAATCGTTTCTTTTTCTTCAAAACCGGGCTGCCTCAGGTGGCAGTGAAGGTCGATGAATCCCGGGCACACGATTAGACCATTAGCATAGATTAACTGAAAGTCGGACTCTGGTGTAACCGTACCCCCCTCAGGGAATCTTAAAATACCATCTCCGTCAATCAGCAGGTCTCCGATCTTGTCCGTTTCCCTGCCGGGGTCAAGAATTCTACCCCCTTTAATAAGTAAAGGTCGATTCATTATTCGTCTTCTGACTGGCCGGAAACAAAGTGACTTGGCTTGAAACCCATCGCCTGGGCCTGTCTTTCGGTATCGAAGAGGACCAGGTTCTCCGGCTTTATCGTCCGGGCAAAGTGACTGTCTGCGCTGTGATACTTCTTGTTATCCAGTTTGCCTTCATGCCAGTCAGCGCTGGCAACAAACGCGGGTTCAAACCCATGTTCGCAATACACGCACCTCAATGTTAGAGGATTCCGGTTGGTAATCAGGAATTCAGGTACCAGGTACTTCGTTTCCGTTTCCTGTACGGACACACAGCGTGGATTCGGGCAGGAGACTCCATAGCCGCGGTTATATATCGGGTAATCCGGCTGCGGCTGTGATGTGTCCTCTCCGGGTATGTCAGGTTTTTTACATCCCAGCAGAAGAGAAAGGAGAGCCATTCTTATCGGTACACCATGAGCTGCCTGTTTGAAATACATACCTCGAGGATCGGAATCTACATCGTATGCCAGCTCATCGACACGGGGAAGCGGATGCATAACCAGGGTCTTACTGAACTCCTTTCCGCTTAACAATTCCCTGTTCACCACGGGGAATTTCCTTGTTCTCCCCTTTCCTTCACTTTCAGTAAAACGCTCTTTCTGAGTCCTGGTTACATAGAGGGCATCTACTCCGGACCGCAATTCCACTGCGATATTTACATCAGGCATCATTGCCAGCTGATGAGGACTATCGGGCGTTTTATAAATGGCATCGATTGGAAACGAACCTTCGGGGTCTGTATCCGTATCCAGTGTTTCTATTTCCCCGCCGTATTCCATTATCAGCTTTCTTATGATATTGGGGGGGACCTCCAGGCCCGGGCTCGGGCAGAACAGTATATTGGCCCCGAATTTCGCCAGCGCAAAAATCAGCGAGTGCGTCGTCCTGCCGTATTTCAAATCACCCCATAATGCTATTTTCAGCCCTTTGAGGGAACCCCTTTCTTGCCTGATGGTGTAAAGATCGAGTAAAGTCTGAGTCGGATGCTGGTGTCCGCCATCACCGGCATTTATTACCGGCACGCCGGCATAATCGGCAACCACCCTGGCGGCACCTTCCCACGGATGCCTTATGACCAGTATATCGGCGTAGCTGCCCACTATCCTGGCCATATCGGCTATGCTTTCACCTTTGGCAAAAGAGGTAGACTCAACATCGGACACACCGATTACATTTCCTCCCAGTCTATGCATCGCCGCTTCAAATGACAGCCTCGTCCTGGTACTGGGTTCGAAAAACAGGCTTGCCATTATCATTCCCTGGCATACTTCGGTCTGTTTTTCAAGCGCCCCTTCCATCTCTCCGGCCAGTGAAAACACTGCTTCTATCTCCGCCGTAGACAGGTCATCGATTGTTACCAGGTTTCGGTTTACTAGGGCCATCAGCGCTCCTTTCGAACCAGTCCGCTCTCCGCCTTTTTAAACTCCCCAGCTCCTCGACTGTTCCTCTTTATTACCACCTCATCCACGCCGTCCGTTTCCAGCAACCTTACCTTAATTTCCTCATGACGGGCGCTGGGAATATTCTTTCCTACATAATCAGCTCTTATCGGCAGTTCCCGGTGACCCCGGTCGACCAGTACCGCCAGTTGAATCGAACGTGGTCGCCCACTGTCTATCAGGGCATCCATGGCAGCGCGGATGCTCCTGCCGGTATAAAGAACGTCATCCACCAGCACGACCGCCTTCCCGTCTATTTCGACAGGTATCTCCGTACTTCCTATGCCGGAAGCTTTCAGTTTCCCATTGATATCATCTCGGTACTGGCTGATATCAAGCGGTCCGACGGGAATTTTACACTCGGAAATCCTGCCTATTATTTCTGCAAGGCGCTCGGCCAGCGGGGCTCCGCGTGTATGAAGGCCGACAAGCACGAGGTTATCGGCCGTCCTGTTTCTTTCGATAATTTCGTGAGCAATGCGAGCCAGACTTCTGCCGATATCCTGTGATGTCATTACCGCCGTGTCTGTCATAAAAAAACCTCTTGCTATGGCTAGCAAGAGGTTATGTAAACCACCATCCCTGTACCACCCTTGCTAGCCTCTCCGGACTAACTTAAAGGTCGGGAACTTATTCTTCTAAAAATGAATTATACCATTTATAACAGCAGGACACAATATCGCCTGCCCGGGTTAGACTAGTTATTAATATGTGAAGAGGTCGATACCTCCCATTACGTGTATATCCTGTCCGGTAACATATCCGGCTTTGTCGGATGCCAGGAAAGCGACCATATTGGCTACATCCTCAGGATCACCGAATTTTCGCATCGCAATTCGCATCTTCAGTCTTTCACTTGCTTCGTTTGTCTCAGCACTCTGTCCGGTCGCCACAACACCCAGAGTAACGGCATTAGCCGTAATGCCTTTCCTGGCTCCTTCGAGAGCCGCGGTTTTTGCTATGGCGATAACCCCCGCTTTCGAAGCCGAGTAATTGACCTGCCCGAATCCTCCCATAACTCCAGCGACGGAAGAAATATTGATAATACGTCCGAAATTCTTCTCGACCATGGTGTTCCAGACTTCGCGTATCCAGTAATAACAGCCGTCGAGATTTACCTTAATCATAGCCTGCCAGTCTTTTAATTCCATCTTCTCGATGCGGCCGAACGGCCCCATCAAAGCAGCATTATTTACCAGGATATCTACCGGGCCGAGTTCCGAATTTATCTTTGCCACGGCGTCTTTTACCTGCTGTGGATCACTCTGGTCAACCTTGAGGGCCAGAGTTTTTACGCCGGTGTTGTCGGCTATACCTTTCGCGATTTCTTCAGCCCCTTCGACAACTATATCAACACAGGCTACATTGACGCCTTCTTTAGCCAGACCCATGCCGATTGTTTCACCCATCGCCCCTTTTCGTCCGGTACCGGTTACTATTGCAATTTTCCCTTTTAATCCTAAATCCATAAGTCCATCTTCTCCTCTCCGTTTTCAGGGTGAATCCAAGCCAATTCTACAATGCCTTTTCGATTTAGTCAATATAAAGCTAATGCGTTAATTAAACGCAATACTCATATAGTGCCCTTGACAGTAAATCAAGCAACGGCATAGAATTCAGACAACCCGGGTGTGGTGGGAACACAAAAATATCCGAGGAGGTCAAGAGATGGGTAACAGGCTTAAGGATAAAGTAGCTATTGTTACGGGTTCCGGACAGGGGATCGGTCTGGCTATAGCGATAGCATTCGCCAGAGAAGGCGCCGCCGTAGTTACCAACAACAGGCGTGAAGGCACCGGAGGCGGTGACGCGAAAACCGCCGCCGAACAGATAAAATCGATGGGTGGCGAAGCTGTTCCGTTCTTCGGCGATGTGTCGGAATACGCCGTTGCCGAAGAAATGATAACTACCACAAAAGAAAATTTCGGCAGGGTGGATATACTGGTAAATAATGCTGGTGCCGATATGCCCCATATGATATGGAATATGACGGAAGAAGAATGGGATATCTGCGTCAATTCCTTCCTCAAGGGCACTTTCAATACCAGTCGTTTTGCCTGCGGAATAATGAGAGAGCAGAAATGGGGACGTATCATCAACACCACCTCCACAGCCTGGCTGGGAACGGTGGGGCACTGTAACTACGGAGCCTCTAAAGCCGGTATCGTCGGATTGACCCGTGCTACTGCCCGTGAAATGGGTAAATACCATGTAACCTGCAATGCCTACGCCCCTACAGCCTCCACCAGGTTCAGCGCAAATGAAGATATACAGGCAGGATTCAAGAAACGATACGAAGCCGGCCTGATGACAAAAGAACGATATGAAGAATTGACCAACCTCCCCGACCCGATGACCCTTACTCCTTTCCTGGTCTATCTATGCATGGAAGAGGCAGCAAATATCAACGGGCAGGTTTTCGATGTAACCGGTGGAAATATCGCGATGTACTCCGAACCGGCAAAAATGAAGTCGATTGACAAAAAAGAAGGATTCTGGACGATAAAGGAGTTGATAAAAGCAGTACCTTCTATACTGCCGGATGGATATACCAATCCGGCACCTCCTGCCAAAGACTAGGTCCGTTAAAAAAACTCTAAAGGGCTGGTTTCATTCAAGAAACCAGCCCTTTTACTGTAATAACGGTTTCGGGTCATTCCCCTTTGAAAGTCGGCTCTCTTTTTTCTACAAAGGCGGTTGCGCTTTCCTTGAAATCCTGTGTGTCGAGGAGTCCCTGCCGGATTTTCATCGTCAGCTCAAGGCTTTTCTCGAGGTTTAAATCCAGGCTTTCGTAAACCGCCCGTTTGGCGGCCTGTACCGCCAGCGTCGGCGCTTTGGCTATCTGCTCGGCCAGGTCCAGAGCGGCGTTTTCAAGCTCATCGTGAGGCACCACTATCGTCACCAGACCCAGCTGCCCCGCCTCTTCGGCGCTTATCATCTCGCTGCTCCAGATTACTTTTAAAGCCCTGTCCATTCCAAGCAGTCTCGGTAAGAACCAGGCACTCCCTGCCGCCGGTACCATCCCCCTGCGTACGTAACCTACGGTAAACCTGGCTTTTTCCGAAGCTATCCTGATATCGCAGGACAGAGCAAGGTCGAGGCCCACACCGACGGCAACGCCGTTCATTGCTGCGATTATCGGCTTGGGACATTCCCTGAACTGCTGAGCGAACGGAGCCCGTCTTGCCCCTTCCGATTGTTCCGGTGGTCTTTCTTGCCTTCTCTGCAAGTCTCCGGCAGCCATGGATTTTACATCGGCTCCGGAACAGAAAGCTTCACCCGTTCCGGTGATTATTATCACCTTTATATCATCATCAGACGCAGCATCTTCTACCGAAGTGAATATGCCCTGGAAAAGCCCCGGGCTAAGTGCATTCCTTTTCTCGGGGCGGTTCATGGTAATCACGGCAATGCCATTTTCTTTTTTGTACAGCAGTTCCTGGTTTTCATCCATAGTGATATTCCTCCGTAATCCGGTAATTAACCGTCTATATCATCCGGAAATAATATATCCGTCCTGTAGTTCTCTATTGCCTTTTTGAGTTCGCTTAATTTCATATGTTCCATCTTTATATATACCGGTCTCCTGGCGATCTCAGCAGGATTGTGAGCATCCGAGCCCTGCAGGCAGGCACGTTTCATCGGGTATCCCCGTACTCTTCCCTCTTCCCAGTCCTGCCTATTTTGCGGAATAGTAATCTCAAGAGCGTCCAGGTATTCATTCTCGTGTATTTCCTGTTTCCTTTTTCGTGTATCTTTTGTCTCGAGAAATCCGCTGGGCCACCGGTCGATATGTGCGGCAACGGCAATACCCTCGCGTTCCCGGATTTTCTGTAAAATAGACTCGATTTCGTCACCTGCCACGGTATGAGCGTCTCCCCTTCCGTTTTTATCGATACCAACATAATCAAGGAAATCTTCCAAATCTCTCGTATCGGTATTCACATCGAACAGGGCAAGGAAATGTCCGTGCCCGGTCGTTAATTCTACTCCCGGCAGAATCACCAGCCCGCTGTTTCTGGCAGCATCTCTTATTCCATCTATACCGGCAACGGTATTATGATCGGTAACAGCTATTATATCCAGTTCCGCCGCCAGTGCGTCCCTGACAATATCTCCAGCACTGACCGTACTATCACTGTAACATACCGATTCGGGTGTATGAATATGAAGATCCGTTTTCCTGAAATAATCGGGGCTGTCAGTCAATGTTACATACCTTTCTCAGGGTCAGGCTAATACAGCCAGCGTGTCTTTCGCTTGAAAATGAAGCCGGATGCCAGTCCGAAAACCAGGCCGCCGAGATGGGCCTGCCAGGCAATATTCGATGCGAATACAGGAATTGAAAGAAGGGCAAATCCGCCCAGCACAGCTACCCAGAGAGGTATTGGTACCGGAAACGGAATTATAAACACTGTCAGCTTAGGTCTCAGCACCGTCAGTGCTCCAGCTACGGCAAAGACCGCCCCTGACGCCCCGATTGCTACCGAATAGGTCGGTCCCAGCCAGAGATAGACTCCATTTCCCAGAAGTCCCCCGAGGAAATATATGATCAGGAAATTCCTGCTTCCGACCAATCGGGAAAGGTAGCTGCCAAAGAAATACAGCGTCAGCATATTCGTCAGAATATGCCAGATACCGGCATGGATAAACAGATTGGTTATGATAGTCCAGGGGCGCGATGTAAAGTAATACGGAGATAATCCCAGCGTAATCCGCAGTTCGGGCATAATCAAAGTAACAATTAACAGTACAAGGTTAATCGATATCAGGATACCGATAGGACCAAGACTGAAACCACCGCCGGACCTGTAACTTACTCTGTACGACATATTATTATCCCCGGGCAAATATAATGGAGAATACCAGTAGATATATTTATAATACCTTTATCTTCGCGATTTGAGCAAGAAATCCTCTAATTCGACCTTTTGTATTGACTTTACCTGCTATTGTTATGTTATCATAAGACACTCTAAAATCTAGGTATATGTAAAGTTACGAGCCAGGAGTTTATAAACCGTCTTGAATATATTAAAAAATCTTGCAGTCAGTCTATTCAGCTTTCTCCTCTTTATCGCACTCCTGCTGTTCGGTTATTTCTATATGGTAAAAAGCACCGTAATGAATCCCGATTACCTTACAAACCGGATAGATAAGATCGAAGCTGTTGAGATTATCGATGAGTTCGTTGATTTCGATTCCTCGCCCGAAGCCGAAGAAACGTTCAAACAGATTAAAGAAATAATTCCGCAGATAGAGCCTGCCATTAAAGAAGGAATGGGAGTAGCTATTCACTCCTTTTATGATTATCTCAAAGGTAAAAAACAGGACCCTGAAATAAAGGAAACTCTCGGCGAAGCATTTCTGAATCCCGAGTTTGTCGATAACATACTTGCTGAAGTCAGCCTGCCGGATTTGATTGAAACTGCAATACCGGAACCGAGCGGTGATGAAGGACTCCCGCAAGAATTTATCGACGCCATTAAGTCCGTCGTAGCCGACCTCGAACTGGATATTAAAGAGCAGGCCGCAGAAATATCAGGACCCGTTTTCGACTATATTCTCGGAGTTACGCAGGACATAGACCTTACTGCCGTTCTAAGAAATACAATATTAAATGAGGATTTCGTAGTACCCCTGATAGAGAAACTCGATTTGTCGACACTCGCCGGAGAATTGATTTCCGACCAGCTTGAAACCCTGATACCGCCCGAAATGGAATTTCTTACCGAATATATAGACGAAGCAATCCGGGCACTGGAACCCACCGTTAAAACAGAGTTAACCGAAGCGGCAGGACCAATCCTGGACTACCTTATCGGAGATACTTCAGAAATCAGTATACAAATTTCACTGGCATCTGTTGCCGACAGCCTTGAAGACAATCTCCGAGAAGAGCTGCTGGCATCACCCCCACCGGAATACTCCGATTTATCACAGAGTGAACTAAACCAGCTTTTCGATGAGGTTATCGGAGGAAGCCTTTCCGAAATTCTACCAGCCACGATGGAAATCGACGAAAGTATCATCGGTCCCGAGATATCAGCAAACTTCGCCGGCGCCATCGGAGATGCTGAAGATACACTTACCGATATCAGGAACGAAATCGACTCGGTTGTTCAGGATATGCAGGAACCGCTTGAAACCTCGCGACAATACATCTCGTACTTCCAGCTTGCCTATACTCTACTCATAGTGTTCATAGCTCTGATGGTACTTGGCATCGTACTTATTCTTCGTGATGTCAAAGCCATCTGTCGCCGAATCGGCGTTCCACTGCTTATATACGGCGCGCTCGAGTATGCCGCGATATGGGTCGGCAGGTACTTCCTCGACGGAAGGCTGCCGTTTCCCGATGATTTCCCTGCAGCCGCTGGCGGTATGATAACCGACATATCCAACAGCGTAATGAGACCGCTGGAAATATTCAGTCTCTGCCTGCTGATTATCGGCCTGGTATTGACTGTGGTATCTTTCGTATATAAGAGAGGTCAAAAAGAACCCGAGATGGCGTCTACTGATTAACTTCCGGGCTGTCTTCAGTTGTGCTGTCCTTAACTTCCAGTTTCAGCCTTTTCTGTCCGGTGACTACTATTTGGGTACCCGGTGATATCTCGCCTGAAAGTGATACTGCCGACCACAACTCTCCCCTTATCCTCACCCATCCTTCGGGGTCAAGCGCTGAGGTTACTATTCCTCTGGTGCCTATCATATTCGGAAGCCCTATAATGTGTCTGATTTTCAGCGCTTTTGTTCCCTTTTTAAAAGTATATACGGAATAAGCTAACCAGGCGACCATAATCAGTAATATACCCCAGAGAGGTATATTTACATCGATTTGCGGTAAGCCCCAGATTCCTACGGCGACGATAGCAATCTCTTCGATAATCGTGCTGACTATGGCGAATATCAGTCTCGGTCTGTTCATTTATATTCATCATTATAACAGGTACTATTCGGTTTTGGTTGTGATTTTCGGTTCACCCCCTTTATCCCCCTCAAACAGTTGCCGTATTAAGGAGAAATATCTCGATTGTTTGAGGGGGAAAGAGTTTGAGAGAGGGGCTTCGCCCCTCTCTCTTATTTACTCCCCTCTCCAGCCGGAAACGACAAACAACAGTTTTCATTGGTACTGGCTGGAAGGGGGTAAGGTGAGTATAAACTACCAACTGCAAACAGAACCTCAAGATATTTCTGTTGCGATTACGTAAATGCGGGTGCTATAATCCTTGTGAATCACTCAAGCGTGGAGCCATTTATGAAACTCAGCCGTGAAGAAGTACTGCACATTGCGCGTCTTGCCAGGATGGGTATAACCGACGAAGAGGTAGATAAACTCGCCGAACAGCTTTCCGATATACTGGACAATTTCGAGGTGCTTCAGCAGGTAGATACCGAGGATGTTCCTCCTACCGCGCAGTCTGTTGCCCTTCAAAACGTAATAAGAGAAGACACGGTATCGGCTTCATATCCCTCCGACGATGTACTGTCCAATGCTCCCCGCCGGGAACAGGATTATTTCAAAATTCACGCCGTGCTCGAAGATGAATCACCGTAATCCAGGATTACTTGTTTAACATGGCAATAAGTGAAAAAAGCAAGCTGGTTAAAAAAGGCCTTTACCTTGAATATGCCAGTGTTGTTTACAACGTTCTGGAAGCAGTTGCAGCTATTATATTCGGCGGTGTTGCTAACAGTATCGCTCTGATTGGATTCGGACTCGACAGCATAATTGAATCGTTATCCGGACTCGTGCTGATATGGAGGTTGACGCAGCACGGCAAGATATCCGAGGAGATGGAAGAGAAGATCGAACGCAGGGCGACGAAGTTCGTCGCAATTACTTTTTTTATTCTTGGCGGGTACGTATTATTTGAATCCATTAAAAAACTCGTAACAGCAGAAGTTCCGGACACGTCGTTACCGGGTATAATAATAGCGTTATTATCGATGGTAATAATGCCATTTATAGCCTGGCAGAAATATAAGACCGGAAAACAGATTAACAGTATAGCTCTGGTAGCAGATTCGAAGGAGACACTCGTCTGCGCAAGTCTTTCTATTGCGCTGCTTATAGGACTCGGCCTGAATTATTTGTTCGGTTTCTGGCAGGCGGACCCGATAGTAGGAATATTAATCGTTATCTTCCTCTTCAAAGAGGGGTGGGAACTCTGGAATGAAGAAGAGGAAGACTGACCGATACAAAATGGAGTATAGCAAATTAGCGAACTAAATCGACTTACCATCAGTGAAGCATCGGAACTCCTGAAAAAGAGAGAGATTTCTTCCGTGGAACTCACGGAGGCCTGTCTGGAACGCATCAATCAGGTGGAGGACAGAGTAAAATCCTTTGTGACGATTACCGGTGAACCGGCTCTGGAGCAGGCGCTTAATGCGGATGGAGTCCTTAAAGAAGGTGAAGCCGGCCATCTTACCGGAATACCCGCTGTAATCAAGGACGTGATGTGTACCAAGGGTATACCAACGACTTGCTCTTCGAAGATGCTTGAACATTTCGTTCCTCCGTATAATTCTACCGTTGTACAGAAACTGTATGACCGCGGAGCCGTAATGATAGGCAAAGCCAATATGGATGAGTTTGCCATGGGTTCCTCAACGGAGAATTCCGCTTTCTTCCCGACTCATAATCCCTGGGACTTATCGCGGGTTCCTGGCGGCAGCAGCGGTGGTTCGGCAGCATCGGTGTCCGCCGATGAAACCATATTCGCCCTCGGTTCCGACACCGGCGGCAGTATTCGCCAGCCGGCAGCCCTTTGCAGCGTTACAGGCCTGAAGCCAACCTACGGTAGGGTCAGCCGGTTCGGTCTGGTAGCGTTCGCCAGTTCTCTCGACCAGATAGGACCTCTTACCAAGGATGTGACCGACTGCGCCCTGGTAATGAATGCAATATCAGGCTACGATGAAAGAGACTCCACATCCGTTCCCGAGCCTGTCCCCGACTATACGGCCTGCCTGACTGGCGACATTAAAGGAATGCGGCTCGGTGTACCGAAGGAGTACTTTGTCGAGGGAATCCAGCCGGGAGTAGATTCGGTTGTACGCACCGCCATAAAGCAGCTTGAAGGACTCGGCGCATCGATTGAGGAAGTATCACTCCCTCACACGAGGTACGCACTTGCGGTATATTACATCATCGCCCCGTCGGAAGCCTCGGCCAATCTCGCCCGGTACGACGGTGTAAAATACGGTTTCGCCTACAAGGAAGCAACCGGTATGTGGGAGAACATGGAAAAGACCCGCCAGTACGGCTTCGGTCCTGAAGTGAAACGTCGTATAATGCTTGGTACTTATGCCCTGTCGGCCGGGTATTATGACGCATACTATCTGAAAGCCCAGAAAGTACGTACCCTGATACGAAGGGAATTCGACGGCGTATTCGAGAAGGTCGACGCTCTTATCACTCCCACGTCACCGACAACACCGTTTAAAATAGGTGAAAAAACAGACGACCCGCTCCAGATGTACCTGAGCGATGTCTGCACTCTGCCAATTAATATAGCCGGTATACCGGCGATATCTATCCCTGCCGGATTCTCGGAAGGACTTCCGGTGGGTATGCAAATAATCGGTAAACCCTTCGCTGAAGAAACTCTCCTCAAAATAGGTCACGCCTACCAGCAGGTTACCGACTGGCATAAACAGAGACCGGAGCTGTAATTTATTCAGGGAGTCCGATAATGGACGAAACCGGGTTACGCAACTGGTTCGCTTCATTCAAAGATGAGCTTGAAACCGCCTATGTGCAGCATAATGAACCGTGGAAGCAGTCCGGTTTCTCAGGACCGGAAGACCGCTGGGCGAGACTGCGTAAACCGATTGCTGACTGCATAGAAACATCAGGCTCTTTCCTCGATATCGGGTGCGCCAACGGTTACCTTCTGGAATGCATTATCGAATGGGTTGGCGAAAGAGGATTATCTATTGTTCCTTACGGTGTCGACCTTTCCGAAAAACTTATTGAACTGGCAAAAGAAAGACTTCCGGCTTTTAAAGCAAATCTGTATGTCGGAAACGGCTGGAGTTGGGAAGGTCCCGTAAAATTCGACTACGTGCGTACCGAGATCGTGTATGTACCGGAACACCTGCGGGAACGCTACCTGGAGAGAATCTTCAAGGTCTATCTTAAGGAAGACGGTAAACTGCTTCTCGCCGAATATCGCTCCAGAATAGACGATCAAAACATACCGAACCTCAGGGAATCTCTGATACAGTGGGGTTACGACGTTTCGCGTTATACATCCGGTTTTGATAACAATAAAGAGTTATCCAGGATATACGTACTGGTAAAATAACATATTTATGAATATAAACCATTTTGACACCGGGCAAACCATAGTCTGCCGTGACTATTGGCAAGATAAGGTCTGGAGTGAAAGACCGGAGATTGTCGTTCAGGATAATCCGGATATGCTGGCTTTATACCTTCCCCCAAAAACTGTTATAAATCAACCTGTCTCTCCTGCCGGCGCCAAGGCTACGTATAAAGACCGTCTTAACCTTACGTGGTCTCTTTCCAGAGCAAGCTGGATTGGACTGAGAAGACTTCGCCTGTCTATCCCGGGAGCTTTTTATTCCGTACTTCTGTTCTGGAATGAAGATAGTTCTCTTCGCGCCTGGTATATAAATCTGGAAGAACCGATAACCAGGTCACCTGATGGATTTGACTATACCGATCTGTTTCTGGACATACTTGCCGAACCAGACCTTTCGAGTTGGCGCTGGCTTGACGAGGATGAATTACAGGAAGCGGTTTCTCATGGTTATATATCGGAGAAAACATCCGAAATGTTTTACGCGGAAGGCAAAAAGGTAATCGAATCGTTGCAGTCGGGCAACTCTCCGTTCAATGGCTGGGAAACATGGAAACCCGACCCTGCATGGCAGATGCCTGTTCTGCCCGAAATGTAATATACAGCATAATTATTATCTCTGCTATAATTAGACATACCGGTAATAACACTATAATTGAGATATTGGGAGGCCGGAACAATGGATAAAGAGGTCCTGAAAATACTTGAAAACGATGCCCGCACCACTACGAAACAAATATCGGCAATGACCGGAAACCCCACATCAGAGGTCTCCCGTTTCATCAAGCAGGCAGAAAAAGACCGCATTATCCTCAAGTATAAAGCTATCATTAACTGGGACAAGGTTGAGCAGGAGCAGGTATGGGCGTTGATAGAGGTAAAGCTTACCCCTGAGAAAGACGTCGGATTCGATTCAATTGCCGAGCGCATCTACCGCTTTCCCCAGACCAGTACCGTTTATCTTGTTTCCGGCACTTACGACCTGTTTGTCCTGGCTACTGGGAAAACTAACCATGAGATTGCCGACTTCGTTTCGCAGAAACTCTCCCACATCGAGGGAGTACAGGCAACTGTCACCCAGTTCGTGCTTAAAAGATATAAGGAAGACGGTGAATTGATAGAAGAAAAAGAAGAAGTAAAAAGACAGCCGGTAATCCTGTAATTACCGGCTGTAAAAATATACGGAGAATAGAATGCCCGATAACCCCACAACCAAAAAGAAAACATATCCCATATCGAAAAGGGCCGGCAGGTTATCCCCTTCAGGTATTCGCAGGTTCTTTGACCTCCTGGCTTCGACAGAAGGCGTTATCTCGCTCGGTGTGGGAGAACCGGACTACTCGACTCCATGGCACATCAGTGAAGCCGCCATAAAGTCGCTTGAGAAGGGTTATACGATGTATACCTCGAACTCAGGCACTCCTGAACTGAGAAATGAGTTATCCCGCTACCTGAGCGATGAATATAATATCGACTATAATCCGGAAAGCGAGCTGCTGATAACGGTCGGTTCCAGTGAAGCACTGGACCTGTCTATGAGAGCTATCGTCAATCCGGGGGATGAAGTAATAATGCCGGACCCCTGCTATGTAGCCTATGAGTCCTGCGTAATAATGGCCGGCGGAATGCCTGTTAAAATTCCTACCTCCCAGGAAAATAATTTTGAGATAGATGCCGCTGATGTCGAAAGACTGGTGACTGATAAAACCAGGGCAATACTCATCGGTTACCCGGCGAATCCGACCGGCGCCGTAATGAGCAGGGATAAGCTGATGCAGGTTGCCGATATAGCCCTTCGTAATCACCTGATAGTCATTTCGGATGAAATATACGCCAAGCTCGTATATGATACCGAACATACCTGTTTCGCCGCGCTGCCCGGTATGAAGGCCAGCACCATATTGCTCGGCGGATTTTCAAAGGCTTATGCAATGACAGGCTGGCGTATAGGTTATTCAGCAGCCCCGGCCGAGATTACCGCTGCAATGACAAAAATCCACCAGTATACGATGATGTGCGCTCCTACAATGGCGCAGGTAGCCGCCCTAGAAGCTCTCAGAAGCGGCGAGTCCAGCGTCACCGAGATGGTCGAGGACTATAACAAGAGAAGACGGGTTATCCTGAAAGGACTAGCCGATATCGGGCTGTCATGCTTTGAGCCTAAAGGGGCTTTCTACGTTTTTCCTTCGATTCAATCTACCGGAATGACCTCCGAGGAGTTTGCCGAGACACTGCTTACGGAAGAAAAAGTTGCTGTAGTACCGGGCTCGGCCTTCGGTGAATACGGTAAAGGCTATGTCAGATGCTGCTATGCTACTTCAATGGATAATATTAAGGAAGCGCTTTTCAGGATAAAGCGTTTTGTGAATAAGTACCGTCAGGAGGGTTAATATGTTCGGATATTTTTCTATACTCGGTGCAATTCCCGGATTTTTCCTCAGTTCACTTATCCTTATGGCCATGTGGAACGTGATCGGAGCCAAAGTCGGACTCGTCGACAGCATCAGTTATACCACCGCAATGCTGGTGACGATTACTCTGTGGCTTGCGGTTGCCCCTCTGGCGGCAGCCGGTATTAAAAAGAAGAGGTAATATCCCCCGCGGATACAATCCGGAAAGACAGGATAATGAAAAAACTGGTTTGTGACAGGTGCGGCAGGGAGTTGATGGACCCTGCTGATATAGAACTGATACTGGCAGGAATGGACGCCTGGCAGAATTCAGTCAGGTCCAGGGGAGAAGAGCCCCGTGGGATTTTCCCCTGCGAATACTATATCCGCTGCGGCGGGGAAATGATAATCGTCGATGACAGGGAAAAGAAGGAGAGAAAACCGGGCAAACTGAAAAAGCTATTCCGATTGTAACTGTTTATGCAGAACGGAGGTAGAAATATCAAAAAGACGTACGCAGATGCAGGTGTGGATATCGACGCCAAAGCCGGCGCAATAAAAAAAATCGGTCAGGTAGTAAAGAGGACTCACCGTGATGAGGTACTTAGTGATGTAGGTCCGTTCGGCTCAATGTTCGAATTCAAGGGGTACAAAGAGCCTGTACTCATTTCAAGCATTGACGGAGTGGGCACCAAACTGAAACTTGCCACGGCACTGGATAGATATGAAACGGTCGGCATCGATATAGTAAATCATTGCGTTAATGACATTTTCACCTGTGGTGCCGAACCTCTGTATTTCCTTGATTACATAGGTATCGGAAAAGTCCTTCCCGATAAGGTTGTCGCAATTGCCGAAGGTCTGGCGAACGCCTGTCGTGAGGTTGGATGCGCCCTTATCGGCGGAGAAATAGCGGAAATGCCCGACGTATACTCGGGTAAAGATTATGATCTGGTGGGCGTAATTACCGGAGTTGTAGAAAAAAGCAAAATTATAGACGGAAGTACGATATCTCCGGGTGATGCAATACTCGGTCTGCCGTCCAGCGGTCTCCACACAAACGGCTATTCATTAGTCCGTGATATATTCGGTGATACAAAGGAAGTACTGGAAGTACATTATCCGGAACTGGGACGGACTCTCGGTGAAGAACTGCTCGAACCGCACCACTGCTATTATAACCAGCTTAAACCTCATCTTCCGCTTATCAAGGGTATGGCCCACATTACCGGCGGCGGCCTGCTGGATAACGTTCCCCGCATTCTCCCGGAGGGAACCGCGGCAGAGCTCGATTCTTCCACCTGGACGATACCCCCGATATTCAAACTGATACAGGAACGTGGAAACGTCGACCTCATGGAAATGTTCCACGTCTTTAATATGGGTACAGGTATGGCAGTCATCTGTACGCCTGAAAATGCTGAGAAGTTAAAAAACGCCCTCCCTGCTGCTTCCGTCATCGGAAAGATAACCCAGCAGCAGGATGAGAAAAGAGTCGTGATTAATTAGAATTACGGGAGATACAGGATGGCGAATGCAGTTCTCGTTGTAGATATGCTGAGAGGTTTCCTCGAAGAAGGCTATCCGTTATACATCGGAGAGGAATGCCGCAGTATTATTCCCGAAGTCCGGAAACTGCTGGATGATGAGATAAAAAATGGTTCGTCGGTAATTTTCATCTGCGACCATCACGCTCCGGACGACCTTGAATTCAGGATGTTCCCACCTCACTGCATTGAAGGCACCGCCGAGGTAGAGGTAATACCCGAACTTACCGGATATGCCGGTGAAATAATCCCCAAGAGAAGATACAGCGGTTTTTTCGATACGCCGCTGGAAGACAGGCTCAGTAAGTTAAACCCTGATAAAATAATCATATGCGGCGTACTGACTAATATCTGTGTCCTGCATACCGCAGCCGATGCCCGAAACCGTGACTATGAAGTCGAAGTGCCGGTTAACTGCGTTGCTTCACATGATAAAGACGCCCATCGGTTTGCTATGGAACATATGGAGAATGTGCTGGGAGTCACTCTTACCGGCAGGGAAGGATAATAGAAGAGTAAATGGAATCATCGAAATTCGAATCCTCGGATGCAGTGTTAAAAGGAGAAACGGCGGATATATACTTCGCCCATACCCTTTCCATTCTGCGCAAGGAAAATATCAATCCGGTAGCCGTAATGGAGTTTTTTCCGGCTCGTGCCGGAATAGTCTGCGGTATAGAAGAAGTAAAAACTCTATTGAAAAAAGTCCTGGACGGAACGGAGTGTGAGGTATGGTCGCTCGAAGAAGGCGACACAATGGATGATAAAGAGGTGGTACTCCGGATAAAGGCTCCCTACCAGAGTTACGGACTCTACGAGACGGCGATAGACGGGATACTCGCCCACAGCAGCGGCTGGGCTACTGCAGCCAGAAGATGCGTCGATGCCGCCGGGGGACTCCCCGTTCTGAGTTTCGGTGTCCGCCATGTTCACCCGAACGTCGCCGCCGTAATGGACTACGCCGCCGTAATCGGCGGATGCTCCGGATGCTCCAGTATTACCGGAGCCGCTCTTGCCGGAATCAGTCCGTCGGGAACGATGCCCCACGCTCTCATATTGATTATGGGAGATACCGTCAAAGCCACTCTTGCTTTCGATAAACATATGGATTCCGGCGTACCGCGTATCTCGCTCGTCGATACTTTTCTGGATGAAAACGAAGAAAGTCTACGGGTTGCCGAAGCCCTTGGTGATAAGCTGAACAGCGTCAGGCTCGACACGCCGTTCGAACTCGGCGGCGTTACTCCTGAACTTGTTGAAAAGGTAAGGAAGACTCTCGATTCTTCTGGCTATAATAAGGTGCAGATATTCGTGAGTGGTGGAATTACTCCTGACCGAATAAAGGGATTTCTTAAGTCAGGCACGCCGGTTGACGGATTCGGCGTGGGCAGTTATATCAGCGGTGCTCCTCCAATCGACTTTACCGCCGACCTGCACGAAATCGACGGAAAACCTGTAGCAAAACGTGGCAGGACGGCCGGTATTACTGATAATCCAAGACTGAAGCGTTTTATGTAAAACTGATACATTTAATCCGGAGAGTTAGATGCGAAAAATATCACTTTTCATTGTAGCCTGTTCATTACTTATCGCCGGTCTGTTTATCGTATTGACCGGCTGTAGTTCCCAGGAAAAACTCACAACCGAAGATATCAGGGACTTTGCAGACCCGATTGCCGAATCGATGTTGCAGGCGACAAATGACGGTGATTTTACCAGATATTCCGAATTTTCCGACGATTCGATGAAAGCCACAACATCCGAATATGCATTCAGGTCCAGCAATACTCTAAGAAACGCTAATATTGGCGACTACGTCTCCAAGAAGTTTTTAAAGACCGGTAAAGAACTCGACAATATTATCGTCTATTATAATGCAACCTATACTCTAACGGATGAGTCTGTCGAGGTAAAGGTTATGTTCAAACAGGTTGAGGATAAATGGTATGTCGTTGGCTTATGGTTCGACTCACCTGCCCTCACCGATTAAAGGTATATTTTTCGTCGACTAAGAGAGCTATCTGTTTTTCAGCGGCAGTTCCTCTATTGTAACCTTATTCAGCAGTTTCTCAACGTCACTCCGCCTGCATAATTCTGTTCCGGGTGTTAATACCGCTGCAGCTCCCATCGCTCCTCCCAGTCTGCAGGCTTCGATTAATGGCTCGTTGTGAGACAATCTCAGTGCAAATCCGGCTACGGTGCAGTCTCCGGCACCTACGGCACTACGCACTCTTACTTTCGGCGGTATTACTTTGTAGATGTTTCCTTTACTTGCCGCTATCAGTCCTTCACTCCCCCGGGATATAAGGACTACCTCTATCCCCATATCCAGCAGTTCTCTGGCTGCGTCAACGACGGATTCTTCATCCGGCAGACTCCGGCCCAGCAGTTTTTCAGCTTCGTGAATATTCGGTTTTATCATATACGGTTTTGCTTTAATGCCTTCCAGCAGCCAGTTATCGGCAACATCCAGGACGGTCTTTATTCCGCGGGATTTTGCGTCCGTAATAATGCGATAATAAATATCCTCCGGCGCTCCCGGGGTTGCGCTTCCGCCGATAACAAGCATATCAGGGTTCGGTCTGATTTCCTTGAGTTTCTTGCATAATCTCTCGAGTTCCTTTTTGGATACTCTCGGGCCCGGCGCTCCGATTAACGTCTGGTATTTGGTTTGTTTATCGACGATTATGAAGTTAGTGCGTGTTTCGTTTTTTATCGGCGTGAAACTAAAAAGCACTCCTTCTTCGTCCAGCAGAATTTCAACCCGCCGCCCGTTATCCCCGCCGATAAATCCGTAGGCTATCGTTACTCCGTCCATTTCCTTGGTAGCCCGTGAAACGTCGATAGCCTTACCTCCGGCGTATTGCATACGTCTTGTCCAGCGGTTGGTTTCATCGACCAGCAGGCCGTCGACGATAATATATTCATCCAGGCACGGATTAAGAGTCAGTGTAGCTATCATTATATGTCTCCAGTTTTTACATTCCCGATTTGAGACATTATGGATGATTCTACATATTAATTCAAGAATATTGCCCGTTAAAAACAAGTATGATCCGGTTTGTCTTTCATACAGACTTGGTCTATAATTGGCAAGAATCAAACGGATTTCATCACGAGGTAAACATGATACGCTGGTACTACTATATCGCAAGATTCGCGATTATCCTGTTCTTTAAAGTTTTCACTACCTGGAAGATAGAAGGAATGGAGAACATCCCCGATACCGGTGCGTTACTTCTGGTCTCAAACCACCTGAGTAATGCCGACCCTCCCCTCATAAGCGTCACTCTCAAACGTAATGTCATCTTTATGGCCAAAGAAGAATTATTTCACAATCCCGTAATCGGTTACTTCATGTATGGATTCGGAGCTTTCCCCGTTCGTCGCGGTCAGCTCGACAGGAAAGCGCTGCGTCATGCAGAGAAAATTATATCCGCAAATCAGATTCTGGCAATGTTCCCCGAAGCCACCAGGAGTAAAGAAGCCCGGCTGCAGACTGCATTTCCGGGTTCTTCTCTAATCGCGGTGCGGCATAATATCCCCATCGTTCCTGTCGCCATCACCGGAACCGAAAAAATGGCGGGCTGGAAATGGATTTATCGCCGGCCTCGTATAATTATACGCTTCGGGAAGCCCTTCAGTCTTCCTCAAAACAGCGGAAAGAGGACGAGGGAAATTCTTAATGAATCCACAGGGATTATTATGAACCGGATTGCCACTTTACTTCCCGAAAATTATCGCGGAATCTATGCCGTCCCGGAGGAGTAATATGAACCTGCTGATTGAAAAAGCTCCCAGGACGGGATTTTGTTTCGGAGTAAAAAGGGCTATCGACACTCTGGAAAAAGTAGCCCGCGAGTACGGCCGGATCGAAACACTCGGTGCGGTTGTACATAACCACCAGGTTATGCAAAAGCTGGCCGATATCGGTGTTCGGGTCGCTGACAGCGTGGATGAAATAAAGGGCGATACAGTAGCTATCAGTGCTCACGGAGTCGGACCCCAGGTAGAAGACGAAATTCGGAAACGGAACATAGAAATAGTAAATTTCACCTGCTCTTTTGTTCATCGAGCTCAAACAGCTGCACGAAAACTGGCAAGAGCCGGATTTTTCGTTATTGTCTACGGCGATGTAAACCACCCAGAAGTGAAAGGAATACTGGGCTGGGCGGACGGGAAAGGAATCGCCACGATGGATGTCGATTCCCTGAACAGGCTGGATAAACTCCCCAGGCGTATCGGAGTACTGTCACAGACAACACAGATACCCACCTATTTTACTGCCTTCGTCAAAGACCTGATAGATTACGCACTAAAAAAAGATACCGAACTCAGGATTATCGATACTATCTGCCATGACATAAGAGAAAGACAGCAGGCCAACCTCGACCTGGCAAATAAAGTGGATATAATGCTGGTAATCGGAAGCAATACCAGCGCCAACACTAATCATCTTACTAAATTATGCTCGTCGGTAACGACAACTTACCAGGTGGAAACCGCAGAGGAAATACAACCGTCATGGTTTAAGGACAATGAACACGTCGGTGTAACCAGCGGGACATCAGCCGCCGAGGAGGCGATTAACGAAGTAGTGTCCAAGCTCGAGTCACTATAATTCCAGGCACAACGCAGTGTGACATCTGCTAAGTTACTGAGGCCCTGTCCGTCATATACTTAAAAGTCCGGTCGGAGATTTTTTGCAGGCTTTCTATTATCAGCTCTCTTTCTTCTTCGGTAAGGATCGAAAATACTTCGTGGATAGTTTCCCTGATAAGAGAATTCTGATAAGCGTCTTTACCCTTTTTAGTCAAGCCTATTCTCCACGTGTTCCGTTTCTCGGAGTCCTTCTTCCGTGTAATAAGTCCTTTGTTTTCCATTCGTGTAAGAAGCGCAGTCACGGTATTGTGTTCGCGCAGCATCCACCTTGAAATCATTGCCGGAGTCGCGTGGTCTCCGATGAGGTTTATTATGAATAAAGCCCTTGCTTCGACAGCCGTTATTCCGTATTGTCCCAGCTCATTATCTCTAGCCCTGAACAATACGTCTCTTGTCTGGATTATCATTGCCCAGAGAGCAAAATCCCTGTCACTGTCTCTCTCTGCTGCCATATTAACTCCCTTTCGGTATCAAACAGAGTATCAGTGGAAAGTCCTTCAACTACATCAGTTACAGCACCGGAAATATTCCGAAAATAACCTTGACATCAGATCGATATTCTTATATACTCGATATCGTATACGACATTGCGTAATACGTTAATTGATTTGATTATTATTAACACTTGCGCAACGAAAAATCAAACACAGATTCTTTAACAACCAAAAGCAGCATTACAGCTGGTCCTGCCGGGGGAAATCCAGGGTGCTGAGATTTAGCAGCTCGTCTCAGCTTAAATACCAACCATACCCCTCCCGTGTCCGGAGCCCTGGGGGTAATCGGGCTTTGCGGCAGGGCTGGCTCGAATACGACAAGGGGGAATTAAACTCCCCCTTTTCTTATATACGACATCAGGTATTTATTACCCCTGATATTAAACACGCCAGAATATCGTCCGGTTCGCACATGCTGTACATCATATTCCAGGTTATCTACAGCTTCGTCGATTTTGCGGGACGGTGAATACTGTGATAATATTTGTGAAAGAAAACCCACCCGAAAAAAGGAGTTACATTGGATCATTTACTAACCGATGAACAAAGAACTATCAAAGAACTCGTCAGAACCATAGCTGATGAAAAAATAGTACCGGTACGGGCTGAATTCGATGAGACCGGGGAGTTCCCCTGGGAGATAATGAAAACACTTGCTGAAACCGATATGTTCCGTATTTTCGTCCCCGAGGAATACGAAGGACTGGGAGGAGGATGCCTTGACCTCTGCCTGGTTATAGAAGAATTAAGCCGCGCCTGTGCCGGTATCGCATTATGTTACGCGGCATCATCCCTGGGCACGGTCGCCCTGGCAAAATACGGCTCTCACGAACAGAAACAGAAATATCTGCCCTATATCGCCAGCGGAGAAAAACTCGCAGCTCTCAGTATCACCGAGGAAACAGCCGGCAGTGACCCCGGCGGTCTGAAAACAACCGCCCAGAAAGTTGATGGCGGCTATCTTCTGAATGGAAATAAGTTGTTTGTAAGCAACGGCGGAGAAGCCGAAATCTACTCGGTATTAACCCTCACGGATAAAACGAAAGGCCCTCGGGGCGCCAGTCTGATACTGGTGGAAAAAGACACCCCGGGATTCACTTTTGGAAGGAAAGAAAACAAGATGGGTATCCGGGCTTCCGCTACCCGCGAACTTGTGTTCGAAGACTGCTTTGTTCCGGAGGAAAACCTTATCGGCAAAGAAGGACAGGGATTTATTATTACCCTCAACATATTCGATGAATCGCGTCCCGGTATCGGATCTCAGGCGGTAGGAATTGCCCAGGGAGCCCTTGATGCGGCCACCGAATATGCCAAGCAGCGTATTCAGTTCGGCCACCCGATAATATCTATCCAGGCTGTTCAGCACCTGCTGGCGGACATGGCGATACAGACTGAAGCCGCCCGGGCGCTTAACTACGCCGTTGCCAGGGCTATCGATTCCGGAGTCAAGAACCATACTAAGGAATCGGCAATGACAAAAGTGCATGCCTCCGATGTCGCGATGAAGGTAACTACCGACGCGGTACAGGTATTCGGCGGCTCCGGGTATATGCACGACTATCCCGTCGAAAAAATGATGAGGGATGCCAAGATAACTCAGATATACGAGGGAACCAACCAGGTATTGAGAAACACCATTGCCGCCGAGCTCAGAAAGAAAAGAGGCCGGGATTAAAAGTCCGACCTTTTTTTCACGTATGTCATAAGCAGTCTCGTCTGCATTACCCTATAGTGGCCAGAGTAAGTAGTATAATATGGTCGTTTTCGTTTAACGTTAAGTCCCTGTCATCATAGAAGAAGCGACCGTTAATGTTGAAAGTAAATCCTTCCATAAGGTAATTACTCCCCGGACCAATTACCTCGCCTTCGAGTTTCGGTATTTCCCGTCTTAAAGCGCCAACTACGTCGGTCAGTTTCGCATCGTCCTCAAGGTCAAGTTTGACCTCTCTCACTCCGGAAATCGAGTATGGCAGACCGAACATCTCAACCGTATAAGTTGCCATCTATATCGTTCTCCTCAAACCGGTTGTATAAGCAGTCCCCATTATTATAAACCACACCGGCCGGACTGTGCGAAGTTATTACAAATCCGGCCGATGAAATTACTGCTTATAAATTCTTGATTTTATCCGCTTTTATGGAGGTCCGAATCCGCGATTTTCCTGTGGTGGATGCAGCTCTTCGGCAATATCATCCAGACCAAGTTCAAGCAGCTTGGCTTTACTGGGTTTAGTAGTCACTCTGTCCCAGTCGAGAGCTCCAAGACACCAGTAGTTCTGAGCTTCGATATCTGCCCTGACACCGGCAAGCGGGCCCTCCGTCTGGGGCGGATCACCGTATATCCTGGGATGAACGTAGTTATCAAGAGGATTAATCCCTTCACGCAGGTTAAAACAATGCCTGATATTGGCGATTCTTTCTCCGCACTTGGTTAATTCCTGGGGGGTCCAGTCCAGTCCGGTCACCGCCTGCATATACTCCAGAGTCCAGTTTCGTCCGCCCGGAGGTCCGAAACCGCCGAACAGACACATACCGACGGCATTGGTTACATGCGAGCCAAAACTGCTCGGCCCGAATCCCGCTGTATGTCTGCCGGGTGTTGCGTCCATCTGGTATCGGGCAGCGCCCGTAGCACCCGGGCGTGACAGTTTCGGGTCGTGCATACCCAGTTCCTGACCACCGGCGTGTACAGCGTATTCTTCCGAACCCTTCCCTATCTTCTCAGCAGCCACTTTCACTCCGTCGGCCAGGATATCACCGATGCCTTCCCTCTTCGCAATTTTCTCCGTAAGGTCGGCAATCGCACGATGGTTTCCCCATGTCAGGTCGATACCGTCCGTATCAGCTTTTGTCAGGATACCTTTCTCATATAATTCCATGGCAAAAGCGACAACACCGCCTCCGGATATGGTATCGAGTCCATAATCATTGCAGATGTAGTTGACGTAATTCAGAGATTCGGCATCGGTATTAAGACACAGCGCACCGAATGAACCCTGAGTTTCATATTCCACTCTACGCGTACCGGCAGGATATTTGTACTCGCCTTTACCTTCTTTCAGAATCGACTGGCAGGCGATGGGACAGTGCCAGCAGGGTTCGGGTTTGTCCACGTTAGCTATTGCCAGGTCGCCGCTGAGTCCGGAAGCATCCGGCATATCGACTACGCCGACTCCAGCCCAGTTTTTCACCGGCGTATCGCCGCTGAGTGCTGAGCGTTCGGTCATGGCGGAGGTACCGTATTTTCTCATCCCCTGGGCCATACCCTGGACCGATTCGGTATGGTCTTTTCTTATCGCCATGGCTTTTTCCCTGTCAGCCATAGGTACTTCCTGATTACCTCTCACAACCACCGCCTTCAGTTTCTTCGAACCCATCACTGCGCCCAGACCGGAACGTCCGGCAGCAGCACCTCGCTTTGTAATGACGCAGGAAATCAATGCCATCTTTTCACCAGAAGGGCCTATGCAGGAAACTTCGGCATCTTTTCCATACTTTTCCTTCACATATTTTTCCGTTTCATAGGAGCCTTTACCCCATAAATCACCGGCATCTATTAGCTCTGCTTTACCGTTATCTATCAGCAGGTACACAGGTTTGTCAGACATACCGGTGAAAAACACGGCGTCATATCCTGAGAACTTCAGGAAAGGTCCGAAATCACCGCCGGAATTGGCATCTCCCCAGCCACCGGTAATCGGTGATTTGGCTACAACCTGATACCTTGTTCCGACGATAGCGGGAGTACCGGTAAGAGGTCCGGTAACGAATCCGAGCATATTGTCCGGGCCCAGCGGGTCGACTCCCGGTTTCATCCTGTCATACATAATCCTGGCACCTATTCCATATCCGCCAAGGAAATTACGGTACAGGCTGTCATCAGGGGTTTCTTCCTGGATTTCGCCGGTGGAAAGATTAACAAAAAGAATCTTTCCCATGTATCCGTTTATCATATATACCTCCAATTTTTACTCTTAACAACTATGGAAATATTCTACATTTACCCGAAACTGCATGTCAATTAAACGATAATCGTTAACCATTTTTCTCAGGCAAAATTGACTCACGTATACCGCTTTGTTAAAATATATTGACTTTCGAACCGCGTCCGATAACGCATCAGCATATGAGTAATTCGGCAGGGTGAGGTGGGATAAGGTGCAGATAAACGTTTCGCAGCAGCTTAAATCGAGTATCGGTACGGTAAAGAATTATGAAGTCGATGAGACTGTTAACATAGAGGGTGAAAAGGAGCACATTCGCGGCAGTGTCCGCCTGATGAAAACTGATCGCGGCATACTGGCTAAGGGAGTATTCCATACCGAAGTTAACCTGCGGTGCGGTCGTTGCTTGAATACATTCCACCATCCCCTGACGATTCGCATCGAAGAGGAATACTTTCCTACGATGGACGTCAACACCGGCGTAACTCTACCGTCTCCCGAAGAGCCCGGCAGCTTTACCATAGACGATCATAATATTCTGGACTTATCGGAAGCTGTCCGCCAGTATACTTTAATGGCGTTACCGATAAAACCATTGTGCAGACAGGACTGTGCCGGTTTATGCCCGATTTGCGGCATAAACCTGAATGACAATACCTGTGATTGTACGCCCGAGATAGACCCGAGGTGGGCGAAGCTAAAAAATCTCGTGTTGACAGATACGGATTCTTCAGCAGATAACTGAAAGGAAGGAATAAAGAATGCCTCCACAGCCAAAACGAAAATACGCTAAAGCCCGGCAGGGAAAAAGACGCAGCCACATAGCTGCATCTGCTCCGGTTTTAGTTACATGTCCGCAGTGTAATAGCCCCAAACTCCCGCACCACGTCTGTCCCACCTGCGGCAGTTATAACGGCAGAGACGTAACCGAGATAAAAACTCCCAAGCCTAAAGCTGACTAAGGAAAACGAATTGTGCTTAAAACGGTCGTTTGCGACCTCTTTGAAATCACATACCCTGTTTTTCAAGGAGGGATGGCTCATATCGGCACGTATGAACTTGCATCAGCCGTATCCAACGCCGGAGGTCTGGGCATCATCGGTTCAGGATTCTATGAACCTGAATGGGTGAGAAATCAAATCCGGAAGATAAAAGAACTAACAACCAGACCGTTCGGAGTCAACATACAGATGGCTTCACCTTATCTGAGACAGGTCGTCGACGTCGTTCTGGAAGAAGGTGTAGCCATTGTGACTACGGGAGCGGGTAACCCTGTTTCTTATATACCCGAATTCAAGCACGCCGGGATTAAAACCGTCCCCGTAGTAAACAGCGTAACCGCTGCAATCCAGATGGAGAAGGCTGGAGCCGATGCGATCATAGCCGAAGGGACCGAGTCCGGAGGTCATGTCGGAGAAACGACAACGATGGTACTGGGGCCGGAAGTGGGTAATGCCGGGAAAATCCCGGGGAGTGCTGCCGGAGGTATTGCGGACGGCCGGAGTATGGC
>DAOULV010000009.1:0-2636 GCA_034416335.1 Dehalococcoidales bacterium
GCCCTATCCAGAGCGTTATCCGACAGGGTGATGTTTCTGGACTTTACCATAGGGCGGAAAGGCTTACTTGGTTACCTGAAAGCACTGGCGGGAAGCAACATCGTCAAGATAGTTCCCGCCTCTGATAGTGCTGGCGAGTCGCAGGCTATCGGTAAACGGCTTAAGGTTACCTGTGGAAGTCATACCAGTTACCTTGAGGATATGGTCTGGATTGGCGATAAAACACCGATGACCCTGTGTGAAGTCAGGGTAAGTCCTAACCGGACAGTCAAGCCGAACATCGGCGGACTGGAGCTATCGGAAGCACTGAACAGGGTATTACCCTTTACCGCTAAAGAGGACAATCGACCTGTTTTACAATGCGTTCTCTTCAAAGCAAGTGAGGGTAAACTCTCTTTGGTGAGTGCTGATGGTTACAGGCTAGCGGTGGTAAGTCTCGACTATGACGGAGAGGGTGAAGCCTTGATACTCCGAGACGACCTGAAAGGCATATCCAACGCCTTGCGGAGAGCGCACAGGGTAAACCTGAGTTTCGATAAAAAGCCGGACAGTCTTGACGGCACAAGCCTTGTAGTAGATACCGAGATAACCCGCTACAAGTGGCTGAGTGTTGACGGAGACTTTCCCGACTATGAGAAGCTCATACCCGACAGCCCGACCATTACCGCACACCTTGACACGGTGGAAGCTGTCAGAGCTATAGCCTCTCTGAGAGTGCTGGCAGACAGCAAGACCTATCCGGTAGACCTGCACCTTAACGGCGGTGTCGTGATGTCCAGTCCCGATGATAAAGGGGAAGTCACAATGCCTGCCGACATAGAAGGCGGGGAAGTCAGGATAAGGCTTGACGGCGGGTATCTCGCCGAAGCACTGAGAGCCTGCGGGGGAATGGCGGACTTCAAGGTAACCGATGGCAGTTCGCCGGTAATCTTTGCCGTTGACGGCTATCAACTGGTAGTAATGCCGATGATAACTGGAGACAGCAACAAGGCGGAAGCTGATACAACCGAGCCGGAGACGGCAGCCGAGACAGAGCCGGAAACGGAAACACCGGAAACCGAACAAGCTGAAACCGAGACACCAGAGACGGACACGGAGACAGCCGAAGCGGTAGCCGAAGCCGAGAAAATCGCCAAGACCAAGACCGAGAAGCCGAAACGAAACCGAAACCGGAAAAAAGAACCTGTAGCCGTATAGACTAATCTGAACAATTGAACGCTTGAACACAGCAAACAGCCACGACAGAAAGGCGGGGTAACTCCCGTCTTTTTGTCTTTTTCAGGGGATTTCGCTCTCCCAAATCGTGGGGAGTGGAATCCCCTTACGTTTTGTCTGAAAGCGGGTAAATACAAGATAAGAGGAGAAAGAAAACGCAATATAGACAAGTCAACCGGCGGAAGTGCTACTGGCTATGTTCGGACTGTCTCAAAGGGCATACTCATGCCTGTTCGATCAACTGTCCGGACTATCTATCGGTAGCCCAGGCTGAAAAACAAATACGGGAGAAACAAGAACAGAGAATCGAAAGGGAGGTAAACAGGTATGTCTACCGATAACGACACTATCTTTGTCCTCACCAGAGAAGATGTCGTCGGTTGTGCCAGGGAGATAGGTATACAGGAAGAGATGATAACCGATGACGTCCTTGACCAGGTGAAGAAAGGTGTGGAGTGGGGACTGGAGTGCTGGGATGAAGTGATGAAAGAAGCTATCAATATGGCTCTCAAGAGCTAGACCAGCTCATCCGGGACAATTTCTACAGGGGTTACTATGCCCGAAAATTGAATAAAAGGAGGGTATTACTATGCCAGTTAGATGGAGCGCTCTCAAGGGCATCGAGGCGATGGATACGGTCGAGGAGTATGTCGGCCAGGCTATCGAACCGCTGGAGCAGGCCAGGATTGCCGCGCGTGAAGCCAGGAATATCCCGAATCTGCCCCAGTATGTAGACCAGTACCTGATACGGATAATCAGTGAGATAGACCGTGCGATCGGCGGCAGTCAGTGGGAACCGGAAGGACGGCTAAAGTCGGGGATACAGTCTGTCCGCGACTCGTTACCTGATGGGGCGGTAGAGGAAGAGAAAAAGAAACTCGAAAACGGCAACCAGCTAAGCTTGGTTGTCTAGAAACCATCATTATTCAGAGGGGAGTATTGTGCCCAAATTCTGAAAGAAAGGAGAACTAATGACAGGTCAGCTCGATTTGTTTGAAGGGACGAAACTCGCTGAGCCTGAGCCGACTACTACGGTAAGAGTAGGCAAACGGAGTGCCCAGATACCACTCCGGAAGAGACGGCGGGGAGCCATTAACCGGCTGATGGAGATACTGGAAGGGCTGGAAGGTAAAGATATTCATATTGGCTCCTATGACGCCGGCGGCCGGCACTTCTGGCTGGATAATCTCAAGCTGCCCAGGCTTCAGCTGGAGTGGCATCCTATCAGGCTGAAAAGTGACCAGAACTACCTGCCCAGTGTCATCGTACTCTGGGGCAGCAGGTCGGCAAGTGTCCGGATATTCACCGATTACCTGGTGGCCGTCCGCGAGCAGGAGTACCAGGGATACTGGCATTACCTGCTGGATTTCCGAAACGGCTTCTGGCAAAGCCCGATTGATAATTACCGGTCCCACTATGCC